>CAYFHO010000085.1:0-17506 GCA_964342825.1 uncultured Verrucomicrobiota bacterium
GTATGCACCGGACTGGTCGTGTAACAGATCACTCCTTGGGCATGCTTGCCCGCATCCTTCACAGCCTTGACTGCCGTCTGAATGTTCCGGACATCATTGAGCGCATCAAAAATGCGAAAGATATCCATTCCGTGATTGGCCGAGCATCGAATAAACGCTTCCACGACATCATCTGGAAAACTCGTGTATTGAACGATGTTTTGCCCACGCAGCAGCATCATGTGGGGCGTTTTCGGAGAAAGCTTTTTCAAGGTGTCCAACCG
Source organism: uncultured Verrucomicrobiota bacterium (assembly GCA_964342825.1). Classification (GTDB taxonomy): domain Bacteria; phylum Verrucomicrobiota; class Verrucomicrobiia; order Limisphaerales; family AAA164-E04; genus AAA164-E04. Next base: position 264 of record CAYFHO010000085.1, read on the forward strand.
ATCGAAGGGATTCTCATTGAGAAATCGCAGACAAGAATCAATGGTTGCTCCACCCCATGTTTCAAGTGCTCCAAACTGCAATTGATCCAGTTTTTCAACGACCGGAATCATTTGCTCTGTTCGCATGCGTGTTGCTGCTAGTGATTGATGGCCATCACGAAGAACCGTGTTGTTGAAGATGATTGGGGTCGATTCTGTCATACACCTAATTTGACCTTCAAGGTATGCACTATCAAGTGCAATCTGCCGAGTATTCTTGCATTCACGCAGGGAATCGGATGGCCAGATAAACTTTCGTTTGGTAGACAATTTTGCGGATGGAAAAGAACAATCATCAACGGTGCAAAAATCGGAAATTACGTCAAAGGCTTCATGAACCCGGAATCATTGTGAGTTTGGGGGTACATGATGCCTTCTCAGCACTGATTGCAGAGCGTGCCGGATTTGATGTTCTTTTTCTGGGCGGGTTTGGAGTCAGTGCTTCAAGGTTAGGGCTGCCTGACCTGAATTTCCTGAATCTATCTGATATGGAAATGGCCGTTCGACAAATCACCCAACAACTTTCCATTCCGTTGATCGCGGATGGGGACACCGGTCATGGGGGACTTCCACAGGTGCGTCAAACCATAGAACGACTAGCTGCTGCGGGAGCTTCCGGTATTTTACTGGAAGATCAGGTTTTCCCGAAAAGATGCGGGCATTTTCATGAAAAGCAGGTGATCCCCAAAGATGAAATGCTTGAAAAAATTCGGGTGGCGGTGGAGAGCAAACCTGATGAAGACTTTGTCATTATTGCCCGAACCGATGCACGAGCGGTGAATGGATTGGAGGACGCGATGGACCGGGTCAATGCCTGCTGCCGTTCAGGCGCCGACATCGCGTTTATTGAAGCACCGGAAAGCCGATCCGAGTTAGTCACTATTGCTGAAAGCGTTCCTTATCCATTGTTCGCAAATATGCTGGTTGGAGGTAAAACCCCCATTCTTTCAGTAAAGGAATTGGAGAATTTGGGATACAAGTTTGTGGTCAGCCCCGTAGAAACTTTGATGGTTTGCGGCACAGCGCTCCAATCCATGATGCATGCCTTACGGGACGAAGGCACCCTGACGGGGTATCTCAAAGATCAAATGACATTCGAGGAATTGAAGGGTTTATTGAAACTCGACGACTTTTTGGCCCCTTAAAGTCGAATTTGATTTCTTCAGTCATTGTTCTCCAACTTGACAATTTGCTCAAATGGAATTCTGATAGCTCTATGGAACGATTCGTTATATCCAACAAGCTGATCAAGGTTATGGCATGGACGTTCCTTTTTATCCTTCCTCTCATTGATTTACAGGCAGTCATCATTTCTTCCGGTGATGGTTCTGGCAATACCACCGCCCCGGCAGACGATCCTGGTTGGTCCAATGTAGGTCAGCGTGGAAGCCTGTCGGGAGTTTATCTGGGAAATCGATGGGTGTTGACCGGTTTTCATGTAGGAGCGGGGACTCTCACTCTGGATGGCACTCCTTATGCCGCTGAGCCTGGAACCTCCGTCAGACTCACCAATCCGGGTGGACTCGGTCTTTCTGCCAATACAGACTTGCTGATGTATCAGCTCAGTTCGGATCCGTTGTTGCCATCACTGATCATCAGTAGTTCGATCCCAGCGACTGGAACGGATGTGACCCTGATAGGAAATGGACGCAATCGAGCTGCCACAAAAACTTTCTGGGATGATGCCACCAATCCCTGGACTGAAACTGTAGAGTTGGGATCCGACCAGGAGGGTTTTAAATGGAGTGCTGGAAGAACCATGAGGTGGGGGGAGAATGCCATCGGGGATGTGGGAGGCAACGTCCTTGTGAACGTTGATGCCGGATTTGGAAATGTTATTTCCTTCTTCACCGTGTTTGATGAAGCTGGAAAAACACATGAAGCGCAGGCTGCCACAGGCGACTCCGGAGGTGCGATGTTCATTAAAAATGGAGCCAGCTGGGAATTGGCGGGAATCATTCTAGCCATATCAAGCATTACCGGGCAGCCGGGATCCACCGCCGTTTTTGGCAACTCAACCTTCTCTGCGAGTCTCCCTTTTTATCGAGATCAAATCAACGCCATCATGGCCGTGCCGGAACCTCATGAGTGGATGGCAATCACAGCCATCGCATGCCTTGGATTGTTCTGGCTGAAGCGTCGTCGTTCTTCAACTGAAACGTCACTCGAGCTTACCAATCCTTGAAAGAAATTGGGGCCAGCGACCAAATTTCTCATTAATTCTCTCAAGCTTTCACTTCATGAACCGACACATAGTTGAGAGTATCGGTTTAACCAACCCTAACATCAAAAGATTGGAGTGATCCGTTTTGAGGCAGTTGATCAGAGTGGCCTCCAAGCATATTGCATGGAGTGCCTGGCGTCACATGATTCGTCACGCTGAGGAGGAATATCCAGAAGAGTGTTGTGGTGTATTCCTGGCATACAGGAGTGACATTTCGAATCAACTTGCCTGGCAACCTTGCCACAATATTCAAAACCTGATGCATAAAAACACTCCGCACTACTTTCCCAGAGACGCACGTTCAGCTTATGTCATAGATCCGTCACAATGGAGAACCATTCACCAAAGAATAGAAGAAGGAGAAGCGGAATTGTCCATTTTGTATCATTCGCACAATGACGCCCCGGCCTATTTTTCCGACGAAGATTTTCGGTGTGCCGTTTGGAAAGATAAACCTTTGTTTTCCAATGCAACCTACCTGGTGCTATCTGTCATCCAGGGTCGATTTGATCACTGGAAAGCGTTTGAATGGGATGCGGATGTCTGCGATTTTCAGGAGATAGATCATGGAGGCAACTCGAGCACCCGATAAGCTTCAGTTTGTTGGTATTGGTTGTTGGAGAAATCAACTATCCACCTTGAAGGCATTTAGATATGTTTGTTTAACAAAGGTTCTTACGTTTTTGCCAACCCATCACTCTGTTGAATTAGAATGCTGTTAGAACTTGCCCATAGTGATGTTTGGGGGATGAAACCCATTGTCATGAAGCAGGCGATTCGTTAGATTGTCCCCATCCTATGAATTGTTTAAAGACCATAATCAGATCAAGAGGGCGATTTCTCGCAATGTGGATCCTTTGTCTGCTCAGCTCCGGTATGCTCACTTCTTCAGTAGCTGCCAAGGGCTGGGTGAAATATGAAGGGCGTGAAGGGCCAGGTAAAGGAAAGCACATTGTCTTCATCACTGGGGATGAAGAGTATCGTTCGGAAGAAGCCATGCCGATGATGGGGAAAATCCTTTCCGTTCGTCACGGATTTGACTGCACGGTGCTATTTGCGATGGATGATGAAACCGGTGTCATTGATCCTGACAACCAGACCAATATCAAAGGCATGCATTTTGTTAAGGATGCAGACTTGGTTGTTTTATTTACACGCTTTCGGGAATTGCCTGATGATCAGATGAAATATTTTGTTGATCATCTTGAAGCCGGAAAACCAGTCATCGGACTTCGCACCTCGACTCACGGCTTTTCATACAGCCGCAACAAAGACAGCCAGTACGCCCATTTTCATTGGCAAAGCAAAGAATGGCCCGGAGGTTTCGGTCAGCAGGTTTTTGGTGAAACCTGGGTGAATCACCATGGCCATCATGGTCGTGAGAGCACACGCGGAGTGATCGAAGGCAGACACAAATCTCATCCGGTGCTCAGGGGGGTCAAAGATATCTGGGGCCCGACTGATGTTTATGGGATGGCACACTTACCGGATGATATTTCAGTTCTCGTGCATGGGTTGACACTTAATGGAATGAAGCCGGATTCACTGCCCAATTATGACAAGGCTCTGATGCCTGTTGCCTGGGTGCGCGAATATAACGGGAGACACGGAAAATCGAACCGGATTTTCTGTTCCACCATGGGTGCAGCGACCGATCTCGAAAGTGCAGACCTGCGCAGATTATTGATCAATGCCTGTTATTGGTCACTTGAAATGGAGGATGCAATCAAGGCTGACAGCAACGTGGACTATGTAGGGCCTTATCATCCAACCCCTTTTGGATTTGGTGGCTTTAAAAAAGGGGTTAAACCCGAATCTCACGAACTCAAATAGGCCTACTACTTTTCATGAACTGTCGCTTTCAAATGAAGGCGGCAGTTTTTTTATGAAATAGTCTTACCGTGAATTACCTCCAAAGAATTGACAGGAAAAATGGCTGAAGCAGACATCATTTTACGCAGAAGATCGGTGTTTTGGCGTTTTCCACTGGCGTAAGAACCATTTTTGAGAAATTATCCATCCGAATGACAACCACGGGATTATTGTTTCTATATTGCACCTTGATTCTCCTGGCCTCCCTGGCTGGGGGGTGGATCCCTTTGATGGTTCGATTAACGCACACCCATCTTGAAATAGCCTCCAGCTTTATTTCAGGGTTGATGCTGGGGGTTGGATTACTGCATTTGCTCCCGCATGCCTGGTTTGAGATTGGATCCATTGATCTCGCCATGCGCTGGTTGCTGGCAGGTTTCCTTTTTACATTCCTGATCCAACGTTTTTTTCATCATCACATGCATGATTTGCCCATGCAGAGTCAGTCGGGTGAAAATGTAGAGACCAAGCCTTCATCCGATCGACATCATGCTTGTGACGGACATCCACATGACCATGGTCAGGCCCACACAATGGTGGAACCTTATCTTGAACGAGCCATCGGGAAAAAATGGTCCTGGTTGGGTGCGGGGATGGGGTTGGCTTTACACACGCTGATCAATGGCATGGTGCTGGCAGCCAGTATTCAGACGGAAATGCAACATAATGAAGGGATTCGGTGGGCAGGTCTGGGGACCTTTCTGGTGATCGTTCTTCACAAACCCTTTGATGCCTGGACCATTGGAACCCTGATGTCCACGGGAGGATGGACAAAATGGCAACGTCATCTGGTGAATGCGATCTTTGCTTTGATCATCCCTCTAGGTGTGGTTCTTTTCCTGACCGGCTTTCACCTGGCGTCCGGAGAAAATCATCAAATACTGGGCTACGCGCTGGCTTTTGCGGCTGGTACGTTTTTATGCATTGCCTCGATTGATTTGTTACCTGAACTTCAATTCCATAAACATGATCGAGTGAAATTGACCCTCGCTTTGGCGCTTGGGCTCGGTTTTGCCGTGCTCATAGGAAAATTTGAATCCAGCGGTCACGACCATTTCCATGAGGGGGAATCAGAAGTGCATGATCACGATCATAATCATTGAAAACAGGTTATGCCTGAATGGGGTCGGTCATTTACCGTCTTGACCGACAAAAAAAGCCGCTTCAGTTGAAGCGGCTTTCGACTATCTAAAATTCAATTTCATTGGGGAGATGTGTCATCTTCCCATTCATTGATTCGCATGATTTCGCGAATCTTTCTTCTCTCGTAACGGTGCTTCTGAGGTTTTTCCGGCCTGTTTTCGACTCGTCGGAATGGATGTTTCGTATTGTGAACCAGTTCAGATAGATGAGAGCTTGGTTTGACCATAATTGTCTTTTGTTATCAATGGTTAAACTTTATTCGCACCCGCCATCGTAGCTGTGCCACCAGGCACAACCTGGGCGAATGTTACGAATTTGTGACAACATAAGACTAGTTCTGTTCAAAGAAAAAATCAAATGATGAGTTTAACTCAGATGGGGTTTCTTAAGGGGAGATTTGGATCTTCCACTAACTGCCAACAACTTAGAGTGTTTTCTTTGCAGGAAATAAATTTTTAGACAATTTTGCCCGTGGACAGCCATTGTCCCATGGTCTTTTCTAAGGTAAATCCATGCAATGCAATCCATGCCAAAATTCAACTCAGCACTTGGTCTGTATATCGGATAAAGTGAAATTCAATCGTCAATGGTCAGAACTGGTTAAAGGTATTCAGGAATTACCGGAGCCGCCTTGTCACGATCCTGTAGATGAAAATCCAATACTTCATTATGTTTTTGGACATCGAAAATTGGACCAATATCTAACGCAACTACGGAAGCATTCCCTTCGGGATGACAAACCGGTTTGACTAAAAAAATACGGATCGCCACTTGAAACATCTCGACTTCAATTGTAAAAAGTCCACAAATGAAGAAATTCTGGTTGCCGACATTCGTATTTGTAGTCCTGAGTGCTATTTTTTGTTACACGGTTTTCCTGACCGCACGGTCTGAGGAAGCCGGTGGATCGCGCATCTGGCCGGTGTTGGTGTTCTTTCTGGTTTATCTTGGAGGCTTCATCTACTGGGGGTGCCGCACCGAATCAGAGCACCATTAGGATCTCATGTCTCTTTGAGGCATGCTTCTTGAAAAATTCATATTGGAAAAATATGCGCGATCCTGCATATTTTTTCCATGATTTCCAATAAATCAACGATAGTCAGCTCAATGCTGCGCACTTTTGCTGTAGCTCTGGTTTTCATTCTGGGAAGCAAAGTCGAAGCAGCCAAAACCTGGACTCAAAATTACTCTTCTGCAGGGGGAGAAATGGAGGGTTTCGCAGCTTCGCCTGAGTTGCCTGAAGGGGAATTCAGGCCGGGGGTACTGTTAATTCACGATTGGACAGGTCTGCAGGACTATGCCAAGCAAAGGGCTCGTCGGATTGCTGATGAATTAGGCTATGTTTGCTTTGCCGCAGATGTTTATGGAAAGGAGATTCGACCCGAAAACCCACAGGAATGCGGCGTTCAGGCGGGGATTTATCGAAATGATCGAACCTTGTTCCGGCAGCGATTGAATGATGCATTGGCCCAACTCAGATCACTTCCGGGTTGTCAACCGGATCAGATTGTAGCCCTGGGTTACTGTTTCGGAGGTACGGGCGTGATTGAGCTGGCCAGAAGCGGGGCGGACGTCCTTGGTGTGGTCTCCTTTCATGGCGGATTGGATTCACCCAATCCTGCAGACGGAAAAAATATCCGATCCAAAGTTCTTGTTCTTCATGGAGCCGATGATCCCTTTGTTTCCAAAGACAATATTGAAGCATTCATCAAGGAAATGAACCAATCGAACGTTGATTGGCAAATGGTTTCTTACGGTGGTGCTGTTCATTCGTTTACCAAAAAAGAAGCCGGAGATAACAAGGCATCGGGAGCAGCCTACAACGCCGATGCAGACAGACGCAGTTGGAGACACATGCGTCAATTTTTTGCCGAGGTGCTGCCTCATGGTAAAAAAGGTTGGTCTTCCCTCTTTGATGGAAAATCCCTCAAAGGGTGGACACAAAAAAATGGCACCGCTACTTATGCAGTGGAAAACGGCGTTATCCTTGGAACTACATCCGAGGGAAGCCCCAATTCTTTCTTGTGCACAAACCGTGACTATCGAGATTTTGAATTGATGTTCGAGGTCAAAGTCGATGATGCCTTGAATTCAGGAGTACAAATAAGATCCAGAAGCTTGGATACCTTTAAAAACGGAAGAGTCCATGGCCCTCAAGTTGAAATATCAACCAATGGTAATGCAGGTTGGGTTTATGGTGAAGCTCTCGGGGGAGGGTGGTTGAGCCAGGATCGATCCAATGAGAAAGCCCGTGCTGCTTTTAACAAGGGCGAGTGGAACAAATACCGGGTGCGCGCCCATGGGAATCGGATTCAGACTTGGATCAATGGTATTCCCGTAGCCGATCTTGAAGGTGATGAAGAAAGTTTCAAAGAGGGTTTCATTGGACTTCAGGTGCACGGAATCAAACGAGGGACCGGTCCGTTTGAAGTCAGGTGGCGGAACATTTATTTGAAAACCCTTGATTGAATGATTGTAACCCCAACCGAAGGGAAGCTGTCTCAAATAGAACAAATTCCATTCATCAATCTTAACCAAAACGACTCCATCAATATGTTATGAAAAAAGTTATCTTACCCCTTTTGGGAACATTCTTCGGCCTTCTGTTGACCTCTTCGGGTTTGCAGGCGGATCATCACAATGAAGCAAAATTGGACGTGGGTGATTCCGCTCCCGAATTCATGGCCATCGATCAGGATGGGCACTTGTGGAAAACGAGTGATGTGGTTGGTAAAAAAAATCTGGTGGTTTACTTTTATCCCGCAGCCATGACAGGCGGCTGCACCAAACAGGCATGTGCCTTTCGTGACGATGCCTCCAAACTAAATGATTTGGATACGGTCGTTGTGGGTGTGAGTGGAGATGCTCCTGCTGGACTGAAGGCTTTTCAACAAATGCACCAGTTGAACTTTGATCTGCTGGCTGATTACAACGGGTCCATTGCAAAAGCCTTCGGAGTTCCTCTGCGTGACGGCGGCACCATCGAAAGGCAATTTCAGGGAAAGACCATCAGTCTCGAACGTGGTGTGACTACCGGGCGTTGGACTTTTGTCATCAATAAGGAAGGAAAGGTCATTTACAAGAACACCAAAGTCAAAGCTGACCAAGACAGCGCCAATGTTATCGCCCTGTTGAGCAAATAGCTTGATTGTTTATCCTTCAATCAACAAAATCACTTCGAGCCCGGAAGAATGAGTGGAAATCATCTTCCGGGCTTTTTCGTGTCTGGATCCTGAGAGTCGTTGATTGCTTGCACACAAATCATAAAATGAATTCTAGCTCATGAAGAAACATATGTTTTCGGAATCCCTTCGGTGTTTGCTTTGGCTGTATTTAGGAACGCAAATATGCCTGGCTCAAACGAAAATGATACCTATTGGAATCACTCGCGGCCTTCCTTCTTTGGAAGGTAAACAGTTTGATGTGAAGCCCGCATATGAAGGGAAACAAGTCCGAATTCAAGGTGTGATTCATCAGAGAATTCTGTGGAAGGGATCGCAACCAGGTAAGCCCAATCATGCTTTTTTGATCCAAAACAGACCTGGGGAATCGGATCAAAATCCAAACACCTCGGATGGGTTATTTGTGTATACTGGGAAGCCGACTATTTCAGGATTTGGGCGCCGTGATGGATATGAACCTGCTGTTGGGGATTTGGTTCAATTACAAGGAGTCGTGGGACATCGGTATGGTCAAACAGAATTAACCAAAGTACGCTTGCTCACCCTCTTGAAACGTTCCATGGATGTTTCGACGGTCCTTCCTCAGGTCAAGCTTGATGACAAGATTCGATCTGAATGGAATTCAACTTTGAAAAAGCTGGAAAGTCTGGAAGGAATGCGAGTCCAAATGAACGCTGGAGCGGTGGTTCAGTCAGGACTTCAAATTGTCGGGCAAGGACAAGATGCATTATTTTGGGTGCTTCCTTCCAGTCATCCGGTTGCTCGGCGGAATGATATTTTCCATAATCGAACCTTTCGAGATGCGCATCCATTGGATGATCTGCCTTTGCAACTTTTTGACAATAATAACGGTGCAAGGATTTTGTTAGGAAGCTTGGGGATCAAGGGGCAGACAGGATATATCGATGCAGCTTTGCCGGTTGTTCGAACTGGCGACACTCTCACTGGCAATATAACTGGGAGCATTGTGTATTCCTACGGAAAATACAAATTCATGCCGACAAAAGTCCCTGGTTTGAAGCAAGGTGCTGATCCTTCCAAGAACAGAGTCCCACTCTCTCATTCAGCAGCAAATGCGGACCGTGCTACGTTCCGGGTGGTGACCTACAATCTGGAGAATCTATACGATTATCGAGATGATCCCAATGATCCTTGCGACAGTTTTCAGGATAAAGGATCAGATAACATTCAACCGCCTTTCAATTACCTTCCCTCCAATGAATCCCATTATCGAAATCGTCTGAAGGCATTTGCCGGCCAGATTATTCAAGATTTGAATTGTCCTGACCTTCTTCTTCTTCAGGAGATCGAGGATCAAGACATGCTTAGTTTTGATGAGCGCAGGACCTTCAAACCAGCAGCCGGTCCTGATGGGGCCCCGGATGTCCTGCAGGAATTATCCCTGGCCATTCAAGAAGAAGGTGGCCCTGTTTACCGTGGTGTTCTGAATCGAGCAGGGGCGGATGAGCGTGGGATCAGTTGCGCCTTTTTCTATCGAATGGATCGCATCCAACTAAAAGCACTGGGAGATTCAAAACGATGGATCAAAGACCTTCGCAAATCGTTTCCTTCAGCATCCGCCATTGGAGATACATCACAATTGGTTCCTATAGCTATCCAGGCTGATCGAATGAGTTCGAACCTCAAGGCCGATGAAATTTATCCAAGGCCCTTGCAAATCGCTCGCTTCAGTTTTGTTTTACCAGAAGGCCCGGCAAAAAGAAGCCTACGCGAACTACTTGTATTGAATAATCACTTCTCGAGCCGACCTCAGGAGCGTGTTTCTTTGCGTCGCGATCAAGCTAAACTCGCTGCTGCAGTTGCAAATGCTTTGAAACAAACGATTCCCGAGGCAAGTTTGATCGTCGCTGGGGATTTGAATGTCTATCCTCGACCAGATGACCCACATCCCGGAAGGCCCTCGGATCAGCTCAGCAGTCTTTATGAGACCGGAATGGTGAGCGTTTATGATCGGATACTGAAAGAGAATCCAGCCAATGCTTATTCCTACGTGTTTGAAGGTCAAGCGCAGACACTTGATCATTGTTTTTTGTCTAACTCATTGCAAGATAGGGTAATTCATGCTGAGTTCGTGCATCTGAATGCCGATTGGCCCGCACCTTTTCCATCGAGAAGGATACCTTACCCTTTTAGAGGCATCAGCGATCATGATCCGTTGGTGGTTACTTTTAGGTTTTGAGTGTGGTTTAGGAATTGACCAATTCCCGTCATTGACCTATCCTCATTGCATCCCAGTGCTTTTTTAAGCAATATTGCGAAATAACCACGCGAGAATTATGAACAAAAATAATCAAAAACGTAGGAGCCATCAATGGTTCTCCCGACGTTCGAGTGCAGCTCTTGGCTTGCTTGGAGGTGCTCTCCTTGCAGCCTCTGGCAGTCAGGCGTTCGGGCAGATCGATAACGGCCTCATATCCTATTGGCCACTGGATGAAGTCCAGGGAACTAAAACGCCAGATCTTGTCAGTTTCTATGACATGGAGCTAGTCAACCTGACTGCGGATGATTTGGTTGATGGAAAACATGGAAAGGCATTTTCATTTTCCAATGAACGCCAGACCCTGTTGCAGAGGGTACATGAACCGGATGACAATCTACCGGCCAATAAACACGAATCCTACACCCTTTCGATGTGGGTCAACGTGACAGGTGAAGGACAGAATGATCTTCGTGTATTTTCAGAAGGAAACACGTCCAACAGTAATCCACTGTTTAACATCGGTACTCATAACGGTGGAGCTGATGGAAGCGTCGACTTCTTCTTCCGCCAAACCGGATGGGACACCTACGGTCACGCTTACTCTACCCAGCAACCCTTTGATGGAACCTGGCACCACATTGCGTTCGTCCAGGCTGATGGAGTTCGCACTTTGTATGTGGATGGAGTTGCCGATGCACTTGAAATCGCAGACAAGCCTGAAGGGGATTGGTTGGTGAATAACACCTCCATCGGCGGTATTCTACGCGCTGCCGCTTCTCACTGGGTGACAGGTTTGATCGATGATGTCGCCATATGGAACCGGGCACTGTCCGAAACCGAGTTGGGTGAAATTGCTTCCAGCGCGGTGGGTGATCTGATCGGAGGAGGAGAGGTGAACCCACTGGCGGTTGACTTGGTGGCTCACTGGCCACTTAATGAGATCCAGGGCACCAAGACTCCTGATGTTGTCAGTGGTTACGATATGGAAATCACAAACTTGACAGAAGAGGATGTTGTTCCCGGAAGAGAGGGAAATGGTAATGCGTTTTCATTCTCAAACGAACGACAAACCCTTCTGTCCAGAGTTCATGATCCTGCAGATAATCTACCTGCAAATAAACACGAATCCTATACTCTCACAATGTGGGTCAATGTGACGGGGGAAGGACAGAACGACCTGCGTGTTTTTTCAGAAGGAAATACGTCCAACAGTAATCCATTATTTAACATTGGTACTCACAGCGGTGGGACTGATGGAAGCGTAGACTTCTTCTTCCGCCAAACCGGATGGGATACTTACGGTCACGCTTACTCCTCCCAGCAACCTTTCGATGGAACATGGCATCATATTGCATTCGTTCAAAGTGAAGGGGTCAGAACATTGTTTGTCGATGGAGTTGCCGATGAACTCGAAATCGCAGACAAACCCGAAGGTGACTGGCTGGTCAACAATACCTCGATTGGCGGAATCTTGCGGGCCGCAGCTTCCCACTGGGTAACTGGATTAATTGATGAAGTTGCCGTTTGGAGCCGAGCCCTCAGTGAAGAGGAAGTGAACACCGTCAAGGACGAAGGTGTACCTCCTAAAAATGGGGGAGGTGGACCTGTACGTCCCTTGGCAGTAAGTTTCGCAGCCGAGTATTCGTCTGTGGCCAGAGGTGATAACGTGGTGCTTCAATGGGATGCTTCACCTGATGCCACTCTTTGGATCAGTCACGGTGTGGGAGATGTGACTGCCAATTCTGAATTTGGTGTTGGAAGTGTGTCTGTCCCTGTCGAAGGCACCTCCAACTTTACCATCTATGCCTCTCGTGGTGACGAAACCATCAGTGCCAATGCATTGGTGACCGTATATGAAGGAGTCAATGATGGCTGGAGTCTGATTGAGAACTTCGAAACATTGACCGCAGGTGAAAGTGTTAATGGCCAGGGCCGATGGAAAAACCCTGACGGTGTCGCCAATGTGGTTGATACCGACACTCCTTCCGGTAACGCCTTGACCTTTGAAGGAACGGCTATCAGTGCGTTGCTTCTTGGTTCAAAAACACTTAAGGAAGGTGAAAGTGCTTCCTTGTTTTTCCGTTTGTTTGGAACTGAAAGTGATGTTGCCAGTATTACCAGCAACGTTGGTCTCAGTGAAAAACCCATTCGATTCATTGGGGACTTCGACCAGGAAGTTGGACCATTCGTGCAATTCAATGACCTCGAGTTATTCGGTGTTCTTGACATGTTTGCGATCAATGGATTCCAGGGAACATTGGAATTCTCGCCCGTACCGGTCGAATACGAAACTCTCTACAATGTGTGGATTGACGTTGAAAACCGAGGACTTGAAGACGGGGATCTTTACTCTGTTTATATCCAACCTGCAGCAGGCGGAGATCGGACTCTGGCGTTTGAAGACTACGTTTCAGATCGAAATCCACAAGGAAGTGTAGATCTGGGGCTGCCCGGTATCGATTTGGATACCCTGTTCATCAGCTCACACAATGCCGCACTGCTTTCAGGCCAATTCCTTGTTGATGATTTTTATATCAGCAATGGCGGACTGAATGATGGTGTTCCTGCGGAAGTAGGGGGACTGACCACAACAGACGAAATCATTGATGACACCACGCCTCCTGGAGGTGGAGGTGTCACACCAACTCCTGACGTTGCCGTGATTCCTTTGGATGGTGTGCCTGCTGAAGGAACCGGTTTGGACGGTCGTTACTGGCAGGCTGAACCCAAAGCCATTGCCAATCTTCAAGACTTTGGTGGAGACATGGACATCGGTTTGAGAATCGTTAACAACTGGTATCCAACAGGAACATTCAAAGCTACCGGATTGAACTATCAGGGTGGAAATGACCTCACTGAAATCCGCGAATGGCTTCAAGATGATGGCGAATCCTATGTAGGTGCCGATGGTGATATGAATGAAGGGCTCTTGAGTTTCACCGGATACATCCGAATCGACAGTCCTGGTGAAGTTGCCATTAATTCTGCATCTGATGACGGATCTGTCATCTGGATTGCGGGCGAAAAGGTTGTGGACAATGACGGAAGTCATGGTGCTCCCGGACCGTCTCCTGACGGTACCTACAACTTTGAAGCTGCGGGTCTTTATCCGATTGAAATTGCTTATTTCAATGGTAACTGGACCAACGATGCTGGAGAGCATGGAGGTGCCAACCTGGCTATTACTGCCGATGGAAACCCCATACCCACCCAGATCCTTTATGGTGCAGCGGACGTAGGCGCAACAGCCATTGCAGCTTCTTCGATAGCCACTGAAGCTGGTGATGCCGGACTACATGGAGCTTACTGGACGACCGAACCCAAAGGCTTGGAGTTTGGTGAAGGGGGACAAGGACCTATCTTCCAGACTGTTCCAGGTGATGATCACGGTCTGGCAATGTTTGGAACCCAGCCTCAAGGCAGGTTCATTTCCACAGACATCAATTACACCGGACATACCGATGTGACACCTATCCTCGAATGGTTGGGCGATGATTCCGCCTCATTCATCGGCACGGAAGGTGAACTTAACGATGGACTGTTCCAATTCACAGGATTCCTGAATGTTACTGAAGCTGGACAACATTCCTTCAGCAGTTCTTCCGATGACGGATCTGTGGTTCGAATTGGAAATCAAATCGTTGTCAACAATGACGGTGGACATGGTCAACCAGGTCCTGCACCGGATGGAAGTGCATTCTTCCCTGTCGCCGGTCTTTATCCAATCGAAGTTGCTTATTTTAACGGAAATTGGACGAATGATGCAGGAGACCACGGTGGCGCCAACATCGAGATGACGATGAACGGCGGAAGTCTCGCTGATCACATCCTTCAGCCACTTGGTGGATTGCCTCCTATTGTTGCACAAGGTGGTATTTCCTCCATTGCTTTGGCTGAAGATGGAATGGTAGTCATCGAATTTGAAGGCACTCTGAAGAGTTCCGAAAGTGCTACCGGCCCTTATACAGATGTTGAAGGTGCGGTTTCTCCTTACTCTGTCGCAGCCGAAGGAGCAGCCAGATTCTTCATCGCTGAATAATAAGGCGAACAGAGAGCATTCTAAAATTACTTGCACCCGGGTTCCCGTTTTGGGAACCCGGTTTTTTCTTTTCTGATTTCAATACTGAATTAGCATCTTGGCATGTTCAACAAGGTCTCCTCCGATCATAATCGTCGTCAATTTTTGAAGAATGGGATGGCTTTTTCCTTGGCCATGGGTGCCTTCCCATCAATCATGACTGGGCAATCAAACAAGGTCGCACCTTCCAACAGATTGAATGTGGGGGTGATCGGTCTCGGGGGCAGGGGATTGACTTTGATGCAGTCCTTTTTACGTCAAGGGGATGTTCATGTGTCCGCTTTATGTGATGTCGATTTGGAGCATTACCGTTCCAATCCGTGGGGCAAAGGACGTGTCTTTGGTTTAACGGCTGCTTTGAGATCTGTTGAGCAATATTACGGCGAACATCAGAAGAAGTCCGGAATCTACTTTGGTTGCGAGGCCTTTAAAGATTATCGTGACTTATGTGCTCACAAGGAGGTTGATGCCGTCGTTGTGGCTACTCCCGACCATTGGCATTATCATCAGGTGATGGAGGCCTTGAAGTGCGGGAAGGACGTGTATTGCGAGAAGCCCGTTACTCATACCTTCATGGAAGGAAAAATGGTTTACCGGGAAGTATTGCGAAGGAAGGCCATTTTTCAGGTCGGTTCTCAGCAGCGCTCCACAGCCAATTTTCATCACGCAGTTGAGTTGATACGCAATGGCCATATAGGAAAAATCAAACGTGTCGAGGTGGGTTTGCCTCCAGGGTATCATGAACCCAGAATTCCCGCTCAAATCGAACCCATTCCAAAAGGATTGGATTATGATTTATGGACAGGTCCCGCTCCCTTGCTTCCTTATATGAAGGCGAGACATCATCAGTTGTGGCGTGGTCATCTGGCCTATGGTGGAGGCAATATCATGGACTGGATTGGACATCACAACGATATTGCCCACTGGGGTGTTGGGATGGATGATTCGGGTCCGCTAGAAGTAGAGTCGATTGGTTGGACTTCTTCAGCGACGAGTGTTTACGATACTCCGGTGGACTATGAAATTCGGTGTCTTTATCCTGGAGATATCGAATGGTTGATTGGTTCCAAATATACAATGGGAACCAAATGGATTGGAGAGAACGGGTGGATTTATGTCAACCGAGGGAAACTTGAAGCTTCGGATAAGCGATGGGTTGCCAAGGGCTTCGATCCCGGCCCGGCCAAGGCTTATCAATCCAAGGATCATATTCGAAATTTCATTGAAGGTGTCAAACAGCGTAAACAATGCATCGCTCCTGCCGAGACAGGGCATAGATCCATCACGCCCGGTCACCTTGGGTATGCTTCCAACAAGTTGGGGCGAAAGCTAAAGTTTGACCCAAGAACAGAGCGTGTTCTGGATGACGCGGAAGCAAATGCCATTCTTGATAAGTCTTACCGCAAACCGTGGAAGATTTGAACCGGAGCTGGATTGATATTGAATAGGGGAATGGACGGGTTCCACCTATCGGATGATTGCCTGATCAATCAACAATGACATCCTTTGAACGATCTGTATCGAGTTTCAAGGCTCAATTCGGGAAGGCGCCCGAATGGGTTTCCCATGCCCCGGGTAGGGTGAACCTGATTGGCGAGCACGTGGATTATAATGATGGATTCGTATTGCCTGCTGCTATTGATCGAAGATTGTGCATTGCTTCAGCTCCTGCCTATTCCAATGAAATTCAGATATATTCGGAACAAGAGGATGAACTTCTATGTTTTTCCTTAGATCATCCTCATGCTCGTTCAGGGCGATGGACGGATTACGTTCTTGGTGTTTTTGAGGCCGCACGCGGTCAATCTAAATCGCCTGTTGGTTTACTTTTATCCATTTGCTCTGATGTTCCATCTGGGGCTGGACTGAGCAGTAGCGCCGCCCTGGAAATGGCAGTGGCGACATTGATTGAAGAAGCCTGGGGTGTTGTCATGAATCCTGTGCAAAAGGCCTTGATGTGTCAGGCGGTGGAATCAGATTTTGTGGGTATGCCCTGTGGAATCATGGATCAATTTATTGTTGGGTTGGGACGCAAAGACCATCTTTTGAAAATCGATTGTCAGAATTTTTCCCACAAACTTATTCGAGTAGATGAGGAATTTCCCCAGATACTGATCATTAATTCAAACGTTAAGCATTCCTTGACTGATGGCGGGTATGCCTCCCGCAGGGCTCAATGTGATTCTGCACTTGCTAAACTCAAAGCAAAATCCTGGCGATCGGTGACGATGCAAATGCTGGACCAGTCAAAAGTTGAATTGGATGAAATTGAATTTCGCAGAGGAAAACATGTTGTCACCGAAATTCAACGAACCCAGATGGCATCTGATTGTGTAAAAAATGGCGACATACCCCTGTTGGCGAGTTTGCTTTATGACAGTCATGCATCGCTTCGTTATGATTTTGAGGTCTCTTGTCCTGAGTTGGATTGGATAGTGGATCGGATGAAGGCAATGGGAGAAGATCATGGGATTTATGGCTGCC
>CAYFHO010000086.1:0-17082 GCA_964342825.1 uncultured Verrucomicrobiota bacterium
TTGAACTCAGAACCAATGGATAAAATATGAAAAGTGAATGCCGTGGCAAACATGGCGTAAAAAGCAAAGGAAAGATTAAATATCCAAAAGGAAAAGGTTCTCAAAGTTTCATTGAGAGTGAAATCATGATGGATAGTCATGTCCTTGTTGGTGTGTTGAGTTGATTCTTTCTTCACGCCATCCATTACTAATCCGCAATCTTCCGGGCGATCCCTGAAGATCAACCAACCCAGTGGTCCCATCACAAAAATCGTCAACAAACCAATCCACCTCCAGGCTCCTTGGTATCCGAATTGATCGACCAGGGCATTCAACAGCCGAGGTGCCAGGGAAAAACCAAATGAAACAAAGACTCCACTGAACGCCATTGCCATTCCTCTCCTGGAATCAAACCATTTTCCCATAACGTTGCGACAAGTCATCGACAGGACCCCTTGAGCGGAAATGCGTATCATGAAAAACCCGAAGCCAATGCAAAGAAATGAACAGGCTGTTTGCGAACGTTCCGACAAAAATGTTGAGAGAAAACGACTCAGATCAGCAACGATACTCAGGTAAAATAAAACAATCCCCGTCACCAATGTGGCCACGATGGTCATGAATCGATCCCCCCACCGATCCAGAAGCCTTCCCATCCATGGCAACATGAAGCCACTCGCAACCGTTCCGATGCAATAGGCCAAACTCAATGCCACACGAGACAAACCCAATTCTTCCATGAGAATGTCGGTAAAAACGCTGAAGCCCATGGTTTGGCCCGGAATGGTGAACAAGGTTCCTATGGTGGCACCGAAAACAATCACCCAACCATAGAAAAAAGGAAAGCGACTCGGTTGCCAGGGGAAGTCCGGTTGCATCCATCCTGATTTCACATCAGCCATAGATTTGTTGCTGTCATTTTTCAAAGTGGAAAAACTCGATTATCCGCGGAATTTAACAAGCTTTATCTTTAGAAAGATTCGTTCCCTGTGAAATCAAAAGCGTGATTGCCCATTGATGTGCGAGGACTTTAGACTGCCTGGATGAATCGCATTAAAATGCTGCCCGACCATGTAGCCAACCAAATCGCCGCCGGCGAAGTGGTGGAGCGGCCCGCCAGTGTTGTCAAAGAGTTGGTCGAGAACGCAATTGATGCCCAGGCAAATCGTATCACGGTCGAAATCGATGCTGGAGGCCGAAGCCTGATTCGAGTTACCGATGACGGTATCGGAATGCAACGAGACGACGCACTGATGTGCCTGGAACGCCATGCAACCAGTAAGATCAGGGAAGCAACCGATCTGACAGAAATACAAACCATGGGTTTTAGGGGGGAGGCCCTGCCGAGCATTGCTAGTGTGAGTCGATTTACCCTCACCACACGTGACCGTGAGGATCAATCAGGCGAGGCAACACGGATCATCGTACAAGGCGGAAAAATGGTTCAGGTTGAAGCTGCCGCCAGCCCTGTCGGAACCTGTATCGAAGTCAGACAACTGTTTTTCAATCTGCCTGCACGCCGAAAATTCTTAAAAACCAAGGAAACCGAAAAGAGCCATATTCAGCACTACCTCACCCTCGCCATCCTGGCTCACCCGCATATTGGTTTCAAGTTCATCCAGGACAAACGGACAGTCTGGCAACTGAATCCAATTGAGACGAAGGATACGGTGGAGTCTCGAATGCAGGCACTGAAAGAACGGTTAAAATTTCTTTATGCGGATGGAGTCCGATTGTTGCCCGTTCAATTCAAGGACGCCATTCGAACCAAAGTGCGTGAGGACGATAAAGAATATTTTGAAGAACATCCGGTCCACATATGGGGATTTGTCGGAGCACCTGGAGTATCGAGATCGAGTCGGGCGGATCAACATTTATTCGTCAACCAACGCCCCATTGAAAATCGAGCCCTAAACTTCGCGTTAATGGAGGCCTATCACACCTCTTTGATGAAGGGGAAGTATCCGGTGTGTTGCCTTTTCTTTGAAATCTCTCCCGCTTTTGTGGATGTGAACGTTCATCCTGCCAAAAAGGAAATCCGATTTCACAACGAATACGCGGTAAAACAATGTGCGGTTCGAGCAGTCAAAAGGGCTCTCCTTCATTTCGCAATGGGAACCACGGCCAGTGGAACAGAAAGCCCTACAACCAGCGAACCTGCTCCTTCTGTTTCGTCCGAGGATCAGTTCGTAGAACCAGCGGGAACCGAATCTGAAACAACCAATCCATCAACTTCGGAGACATTGGCCAGTGTAGAGGCCATGAACCTGCCAACATTTGAAACGATGCCTCCGCGGGATTCACAATCCAGCCAGACACCAAAGTTGAAAACTACCCCCTCAGAGGCAGGAGACGAAATAAATTCTGACTGGCAATCCCATGTTCATACCTCTCAGGAAGCAGTCAAACCCTCAGGTTTGCAACATCAGACGAATCAAGGGATTTCCAACAACATCGGAGCTCCCACTGCTTTGTTGTCGGTTCCCATGAGAATTATTGGAGTCCTGGGAAAATTATATGTGCTCCTGGAATCTGATCGCGGACTGGTCTTACTCGACCAGCATGCTGCACACGAACGTATCTTATTTGAAAAAATGCTCCAGGAGCTGGAACATGGAGATGCTCCTTCGCAAAGGTTGTTACTTGCGGAAACCATTGAATTGAGTCCAAGAGACACGGAATTCGTGCAAAAGGTATTGCCGAAATTTCAACGCCTGGGTGTGGAACTTCGTGAATTTGGAGACCAAACCTTTATCCTCGATGCACTGCCCCCTTTTGTAAAATCCAAGGACACACGCCAGTTTGTTTTGGATGTAATCGACACTCTCAAGGAGTCGGGCGAGGTCAACAAATTGCGATTGGGTGAAGATGTCATTGCAAAAACAGTCTGCAGGCATGCGGTCAAGGCAAATGACACATTGCGGGGACCGGAACTGGAGAAACTCATCGAAGACCTTCAGGCCTGTGAAATGCCTTATACCTGCCCGCATGGAAGACCTACGTTGATTGAAATGCGTTATGCGGAGTTGGAGAAAAAGTTTGGACGAATTCAAGGGTGAGAGAATGTCGTGTGGAAAGATTATGGAACGGTTTCAATTCAAGATTCAATGGTTTCATTTCGCGTTCGTTGATTCAACACCAACATGGCCAGCCAGGCGCAGAGACACATGAAACCTGTTAAGATAAAATAAAACCAAAATCCCTGAACCAATCCCGACCTTTCAGAAACTGCGGACATCACAAAAGGAAACAAACATACACCAACCCCGCCGCAGGTCGAAATAAACCCAATCGCAGCACTCTGCCCCTTCTGAAAAGTAAGACCGATCAGTGACATCACACAGGGATAGATGATCGAATAACCAACGCCTGTCATAAAGAAAAACAGGGCAGACCCGATCAAATGCCCACTCCAAATCGCTGCCCCCAAAAAAACGAAAGAAACCACGGAACACAACACCAAGACCAGTACCAGGCGATCCCCACGATAACCTGCTCCAATCGATATTCGGCCCACAAAAATTCCAAGCCATAGTATGGCCACCATCATGGCTCCAAATGCAGCGGAAGATTGGTGAATTTTTACAAAATATTCAGCAATCCAATTCGAAATACCGATCTCGGCTCCCACATAGAAAAAAATGGTTCCGCCCAACAGCAATAGCAACGGATCTCGAAAAAATTTTAGTTTCGGCGAAGCATCAGGAGAGCTTGAAGATTCGTGAACTTCGGTAAGCCACGAAGATTTCAGAGTCCAAAACAACATGAATACACCACATAACGCCATCAAAATGTAAACCATGCGCCAGGATGCATTGAACCATGCAAGAAGCCCTGCCAGAAAAGGTGCCACCATCGCCCCGACGGTAAACGCAGAATGAACCAAGTTCATCAACCTGCTTTTACCTGGAGTTTCCAGACAAACGACTGAGAGGTTCGTCGTTACCTCCACAGCTCCCTGCCCCAACCCCAGGATGATAAAAAACACAAGATTCAGAATCAAAGAATCATGAAACCCGAAAAACCCAATCCCAATACCTTGAAGAATCAACCCCACCCCCATCACCTTGCGAGCCCCCCAAATGGGAATCAACATTCCGGATGTGAATGTTGAAATAAAAAAACCTGCGGCGCTTGCTGCAAATATCCAACCAGCTGCCAGATAATCCCAATCAAACTCTCTGATCACCAATGGAAGCGTGGCACCTACGGTTGTCGCAATCCCTCCGAAAAGAAGAAAATTAACAAACAGATAAACAAAAGCTTTGCGCACATGAATGGACGAAGGGTCAGTCATTCGAGCGCAGTAGAACAGATTCAAGGCGTTTGATCCAACGTAAATTGATATGAACCTTTGATCGAGTGCAAGTGAATGTGGATCTTGCAAGTTCATTCAATTCTAGTAGCATAACCGCCTGATGAAAAGCCGGTTTCGAATCAAATTTTTCAGCAAAATATGGATCCTTGTCTTTTTGGGTGCGGGTTTACTGGTGGTCATGTGGTGCCTGGATTGGAGTGATGACTCACCATATTTCGAATCCGACTATTATGAATCCACCATGACCAATCTGGCCCAGTTAACGAACTCCATACCGGTAGGAAATACCTCTTTGAAAGCAGGAGTCTCAAAAGTTTCCATTACACCAAACATAGAGGGCGATAGAGTCGACATAGAACAAGGTATCTTCCCTAACAATCCACTGGCAGGCTTTGGGGATCGAAAAGGTGCACCAGCCGAAGGCATATTGGACACACTTTTTGTGAAAGCAATCTGGCTACAGAGCGGGGATCTGGAAGGAGCCATTATCTCAATGGATATGTTGATTCCTCCGGAAAAAATGGTGGATTCCTTTCGTGCAGAGGTGGAGACCAGGATCGGATTAGCCCCCGAAAATTGCTTTTTTTCTTCAACGCACACGCATTCCGGACCCGGGGGATGGTTGGATGGCTGGATTGGAGAAGCCTTTGCAGGTCCGCATGAGCCAGGTATCAACGATTGGTTAAAGGAGCGAGTTTTCGAATGTCTCGAGAAAGCGCGCACCTCCTTGCAACCGGTGAAGATTGCCTATCAGGAAGGAAATCTACCAAGCTTGGTCCGCAACCGACTAGTGGGTGAAAAAGGGATAGAAGATGCTAGGCTTCAATCTGTTTTCTTCCAACCGAAAAATGGCCCTGTCATCAGCCTCGCAGTCTTCGCCGCACACCCAACGTTGATGGGAGCTGATTCTCTCAAATATTGCGGTGACTACCCTGGGTATTGGCAGAGCTCGGTAGAAGAAGCAACTGGAGGTTTTGCCATGTTTCTTGCTGGGGGCATGGGCAGTCATAGCCCAGAAGGCGACTATAGGAACCTTTCTGGTGTCAAAGCGATGAGTGAGCAAATCAAAGAAATGACAATGCAACATCTCAAGGAAGCAGAGTTTCTGGATGTAACAAGATTCGCTGTTTCTGAACTGACCGTAGACTTACCTCAACCTCATTTACGAGCCAGTGATCATACCCGGTTTCGTCCCTGGTTGGCAGGCAAATTACTTCCATTGGACACGCAAACGCGTATTCACGCTATGCAACTTGGAAGTGTATTATTACTTGGCACTCCATGCGATTTCAGCGGAGAACTGTCGATCCAGATTGCGGATCATTTTAACCGGTATGGTCACCATGCGGTGGTGACAAGTTTTAATGGGGATTACATCGGCTATGTGGTCCCCCAAAAATACTACCACTATCGCCACTACGAAACTCGCGTCATGTCCTTTTTTGGTCCGAATAACGGCCCCTATCTAACCGACATGATCCAGAGACTGGGGCATGCTGTTTTGAGAGCATCCAAACCTAATCTTCAAGAGTGATCTGTAGGTATAAACTTATTCGGAGGCACCCATAGCTCCCGTGCGAATGGCCCAATGGTTCCAGGATGAGGACATCTTTCGGACCCTTTCCGGATATTGTGAGGCCAGATCAACCATTTCAGTTCGATCATGGCGCATGTGGTAAAGTTCCCATTCCTTGACTTTTCGATCCCAGACAAGTTTCCAGTCCCCTTCCCGAATGGCGCGATTGCCATAAAACTCCCACCATAATGTATTGTGTCCTTCTCGGTGTCTTCCGTGAAAAACTGGAATCAGGCTCTTGCCTTCCATGGGAATAATAGAGTTCCCTTTATAGGATAACGGATAATCCGCTTTGGCCGCTTCCAGGAAAGTTGGCATGAAATCAATGATATACCCAACCTGATGAGTCACCGTGTTTGGTTGAATGGTTTCTGGCCAACGCACAATCAATGGAGTCGAAATTCCGCCCTCATGCATCCAGGTTTTATAACGACGAAAGGGAGTGTTTTGAGCAAAAGCCCAACCCGGTCCACAAGTCATATAGAAATCCGGACTTCCGGGGACATTTTCAGGTCGATCTTGCCCGTATCTTTCACTACACCCACCATTGTCGGATAGGAATAAAACCATGGTTTGATTCTGTTCCCCTGAGGCATCGATAGCTTCCAGAATTCTACCAATCCCCTGATCCATTCGATCAATCATGGCAGCGTAAACAGCCATCCTTCGATCCTGCCATTCCTTGTGCTTTTGATCCTCCCATGACCCGGCCTCTGGATCGGATCCGGGCAGTTTCCAACCGGGATCGATCAAACCTAATTGCACCAATTTTTGATGTCGTTCTTTTCTGAGTTCGTTCCATCCGCTCTTATAACGACCAAGATAACGTTGCACATCAGCTTCGGGGGCATGAAGTGGATAATGAGGTGCGGTGTAGCAAACATGTAAAAAATAAGGGGCCTCATTCTGCGCCATGCGCTGTATCTGATTCACGGCATGATCAGTGAATGCATCGGTTGAATAATAGTCTTCGGGAAACTGCCTGATTAATTGGTCATTATGCCCAAAAACTCGAATCCGGTTTCTCTTGAAATCAGGATCCGGTTTCGCCGGATTGAAATAATGACAGCACCCGTCCATCAATCCATAATATTCCTGAAACCCCCGATCAATCGGCCGCCTGGGTTCGCTGGAACCCAAATGCCATTTACCACTCAGTGCGGTCTGATATCCAGCCAACTCCAAAGCTTCCCCCAATGTTACCATGGATTCTTTAAGCAAAGGGCCTTGTTTTTGGCGTGGATATAGGCCGGTCAACAAAGCAGCGCGAGTGGTAGTGCATTTGGCGCAATTATAAAACTGGGTAAACCGGAGTCCCTCGGAGGCAAGTCTGTCCAAATTTGGGGTCTGAACTTCCCCACCATAGCAACCCAGGTCAGACCACCCCATGTCGTCACACATGATCAACACAATGTTGGGTTGGTTTTCTGCCCGCGACTCAAGGTTGACACCCCATGTAAACAGCAAAGCCAGGAGTAGACACGATTGCTTCAAGCGGTTGAGTCCACAAATGAAGTTGGATAAAGTCATGTGCGAAATTCAAGCCGTTCTGAGCGAAAAAACAACCCTATTTCAAACCAGTTTTTGACATGGAACGGAACATGCTGGATTGTGATTAGGAATAATTACTAAATTTCAACCTCCTAGGGTGGAGGATTCAAGGTGTTTGCTGAAATGTGGAGTTTCCATTCAATGACAACGATGATCAGGAAGAGAAAGTCAGATCTCTCGAGAGCTTTCACATTGATTGAGCTGCTTGTTGTGATCAGCGTTATCGCCATTCTTGCCAGCATGCTGTTACCAGCCCTTTCCAAGGCAAAAGGTGCCGCACACAAAGCTTACTGCATCAACAACCAGAAACAGCTGAATCTTGCCTGGCTCCTTTATAGCAACGACCACAACGCCCTGGTTCCAAACGGATATGTCAAAAGTGAGGATTTAGGAACTCAGCGTCCCTGGGTATCTGCAGGCACGCACGCAGAAAGGTTCATGCACACCAACGTGCAACTCCTGACCAACCCTTCCTTTTCGGCATTCGCGCATGGAGGATATATTACATCAGCAAAATCCTACAAATGTCCTGCAGATCGAAAAACAACCTTTTTCCAAGGGGTCAATTACAGGGGAGTGCGCAGTTATTCATTAAATGCTTTTATGGGATGGCAGTATCCGGCACCAGTCAGTCATGGAGGAGGCCTTACTGGTTTTTCACGCCCAAACCAATTAGGAGCCATTCCCCTCAGCAGTGTATTTACCTTTATGGATGTCAACAGCGACAGCATATGTTACGCAGGTTTCATCACAAAAATGGGTGGCAGCAAGCAGTTTTTCCACATTCCGGGAGCTTTTCACAACGGCCAGGGGGTTTCCGCATTTGCAGATGGCCACGCTGAGGCGATCGCATGGAAAGATCAAAGGACCATTACCAACACCACCATCCTTCATTTCGAGGAATCGAAAAATAACCCGGATCTCTGGTGGTTGCAGGACCACGCCTCGGGTCGAGGGCCTGTCGCAAGAGAAATTGCAGAATAACCAGTCAGTTAACAGTACGCCTCAAAGAACCAAGGACCGAAGCTGTTTAGATGTCCAGTGGCTTTTCAAAATACCGTGACAAACATTGCCTCGTGCCAGGCAGGAAAGTTGAATGATGCCTGCTTTCTTTAATTGAAACCGAACGTCCAGGCGACCTGAAACTAGAAGACTGGCAAGTTGACTCAGACAGGGTTCATGCCCCACGACCATGAGTCTTTCACTCGCATCCAGTAATTGAGGAAGTTCTTCTTGAAAAAACGGAATGATGGACTGATCTGCACACAAGGCATCTGTGAATTCCAGAGCTTGCCGAACATTCAATCCCTTGTGAATAATCTGAGCCGTCTCTGAAGCTCGTGGATAGGGACTGGATAGAATTCGATCGGGTATCATATCAATCCTCTTCAAGGCGGGAATCATCGCTTTGACATTGGAAATACCTTCAGAAGTCAATCGTCGCGGTCGATCTGCGTAGTTTGTGTCGGCTGAAGGATCTTCAGCCTTGCCATGACGCATGATCAGTAATTCATTCATGAAGAGTCATCAAAGGTTGAAGGCCTGGCTCCGTTGCACTTCGAGGCTCCCCCTTAAAGGTCACTTCCACAATCTTGATGTCTTCATTGAGGCCAGGAAACTGTTGCAGAAGCCACTGTCTCACGAATTGCTCCAAACTTTTACGAGCCTGATCACGCACGAGAACCATGGTGGCGTCATCTTCAGCATACTGAACCAATGTTGGCATGAGCCCTTTCTCCAGAGTTTCCAACTGCTCGTTGGCTCCAAATCTTGCCCATCCATTGCGACTTCGTTTTTCCATGAGGTGTGAATGAATGGCTGGAGGAAGCATGGTCCGCAATCTGGGAGCCTGAACGATACAAACAGGCCCCTGAGTCTTGATTTCCCACGCATCGTCCAATTTAACATAATAACGATAGGTAACAGGAACCCTGATTTCTGCGGTTGAAGTCCCGAGTGAAAAACGGTCCCAGAGGAGTGTTAACCGATCTTCCGATTTTAACGACTCCACTCGATCCACTTTGGCCAATTCCAACCTCCCCCCACCCGCGTCACTGATTTCAGGTATTCCCGCCAAAAATGATTCTTGCAGGGAAACAGAGGTGGCACTTTCTATCAGGCGCCCCAAGCTTTCGATGCCACGCTGCGAAGCATCGATGCCGCTTTGAAGGTTACGATTCAATATGGATCCAGCAAACAAGATGACAAACGCGACCGTCAACATGGCCATTCCTCCCAAAACCAGGAACGTTAAAGGCCATCGCCAGGCCAGCAATAATTTACGAGTGGAAGGATCCATTGGGTGAAAGTGACTGTTTGTAAGGGTGTAAACTACATGGAAAATTGAAATATTCAAGAAAGTTGGAGCTTTCAAAGTGAAAAGAAATTGAAAATACGTATATCACCACTCGCAAAGCAGACTTTAGAGGTTAAATCAACAGATACCAAGCACACCGGACCGAACAAATTGACTTGTCAGTACAAGCGAGGATTCAAGCTCCCAATCCTCTTTTATCCTTGTCATTTTCGCCCCTTTGACAGTCTAATGTTGGACAATGAAAATCTATTTCTCAATCAAGCCATTCTGCTGGAAACGGAAACGAATAATGGCTTTTACATTGATTGAATTACTGGTGGTCATCGCCATCATTGCCATTCTGGCAGGTATGCTTTTACCAGCACTTTCCAAGGCCAAAGAGAGTGCAAAAAGCGTGGTTTGCAAAAGCAACATGCGTCAAATCACTTTGGGCATGTTGATGTATGTGGACGATAACAACGATTTCCTGCCCTGGTCTGGGGGTGTTGACCGGAACTTGAAACCGGACTGGGTGCATGGTGGACAAGGTGATACATTTCCAGACACCCCAAGCAGATGGCGTCATCGTGGATTTGGATTTCACGCGGAATCCGGGTCTGTATTCCCCTACGTAACCGGCCAGGCACAACTCCCCTACTCTGAACGACACACCAACGTATACGACGTGTACCGCTGCCCAAGCACCAAGGCACACGGCAAAGCATTACGTGTCAATTTCAGCATGAATTCGAAAATCGACAAAGATCAACGTCTAGCTCAAGGGCGAAACACCGGCCCCAAAGGTGTCCGAGCTGGGGCGGTATCGATGCCATCTGAAAAACTGCTTCTGATCAACGAAGACCCTGCCACGATGAGGAACGCCAGTTTCACTCCGGGTGGAACTGCTTCCAGAGGTAATTTTGTGACACACAATGGTCGAATCAATATGGGATTTGTCGACGGCCACCTTGAAAGCTGGAAAGACGAAAAAGTCCACCAGGCACAGCGGGGTCGTTTCGAAGACAGGTATTTCGACCCCTACTGGCGAGAAAGATAAATCCTTGTTACAAAGTACTCGATTAAAAGATGGTTGATCGACGCATCAATGCTTTCCCACCTCTGTATGGGAGCGTGCAATTGGACGGTATCTTGAGGCAAACGGTAATGCGGTTTGTGATTTTTCTGACTTTATTTTCCTTATCACTGGTTGCCGATGAATCCAAATTCGATGAAGCCAACCAGCTATACGAACAAGGCGATTTTGAATCATCCATATCCAAATATCATTCCTTGTTGGAGTCAGGAGCCCAAACTTCAGCAGTACATTTCAATCTGGGTAATGCCTATTTTCGACAAAACAATACAGGCTTGGCCATCTACCACTACCTGATGGCCCAAAGCCTGGATCCGTTGGATGCGGATATACAGGCCAACCTCAAATTCACAAGAGAGTCCGCCGGTTTGCCCTCCGGAGGCATTTCTTCAACCTGGCGGAATTTGGTGCGCGTCCTGCCTCTCAATGCCTGGTTTATTCTCGCTACGTTACCCTTGTGGACATTCTGCCTTTTGAAAACCCTCAACCTGTTTGCCGCGACTGAAAAACTGAAGGGCGTACAATATCTCATGGGATGGTTGATTATGCCTGGCATTTGCATTTTAGCACTGATGGCATGGACGGTGTCCAGTCATCACCAAGGGGTTGTCATACGGGACAAAGCATCATTGCATGCCAGCCCATTTTCAGACTCAAAAGTTCTGGGGGAATTGAAAGCAGGTGAAGAGGTGCTTTTGCTGGCATCAAAAGATGATTGGCGACAAATCAAAAAAAGGGATGGAGAATCCGGTTGGCTCGAACTTTCTCAACTAAAAACCATACCGGTTCATTAGTTTTCGGACGAGATCATGGCTTTTGCACAAATTATTTCTGAAATTCCCACCCTCGATATTTTAAAAAAGAGTATCGAACGGCAACGCATTGGCCACGCTTATTTGTTTACGGGTGCAAATCGTGAAATCCTCGAAAAAGCCGCCATTTCATTCGCCAAAGCCGTCAATTGTCTTGAAGCTCCATCCGATCAAATGGGATCCATGCAGATTGAAGCCGATTTCTGCGATCAGTGCGACTCCTGCAAACGAATCAATCTTGATCACCACGGTGATGTGCAGTGGATTCGACCTGAGTCAAAGATGCGCATGATCACGATGGCGCAGATGCGGCAGCTCATGGAAACCCTGCACCTCAAGCCGAATGATGCCAGAACCAAAGTCTGGATGATTACGGATGCGGACAGAATGAACCAGCAATCGGCGAATGCATTCCTGAAAACATTGGAGGAGCCTCCTGAAAATTCATTGATGATCCTGCTGTCCGCACAACCGGAGCGATTATTGGACACCATCCGCAGTCGATGCCTGAGGCTCAATTTCCCTGGGGATTCCACCTCCGCCATGCAAAACGAACATCAATCATGGTTGGAGAAATTTTCCACACAGGTAGGGTCACAAAATTCTGGAATGCTGGATCGCTACAAAGCATTGGATATACTGCTTGAAATACTCAGCGAAGCTCGGCAATCGATTGAGAGCATTCTAAAAGAAAAATTCCTGGGAGACTTACCCAACGACGTCGAACCCAAGATCCGTGAAAAGCGAGAGCTGGAACTGAAAGCAGCGGTCGAAGCGGAGTATCGAAGGAGAAGAACGGATGTATTTGCCGCCTTTGAATGGTGGTTGAGAGATGCCTGGTTACTCACGCTGGGAGCAGACACCTCGAACTTGACTTTTCCTAAACTCAAGCAAGTCACTCAGGAACTGGCAGATCGCGTGGATGCACGAAAGATGTTGGAGAACATCAGACTTATCGAAAAACTCCAACGCATACTGCACACCAACGTACAGGAAGCATTGGCTCTGGAGGTCCATTTACTTAAATTGAATCTGTGACCGGAAATAAAATTCTCATGCCCAAACCAACAGGTCACTCAAAAGGTAAAATCAAATCCACCGGAAAATCTGGATCTGCCGGCGAGAAGGCAGTGGTGCTCAGCCCTCCACAAAGTCTTGTGGAACGATTTCGTGTTGAATCGTTCGCTTGGATATCAGGTTTGTTGGTATTGATGGGTATCCTTAAGTTTGGAACACCCGTCATTTTGCAGGACCAGGTCCAGACACCCTCTCAGCTCATCGAGTGGATCTTTTTTGCATGGCCAATGGAAACAGCTTACATCTTGTTTGCCGCATGGGCACTTTTAGCCATCCGCGCTCTTCCCTACCGAAAAACCACCTTTCACAAGTTCTTATGGATCCCGTTGATCTGGTTGGCGTGGCAATTGATATCAGGGCTATTCACCGTGGACAAAGCGCTGACGCGACAGGTGCTGGCACATTTCATCACACTGATTGCACTCTTCTATGGCGGTTATTTTTTCTTATCCAGATGCAGACAAATCAAGGGAGTCGCCGCTTTGGCTTTGCTGGGACTGATGATGACGATGTGGACCGGCACGGAACAAAAATTTGGAGGACTGGAAGCAACTCGGCAAATGATATACCAGCAGAGTTACTGGCAGGAATCATACCCCGACCCCTTTCTCAAAAAAGCAATGTCCGACCAAGATTGGCTTCAATCCATGCGGCGTGATTCTGACAAGTTAAGAGAAACAGCGAATCAATATGGATTTAGTACCAAGCTGGATTATCAGGGAGAAGGTCAATCGCCATTGGAAAGAGATCTGGCATTCCTGGAAAAAATCGGCAAGGACCGCATATTCGGAACACTATTTTACCCCAATGCATTGGCGGCTGCGATCCTCCTGCTATTGCCTCTCTCGTTGCTCCAAATATGGCAATGGACGGAGAAACTTCAATTGCCATCCCGATTGCTCATAGCATCCTTTATTGGGTTGTGGGCCATTGCATGCATCTATTGGTCTGGTTCCAAAGGCGGCTGGTTGGTTGCGATGATCACCATCAGTTTGATTTTCCTCATGGCAAAAGTACCTCGCTCAATGAAATTGACGTTGGTACTTGTCATGGTGATCGGAGGTGGAGGCCTTTTCGCCTGGAAATATCAGGATTATTTTCAGAAAGGCGCCACCAGTGTCGGGGCAAGATTTGAATATTGGAGAGCTGCTTGGAAAACAAGCATGGAGAATCCGGTGCTGGGAACAGGACCGGGTACCTTTATGCGTGCATTTTCCAAAACTAAACCCGATGGCGCAGAAATGACCCGTCTGACGCATAACGATTACCTCCAGCAAGCGTCCGACACAGGTTGGCCTGCCGCCATTCTCTACGCTGCCTGGATGCTGGGATCTCTGATTTACCTGCGACCTAAAATCCTGGGAACTCAACCCGTACAGCAAGCAGTCTGGTTGGGGCTTGTTGCCCTGGCCTTGCAGAACTTCATTGAATTCGGGCTCTACATTCCCGCCATAGCCTGGCCCTATTTTCTGCTTCTGGGATGGTTATGGGGAACCTCCGAGAAAACTGAAGTTTCAGGTAAAGTGAACCCCTGAAAAAGTGTCACCATCAAAACCCCTTGGGAAGTTTAATCAGCTTCACGTTCTGACTCCAGGGTCGAGGATCCTTGCGATCCTGATCCGGTATGGCCAACAGGCAACTGCCATCCTTCAAGACCGTCAATCGGTGGTCAGCAGGTGCAGCAAACCGTCCCGCTGCCGACAAGGGATAAGGAGCTTTGTCTTCTGAAACGACCAGAATATCTCCCGCAAATCTGGAAGTCAAAAGTGTGCCTGAGGGAGTGAACGCAATTCCATCCGCTGTTCCTACATCACCCCGAAAAGGTGTGGGTAAGGTAGTTCGAGGAAATGAGTCTTCGGTAAAAATATAAATCGCTGTTCCATCTGGAGATTGTCCACCCATGGTCACTACAACGATGGATTGTCGATCGCCCCAATACCCAACACCATTTGGAATTCCCGGAATGGGAGTGAATGTCACTAGGTCAAATAGTGCATCTGCCTCTGCGGGACTATCCAGCAGTAAGTGGTCAATCGCGCCATGCTCAATTCGTATCAGTCCGGGATGTCCTCCTGTTTTCGGAATCAATCGGTCGCCACCCTTGGCGGTGTCGGTAACGTAAAGATTTCCTCTAGCATCAAAGGCGATGCTGTTGGGGAGTAAAGTAATATGCCCTAATATTTGGGCCACCTTGGATCCTGCCCCCACACGAATGTCGCCTAGGAATCTGCCGTCATCCGGATCATGAAAAGAAATTCCTGTTTGAAGTTCTGACGCGCTGGTTACAGGTTTCCCGGAGGAATCCACCAACAAGGAAATTCCGTGATTGATCAACAGAGTCCCTTTTTTAAATTTGCCGGTAGCTTTTGGGAGCACCGCTATTCCAACGTTGGCGCTCAAATTTTCAATGAACTTCAGATCCACAACGGAAACATGACCTTGTTCATTAACAGACAATTTACTGACTGCACCCGCCCCTTTAACAAATCCAACAAACGAGCGTAAGGGTCCAAAAACATCCGAGCCACAGTTGGACACAAATAAGGTTCTTCCATCCAAAGAAAACGCGACGCTCTCAGGTCGATGGAACAAACCCAAAGTTTGCGTCAACTCGGGTTCTGCTGAACACAGTCGAGGAATGATCAATATGTAAAACAACCAATGAAAATTTTTGAAGCGCATACTGTGACTCTTGAGGAATCTGATCGAAATGTCATGTAAAAACCGGTGAATTCTTATGAGCAGCTAACGTCAAATGACTGGCAAGAGGCATACAACCTGCTAATATGAAACAAGTCTATATCTGTAAATTCACCATTGGTATGAAATTCAAATACACATCATGGCAGAAGCTCTTTTGCTTGGGTCTGATTGCCTTAAACCTTGGTTTGGCATCTTTTGTGACACAAGCAGCCGAGATCGAAACTCTCATTGGTAAAAAAGTTCCTTCATGGGACCTGCTGGGATTGGATGGTGAAAAAGTTTCTTCAGATCAATATAAGGGAAAAATCACCATCCTGAATTTTTGGGCAACATGGTGTCCTCCTTGTAGAGCTGAAATTCCGGATTTCATGAAGTTGCACGATTCTTACAAAGACAAAAATGTGGTTGTGCTGGGAATTTCACTCGACACTGGACTTGGACCGGTCAAGCGCTTTGTGAGAACTCAGAAACTCAATTATCCAATCTTGATGGGAAACGCCAAACTGGTGTCAGAACTTGGGAATTTCTCGGCCATTCCGCAGACTTTCATCATCGACGATGAAGGTCGCGTCCACACCCAGTTCCAGGGTCTTGTTAAATTTGAGACCTTGGAGAAAAAGCTGAAATCCATGATCGGCGAAAACACCCCCAATGACTAGAGAGGTCACATTCATAAATTCATTTGGTGCTAAACGTCGGTGCTCAGATGTTGGTGAGATGGGGAAGATCGTCCGCGAGCTGAAATTGCCCGGAATGTATCTGATCACCAATCTCCATGAGTGGAATGGGTATTTGGATTTTTCGGTTCAGGACGATTATCGACTCGAAATGGAAATCTGGGAATACGAGAGCGATTTCGGCATCTTAGATACTGAGACTGCTGCCCGCGTCATCAAAATCGCCATGACAGACGAACTTCAGGTACCATTAAAGCAGAAACTTAGCAGCCTGAATATCGAATGGCTCACATAGAACGACGTTAAGTATTGGTGACTAACCTTGATACATGGCCAACCCTCTATTGAGTAAATTCTCAAATCACTCTTTCACATCGATGTGGTGGAGCGAAACAAATTAATCTTTTTTTGAAACCCAAAAGCTTCCTGACCGCAATCTGCATCGAAGACTGTCTTGTGTAATTACCATGACAATCCTGCTCTTCATTTCAGGAGCGCATGAGGTTGTATCCTCATTATCGAGCCCCCGCATAAATCAATACCTGTTCCAAGTTGAGAGACCTGAAGCCTCAAAACGTTTGTTGCTTTTCGGTTTAACTTTGTTTCTCATACCTGCGGTGACGATACTTAAAGAATGAAACGCGATCATCACATTCAGGATTGATGCGTTCTTTTAATTTCATTTCACCTCGATCCATGGATCGTATGAACACGAATGTCTTTGATTAAATAAAGTGGAAAAAGCACTCGCAATATTGCGATTCAGTTGGCCGTTTCTCAGGCCCTATAAAACACGGTTATGGATCTCGATCTTTGCTGCCGTGTGTTTTGGTGTCTCCAATGCTCTGGTTCTCTGGACGATTAAGGCCGTTCTTCATCGACTGGAACCTCCCCCAACTCAGATCATCGTAGAAACATCTGCCACGCCAGCAGAGAAGAATACCGGGTTTGCAGCTGAGTGGATTGATGCTGCCAAGGATAAGAAGGAGGCATTGCAAAC
>CAYFHO010000087.1:0-16298 GCA_964342825.1 uncultured Verrucomicrobiota bacterium
CATGTTGCTGTACAAGCTTAAAATTCATCTTTCTAATTTAGATGCGTTTGCCCTGTAAATATTACTCTGAATCATGGCAGTGTTCAGGGATGATGTGAAATTTAAAGTGGCACCACCACATCAAATGGTGTCTGCATACTCTGCGGTTAAAAATGAATGAATGCCATTGCAAAACGATTGGAGCAAAGTAGAGTCGAGTCCGTCCACGAACATACACTTGATTTCCTTATGAATGTTTTTGAACCTCATATTCCAACAGGGAAACGTTCTCAGTCTCGCCAGGCTTTTACATTGATTGAACTTTTAGTGGTCATCGCGATCATAGCTATTCTTGCGGGTATGCTTTTACCTGCCCTCTCCAAAGCAAAAGCAAAAGCCAAAGGGGCGCTTTGCATGAACAATTTGCGACAGATGTCCCTTGCGACCCGGTATTACGCAGAAGATTTCAATGATCATGTCCCTCCAGTGGCTCATGCGGTTGGGGAGTATTGGTTCCATCAAATTGCTCCCTACATGGGGGATAACGCCTACAAGCAGAACCCTCATGAAATGGATGAAGGAATCATGAGGATTTTGGTTTGTCCCTCAACCAAACGTCCCAAACCTGATCCACAGCCCAATGAAAGTTGGTGGGGAACGGCAACGACGACATGGCGCTCACTGCAATCGGAGGGAAGTTACGGGATGAATTTATGGTTGGATAGTGAGGGTGTGTATTTAAACGATTTCCCCGCCGATCATTATTACAACCAGTTCTCGACCGCTCCTGCGACCGTCCCCGCTTATGGAGATTCCGTATGGGTGGGGTCATGGCCTGATGGAGGCGATCAAATGCCTCCTGACTTGACTGGAGATGGCTATGGGAATGGAAGTTTTCCACATTCCAAGGGTCGCTTTATGGGGAGGTTTGCCCTTGAGAGGCATGGCAATGGCATCAATCTTGGGTTTGTCGACGGCCATACAGAACGGGTTTCTGTCAGAGGTTTATGGATGTTGAACTGGCATAAGGAAAATATTCCTAATCCGAATATCGAATTACGCTAGAATTTATCGATCTCACACGTTATGACTTCCTCATGAAATATATTTCTTCCATCCACTCATACGTTGCACTTTTGTCCTTCGTTTGCATTTCCCTTGTCCGGACTTGCGCACAGGAAAATGATCCATATGTCAGAATCAGTGAGCCTGCGTTTGTGGGTCGCTGGGATCTAAGTGTGACTGATGGTGAATTGCAATACCCGTCCTGGTTGGAGGTGAATCTATCCGGTTACCGCACCCTGGTGGGATCCTTTGTTGGTCAGTTTGGCAGTGCTCGTCCGATTTCAAAAATTGATTTCAATGCCAGCACTGGAGAGTTTCGGTTTGCCATTCCACCTCAATGGGAACGTCGTGCCACCGATGTGGTCTTCGAAGGAAAATTTTTTGGAGATTCCCTACAGGGGGAAACGACGAATGATGAAGGAAAGATGATTCGTTTTAAGGGAGTACGTGCCCCTTCATTGGAGCGAAATGGCAAGATGAAATGGGGCAAGAAAATTAAACTATTCAATGGTAAAAACCTGGATGGATGGAAAACTCGCCACCCTGATTTACCTAATGGGTGGGTGGTTGAGAACGGTTTGCTGGTGAATGCCGAACCGGGCAATGATATTTTGACCGAACAAACTTTCGGTGATTTTAAATTGGAGGCTCAGTTTCGCTACCCGGAAGGAAGTAACAGCGGACTTTACCTCCGTGGTCGTCATGAAGTTCAGATAGAGGACAACCATGGAATGACCATAGACAGTCATCGAATTGGAGGTGTTTATGGTTTCTTAACACCCCGCATCAATGCCGCCCGGAAAGCTGGTCAATGGCAAACCATGAAGATCACCTTGATTGGCAGAGTGGTGACGGTTGAGCTGAATGGAGAAAAAGTGATCGAACGTCAGATCATTCCTGGAATCACAGGTGGAGCACTGGATAGTGATGAAGGTTTGCCTGGCCCGATTTTAGTTCAAGGGGATCACGGTCCCATTGAATTCCGAAAATTGATCCTGACTCCAGCCAAGTAATTTTTTCCATTTGGAAGGGAAATTCATGATGGAAACAGCCCAATCTTTTCCAGAGAAAGACGGGCCGAATCCTTCGTCCCAGACAGAGCGATGGGGCAAACCTTCCTTATCAGAGTTGTTGGGTAGAAAGATCATTCGTTCTCTGGTGACTCTCCAGGAACTCGTCGCCTTTTCTCTCATCACTCTCAGCGTCACACTGATCAAATTCAATCGATCGAAATCGGTGGTACACCCGATCATTCGATCACAGATCTATGTGGCAGGTATACGTTTAATTCCCTTGGTGGGAATGGTTGCCCTCATGACCGGATTCATTGTGATGGGGCAGATGATATCCCTGTTCAGCATGATTGGCGCAAGTCGTTATACTGGCTTGGTCATGGTGGTGGCCGTGTTCCGCGAATTGGGTCCATTGATGACTGCCATGATGGTATTGGCCCGTGTTGGAACTTCCACTGTGATTGAATTGGGAACCAAGCGCGCCATGGGGGAAGTCGAAGCTTTGGAGGCCCTGGGGATTGATTCCATACACTACTTGGTCGTGCCCAGAGTGCTGGGGTTGGCATTGTCCATCATTTCGTTGACCATTTACTTTATTCTGATTTCGATGGTCAGTGCTTATTTGTTCGTGTTCATGCAGGACATTCCGATGAAACCCGGGGCCTTTGTGAACCAAATTGCTGGAGCATTGCATATCTCGGATTTTTTAATGCTGATACTGAAGTCATTTTTCTTTGGAACCATCATTGCTGTGGTGACTTGTTATGAAGGATTAGGGCGTCCGATTCAGCTTGGAGATATTTCTTCGGCCGCCACTCGCGCCGTGATGAAAGCGATCCTTTTTTGTGTATTGTTGGACGCGGTGTTTATTTTGTATTGGATGGTATGAAAACAGAACCAAACCTCCCATCCTCTGAACCAGATGCTTTGATCGTGTTAAAAGACGTGGAAGTATCCGAAGCATCTGAGCCGGGTCATTGCCTGATTAAAGATTGGGATTGGCGGATCAATGAAAATGAGTTTTGGGTTCTTGGGGGAATGGCCGGTGCCGGGAAGACGCAATTGCTTTCAGTGGCTGCAGGTCTAAACAAGCCGAAAAACGGCTTGCTGAAGTTGTTTGGCAAGGAAGTGCAACAACTTGATCCCGAATCCTGGTTAGAGGAAAAGCTTCGATTGGGTATTGTTTTTGAGGACGGGGGCAGAGTCTTCCAGGATCTGTCGGTTTTTGAAAACTTGATGTTACCACTCAGCTACCACGAACTCGACGAAGCAGATAAAAATCATGCGTGGGTGTTTCGCGTGCTTGAGAGAATGGGGATGCAATCCATGTCAAATCGCCTGGCCGGCAGGTTAAGTCGTAATTGGCGGCAGCGACTGGGACTCGCCAGAGCCATGGTCTTGAGACCGGATGTGCTCTTCTTGGATAACCCGCTCGGGGTTGTTGATTCTCATCACGGGCAATGGTGGTTGGATTTCCTGGACTCCATGATGGGAGGGGAATTCGAGTGGAAACCCAGATCACTTGTTGTGAGTGCCAATGATCTCACACCCTGGATGGGGCGAGCCGACTGTTTGGGCTTGATTCATGAAAGCCGCTGGATAGTGATGGATCCTGCTCAGGTTGATGAATTATCCAAATCAGATTTAATACGTGCGCTTTCGACTGGAATAAAGCAATCTCAATAA
The DNA here is from genome assembly GCA_964342825.1 of uncultured Verrucomicrobiota bacterium. Classification (GTDB taxonomy): domain Bacteria; phylum Verrucomicrobiota; class Verrucomicrobiia; order Limisphaerales; family AAA164-E04; genus AAA164-E04. The sequence goes on from CAYFHO010000087.1 coordinate 3,744, forward strand.
ACAAATGCCTCTGCAAGATCTCACACCTCAAATTCGAACTCGGCTCAATCGCGCCGAGAAATTTGTCGGCTGGTTTGTGGGGTTGGCTCTCATTGGTCTTCTGGCTGCATTTGCGTATTATATTTTCCACACGGCCAAACAGAAGGGCTGGTTTCTCACCCAAGGCCGCTACTTTACTTTTGTGCAGACCGCTTCCGGCATGTCCGTGGGAGATAAAGTCAAACTCATGGGTTTTGATGTGGGTGAGATCACCAGTATTGAGGCCATGCCTGCCAGCGACTTCCTGAATAATGTTTATGTCGAGTTCGTGGTGCGCAGTCCTTATCACGGTTACCTCTGGGCAGATTCCAAAGTCAAAGTTGTTTCTGGTGATTTTCTTGGAAATCGGTATCTGGAGGTCACCAAAGGGGTCAGCGGTTCTCCGCTTTACAAGGAAGAAAACGGTGAGCTGGTTGCGTGGTGGGACGGTAGTGAATACCTTCCTTTAGACAAAGATACTAAACCGGTCTGGATACTGGCCGAGGAATCGAGTGGATTAAACTCTCAGGTTGAAACACTGCTCGCTTCTGTTCAGGCACACCTACCAAATGTTTTTGCCCTAACCAATCAACTTTCTCTGGTGCTCAGCAATGCCAACACCACCACGACCAACCTGAATGCATTACTGGCCGGTAGTCAGCAATCCATACAGAACATGGTCGTGATTACCGAAAATTTGAAAAATCCAGATGGCTCATTGGGGCAATGGTTGATACCTCCCCAGTTGAACGAAGATCTGCATCACACACTGTTATCTGTGACCAATACCTTGGACTCTGCGGATTTAAATATGAGTCTGGCGGTTTCAAATCTTAACATGACACTGACCGAGCTTGCTTTGTTGACCAGTAATTTCAACGCACAGGTGGAAGCCAATACCAACATCCTGAGCGAGATATCGACCTTGGTTGTCTCGGCGAATGAGTTCATGCAGAGTCTGAGTGGTCATTGGTTGCTGCGGTCTGCTTTCAAGGAAGATAAAAAGAAGAAAAGATGATCCAACAGATCTACGGTCCGAGGTCACTTCAATAATCCTCCTGATCAACACCATGACATTTTCAAATGTTATCAACAATAACGAGGTAAACAAACCATGAGCATTAGCCCAAACGAAACATTTCCCTTTGATCCGGATTCAAACATCCATCCCGGAGAGCTTGTTCTGACCATGTTGGATGGGATATTAAAAGAACCCGTTCAGATCCCTGCAGAGGATGAAATGCAGTCATGCGATTTATTTGACATGGCTATGGAAACAGAGGAGACCGAGGATGCTGTGGAGTATTTGTTGAAGTCTTTGAATCTCGATCCAACCAACGTGGATGCTCACCTTCAGCTCCTTGAGTTGGCATTCATTGATGATGAATATCAGATCCCAATCCTTGAAAAACTTGAAGCGATCGCCAGGCAAAAACTTGGGGAAGACCTTTTATCTAATGCCAATGGGCATTTTTGGGGAATGATTGAAACCAGACCTTACATGCGTGTTCTTGGGAGTCTGGCCTCAGAATGCCACTATCAGGGTTTCCTTGACGAAGCGGTCGCTTATTGGGAACAAATGCTGACCTTGAATAAGAATGATAACCAGGGAGTGCGTTACCATTTGCTCCTGACCTACCTTGCTCTTGGAAAACTCAAGAAAGCGGACAAGATATTTAACCAATATGATGAAGTTGCATTGAGTTGTTGCTTTTCTTGGGGAAACGTACTGCGCCATTTTCTTGCGCATAAAAAGGACCTTGCGCTTGAGGCTTTAAAGTCGGCCAGAAAACAAAACAAATATATGGAAAGTTTTATCAAGGGTACCCGCAAACCACCCATGGAGTTGCCCGACCGCTATGCCCCAGGATCCAGGGAAGAAGCCATTTGTTTCGTCGATTACATGATCACGGCATGGGAACCCTTTCCCAAAGCGATCAAGTGGCTCAAACTTCAAAAGAAATAGCAGATTTTACTTTTGGTTAATCTCTATCGGATTGTTCGATGGGTGGGAATGCTATCCATGTGGAATCTCTCAGTTGGAATGATCTCCCCGGAATCTTATCAAATGGAACATTTTTCAAGAACAAATCAAGCCTTTCAATGATTGCCATTCGGTTGGGTTTTCTGAGAGCAATGACTATTATGCCAGCATGGTTTGGGTGCTGATGAGGTAATGTGTGAAAGAAATCTCGGTCCGTCGTCAATATGATGGCCTTTATCTCAATAGATTTTTGAATGATAAAGGTATCTGCAGTTCCTTCCAATGCTGATCCCCTGACCTCAAAGCATTCATGACCCTGGGCACTCAAGAGTTGTCGTGTGGATCTTGGAAAGTTTTCGTCCAGGAGAAACCTCATGTAGCAAACTCATAGCTGCTTATCTGATAGTTGCTGGCTCTTCCTGCGAATTCCAAGGCAGCTGCGATATCTTCATTCGTGAGTCCTGGATAGTCTTCAAGAATTGTCTCCAGAGAATCCCCTCCTGCCATAGCCCCAATAATCGTGGAAACCAGTATCCGGGTACCTTTTATGACAGGCTTGCCGTGACAGACATTTGGATCAATTAATATATTGGAACCCATACTCTAAATGGTGAGTGGTTTTTCTTTTTCGTCAAGTAGTCAATTTGCGTTCTTAGAAACTTATTTTTTATGAACCGTTATCCAGATACGATGAGAGTCAGCTTGCATTCATGCAAAAAGCGATAAAGCCAGGTGATCTCTAATGATGAGGTAAGAAGGTCAAAATCACTTCAAACGTTCCACTGAGAAGACATCTCCTGATGGTTTCTCTGGAAGTTCCGACCTCCAGCGGTTCAATAGATTTGTGAGTTGCTGGACAATTTGTTCCTCATGTTTTGACTGATCATTTTTTTCAAACGGATCCGATATCAGGTCGTAAAGTTCGATATGAGAGAGGTCACGGTTGGCCACGAGTTTCCAGTTATCCTGCACGACAGCAAATGATACCCAGTGGTTGGGGCGTGATTTCTGAGGTGGCCAGGGGGAATGAAACTTCCAGAACAATGGTTTCTGTCGCAAGGAATGTCCTTTACCCATGAAAGCGCTGACCTGGCTGACACCATCGGGTGTGTAAGTGGGTGGTAACTGGATCCCTGCTACTTCACAAAACGTGGGTAACAGATCAACAGCCGATAAGACAGTTTTCTTGTCCACGCGCCCCGAAGGAATTTTGCCTGGCCACCTTGCAATAAAAGGCACCCCTATGCCCCCTTCAAACAGAGAAGATTTATAGCCTCTGCGTCCTCCCGTGATCCCCTTGGCGGCTGCGATGTTATATCCCGCCCCGGTCGCGGTATCGTGCATCAAACTCAATTCCTGTGGGCGTGGTACTCGGGCTGGCCCGTTGTCAGAACTAAAGATGACCAGGGTGTTTTCGGTCAGATCAAAACGATCCAGTGCGTCCAGAACTTCACCGATGCGATCGTCTGCATGCGACAGTACGGAGGCATAGATATTGTCTGGTTCATTTTCCAGATGACGAAAACGCCAGCGATACTTCGGTACCGTGTGGAAAGGGGTATGCGGTTCATGAATCCACATATTGATGAAGAACGGTTTCTTCTGTTTATGAGCCTTCTCAATGAAATCAATCACATGCTCGGAATCTTCATGGACGGGCATTTGCTCTCCGGCGCAGTTATATGCTCCATAAGCGTCAAAACCATATTCGGATGGAAGCGGCGAATCGGGTATCATGTTGTTTGCCAGGTGCCATTTTCCGAAATGGGCTGTGACATACCCTGCTTGTTTCAAAAAACGGGGCAACATCGGAGCTTTCGGATCCAGCCAATCAGGCATGTTTCTTTTCGCATTGCTGGGCACCCAAGCAAAGTGACCGTCGATATTGTAACGTGCTGGAAAATGACCCGTCATTACTGCTGTTCGACTCGGCGAACAAACTCCGCTGGCCACTGTGAAGCGATGAAAATCTGTGCCTTCACTTGCCAGTCGATCGATATTGGGTGTCTTGACATACGGATGACCGTGACAACTCAAATCACCCCATCCCCAGTCATCGGCAAAGATAAAAAGTATATTGGGTTTTTCATCCGCCTGGATTAAAGCTGTGAATAAACAAACCCATAAGATGAAAGTTCTTACTGTCATTTCACGTCACGATTAATCAGTGGGTCGGTCAACTCCTTCAGGTAGGAAATCCACTTTACGATCGTTTGTAAGGGGTTTGCCTTTGGTTGAGCGACCATGTTCGATTTGCACATCCAATAGATGGAGCAGCGCCCTGACTTTTTTAGGGTGCGCATCGGCGATATTCGTTGTTTCTCCCGGATCTTTTGTAAGATTGTAAAGTTGTAAAGGAGGCAGACTTTGCTGTTTGGCAACTTTTTCTCTTGGCGCGCTCCAGCCTCCGCTTCCTGAAGAGAGGCAGAGCTTCCAAGGCCCTTTTCGAATGGCAAAAGAACCGTCAATAGAATGACTGATCAAGGCGCTTCTTCCGGACGACTCTGCTCCTTGAAATACGGGAAGTAGATTGAATCCATCTTCCCCGCCGATATCCCGGCGTTCTTGTTTGGTGATGGCTTCCAAAGTGGTGTAAATGTCGGTGAGACAAGCCAGGGCTTTGGTCTGGCTTCCACCCTTTATCTTGTCAGGCCATCTGACAATCAATGGCACACGATGTCCACCTTCGTATATATCAGCCTTATGACCTCGATAAATCGAGCTTGGATGATGCCCGTGTTCTTTCAGTAAATTAAAATTTGCTTCGGGTGAGCAACCGTTGTCACTGGTGAACAGGACGAGGGTGTTGTCATCAATGTCTGCTTTCTTGATTGCCTCCAGAAGCTCCCCCATATGGTGATCTGTTTGCATGACAAAATCAGCGTAAGGATTCAATCCGCTTGCATCCTTGAACGGAGGCACCGGCACGATGGGGGTGTGAGGCGCGGGTAGTGCGAGGTAGATGAAAAATGGTTTTCCTGATTTTGACCCCGGTGCTTTTTCGTTGATTCGCGCGATGGTTTTTTCAAAGAGGTGTGGCAATACTTTCTCGATATGGAAATCCGAGCCGATGGGGCCTTTGCGATACCAACCATATGGATCTTCCTTTTTGGTTACCCCCTCGGTTCGGTCTGGCTGGGCGGTGATACGGCCGGTATCCACCCAAACATACGGGGGCATGTCCAAAGACCCGCAATGCGCATAATACTGATCAAATCCGTTGATGTCGGGTCCATTGAGGACCGGTTTTGTGAAGTCTATATTCTTACCATCAGGTTTGTTCCAATCCCAACCCAGATGCCATTTTCCGATCATGGATGTGTGATATCCTGCCTTCCGCATCAGGTGTCCCAATGTGGGCCGATCGGCAGGGATCAGGTGTTTGCTGGTGCCACTTAACACACCTCGAGCCAATCTTGAACGCCAGTTGTAGCGACCGGTCAGCAATCCATAGCGAGTCGGGGTGCAGACGGAGCTGGGCGTGTGTGCATCCGAGAACACCAAACCTTCGTCAGCCATTCGTTGCAGGTGGGGTGTCTTGATTTTGCAATGTGGGTTGGTCGGGCTAACATCGCCTATCCCAAGATCATCTGCCATGACCACGATGACATTTGGATGCTGTGGTGCCGTGGTTCCATGGATTGTTTGAAAATTGATGAAGCCAAGTAAAAGGGCTAATGCCAAAATTTTGCCGTGTCTCATAGGTATTGTGTGCTTCCATAAAACCCCAGGGACTTTTTACCCACAACAGATAAATTCAGAACCGGGGATTGGCCTTACTTTGATCGCTTGAAGACAAAGCGTCAAAATCAATCTGTAGGATGGTTGAAAGGTGCATCCAGGTTGTGTCAATTGAACATGTGTAGAGTCACACGCGGTCAATCGGAAACAGAAATCACCAGATCATGTTGGAGTTTATCCTTTCATTCGGCAACGATGACAAACTCAGCCAGCAGCTCTCCATCCTTAACAGGTGTTAAACTACCTGCGGCAAACCTGAGTTTGAAATCCTGCAACGACTGATCTTGATATACGTGGATGATCCGCGATCAAGATCAGGGGATTACGTGGACCGTGTGGTTGATTTTTGTGCGAATCGATTGGCCTTTGATGGTCTTTAGATCCATGTTCAATTCCAGCATGTGAGCTGGTTGCCAATCTTCTATCGTTATTTCTACGGTTTCACCGTCTGCCAGCAGTTGAGCATTACTGATCTTGAATGGGCTCCAACCGGTTTTTCGTTGGCTGATGGGAAGATCACGTTGACCAATAAGGTATTCTTTGGTTCCGTATTCCTGATTCCACAATAAATCGGAAGCCCTCAAACTAAAGCTTCCAGCATCGTTTGCAGTTTTTGGATCCAGGGGTTGGGTGAATTTCACTCGTAATCCTTTTGAGGTCACATTCAAACCTGCTGGCATGGCGACTGGTTTTCCAGTGTACCGTATTCGATCAAATCCACCATTGCGCCCTGCGTTGGATTGCCAGCCTTTCAATCCTGAAATGTAGAGTTGCCCGTCTCGATCATTGAATCGCAATCGCATGACACTGGATGTCGGTCGCAGCGGAAATTTCACCACACCACCCTGCATCTGGTTTCCGATTCGCTCTTTCAAAACCAGGTAAAGTGAACTTTGTCCGTACGATCCATGCAGCATTTCTCCTTTGAAGGGGCCCCAACGATCTGAAGTGACCCAACCTTGACCGCCGCCCGAGTTGTCAACTCCCTTGGGTAACCACGCCAACGGCCTGGGTTCTTCGGAAGGTTCCAAATGAGGTTCACGTCCCATGCGCCGTTCCTCGACCGTCGCAGTTGTTTTCAATTGATCGCGATGTTCGTAAGAGTCCACCACCCCAAGAAAGTCATCCTCGGACACCCAATTGATGGGGCAGCGGGGCACGAAAGTTCCTTCGTTATCCCCGGTCGTGATTTGCCCGGTAGGACTGACTCCAATACCATTAGGGGCTCGAAGTCCGCTTGCATACCGGGTCAACGTGGATCCATCTTTGCTCACTTTAAGAACCGAACCATGATGTGCGCTCATGCGTTCAAAACTCCTTCCACCGCCTCGAACCGGAGAACCGAACGCAAAGATAAAGTTGCCCTCCGGGTCGGTGTGAAGGTCAAACAGGAAGGCATGGAACCCAGATGTTAACTCCCAGTCATTGTTGAAGTTTTCATAGTAGTCTGCTTCTCCATCGTTGTTAAGATCGTGAAATCTGGTGATTTGATCATCGCTTACGGTGTAGATGATGTCGTCCACGATTTTCAAACCAAGGGGTTCATGGATTCCAGACGCAAAGCGTTTCCATTCCAGTTGTTCCAGATTTTCAGTGATACCTTTGACAATCCAGACATCACCATCCCAAGTGCAAAGTGCTGCGGTGGTTTGATCCGAAAAGAAATCAAAGCCACCCACCCGAATATCAATGCCCCAAGGGTTTTCATACGGAAGAGTGATGCGATCCAATACATAGGGTTCTTCGGATTCTTCTCCTGCAAGTTCACCCGTTGTCATCACCACTTCGGGCCATCTCACCGGGCCACCATTGAGAAGTTTCCACAATGGCTTTGGATCCTCCTGAGCCAGGGATGGAAGTGGTTTCTCGCCTTCCCAAAACAATATTTCAACCTGATACGTCCTTTGAGCAGGTGGAAGTGTCAATCTCGCTTGTCCATCTTCCAACTTTAGATTTGATTCCCCCAAAGCAGTTTTTAAGTGTACACGTGTTGTCCCAAGCTGAAGTGTCGATGAATTTACCTTGATTGCCTCAGCAGGTGCGTCGGCCAAAGCCACTGTCAGCGGGTTTTCGTGGGGTTCGATTTCCAGGAGTCTTGAGATAATTTTTCGATTCTCAACTTTAACCAGTGATGGATGTTCCAGGATTTTTGTAGCGCCCACCGTATAATGGAAAATGACCGCGTCTCCGTGTCGATAGAGCCCTTTGTAATGAGTCCAGTCTTTGGGCAAATGACCCAATGGAGGGTAGGCACTTTGTCGTGGGTCATTAAAACTGCTGTTGCCATCCGCCCAACCCGGGGTGGAGCCTGTAGAAAAAAGAGGCTTGGATCTCAGGCTCGGGAAGGAACCATGGCCTCCGGTAAAAGGCAGACCTTCCAATCTCAAACCTCCGCTGGTCCAGGCACCGGCAATCCGCATCGTGTCGGTGTCAAATACAATGCCCGCAGATCCTTCTTCATCCAGCTTGACCACATGACCTCGAAAACTGACATTGTCTCCACGAACATCACTTCCCAATCGTACAGGAGCCCCTATCAAAGAGCCGTACTTCTCTGGGATATTTTCCATCGAGCGTGCGACTTCCTGGACAGGTGGTTTCTTCTGTTGAGAGGCAGCTTCCCAAGCATCAGCATCCCATCGGATCGATGCAAATGCCTTTTTGGAGTGTACAAATTGCTGAGATGGGATGATTTGTTTTTCCTTGCCGGGCTGTGTCCAGGCCAACTGACAGCCCTGACCTCCACCGATTTCTTCATAAAGAAGCTCCAGATCATGGATTCCTTTTTCCAATCCAATTTCGATCGATTTCTCGCCGAATGAATGTGGCCCCATGAAATCCAGGACGGGTTTTCCATCGAGTGAAAGACGCGATCCATCATCGGAGCTGACATGGAATTCATATATTCCATTCTCAGGAATTTTTATTTGCCCGCTCCAACGTACCAGAAAGCTATCATCCAATTTGGAACCATAAAATCCATCAGTAGTGTTTGGGAAATCGATCTTGGAATCGTTTCGGAGGAAGAACGGTCTCATCCGGTCGAGTCGTCGAATAAAACGATCCCTGTTTCCGGTTACTTTGAAATATTCCCCTATCAATCCTTGTTGCATGCCGGGTTGTATTTCCTCAGCCAACTGGGTTAAGTAATCGTGGATAGCGGCAAATTGCAGGTTTGCATTGCCTTCCAAATATTGTGTCAGAGGCGAAGCGTTGTTCTCGGCAAATCGCGGCATGATGGATGTGGGTGTGATGCGTTGAGGGAAATGCATCCATCTCAGATAAAATTCCTCTCGCAGTCGTCCGGGCGTTAGTTTCAAGTTCGGACCCGCTCCTTCGAAAACGGCAAGGGCCGGTTGATCCCCTATGGCGTGACAGGCATTGCAGCTGAATCCCTGAACACCCAACAGTTTCTCCCCAATTTCGATCGTCTCTTTGGATTCTGACTCCTTAGGTTCGACCTCAGATGATAGCCCTGCTGCATGCGCAAAACCTTCTGCCATTTGCTGCGCTCTTGAAGGCCAGGTTGGCATGCGGGCTTTCAACCAAGGACGTGTTTTTTCAGGGGTTTGACCCGCTAAAAGTTGACTCAGCCAATGCGTATTGAGTTTCTCGCCAAGATGATCCAGTGCGGGAATTTTTTGAGGGGCTTGAGGTTCGCCTTCTTCTTCTGAATCATTATCTGAATCGGATGACAGGTGGGCGACTTCTTCGGTCCATTGATCTCTTAGGGCTGGTATGGCATCTCGTTCATGACAGGCAACACAGTTCAAAGCAGCAAATTGTCGCTGCGAATATTCCGCAAGATTTTTTCTGCTCAGGGAAGGGATCAAATGTTTTGCAGGAGCGGTAATCTCATTGAAGACTTGAAGATCTGCATTGAACAGTGGGGCAGAAGTTGTATTGCTCGATGTGTTACGGCAACCTTCTGTTGAACTCAGCGCTGTCAGGAGGCTGGGAGCTTTCAGGTTGCTTTCCAGGCCCTGCATTTCATGACAGTTCAGACAGCCCGATGAAACGAGCAGATTTTTCCCAATATCCGGATTTCCAAAGCTGAGATCTTTTTTGTAATTTTGATCAGGGTTTAATGATCTTAAGAACGCGGCCAGATCTTCTGCTTCCGTATCGGTTAACTCAAAAGTCGGCATGCGGGTGTCCGAGTAATGTTCCGCCGGATTTTGCAGGAACGCTGGCAAGACTCCGCTCTTAAATTTCTTATCTATTTCTAGCAGGGAGATACGATCGGATTCCTTGTCATGAATAGAATGGCAAGCATAGCAGCCCAGTTCCTTGAACAGTTGACCACCCTGTTTGGCATCGCCTCCACCCAATCGTTTCACACGGCTCTTGGATGTTGCAAGAAAGGTCGCGATGTGGGCTGCCTTCTCACTGGCCGAATCATCACGAAAAACGACAGGCATGTGGGCGCTGGGTCGAATGGCACTGGGATTTGCGATCCATTCAGCCATCCACGCTGGATTTAGGCGCGAACCAATACCCGTTAATGAAGGGCCTTTCTCGAGTAGTTCCGGCATAGCGAACGTCTGGGTGCCTTGATGACAGGCAGTGCACTTTTGTTGTGCAATGGTGTTGCGCGCTGTTCTCAGTTTTTGATCCAATGAGAGATCGGGATGTGCGAGCGCACTCGAAGGAATAGGTTCAAAATCAAAAGTGTCCGATTTCCAAAAAACTCTCAGTGAAGCTTCCTGATATCCGCTGCTCTTGTATCTCACCAAAACATCATGCTTGCCCTCGGAAAGTGTGACTGGGGTCGATGGTGTTTCCATGGCATCCAGAACCTGTTGTTCGTTGATCCATAGCTGCGCCGTTCCATTCCCTTTCAATTCAAAAATGACATCCTGACGTGCATTGATGATCAACTTACTGGTGAGTTTTGCTTCGAAGGGACCTGAGCTAAGGAAAGGGGATGGGGACTCGCCCTTCGGCACGTAAAGTGATAGCGATCGTGCGAGTTGGGCATCGTGATGTGTGATCGTTTTGTAATCAACATGCACTCGGTCACTCCATGCACTCAGGATAGAACCCCAGACCAAGCAGGTTACGACCATGATGGTTATCCAGCTGCTTTGCTTGTTTACTCGAATGGAAGATTTCGTTTTGTTCATGAAAAATTTGTAAATCCAGAAGTCGAAACCGTACTGCTATCCATGGGCCTGGGTCAAGTGATCAGTCTGTGTCGAGGGAGCTCAGCGGGGAAATGGTATTGGAATTTTTATGCCGACAATATCGCGTCTATAAAAACAACCTGAGAGTATCTGGGAAAACTGTTGGTGATCAGCAAAATTTATTGCCGATGTGTTGAACACCGTGAGATTCGAGTTTTGAGTGCACAGAAAGGACCGGTGCGTTTCTCAGGAGTGATTCGATATCAAAGAAGATAGCTTGTTTTAGCATCGTATCATCCCACTGTCTCCATGAATACCGACTGAACTGGTCTGATCTTAAATCAAGCGGTAATATACCTTCCAGGATTAACCTTCAAATGGAATCATAGAAGGTTTTGTTAACTTTTTTATTGCTGCCAAAAACGCTGGTAAAAAGGAAAAGGGCGGAACCTATCAGGAAAAATAATCCTAAAATAACACTCCAAAAAGGACGGTTCATTTCTGGAATCAGATATATCAAGCCGCCCCCCATTCCGCCCATTACTAAACCCACGACAAAAAGGACCAGTCTTTTGCCACCCAATGTTTTCTTACCAAAAAGAACGTTTCCAAAAGCGTACAGCACAAATATGCCGAGTAAAAATCCGGCGTAGAAAGCAATCTCCAATAGAAATTCATTCATCTTTCTTTAACGATACGGAACGACATTTTCCCTGTGTGCCAGACCTGTTTGACAAGTGAAAGGCAAGCAGTTTGGTTAAGAGGTCTTGGAAACTCCTGGATCACCTTTCTTTGGTGTGGATTGGTTACCGATGCCTCGATCCTTCATGAAAAAGATCGGGCCGAACAAGGCGGAAATCCACAGAAGACTCAATCCAACAGACAAAATCACTACCTTTTCACCTGGCAGTTCCGAGGCAAATGACCCGGTGATTAAAGAAATTCCGAAGGAACCGAGAAAGAATGCGACCAGAAGATTTTTTGAACCGAACATGAAAACCGTTTAACAAATAGCCGCGCTACAAGCAAGAAACGAGGGGATTGGGTAGTGTCCTAATTTGTGGAAACTGGGTTAATTGAACACTCCGCTCGCAATTGCTGCTTGAACTGCTTCCCTTGGAGAATCAATTGGTGGAGTGTTTAGAATAGCTATGTATTGTATTTCCCCTTGCTGATCCGTGTAGCCCCAGGCATATGCTTTTGTTGCTTGTGGGTGACCTGATAGATCAAACACTTCAACATTACCCTTCCAGACGGTCTTGCCTTCCATCATTTCATGGACTTTCGATGTATGCAAAAAAGCGCAGCCGCAGCCGTGCATGGCTACGACTGCCTCCTTTAAGTTCTGGAGGTATTCGCTCATTAGCCATCTATTATCTCAACGAGATCGGCAACTGTCCACTGTGAATCGGTGATTCCTGCTTCCATTGCGGGTGTGTATCGAATCGTTTTATGGACTTTGCAGAAGTTGTAGTAAGCATAGTGCAGGGCAATCGCGTCATCAAACTTCTCACGTTTTTTACTGAATGCGTTAGTGAGTCTGGAAAGCCGTCGGCAATGCATCCGAACTGTTTGATTCTGTTTTTCCGCATAGCTGGTGGAAACCTTTTTCATATCAGGATTGCCCTGCACTGTCACCGGGCGATTCAAAAGCAGCCACCTGTGGGCGGTTTAAATGCAGCCACT
>CAYFHO010000088.1:0-16225 GCA_964342825.1 uncultured Verrucomicrobiota bacterium
GGTCAAAACAGTTTGTGGATGCAGCCTAATTGCCCCGGCCTTTTAATCGCACCCCTCCAAGGTTTGCTGACGAGGAAGCCTAAAAGAACTTTCGCTGAAAGTCTTTAAGTAACTCACTCAAATGGGAATGAATTCAAGCATCAACCTTTTTTGATTGTTGTATAAATCCGGGATCGATCTCCACACCCATTCCCGGACCTGTTGGGCATTTCACGAAACCTTGCTCGCATTTGAGTGAGGAGGTGTCGCTGTGACAAGGGATTCCGGTTTCACCCTTGAACTCCTGATGTGGGCCTGTATTCGGAGTGAAACTGGCAAAGTGCAGAACGTTGACATACCCGATTCCCGAACCGGACATATGCGGTGTACATTGAAGACCGGCTGTTTCGGCCATACGCGCTACTTTCACCGAACGAATGAATCCTCCAAAGTAATGCAAGTCTGGTTGAGCAATATCAACTGCTCGATTTGCAAGGGTCCATCGAAAACGCCTCATGCTGAATTCCTGTTCACCTCCTGCCACGTCAATGTTCAGGTGGTCGGTTACTTGCTTGGTTTCCCATAGATGGTCAAAAGGAACGGGTTCTTCAAAGAATGCATAATCGTTTTCCTCCATTATTTTTCCAATGCGTATGGCATTTTCCACATCATATGAACTGTTCGAATCCGCGTAGAGGGTGAACTCCGGTCCGAAAGATTCTCTGACCAACGGAATCAGTTGTTCCGTCCTTCCTGGAAGTGAATCAACATTCCGACTCATACGGCCTCCCAGGCGAATTTTTAAAGCTTTCGCCCCTGTCTCCTCGGCAAACCTTTTCAATACTTCGATTTCCTGCTCGGGTGTATTTCCACGATTGCTGCTTGCGCGATACACGGCAATACGAGTTTTTTTGATATCTGCAAATAGTTGCCCCAATGGAATGCCGCGCGTTTTGCTAATCAGGTCCAGAATACCCATTTCAATGGCGGTCTGGCATACCCAAAACCCGAGTCCTTGAAGCTTGTAATTGCTGCTGCTGCGATAAAGTTGAGTAAGCAGATCTTCAATTTCACAAGCATTCTTATTCTCAAAAAACCTGCCTACTCGATTGATAAAGACGGGATAAAAATCTCGCATCTTGCTCGAATTGGGAGTTGTGATGCTTTCCACACCGTCCGTAGAACGTATCCGAACAAGGAAAGTATCCTTGTTCCTCAGCAACTCTACGGATTCGATACGTATGGGATCTTGAAGATACTCCTCCTTGATCATGGGTGAATGCTGAATCTTCTGTAGTTGTTCGTCCAATGCAAGTGCTTCCGCCCCGTTTCCTGAAGAGGGCATCAAGCCTGCGAATCCCAAAATTCCAGATACGCGAATAAATTCTCGTCGATCAATATTCATGATTATTTTTGTTGTTTTCTCTCAATGAATCTAAGGTCCAATCCTCCTGGGATCGTGCCAATGAGATGGAGCTATCTTTGAAAGGTTTCTTCGGTTTTGACTTTCTTCACCTCTTCTTCAAGGGCTTTCTGACGTTGTTTCAAACGATCTATTTTAAGGTTCAAATCCTGTTTTCGTTCTTCGTTTTCCTGTTTTTTCAGTGAGGACTCCAGAAGTTCGATTTCCTTGTGGACCAGTGCCTTTTCTTTGGCGAGGTTTTCTGCAAGTTCCGCTTTATCAAAAGCAATCGATTCTGCTTTGGAATCACTGACAGTTGCGGGTGTCACCAGGGTATTGGAAGGAATGATTTTGTCGCGTTCCTGAATTTGCCTTTGATTCATAAACGTTGGCGACATGATTTCAATGTTTTGCTCGTGCAGTGTGTCCAACACACTGGCGCATAAATGAGAACGTGCTGATAGCAGTCTTTTTGGTTCTTCCAACAAACCTGAAATACGGTACGTCACGGCAAAATTCCCCAACTCAAGGATATGAACAAAAGCATCTTTCAGTCCGCAAGATTCGGCTGCCTGTATTAATAAAGATTCAATCCGCCGATGGTCCAAATCATAGCCCAATGTCAATGTTGTGGAAATGATGGTGCCTGAACTTCGAATGGTTGAGACTGGATTGCTGACACAGTAAGAGTTTGGAAGTGCTATAAGTTCTCTCGTCTCAGCCTGGATTTCTGTGTCAAACAAACCTCGTTCGGAGACACGTCCAAAATGGTCTCCTATACGAATAAAATCTCCAACTTTAAATGGTTTGGTTATTCGTAGAAGTACGCCAGCCAGTAAATTCGATATTACCGTGGGTGAGGAAAATGCCAGCACCCCTGACAATAAAATTCCCACCAAACCAATGAGTTGGTTTCGTGAACTGTCGCTTACCGGAAGTGCCAATATGGTGACCAGCACACCGACCAGGGTGAGTCCAAGCATGATCAGTTGACGTGGAAACAGTCGCTCATTGCCTAGTTCACTATGTCGTTTGATCAGTAGAACGTGTGCCGTCCATAGGGTAAAGACGACAGCAGCCACGGTTCCAAAAAAGATCAAGCTGGCCAAGAGTGATGGGTTCATGAAATGGACTCTATATCCTTTATATCACTTGCACCAAGATCAAACAGATCACAGGAGGTTAAATTTTCGTTCATGTGATTTCTGTACAACCATGTGAAATATCATGGTAATTGAGTGGAATGTGAATAAGCTTCCTGACACGATCCAACTTGTAACCACCCTTCGAAAAAGTGAAACATTTACTGCTCATAATCATTTCCAGTTTGCATGTCGGATGTATATGCATCGCAGCTGACCGTCCGAACATCCTGCTGATCATGGCTGATGACATGGGCTACTCAGATATTGGTTGTTACGGTGGAGAAATCAGAACGCCTCAATTGGATCGATTAGCCGAAGATGGGTTACGGTTTACTCAGTTTTATAATACCGGTCGGTGTTGTCCGACTCGTGCGTCCTTACTGACGGGACTTTATCCACACGAAGCAGGTTTGGGGCATATGGTCTATGGTGACAAGGGTGCGGGTTATCATCCATATTTAACCAAGGAATGTGTCACCATTGCGGAAGTACTTCAGGATGCCGGATATCGAACCATGATGACAGGTAAATGGCATGTAGGGCATCAACGTGGTCAATGGCCTGTGGATCGGGGTTTTGAACACTTTTACGGAATTCACATTCATGTCGATAGTTACTTCAAAGTATTGCCTGGTTGCCCGGTCTATCACAATCGCACGCTGGTCATTCCACCCACTGCCGAGCCGGAGAATACTTTGCATCCAGGAGAAGAGTGGTACACCACTGATGTCTTCACTGATTGGGCATTGAAGTTTCTGGATGATGCAAGTAGGGATGATCGCCCGTTTTTTCTTTATACCGCCTACAATTCACCGCATTGGCCTTTGGAAGCACCTGATGAGAATATCGCTCATTACAAAGGGAGATACAAACAGGGATGGGATGTGTTGAGGAAAGAGAAACTGGTGCGGATGAAACAACTGGGGCTGATTTCCAAAGCTACGGATTTGTCACCCTCCAATTGTCCTGAATGGAATTCACTCAAAGAAGAAGATCAACTTGAACTTGCCTTTCGCAGAGAAATTTATGCGGCACAGGTGGAGCGAATGGATCAAAATATTGGCCGAATCGTTGCCAAGCTTCGGGAATTAAACCAACTGGACAACACGCTTCTGATATTTCTTTCGGATAATGGTTGTTGTGCCGAAGGGGGAATGTTTGGGTACCAATGGGGAAAGAACACGACCGCAAATTTCCAAGATTGGAGGAAACAGTCTGGTCGATCCAGCAGCACAGGTGAAGCCTGGTCCAATGCTTCCAATACTCCATTTCGAATGCACAAACGATGGGTTCATGAAGGTGGAATCTCCACACCCCTTATTGTTCATTGGCCTGATAAAATCAGCAAGGGCGGTCACTTGTCACGCCAGGTGGGGCATGTCATTGACATCATGGCCACCTGTCTCGATGTCGCTGAAGCTACTTATCCTGAACAAAGGGGTGGGATGATCGTGAAGCCATTCAGAGGCGTTTCTTTGCTACCTAATTTCAACAACGTTTTACTCAATAACCACCGGACTCTTTTTTGGGAACACGAAACACATTCTGCTATTCGGGAGGGAGATTGGAAACTGGTCACATTGAATGCACGCGAAGATCATTCATGGGAATTGTATGATATGAGCGCCAGTCGTATTGAAGTTCAAAATCTGGCCGAGCAGTACCCGGATCGTGTGCGATCGATGAAAACGCAATGGAAAACCTGGGCCGAAAAGGCTGATGTTTTACCCTGGCCACAGTCTCGTAAATGAAACGAATAATTACAGATGAGATCATTCATTATATCGATCAGCAAGAGTCAGCACCTAATGTGTCTGATTCTGATGGCAACCCTGAGCCTGTCAGTTTGTGCCAATAATAAGCCCAACATCATTTTAATTCTGGCTGATGATCTCGGATACTCGGACCTGGGTTGTTATGGCGGAGAGATGAATACACTCAACATCGATTCGTTGGCTGCAGGAGGAGTTCGATTTACTCAACTTTACAATTCTGCACGCTGTTGCCCAAGTCGTGCGTCCTTGATGACTGGGCTTTACCCAACCCAGGCAGGCATTGGTGACTTTACCACCAGAAATCCAAGTCCCACCCGCGGACCTGGTTATTTAGGTCGGTTAAATGACAAGTGCGCCACCATAGCTGAAGTTCTGAAGCCCGCTGGATATGCAAACTACTACGTCGGTAAATGGCATCTGCATCCCGAAACCGGTCCTATCAAACGTGGATTCGACGAGTTTTATGGTTACACCACAGGCCATTCACATGATCAATACGATGCCGATTATTACATCAGATTACCTAAAGGCAGAACCAAGGAGATAGCTCCATCAAGCGGTGCTTTTTACGCCACCGATGTGTTTAACGACTATGCAATTGAATTCATCAATCAAGGGCAAAACTCCGGAAAACCTTGGTTTTTATTTCTTGGACATTCCTCTCCACATTTCCCGATTCAAGCCCCGGCTGAACGTGCTGATAAGTATGAACCAACTTATTTAAGGGGCTGGGATGTTCTGCGTGAGGAGCGTTTAGAACGCATGCGTGAAATTGGGCTGGTTGATGGTGATCACTGGCAGTTGTCTCCAAGGAGTGTCGTACCTGTTGATCGCAATGACATCGCCAATGGTTATGCTGGCAAAGAAAATCCAGCATGGGTAAGCCTGGAGGAAGAGCGAAAAAAGGATCTCGCTCGGCGCATGTCTGTCTTTGCCGCGATGGTGGAAGGTGTTGACAAGGGTGTGGGGCAAATTGTTGAGCATTTAAAAAGGACGGATGATTTTGATAATACCCTTATTCTGTTCCTAAGCGACAATGGCGCTTGTTATGAGTGGGGGCCATTTGGTTTTGATGGAGCTTCCCGAAAAGGTAACAACACCTTGCGATCAGGTAAGCAATTACGGGAAATTGGCGGACCAGGGACGCATCAATCTTATGGGAGCGCCTGGTCGAATTTGGGGAATACGCCCTTCAAGTTATACAAACATTTTACTCATGAAGGTGGAATCAGCACTCCTTTCATTGTTCATTGGCCAAAAGGGATCGGACATCCCAATCAGTGGATACGGGAGCCTGCTCATGTCATGGATGTGATGCCTACTTTGATCGAAGCCGCATCCGCTCGTTATCCCTCCAAGTTGGGGGATCGTGCTTTAACTTCACTGGAGGGTATGAGTCTGCTTCCGGCCATAAAAGGTAAAGGACTTCCAGATCGAATCATTGGTTTTGATCATCAGGCTGCGCATGCGGTTCGTGATGGAAACTGGAAGGCTGTCTATTCCAAACGTATGCCACACAAGCTAAAATGGGAACTTTATAACCTTGCTGAGGATCGTTGTGAAATTAATGATTTATCAGAACGACATCCCATACGTCTCCAAAATTTGATCTCCAAATGGGATAAGTGGGCACGGCGAGTAGGGGTGATCTGGGAACCGAACCAAATCTCGGAAGCTGCAGATCAATTTCCGAAAGAAGCCTTTATTGAAGTTCCCACCGATCGTAAACCTGATTCCGTAATGGATGGGCAGATCATTCGCCAAGGACTCAAATCTCACGACAAGGCTCTGTATATCAAGGCAGGCTGGATTCGAGATCCTTATATTACCATTGGGCCTGATGACGCCTATTATCTTACCGGCACACAGCCTCGAGAAGGGGATCCTCGTGAAGCCCGCAACCCCTATAATATTGGTCTTGGTGATGAAAGCATTGTGGGTGACCAGGTCCGCGTGTGGCGAAGTAGTGATCTGGTTGAATGGGAATCTCTCGGGCCAATCTTTTCGGTTGATGAAACCATCAAGGCAAAAAGGGGCGCGACAATCCAAAATCGATATATCTGGGCTCCGGAGATCCACTGGTTGAGTGATATCGGTGACCATGGTTGTTGGGCTCTGGTTCATTGTCCAAGAAAACATTCGAGTTTGGCATTGACGGAGGGAACAGAATTAACTGGTCCCTGGAGACATCCAATGAATGGAAATATGGGGCAGCGACATGATCCCTCTATTTTCACAGATGACGATGGCACCCGGTATCTGCTTTGGGGGAACACCATGGTCGCACCCCTTAAAAAGGATTTATCAGGCTATTCAGCCGAACCGATTCGGATTGATCCTTCAGGGTCACGGCCAGGTCCAAACGGAAAGCCAATCAATCGCATCGGCCATGAGGGTGCTACCATGATTAAGGTTGGGGGTAAATATGTTCACTTTGGAACCGCTTGGTCCACCGATCAGGGGCGGAAAGGCTCCTACAATCTTTACTACTGTGTTGCCGATAAAATCACTGGACCTTACGGGCCTCGCAAATTTGCAGGTCGTTTTTTAGGTCATGGTACGCCTTTTAAGGACAAGGCAGGCAAGTGGTGGTGTACTGCTTTCTTCAATGCCAATGTTCCTCCACTGTCACGGGATGGGATTCAGAAGCGCGACCTTGGCGATAATGCTCAAACAATCAATGAACAAGGGGTCACCATCGTGCCTCTTGATGTTCGAGTGCTTGAAAATGGTGAAGTTTTTATTCGAGCCAATGATCCTGCCTACGCAAGCCCCGGCCCGGATGAAGCGCAGAGATTTTGAAGAATTCGAGACACTTCTTAAAAATGCGGTTTAGCATCCTTGTTCAACACACAAGGGATTCAGGATTGAACTGGATCATGGTTTTGATTTCATTCACCGAAAAATCAATATCCAGCATCTTCTCCAGAAATTTGGCAAATCCTTGCACGGGTGAGCCATTTGGGACTTGGCCAAAATCCGAGGACAGAATCACATGCTCCACTCCTACGGATCGGATTTGTTGGGCAATGGTTTCAATATCGATTGGAGGATGACTGCATTGTGTGCAAGCCATGAAACAATGCTCAATCTTGGCACCCAGGTGGACGCATTCCATTTGTTGTTCCACGCTCATTGCCGGAACAGGTTCACTTGCATGAGTCACGATCATGCGGCGAATACCAGCGTTCGCAGCCTTTGTCAGGAGTTGAATGGATTCAACCGGGGATAAATGTCCCGTCGCAATGACGGCATCATGTTCTTTGATCAGTCGAAGAATCTGATCTAGCTCTTCACTGTGTTTTTCATAGTTCAGCCGGATACCTTTAAATTCACGGGGAAGAGGGTAGGGCATTCCTTGTGGTCCTTGAACTTGGATCTGATGATATGCTCCGAACGTAGGGAAATAAACAATCTTGCAACCTGATTTCAGTGCCGCCTGGACTGCGCAAGGGTTGATACCTCCCACGCTTGGATTCAAGACAATTGAACTAAAGAAGCGAGTAGAATTCTGGTAGGTTTCATTTAATACGTGACATCGTCCAACTGTAGAGCAGGTGTGATCTTTCAGTCCAATACCGGCCATTTGAGCCTTCACCGCAGCTTCAGCCAATGCTTTTGCGGACTGCGCCCGAGGCACGCAATCAGGACTGCAATGAACGTGCAGATCATAGCTTCCTTTCAGTAGTTCAATGCGGGTCATTTCTGTGGGTCGTTCCTTGGCAATGTAAAGGTTGGGGCTGACCAAGGTTTTTGCTTTTTGAAACCATCCTAGTGATCATTACGAATATGTGTGAATGGGTAAGAATTTGAAATCTCTATCAATAGGCGACTAAATCGCCACCCATCCTTTTCACATTCTTTCTGAATTTTTAAAACCGTGGGCATATCGTGGATGCTCAGCTTCCGTCCCAAGGCATAACTTAGCAAATGTTCAATAAAGCCTCGTGTGAATTCGTTAGGGTTGTCTGCGATTAATTTCTTAAAAGCAGCCGGACCGTTGAAGGCCTTTCCATTCCATTCGGAACTTGCGTCCACGGCTCGCGTGCCATCCTTTTCTCGCCATTGACCCGTTGCATCAAAATGTTCCAAAGCAAATCCAGGCGGATCCAGCCGGATATGGCAGGAATAGCAGGCGGGTTTATTTCTGTGTGCTTCAAACCTTTCACGGATACTCAAGTTTTGGGCGCCTTCTTTGGTGTCATCTTCAATAGCAAAGGCTACTTTGGGTTCTGAAGGTGGACGATTGAATACGGTCTCCAGAATCCATGCTCCTCGTTTAATGGGGCTGGTTCGAAATGGCAGGGAAGTCAGGGTAAGTGGGCCTCCCATCGTCATGATGCCACCACGATTCTTTGAATTCAATGGCACACGGAACCATTGTTTATCATTAATTTTGGCTGGTTGCAGATTTTCTCGAGTTTCCTGGTTTGTGATTTGGATGCCATCCTCATTAGCCATGGCTGTCAGCATGGGATTGGCTTCGGACTGAAGGCCGTAGTGGGTGACCAGTCTGGGATTCAACCAGGTAAAATCTGCATCGATAAGCTCAAGGATGCTTCGATCTTCAAGCATGATCGTTTCGAAAAGCAGGAGTGCTTCAACCATCAGGCTTGCATGCAGGGTGTTTTTTCCCTGGATGTCCTTGTAAAATCCGGGGAAAAGATCCGAGTCAGGCTTGGCGGTGTAAAGTTGATCCATCCGCAACCATTGCACTGCAAATGATTCTGAAAGTTCCCGAGCCTTGGGGTCACGCAGCATTCTGAGAACCTGTTCTTCTCGAACTTTTGGATTTTGAAGTTGCTGATTATCAGCCAACTGCCTCAGTTCTTCATCCGGCATCGACGACCAGAGGAAATAGCTCAGTCGATTGGCTAATTCATGACTCGTTAGACTTCTGACGGACTTTGCGTCATCGTCCTTTACGTCTTGTTGAAAGAGAAATCCGGTTGAAGACAAAACGGCTCGAGCCACCTGGGTCATTGCTGCAGCTTCTTCCAGTCCCCTGGATTGAAGCGATTGGAATAATCCATCATATCGTTTGATTTCCGATTCTGAAGGGGGGCGTCGGAAGGCTCGTGCGAGAAATTTCTCCAGTCTTTCACGGGGAGATCCTTTCAATAATTGGAGTTCGAAGGCTTCCTTCTCTGGTTTGGTTTCCACCTCCACTGTTGGTAAAGAATTTTGAGGTTTGCCGTTGGTGACGAATCCAATGTCATCCAATAGAACGTAATCTCCTGAAAAATCGTCACCGTCGACTCGCAGCTTCTTGATGCCCATTCTGCCTGGTGCTCTGAAACTCACAAACTGGTTGCCATCATTTTCATTGAATTGGATTTCTCTGACCAACGTTGAATTGTCTGTTAATGTGGCGGTCAATTGAATCACACCTGTTTGGTTGCGTCTGGCAAGAACGCAACAACCTAGCAGGACGATGCGTTCTTCGGCAGAACCATTTTTTACTTCAAATGTAAGCTCATAATCCTTGTCACCCTTGTCTTTGTTGGCGATCAGAAGTTCACCCGAAGTTTCTTTCGCCGTTGCAAAAGGAACCAGCCATAGATCGGCGTTTGGATTGATGGTCAGTTGTTTCTCTGATCCTGAACCGAATTGAACTCGAATCAAACCACCTTTGCCTGCCACGGTGGCGTTTGAAAGTCCTTCAGGAACATCAAAGATACCTCCGTTACCCTTTGCTTTTGCTTTGGTAAGTTCACCTCTGAAAACTTCCAGTTTTTCAACCGAAGTTGTGATGTTGTTATTCGGAGCATAGCTGGATGCAGATCCAACAGGCTTGGAAGCGACCACACCAACCGAAGTTTTAAGTTTGGTTGGTTTGGGTAATGTGCTCGGATCCACCCCGATGAGGCTTGCAAAGTAAGGGCTCCGAAAGGGCAGGGTGGGTTCATTCACAATCTGATTTGCCAGATCGATGTATTTTTCCAGTAAAAGCGGAGTCACATTCATGGCATCCCCGCGGTTATTGTAACCATGTGCCGCCCTGTTTTCGCCGGGTAATCCTGCAAAAGGCAAAAGGACCGGAGCTTTGGATCCGTACTCTCGGACGTTGACTTCAACGTGATCAGGTAATTGGTTTGATTGCAGGTCGAAATATCCTTTCTGGATCGGCAATCTTTCCGAAAAGGTGAATATGTCCACATCCAAATCCAACAGATCACGAACCGTGTTGTTGTATTCAAGTCGATTGAGGCGACGTATGATGGGGGCACCTGGATCTTGAGTTCCCAACATCGGATCTGGTAAAGCCGCCATGGTTTCTATCCACCGCAGCACTTCAAGTCGCTCTGGAGTATCAGGTAAGTTTTTCCTTTTGGGCGGAGGCATTTGGCCCGATTCCAATTTTTCATAAACATTTGACCAAGGCTCCCGTCTTGCCAACACATCGTCGAGTGTCTGATACCCATCCATGTTGAAACCGCCTTCCATCATTTCCGAATCGTGACAGTCGAGGCAGTATTGATCGAGGAAAGGAATGATACGGTCCTCAAACTGACCGGATTTCACCCACGTTGTTAAAACAGTGGCTATACAAAATAGTCTCAGAATCATACCGAAAATCCTCGTTTGAATGCTTGTAAATTTGGAAGTGTCATTTCGTCGTATTCACGGGAAGCGACAACCCCGGCAGCGCCTGCATCTAATGCTCTTCTCACAGCTTTTGTGACATTATCCGGCCGGCTTGGGAATTTTTCCATACCCGTAGCCGTGTAGGTTGGAACATCAAATCCAATCCCCGCGTAAACTCTGGCTTTTCCGTTCGCACCATCGACGCATCGTTTGATTTCTTGATACACATATTCTGGACTAAAACCACGATTCATTAATTCGGAATATGCGGGTTCAGTTTTTTCACTGTGTCCAAAAAGACCGTAGAAGATGTTTAGAGATTGTTCGTGGTTGAAATCACCGAGAATGCGAGTCTGCATGCGATCAATGACCCATTCCTTCATTCTTGGGCCAAGGATATCGTGATAAACGATGGGTTTGATAAAATCATTATGAGTGGCCATTTCGTCGTAACTGACAGCTGCTCTGTAAAAGAGATCCCAACTTGATCTTTGATGATCGACATGTTGTCCCACATCGGCATGTGGACGGCGTTTTTTCGCGGTTTCATACACCAACGTTTGAATTTCCTGATCGGCTTTGAACCATTCCCTGTACCAAGTTAAAATTTCAGGGTATTCGAACAGAACCCGTAGGATGGCAGTCATGACTCCATCGCTTCCCGGTTTATTCCCCACTTCGAGTTGTTTGACGAGTTGATAGAGTTTTCGGTAACCCGTTAAAGCCCTTTTCGGGTCGATTCCTTTCTCCTGATTCCTTCGATTACAATGTTCGCAGAAACAAGCCGGTTTCATCCCTCTGAAAAGGACTTCGGAAAGTGCCCCTACACGCTCGGCTCCATATTGCAATCCATCGACAGGATATGTCTTCATCATTTCATCAATGGTCAGTCGAATCCATTCCCGGTACTCGGGGTGATTCCAACAGGGACCGTGACTGGGGCTGCCATCCAGGTCTTTGGCAGCGACAGAAGTGTAGCCGGGAATACGATCCGCTCTGCGCATGCCTGCTTCCAGAATACGAGGATAGATCCTGATACCGCGCTTGCGGCAGGGCTCAATCAGTTCTTCAAATATATCTCTATCGCCGTATTCATGATCCTTCTTTCTTGTCTCATGGCGTATGGTAAGAGATTCAAATGGCTTGGAAGGAAAATCGACCCACAAGAACGGTAACTTGCGTCCCTGAGGGTTTTTGGCCGGTGATGGGTGATCGTTGGCTAGAACATTGGCCGGTCTTGTTCCCAGATGATAAGTTTGAGAATACAGGAACAATGCATTGATGCCGGCTTTCTCCTGCAAGAAATCCAGACAAGATTCGATTCCTTCATCGAACAGGCTGTGAGGAGAAATCTGAACGCCTGACAACCTGGTTTTGCCGATCTCAATCTCTGCGTTCAGTTGGCTCGTCGAGGCAATCGCCAGTGAAGTTTTTAGAAATTGACGGCGATTCATACCAAGATTTCTTTCAAGATCCCTGTGCTGTCTGCAAAACGATCTGCCTGGATCCCCGTTCCTTGGGCGAGGGTTAACCATAGGTCCGACAAGGGCCGGTCACCCTTAAAGTGCAGCGCCTGTCCTTGTTTCAAATGACCTCCGCCACCCCCGGCCAGTAGTACCTGCAAATCGGCATAAACGTGTTTGTCTCCATCGCTAATTCCACTACCCATAGAAACGACGCATTGATCCAGTAAGGTTCCATCTCCTTCCTGAATGGATTTTAGTTTTTCTACGAAGTAAGTGAATTGTTGAACATGAAAACGGTCGATTTCCGTAATCTTCTGCTTGGCTTCCTCTCCTTTGGTGTGCGTCAAGACATGATGATTTTGAGGTCGATCAAAGACACCATGAAACATTCGCGGAGAATCCCAACGTTCAGGATCCACCACCAATGTTGCGACGCGTGTCAAATCCAACTGAAAAGCGAAAACCATGAGATCGGTCATCAAACGAAGGTAATCATCTCTTCTTTCCGGGATGCCCTTGGGTTCCTTGATGGGGGGATGCTCCAGACGGGAGGCCGCTTGTTCGGCCAGTTGTATGCGACGTTCGGTGGCGCGCACACTTTCCAGATACTCTTCGATCTTTTGTTGATCCTCTCGGCCAAGTTTTGTTTTTAAACTTTTGGCTTCCTGAAGAATCACATCGAGAACGGATCGTGTTTGAGGATCTCCCTGGGTTTGACCAAACAGTCGACGAAAAACATCTCGGGGATTTTTTGCAACATTGGCTGCGTACCCAGGCCCATACCACGAAATGGATTCAAAATACTTTGTTTCCTTGTTGTCGGTAAAATCGTTGCAACTGAGTTCAAGTGAAGGCAGCAGAGTGGATCGCCCTAATTTTCTGGCTATCATTTGATCCAGCGTAAGATTCGTCGGGAATCCTCCATCGAGTGTTTCATGGGGAGGGGAACTCGTCAGCCAGCAAGCTCCGCATTGGGCATGAACTCCTGTTCCAGGTACAAATTGCCGATCCAGTCCGGAAATGAGAGTGACTTGATCTTTTATGGAGGACAGTGGTTCGAGAGCTTTGGGTAAGGTCCAATCAGGTCCTGTTTTTTCGGGGAGAAACGTCTCTTGATTATAGCCATTGGGGGTGTAGATAAACGCGACTCTCTGAACCGGTTTTTTCTCAATTGATTTTGCGAATCCTTTCTGGCGAAACGATGGCAGGAAGGGCAGGGCCAATGTGACGCTAGCGTTTCGTAAAAAATGACGTCGTGTGAATTGAATCGATGCTTTCATGATTTTAGTGGGTAAGAAAATGAACCTCGGCTACGTCCAAAGGATTCGTTCCGTGAACCGAAACGAGCAATTTGGTTACAGTGCTGTTCTCAAGGGTAAATCCACGATGGCGCAAATGAGGAGGAGGTTCAAAGTCCTTGATTCCAACGGTTGCCGATCTCCAGCCATCGACAACGTCCGTCTGCCAGTCCGGTTCAATGCGAGATTCAAAGGTGCCCCCAAATCCCCCTGTTTCATTCTGGACTGCAAGAAAAAGAGTGGGACTGTTTTCGCTTCGGTATCGTACATGGATGTTGCTGTTTCCAGAAAGTTTTACCAAATGACCATTCACCGCGATTCCAGTTCGAATTTGTTTCATGCCGTTGAAATCTGTACCGGCGATATAAGGCTCTCCTGTCAGGTAGGCAAATCTCTCGTCCGTTTTTAGCATGCCTTTTGTGATTCCCCGTAAATCATTCAGAGGCAGTCGCCAATTCAATCCTGATGTCGCGGTCTTTGTCAGGAATAAGTCTGCGTTACTACGGATACTTGCCATGGATTGATGTCTGGCCGGAATGTCAATCGTTTGACCATCCGTCAGTCTGCGAAGCTTCACCAGGCCTTCATCTACAGTCACCGAGGCAGTTGCTTCATCCGCCTCAACTGAAAAAACGGTCCCCATGATTTCCAGCTCAGCGATTTGTGTGAGGACGCGAACATATTCTCCATTTGCCTGAGGCTTCACGTTTGCTGAGAGTTTCCCATGGGAAAGTTCCAATTTTTTACCTGAGTTGGGTTCAGAAATGGAACAGGAGGTGGTTCCTTCAAGAGTTATTAGTGTTTCGTCATTCAACCTCAGTTGTGCTGATCCGCTGGCACTTCCTATTCGTATGGTTCCTGAACTCAATAGATCTCCCCGGTTGAGTTTCGTGGTACCCGACTCATTATGCAGGTAAGCGTTGTCAGCAAATTCAATTGTTCCCAGAGACTCCTGACTTGGCTTAAAAAACAGGATGCCAAATACCATGATGATCGCTGCTGTTGCCAGTGCATATCTTGAATTTATTCCCTTCGAAGGAGGCTGGAATGATGATTGAACCTGAGGACTGGGGTTGGCCAGGGAAGCATAGTTCCAATGAAGGCAGCTATGTAGAGCGATATATCGGATGTAATATTTCCGTGCCACAGGATCCTTGCGTAGCAACTCTTCAAGTTCCTTTTCTTGTTCCGGATCCAACGTATGGTCGACCCAGCCTGAAAGCAGATGCATCAGTTTACGATTCTTCATTATGAAGTCGCCTCCTTCCGATCCAAGGTCCTTTCAATACAATCCGCCAAGGTCTGGCGAATTCGACGCAGTTGTTCCGAAACTGCTTTGGGTGATCGACCGATGGAAGTGGCAATATTTTTGACGCAACCATCAGGTTCATACCTTTTGGCAATCAGTTTCCTGTGCTCTGGTTTTAATTTTTCGAGGC
The DNA here is from genome assembly GCA_964342825.1 of uncultured Verrucomicrobiota bacterium. Classification (GTDB taxonomy): domain Bacteria; phylum Verrucomicrobiota; class Verrucomicrobiia; order Limisphaerales; family AAA164-E04; genus AAA164-E04. The sequence continues at coordinate 15,093 of CAYFHO010000088.1, forward strand.
AATGCGAAAGCGCATTTTGTATCGCATGATTCTTTTGACTTAAATCTTTGGAGGCTTCCGTGGCTAAAATTTCCACCAAATCATCATCAAACTGGAGTCGGGATCGTTGCTGTTTTTTACGGAAAGCCATGACTTGAAACTGGGCTATCCTAAACGCCCAGGCATCAAAATTCGTGCCTTGTTTAAACTCATTCGATTTGCGCCAAAGCACGAGGTTCACTTCCTGAAGAATATCCTCAGCGTCGGAGGTGTTTCGTACCAGGGATAAAATAAAAGCATGCAGAGATCGCTGAACTTGAGTCACATGCTCAATAAATTCAGCATTTGGCGCGGGGATTGCATCTGTATCCGGTTCGCTCATCAATATGGAAGTTTCAGATAATCATAGCCAAAAATCTGAAATCCCACGAAAAAATTTTCATATTTATCAAACCCAGTGGTCCTCTACGGGTCCAAATATGGGCAGGTCATGAAAATTCCTCGTCTGCTTAGAGCGATGGAGCTTTTCAACAAACTGGAAGAGATGGATTGAGTCGTTATGAATTCGTTGACCCCCTTCCATTCTTGACTTTGAACCCCAACAGGTTCATCCATATCAGCACGGCCAATGAGAGAGGGGTAAACCAGTCGCCGAAACGTTGAAAGATGGTGGCTTCTGAATAAAGCAATATTGGTTGGGTGGACCAGCCCTCGACGCTTGCCCGGGTTCTCATTGTCTCGATTTCCTGAATTCGGTTGTTTAATTCATTCTGTAATGCCGGGTCCTTCCGCAAGGATTTCTCATTTTTCTCACGAAATCGGATCAAGGATTCGATCAATGGAACTTCAGGGCAACCCAGTTCCGATTGTGTTTTACCTTTGGAATTTTTTACCAAGCCGTAAGGATCACCTGTTGGAGACCAGAATCCTGTGATCCCTGCGTTGCTGCTCCGAACGACCGTGACTCTGTTTTCTATAGCTCGAAGTTTGGCGCAAAAGGCAAAAATTTCAGGCATACCATTTCGCATGAAGAGACCCTCGTTTGCCAAATTGATCATAAAATCGAAAGGCTTTACACCTCCGGTCATGGGTGTTTTCTCTGTAAGCGTTTAACAAACCCCATATGGCAACATCGCGTTGATGGGGGGTATTTG
>CAYFHO010000089.1:0-16040 GCA_964342825.1 uncultured Verrucomicrobiota bacterium
ATTACCCCGGAAACTTCGCTATTTTTTTTTGTTCTGATGAAATATTCGGGCTAAAGCACTGCATATGCGCAAGTATACGTATATTTGTTTCTCTAATGATTACTATTAGTTGGAGGTGTTCACAGCTAGGGAGGGGAAGAGGGGGGATGTGGTGTGGAGTTAATTCAGCATATATAGTGTTTCTGTCAACTTAACGCCAAAAAGACTCATTCTACCTCACGGTTAACGATCCTGAATTAGGCATTGGTTAGCTCAAATTAGAGCTGATTTTGGTTCAAGCTAACGTCAATCCAAAATTTTTTTTGAGTTTTTTTCATCCTTTTCTTTCTTCTCGATAAATCCCGCGATTCTCCTTTAAGGAAGGGATCCTTGGGCTAAAAATGCTTTATAATTTCTATATATTACATTGGGTGCTAGAAATGCGATAAATTTAGCTAAGTAACTAGATACAGCAAAGTAATGTAGAGCTTCTATTGTTTTTGGGATGTTACACAATTTTTTGTGTAACGCTTAATTGCTTGAGGTTCTTTAGGTTATAGCATAATCAATGGGGTTAGGTCAATTACGAATTGCAGTAATTTATAAATTTTGGTTATTAACTCATCTCCTTGCATAAGTGATATTTGTGTATTTTTTATAATGTGTTATTCTGAGTCCGTAGTGAGAGAATGGTCTTTTTACCGTTTTTCGAGCCTCTCGCATTGGAATGCGAAAGCAAAACCAAATCAGAAAATCAGTAAGGAAATACATGAGAATATCAGGAAAACCCTCAATGCGTGCAATAAGTCCCAGCCTTTTGCCTTCAGGCATACCTGTAACGTATCACTGGAAAATAGTTGTTCCGCAACCTGAGGCTCCGCAAGCACTGCCCGAGAAATGGAAACCTCGAGGTATCCTAAACCAGTTCGAATATGGCATGCCTAAAATCAGGCAAACACTGCCACAACAAATATCGGAAGAAAATTATAACAACGGTTATTTCCGAGGACTTCCCCGGAATACCAAACAACATTTATATTCATATGAAAGTATCACAACAAGGACACGTAGACTTACAAACTCTCAAGCAAATATGCCCTATGCCAGACTTACTACATAAGTTGGGATTAGGGAAACACGCAAAACACAGCTGCAAATCGCCATTCCGCGATGACAAAAACCCAAGTTGGGGAATATATCGATGCGATGACGGAACTTGGCGGTTCAAGGACCAAGCGACCGGTGAGCGGGGTGATGAAATTGGGCTGTTAGCCCGAAATTTCAGACTAGATGAGAAGAGGGACTTTAAGGAAATCCTAAGCATATACTCTGAACTGGCTGGATATGCTACGTCAGGGACACTTCCAAAGCCAACATTTCGGAATGCGGATAAATCTCAGAATCACAAATTGGATTTGAGTTCTTTTAGTGTTGGAAGTGAAACGCAAATAAAATCCCTAGCCAGATCGAGGCCCTATGGTTTGGAGGGTCTCAAATGGGCCAGTAATCGTGGTGTTTTATTATTTGGCAGATTGTTTAACCAAGATGTTTATGTTGTCACTGATAAATCACAACGACTTGCCGAAGCTAGACGAATTGATGGAGCTTACTTTCCTGAAATTCGAGGCACTCAAATACCAAAAAGAAAATGCCATACTCTGCGGGGTAGTAGTAAATCTTGGCCACTTGGAATTGAGGAAGCAATTGAGTACGCATCTATTACTCTTGTTGAGGGATCTTCTGATTTTTTACAGATGCATCATGAGATAATCGTGGAAGGACAAAATAATGGGGTAACTTCCAAACTGCAATGGGCGCCGGTAGCTGTCCTATCTTCTGGGGTGAGTATTGCCGAAAGTTCATTGCCGTTTTTCAAGGATAAGGAAATTAGAATATTCCCGCACTGGGATCCACCAGGTAGGAAGGCTGCTAAAATTTGGCGAAGACAATTGCAGAATTCCGGAGCAAGACGAGTTGTAATTTTCAGTCTTGAAGGACTCACAAAGAGCGATGGTCAACCAGCCTTGGATGTTTGTGATTGTCTCCAATTGTCGACAGGTTCAGTAATGAGAGTCCCGGATTATAAAAGGAGGTTGTCAAATGACTAATGACGCATGCAAAGCACCAAAAGAATGTTGGAACAATAAGCTACCCGGGATGACAACAATCCAAGATCTCGTCGATTTCGAGCCAAATATGAAGGATTGTCTTATCTCAAGGGGAGAGGATGATGCGTTCATAATACGTGAAAAAAAGCGATTCCACATTATCGCTGGTTATCCTGGTGTTGGTAAATCTAGGATTGCCTTAAACTTAGCGCTGTGTGGAGCCAATCAATCCAAGTGGTTGGGTTATGATACCAACTCAAAGTTTAAGACCTTATACATTCAGGGGGAGAACGGAAGGAGAAGACTCAAAAGAGATATTAAGGGTCACGAAGATGATCTCTTTTCAACGGTAATATTTTACGACCCTGACGAGGGCATACAGTTTGGATCCCCTAAATTTCGCGATAACCTCAGGACTTTTATTGTTGCAAACGATATAGGCTTGGTGGTTTTTGACACATGGACCGACATTGTCCCTGATCTTGAGTATAAGCATTGTCGTCAAGCGATTAAGGATGTCGAAGCTGCAATGCCTGAAGATCCCGAAAAGCACCCAGCCATTGTTGTAATAGCTCATTTGAGAAAGCCTCATCCAAAAGCTGTGAGAAAAAGGGGAAGAAGTTTAAAGCATGAACTCAATGGGACACAGGCTTTTGGGGCAAGAGCTCGTTTCGTCATGATTGTAGATCATGTTAATCCTGATGATAAAACTGATAAGAGGATTGTTGCAATCTGCGCAAAGTCGAGTGATACCAAAGATGAACCTGAAGGTTGCTTTAAAATGGACTCAATTAAGGCCGAGTGGATTCGGGACTTTGACTGGTCTGAATACGATCAACCAGGGAAGCCTGGTGCTAAACCTAGGTACGAACTAAGTGACATCGTTGAGCTCTTGGAACCGGGAGAAGCTGTAAAAAGCGGAGAGTGGAAAAGCCGTGCCAAGGAAGTTCTTGGAATTGGTGAAAGCCGTTTCTACAAATACCAAAAGCAAGCAGTTGATGAGGGATTGGTAGAGAAGCTTGATAAAGCCAATTACAAAAGGCCCAATTCATAAAACTCAGATACTAAATCAGCCCGGAGTGGATCATTCTGCTCCGGGTTTTCTCCGGTAAACTCCATAGGGGTATTAATGGAGTAGTAAATTTGGAATGACTTAAGAGGAGTTATCAAGGGGGGCAGGTATTTTAAAAGACTACTACGATATTACCCCCTTGTAAAAAAGCCGCTGAGAACAATTTCCTTCCTGCCTGTAAACCCTACTCAGAATCTTATTTTACAAGCAGGGAAAAAGGATGTGCAGCTTCTATGTAAACCGCGGGGGAGCCATCCGGTCATCGGATGGGGGCGATAGCCCCTCCGAAGGAGCCATGAACTCATATTCGGAGGTGTGACATTTGGTTTCCGAGGAAAGTAATAATGCAAGCATTAGGAACTTGGACTGACCTTATCCAATATTGATAGATCGACTTATTATTCTTCTTATCCCAATACTGATCTCTTAAAAAAACTACTCCATTAATACCCCTTCAGGAGAAAATGGAGTTTTTTCGGAGTCTGTTCAGAATTGGTTTGGTAATCCTTTCTTGCTCATTACGTATCAAGTAGATAGCTTGGACTCATGTCAAAGGCTAAGGTAACCGGACACTTCACCCGGTTCGTGAAACCTATCCTGGAAATCCTTCGGGAAGGTGGCGGTGTGATGCGTGCTTCTGAAGTCGTGTCCAAAGCGATGGATGTGCTGGAAATCTCAGAGGAAGAGCAAGCCGAACTCCTGCCATCCGGTAGCCCAAGGGTTAAGAACCAGGCTTTCTGGGCTCGTCTCTATCTGGTCAAAGGAGGGTATCTCCGGTCTGCCAAGCGTGGTGTTTGGGCGTTGACTGAAGAGGGATCGCAAATGGCCTTGGACTCCTTTGACCCTCGTGCTCTTGAAAAGCGAGTTTCAAGGCAATTTCAGGAGGAACGCAAAAGGGCAAAGCAGCAGAAGAATGCTCTCGTCGTAAATGACACTGAGTTCGCTGAAGATGTCCAGGAAGATGACTTGCTCAAAGTGCTTCGTGATTTGCCACCTGACGGATTTGAGCGGTTATGTAAACGCCTTCTGGTGGAATCTGGATTTGAGCAAGTGGAAGTCACCGGTCGCAGCGGAGATTCCGGGATAGATGGACAAGGATTGTTAAAGATCAATCCGTTTGTCAGTTTCAACGTCCTGTTCCAATGCAAAAGATATGCGGGGAGTGTTGGAAGTGCGATGGTTCGTGATTTCAGAGGAGCCATGCAAGGACGTGCGGACAAAGGAATCATCATAACTACCGGATCATTCACCTCTGAAGCAAAGAAAGAAGCTCGCCGGGATGGAGTGCCACCGATTGAGTTGGTAGACGGGGATGACTTGGTGGCCCTTTTTCAGGATTTGGAATTAGGTGTGAAAGCTCGAAAGGTTTACGATGTTGATCAGGATTTCTTCGAGGATTTCCGATGATAATGCTGAGCCTGATCACTCTGGTTGATTCAGTCTGACCAGCTGGTAGAAAACTGACGATTCAGTTGGTCTGATTGGCTAGGAAAATGATGATTGGTAGTTAAGTTGAGATATCTCAGGTTTTCTTCATATAAACAACATGCTGAAGGAATCAGTATTACTCCACTACAACTTTCTGGTTCTCAGTAAGTAACCTGTCAAATTAATCTACCCAAATCTGATTTTGTGTAATATCATGACTTCCTGATTACCAAATGATAACAGGAGAACTAAAGTCAAAGGTAGACCGCATTTGGGATACGATGTGGTCGGGGGGGATTTCCAATCCATTGTCTGTGATTGAGCAGTTGACGTATCTGCTTTTTATTAAGCGGCTGGATGAATTGCATACCCTCAAAGAACGTAAGGCTTCCAGGCTGAATCAACCTATTGAGGAACCTATTTTTCAGCCGGATCAAGACAATCTCCGCTGGTCACGGTTCAAGGACTTCTCTCCTGAGGACATGTTCGTTGCGGTGCGGGATCAGGTCTTTCCTTTCATGAAATCGCTGGGGCAAACGAAGGAATCCAGTGGGGAAGGGGATAGCACCTATAGCCACCACATGAAGGACGCTACCTTCATGATGCCCACGCCTCGCGTTCTTGCCAATGTGGTGGATCAGTTGGATGGGATTGATATGGCTGATCGGGATACCAAGGGGGATCTGTATGAATACATGCTCGGGAAGATCGCCTCAGCTGGCCAGAACGGTCAGTTTCGCACTCCAAGGCATATCATCAAGTTGATGGTGGATATGACCGCTCCGGTTCCCAAGGATACGATCTGTGATCCGGCTTGCGGAACGGCTGGATTCCTGATTGCTGCTTCCGATTATCTGCGGGATCACCATGAGGATGCCATCTTTAAGGACAGGGAAAGCCGAAGGAAGTTTAACTCTGGTACCTTCCACGGTTACGATTTTGACAGTACGATGCTCCGTATTGGTAGCATGAATATGCTGCTTCATGGGGTGGAGAATCCAGATATCAGTTACAAGGATTCCCTGGCTCAAGCAGATGAAAGTGATGCTGACAAGTATTCCCTGATCCTGGCCAACCCGCCTTTTGCTGGAAGTCTGGACTATGAAACCACCGCCAAGGATCTTCTTCAGATCGTCAAGACGAAGAAAACAGAATTGCTCTTCCTTGCTTTGTTCCTTCGGCTACTCAAGACAGGTGGCAGGGCTGCGGTGATCGTGCCAGATGGTGTCCTTTTTGGATCATCCAAGGCTCACAAAGCCCTTCGGAAAATACTGGTGGAAGATCAGAAACTGGATGCCATCATCTCTATGCCCAGCGGGGTGTTCAAGCCCTATGCAGGTGTATCCACCGCCATCCTGTTGTTCACCAAAACAAACTCAGGTGGGACTGACAATGTCTGGTTCTATGACATGCAATCCGATGGCTATTCCTTGGATGACAAACGCACTCCACAGGAAAAGAGTGATTTACCCGACTTGCTTAAGCGGTGGCAGAACCTAAACGAGGAGAAGGATCGCAAACGCACTGATCAGAGTTTCCTTGTTCCCAAGGATGAGATCGCAGGTAACGACTATGATCTGTCCATCAACCGATATAAAGAGGTGGAGTATGAGGCTGTGGAGTATGCACCACCCAAAGAGATCCTGGCTGATCTTCAGAAGCTAGAAGGTGAGATCATTAAGGGGATGGATGAGCTGGAGGAGATGTTGGGATGAAAAGTGTTATGCACTTGTATGATGTCCTCGTTGAGTATGACGAAAGACTTGGTGATGGGGAGGAACCAGTAGTTCTTACCCTAACAGAAAAAAGAGGGTTTATTCCTCAAGAAGTGCGGTTTAAGAAAAGATTAGCAACGGCTGATACTTCATCTTACAAGGTTGTTCACCGATTTGACATTGCATATAATCAGTATTTGCTCTGGGCTGGAGCGATCGCACAAAACAAAGATTGGGAATCAGGAATAGTTTCACCAGCCTATCCTACCTTTAGAGTGCGGCATGGATATGATCCTCGGTATATTGACTGGATCCTTGCTGGCGAACCAATACGCTTGCGCTATGATGCCATTTCTTTTGGCGCAGTTCCCCGTCGTAGGCGTGCCAAGGTAGATGATTTTTTGTCTATACAAATTCCTGACCCACCACCACTTCCCGAGCAGAAACGCATCGCCAAGATCCTGGACCAGGCCGATGCCTTGCGTGCCAAGCGACGGGAATCCATCGCCAAACTGGACACCTTCCTGCAGTCCACCTTCCTGGACATGTTCGGAGATCCAGTGACCAACCCGAAGGGATGGGAGGTAAAGAAATTAGGGGAGGTGCTTACTAAAATTGATAGCGGTTGGAGTCCTAAGTGCCTCGAAAGAAAAGCGCAAGAAAATGAGTGGGGAGTCTTAAAGCTGGGAGCGGTTACTTATTGCAGGTTTGATGCATCTGAACAAAAGGCCCTTCCTCCGAATCTTACACCTCGTAAGCAAATCGAGGTCCGCCCTGGCGATTTACTGTTTACCAGGAAAAATACTTACGATCTTGTCGCAGCAGCGGCGTATGTTCCTGAAGTTAGACCAAAATTGATGTTGCCAGATCTTATATTCCGCTTATGCGTCAACAAGGAAAAGGGATTGGAATCTGTTTTTTTATGGCATTTGCTGATTCAGTCACACCAAAGGAAGAAAATCCAAAGAATGGCTGGAGGAGCTGCTGGGTCTATGCCGAATATTTCTAAGAAGAAACTGCAAACCGTGCAGATAATATGCCCTCCCCTCCCTCTCCAACAACAATTCGCTAACATCGTCACCAAGGTGGAGAACCAGAAACAGCAAATGCGGGATCACATCACCCAACTGGATACCCTCTTTGCCTCCCTGCAATCACGAGCCTTCAACGGAGATCTATGATGGACCTATCCGATACTAATCCACATTTTGCTTCCTTTAAGCGTGCTGCTGCGAGGCATGTTTTTCAGGGTAAGGTAGGAAGGAAGATCAAGCCATGGGCTTCTAAAATAACCAACGATAAAGATATCTTGTGCAAGCTGCCCTCCAGTCAAATTTCTAGGGGTAGATTGGCGGAGTTATGTGAGTCTTCTGATGTTCCCATTGAGTCCTGCTTTCTAGCAATTATGGCTTGGGGAGGGCAAAGGATGGATCACGCTAGGTTGGCGTGGGATCAAAGGAAGGATTGGACTGCTGATCTTTCACACCTAAGGCATAAAGCAAATTTATCCAGATCCGAAGCTTACCAGGTGGTCAAAAAGTTAAGAACCAGAGGCTCCCTGCCGGGGTTGCGTCCGGGATACTTTACGAAATTGGTTTTCTTCCTGTGCCCAAAGCATGATGGATATGTCATGGATCAATGGATCGCCAAATCAGTCAACTTGATTTGCGGTGAAGCCTTGATCAAACTGGATGGTGATTTTGTTTCCGATGATAATTCTCCGCAGGTCTACGAGCAATTTTGCCAAATTATTGACACAATTGGCATAGCTTTGGGATTTGGTGGGCCTGAAGTAGAGGAGCGATTATTTTCCAAGGGAGGCACGAAGCCCGGAGAGTGGAGACGGTACGTCAAAGCTAATTGGAAACTAGTTTTTAAACAATAGTCTTGTCATGTCCAACTTCGCCTTCACCCAATCTCAAGCCTTTAACGGCGAGCTGTAATCATGACAGACTCCATTTTTACCTCTGACTTTCTGCAAGAAGACTCGGATCTTGAGGTCAAGCTTGCGGGTGGACGGGATGGCAAGGGCTGGTTGCCTGAGGATATGTGGGAGACGTATTCTGCCTTTGCCAACACGGATGGAGGCATCATTCTTCTTGGAGTCAAGGAACTCAAAAACGGTAAACTCGATCCTGTCGGTATGGAAAAACCGGAGCGCGTTCTGGACCAGCTCTGGAGTCATCTCAACAATCCCAACAAGGTCAGCAAGAATTTACTCCAACCCTCCGACGTTACTCGACATGTGACAGACAGAGGAACATGGATCATCAGCATCCGCGTTCCAAGAGCGACACGCACCGAGCAACCGGTTTTCATCAATGGCAATCCGCATTCCGGGACCTACAAGCGGTTGCACACCGGTGATTATCGTTGCAGGGAGGAACAGGTGAACCGGATGCTGGCCGAAAAAACCCAGGATGCACGTGATGCCCGTATCCTGGAGGGATTCAGCCTGGAAGATATCGACATGGACAGTTTCAAGGCTTACCGCAATCAACTGGCAGCGTTGAAACCGGATCATCCATACAACAACGCAGAGAATCAGGAGTTCATGCGTCTGATCGGTGGTTGGGCTCGTGATCGGCAAAAGCACGTCGAGGGTTTGACGCTTGCGGGGTTGTTGATGTTTGGCAAACAGGTATCGATTCAGGAAGCCGTCAATCACTACTTCGTCGATTATCGTGAAATTCCTGTAGCCGGAACCAAAACTCAATGGATTGACCGGATCACGCCCGACGGAACATGGTCTGGCAATCTCTACGATTTCTATCGTCGAACCATCAAGAAGCTGTTTCATGATATCAAGGTACCCTTCAAGCTCGTCGGTCAAGAACGTGAAGACGATACCCCGGTTCACAAAGCCATTCGCGAAGCCCTGGTCAATGCCATCATTCATGCGGACTATTCCGCTCCAGTTTCCATTTTAGTGGAGAAAGCACCCGATCATTTTGGATTCCGCAATCCCGGACGCATGCGGATTCCGGTTGATAAAGCTCTTGAAGGCGGAACCAGTGACTCACGGAATCGCTCCCTCCAAAAGATGTTTAGTCTCATCAATTTGGGAGAGCAGGCTGGATCGGGAATCTCTCGTGTGGTCGAAAATTGGAAGACACAGCACTATCGTATGCCCGAGCTTTGGGAAAATGATGAACCTGAATCAACCATGATGCGGCTCCGAATGGTGAGCTTATTGCCGGAGAACATTATTCAGGAGCTTAAGAATCAATTTGGCTCTCGTTTCAACGACCTGAGCAATGACGAAAGACTGGCATTAGTGACAGCCAAGATAGAGGGTTTTGTCACCAATACCCGCCTTCAACAGATCTGCCAGCTTCATCCCAGAGATATTACTCTCCTCTTAAAGAAGATGGTCTCGGGAAGTTACTTAATCCCCGATGGTCAAGGGCGTGCAACAACTTATCGTGTGGCTGGTTCGGAGCCTCTGGACTTGGCAAAATCGTCCGCATTTTTGGACGAAGGCAATGCAACAGAGGAAAACTTGGAGAGGTCCGATGGTTTGACGCCGAGGTCCGATGGTTTCGAAGGTGCTGATGGAGGTAATACATTGACCATCAATAAAGAATGGGGCTCCGGCAATTTTATCTCCAGCTCCGATGATTTGGTATCCAGCTCCGATGATTTAGACGTAAAGACCGATGAGGAAGGTGATGAAGATCGAGACCCGCTGAAGGACGTTCATCTTTTGGAAATGGCTAAACCGATTTCAGGCACCAAATACGCGAATTCAGAACTTGTCCGCGAAACTATTTTAAAATTGTGCAAGGGCAGGTTTCTCAGTTTGGTTGAGCTTGCAGGATTACTTCGGCGAGGTCCGAACGATTTACGGCAGCGTTTCGTGAAGGATTTGGTCGAGTCAGGTGAATTATTGCGCCGTTTTCCTGAAGTGCCACATCACGAGCAACAAGCATACCGAACAGCGGAGTCAAAAGATGAGTAACTTCGCCTTCATCCAGTCCAGCCATCCGAACCTCGCTGAATCGGCCCTGAGAGCGGAGGCTTACATCTTCTCCGATCCTCGCTCTGCATGCTTCCAGGCGCGTTACTCACTGGAGAATGCCGTTTACTGGATTTATCGGCATGAGAAGGATATCAACTGGCCCTATGACCGAACCTTGGGAGCACTTCTCCATGAGCCCTCCTTTCAGAACTTGATCCCTGAGGCAGTCTTTCAGAAAGCGAGAGTGATCAAGGATCTGGGCAATCAAGCAGTTCATGGTTCCAAGCCAATCAAGCAACTGGATGCCATCCAGGTAACCAAAGAACTGCATCACTTCCTCTATTGGCTAGCTCGCACCTATTTCACCGGGGAGGCACGTCCTACGCCGGATCTGGCATGGGATAGCAGTCTCATTCCAAGACCCACCAAACCAGCTCCAGCCGTCAGTCAGGAACAACTCAAGGAATTGGAGCGTAGGCTAGAGGAACAGATCAAGGCCGACCAAGAAAAGCAGCGGCAGATTGATGAACGGGACGAGGAAATCCAACGGATCAGGGAAGAGTTAGCTCAAGCTAAAGCAGCGAACCAGGCCCAGGAAGATACCCACGATTATTCCGAGGCAGAGACCCGCCATTACCTGATTGATGTGGAACTTAGGCGTGCAGGTTGGCCTCTGGATCAATCAAGAGATCGAGAATACGAAGTCCAAGGGATGCCCAACCAAAAGGGGATCGGTTATGCAGATTACGTTCTGTGGGGAGATGATGGCAAACCCTTGGCAGTAGTGGAGGCCAAGCGATCCACGGTGGAGCCCGAAGCGGGTAAACAACAGGCCAAGCTATATGCCGATTGTCTGGAGCAGATGCATGGGCAACGTCCAATAATCTTTTACACAAATGGATATGAGACCTGGCTCTGGGATGATCAACAGTATCCACCCAGGCAGGTATCCGGTTTTTATAAAAAAGAGGAACTGCGACGGCTCATGCAACGCAGGTCCACGAGGCAACCCCTGGACGTTGCAAAGATCAAGGAAGCCATTGCTGGCAGGTATTACCAGAAGAGAGCCATCGGCAGTATTTGTTCTCACTTCGCTCAATCACAGCGCAAAGCTCTTTTGGTCATGGCCACTGGCACGGGAAAGACTCGCACCGCCATCGCTTTGGTGGATCTTTTGCAACGCTGCAACTGGGCCAAAAGTGTCCTATTCCTGGCAGATCGCGTCTCTTTGGTGAAGCAGGCAACTGATGCTTTCAAGTCCCATCTACCCGATTCCAGTCCAGTAAATCTCGTCACAGAGAAGGACACCGAGGGGCGTGTCTATGCCTGCACTTACCCAACGATGATGGGATTGATCGACGAAACCAAGGATGGTGCAGCAAGGTTTGGAGTAGGTCATTTTGACCTGGTGATCATCGACGAAGCCCATCGATCCATTTACCAGCGTTACCGGGAAATCTTCCGCTACTTTGACTCCCTGCTTGTGGGGCTCACTGCAACTCCGAGGGATCAAGTGGATCGGAATACCTACCACCTCTTTGACCTGGAACAAGGGGTTCCCACAGATGCATACGAACTGGATCAAGCAGTCAAAGATGGATTCCTGGTTCCTCCCAAAGCATCCATTGTTGATCTGCGTTTCCCAAGAGAAGGCATCTCTTATGAACAACTCAGTGACGAGGAAAAAGCGGAATGGGAATCCCTGGATTGGGGCGATGAAGCTCGAGAAGCAGCTCCGGATTCTGTTCACGCTTCCGCTGTCAACCGATGGCTCTTTAACACGGATACTGTGGACAAGGTCTTGGAGATTCTGATGCGTGACGGGATCAAGGTGGAACAAGGAGATCGATTGGGGAAGACCATCATCTTTGCTCCTAACCATGATCACGCCATCTTCATCGAGCAGCGTTTTAACCATCACTACCCCCAATACAAGGGCAGCTTTGCTCGAGTTATCGACAACAAGGCCAAGTATCCCCAGAGCTTGATCGATGATTTTTCCATCAAGGACAAAGAACCACACATTGCCATTTCAGTGGATATGATGGACACCGGGATCGATGTTCCGGAAGTGGTCAATCTGGTGTTCTTTAAGCCTGTCTTTTCCAAGATCAAGTTCTGGCAAATGATCGGTCGAGGTACGCGTCTGTGTCCTGATTTGTTTGGGCCAGATCAAGACAAAGAGGATTTCAGGATCTTTGACTTCTGCTTTAACTTCGCCTTCTTTGAAGAAAATCCTGATGGTATCGAGGGTTCAGGAAGCGAATCCCTGGGAACTAAACTCTTCCGGAACCGTGTTCAACTCATTGCCGGGATTCAGGAAAATTCTGAGTTGGAGCCCAGCGGAAAACTGACAACCAGCATCAGGGATCTGCTTCATGCCGAAGTGCGGGGTATGAACGCCGACAACTTCCTGGTGCGCCCTCACCTCAAACATGTGGAACGATTCAGTCATCGGCAGACATGGGAAAAGCTTTCCGAGCAAGATATCCATGATGCCGTCACACACCTGGCAGGCCTTCCAACTGAGGTGGAGGATGATGATCTTGAGGCAAAGCTCTTCGACCTGCGCTTGCTTCGCATGCAGTTGGCCTTGGTTCAGGATGATTCAGCCCAGTATGAAAAAGATCGGCTCATCGTGGTGGCAATCGCCGAAGCTCTTCATGAAAAAGATAACGTGCCTGCAGTCCGGGAACAAATCGACCTAATCCGTCATCTCCAAGAAGTGGATTACTGGGAGGGAATGGATTTACTGCAATTGGAACAGATTAGGGAAAGGTTGCGAGGTCTGATTCATCTTCTGGATAAGGGTAAGCGCAAAACCGTCTACACTCATTTCGAGGACCAGGTGGTCAGCATGCGAGAACAAGCCGTGGTGCAGGCCCCAAGTATGACCGGAGCCCAATACCAAAAGAAAGTTGAGGCCTATCTTCAGGCTCACCAGGACCATATTGCTATTCAGCGACTGAGACATAACCAGCCACTAACCGATACAGACCTGCAATCCCTGGAAGAAGCCCTGGTGGAAATCGGTAACGGAGAAGGACAGCAACTCCTTAAGGATATGCTCGTACAGAGCGAGGCGCCTTCCTTGGCATGGTTTGTCCGAAGCCTGGTCGGAATGGATCGTCAATCAGCTCAAGCAGCCTTCTCAAAATATCTTTCTGATCGCAGCCTGACGCCTCGGCAGATCCGCTTCATTGAGCTTGTGGTGGATCAATTGACAGCGAAAGGAGTGATGCAGGCTTCAGCCCTTTATGAATCACCTTTCACGGATTTGGACACCGGAGGTCCGGAAGCAATATTCACTGGTAAAGATAAAATTGTGGATGAAGTTTTTGCAATTCTGGAAAACTTGAGATCTCAACTTCTACGGGCAGAATGAAGCTTCCGCGATACAGTTTTAGTCCACAACCGACTCATTCCTTATGAGGAGAAAGCGCACATATCAGCTCAATACAAATCATATGAACCACATCGATTCCACCATGAAAAAAACTAGTCCAAACAATGCTGTCATATCCATTTTTCTAACAGTCGGGTTCCTTTGCTTTATGGAATGGAACGCTCATGCCCAGTCCGTCGATTTGGAGGATCATCTGGCACTTCGCTTAAGATTTGACGGCAACACCGATGTCGAGCCGGAAGGATTTCACGTCAGTGTCGAGAATGCCGAGTTTACTAAATATTCTCAAGATGCTGTTCAAGGAGAAGCACTAGACCTTTCTCTATCTGATGGAAATCCAGATGTTCTCACCGGTCCAGATATCCATTACCTGCAAATCCTTCGACCTCCAGAAATTGAGGAACATTTCTCTATTTCATTCTGGTTTAAGCTGTCAGACGGTCGCCAACCATTAACGCATCAAGGAATTTTCAGTTGGGGATCTACTCAAAACATCGGTTTAGAGTCTCACGGAATAGGCGTGGTTGATAACGGTGACCTGATTGTTTGGATTAACTCACACTCCGAGACGGGTTGGCATCAGCAGATCAATCCAGGTGAGGTTGATTTCTCAGAGTGGACACATGTTGCTTACTCATTTAGCACTCAAAGCAAAGAATTAAGGTTACACCTCAATGGAGCCCTGATACTTGAGCAAGAGTATATCCATGAAATTGATGTAACGGGTCTTCCCATATTCCTTGGGTCAAATCCTTGGGGGAATTTTGAGACTTTTCATGGGTTTCTGGACGATTTCAGACTATATGATAAGCCTCTTGATTCTAACGAAATTTTAGGACTCTTTCAGGAGTTTGTCCCCCCGAACGAGACACCGATTAGTGATGAGAACGGCTTAGTGTTACGAATGCGTATGAATGGAGATATCAGCATCGAGCCTGAGACCTATTTTACAGCAGTCACTGGTCATGTTGAGTATAGTGAAAACGCGATAGATGAAAGTTGCCTTAACCTAACGGGGGGAAACGGTGGCTATGTCTCCATCATTAATCCTCCTCAAATTGAGGATCACTTCACCATATCCATGTGGATAAAACTACCCGAGGGTGATCCAGAATTCCTTCGAGGAGTTTTTAGCTGGGGACCTGAAAGTTCCCAAGGATCTGAGGCACATGGATTCTTTGTCAGTGAATTTCAAGAATTTCTGACAATTCAGAATTTTAACGATCCTTGGAATACGAGCACCACCACTCCCTATGGTAAAATTGATGTGTCTGCTTGGAATCATGTTGCTTACACCTATAGTGCTAAAGATAGAGAGCATTCGCTTTACGTGAATGGAAAACCTATTGTAACCACTCGTGCAGTTCGCCCTATTAGGCCAAAAGGTCAAAATATCTTAATTGGAGTAAATCCCATTGGAGGCCATGAAATATTCCCGGGACTCATTGATGATTTCAGGCTCTATGACAAGCCTTTGACTCAAATAGAAGTCCAATCTCTGATCGATGAACAAATTCCTTCCTTGTCCATTGAGAGAATCGAGCAGGGAAATATCTTGTCCATCAACAATCCAAAAATGGATGCACTCCAAATCCTGGCTACAAGTGATTTTGAAATATGGGAATCGGTTTATGTAACCGGTACCTCAAAGACTCAGGATTTCTTTTTTGACAATGGTCATCAGGATGACAGCCAAAGGTTTTACTTCATGCGCAAAAATGCCAGATGAGCGAGTAGAGGACCTGGAAACCTATGCCTAAGTTGCCTTTGCGATCAGAATGATGCAACAGGAATAACCGACTGGCTCATGTGTGCATCACATGAGCACGAAAGAATGGTCAAAGATTGGAGAAAACCTCTACCGCAGGAATGGAGCTATCTATCACAGGTCACAAATTGGAGGTAAAAGGCATTTGGGAAAGCTCAAATCAGTAACAATCCGACATGCCAAGCAAGAGTTGGCAGAGTTGCTCCAAAAACCTAGAGAAAAGGATGAGCTGACCGTCGGGAAAGTTCTGGACTTCTATCTCAAGCACGACTGCCCCAAACGCAATGAGCAACCGAGGTCGGGACGGCAGCTCACCATGGAGATTGGCAGGACGGTATCCTTGAGAAAGATGTTAGGATCGTTTCCTGTAGCCAATCTCAACCATGGCATTCTGCGTGATTACCGTGACTGGAGAGGTCACACCAGGGCATGTGAATTGGACATTATTACACTTGCCTCTGCCTGTCGTTGGGCTTACCGGAATCCAGAACAAACTGGATTGATGCAAAACCCCATGCCAATGGATCGTCCTCGCTTTGCTCCTACCAAGCAACATTGTCGGGAGAGACAACCAGCCAACGCAGATCAGCTTCATCTCCTGGC
>CAYFHO010000090.1:0-16018 GCA_964342825.1 uncultured Verrucomicrobiota bacterium
GATTTCCAGTAGCCATGGCACTCAGGTTGGCGGTGCCTCTTTGGTTGATTTGGCTGCTCCTTGCTCCAGCGACTCTTTTTGTTGCTTTGCGATTCCCTTTTGGAAAAGGGCGGAATTTGGTTCATGCAAGCGTACTGGTAGCTACATGTGTTATCTTCGTCATGATCAGTCAGGTACTGACACGTCAAATGATGAATCGACAAAAGGGAATCATGATCCCTTCCGGTCCTCCTCCCTGGGTGCGTCTGGCATTGGAGGAAAATACACCGGATGATTCAAAGACCATCCCACCGACTACAAGTTCCCGACGACGGATGGGACTGCCACTGAACATCAGCGCCGCTCGCTCCACCTTTGATGTCCTAATTTTCTGGACATTGGTCAGTGCCTGCCAGGCCTATACCTGGATTCGTCAAGCAAGGGATCAGGAACAGCAGGCACTCAAAGCGGAGGCCAGTGCCACTCAAGCTCAATTGCAGGCTTTACAATCCCAGCTGAACCCACATTTTTTATTCAACAGCCTCAACGCCATCACGTCTCTGGTGCACAGCAATCCAACGGCAGCTGATGAAATGTTAACCGATTTGAGCAGGCTGTTACGTGCAACTTTGGAAAGTAAAGCCCATACCACCATTCCGCTCCGTGAGGAGCTTCAGTTGCTGGAATGTTACCTGGAAATTGAAAACACCCGATTTGGGGATCGGTTGAAAGTGGTCCGCGAATTCGAGCAAGATGTGATGGAAATTCATGTGCCAACCTTCATCCTTCAACCTCTCGTTGAAAATGCTGTTCATCATGGAATCGAACGATGCTCCTCAAATGGAACGATTCTCCTCTCTGCTTCACAACAAAAGAATCACTTGGAAATTGTTATCAAAGATTCGGGTCCGGGTTTTGATCCAAACGGGACTCGACTGAAGAAAAGTGGAATCGGTATTTCTAACACGAAACAAAGACTCAGGCACCTCTACGGCGACCAGGCAAAACTCGATCTTGAAAATATCGAACCGAGAGGTTGCAAAGTCACCCTGATACTCCCTATGGACATTCAATCTAAACAATTAACCTCTGTAGCATGAAAGTCATCATCGTTGACGACGAACCCCTGGCCAGAGACAGATTGAAGCAGCTGCTCCGAAAGGAATCTGAGGTGGATGTCGTTGGGGAATTTGGCAATGGACTTGAAGTGCTGGAAAGATTTGAAGATCTTCGACCAGATCTCATGTTTCTCGATATCCAAATGCCAGAAATGGATGGTTTCGAATTATTGGATCAGTGGCCGTCGGATCAACTGCCCCTGATCGTTTTCACCACTGCCTATGATCAATATGCTCTTCGCGCATTTGAAACCCATGCGATTGATTACTTGTTAAAACCTTTTAAACCCAAAAGATTGACCGAGTCTCTTCAACGAGCACGTGACCAGCTTGCCAACCGATCCTCCCAGGATATCACCAGACACCTGCAGACATTGCTCCAACAATCTGGAGTTGTTAAAGAAAATCAAAAGGAAAAGTACCTTCAGCGACTTATTGTCAAAACAGAAGACAAAGTTAAATTAATCCGCACAATGGATGTAGAGTGCATTGAATCGGCAGGAAATTATGTGGTGGCCAAAGTGGGCAAAGAAAACCACATCCTACGCGAGTCGCTGACGTCACTTGAGAGCAGTCTTCCACCTTCTCAGTTTATGAGAATCAGCCGTAGTGCCATTGTGAATTTAAACTTCGTCAAAGAGCTTTCCGTTTTGTTCAAAGGGGAACATGCTCTGGTTCTACATGACGGCAAGGAATTAACAATGACGAGAGGAATGCGAGAAATGGAAAAGATACTCAAGTTTTCTTGAACCCAGATTCAGCGCCCGGTGTTTAGACCGGTTTCGGTGGAAACGTTGGTTTTCTGCTCAGGCCATTGTGAAACCACAATCGCCACACAATCCAGAGCGCTTCCCACACGATCTTGCGGGACATTTTGGAAGTGCCTTGGAACCTGTCGGTAAAAATGATGGGGATTTCCCGAATTCGCATACCTTGACGCCAGAGCTTGTGGGTGAGCTCAATCTGGAAACTGTATCCATTGGAATGAATACGATCCAGATCAAGGGTTTCAAGCGCACTGCGACGGAAGCACTTAAATCCTCCTGTTGGATCTGTAATCGGAAGACCGGTGATCCATTGAACATACTGAGCAGCACATAGACTGAGGATCAAACGGTTCAACGGCCAGTTAATGACTCGGATACCATTTCGATATCGAGAACCCAAAACAAGGTCCGCGTCCTGAATCGCTTCCAGGAAATGCGGAATATCATCCGGGTTATGCGAAAAATCTCCATCCATCTCAAAAATGAATTCATAATCCCGTTCCAACGCCCACTGAAATCCATCACAATAAGCACGCCCCAGTCCGTTCTTGGCCTGACGATGAAGCACATGTATTGGTTCATGTGCCTTCGCATATTGGTCTGCCATTTCACCCGTACCGTCAGGAGATCGATCATCGACAACCAACATGTCCACCTTCACCGGCAGGGCAAGGACATGATCTACCAACGCCGGGAGGTTTTCCCGTTCGTTGTAGGTAGGTATGATAACGATGGCTTTTGAATCGTTCACAAATCGTTTTAACAGCAGAATTCATTCCAGCAAGCACACCAGAATCCCCTTCCTGAAGTTCAGGATGTCCCTACGAACGTGCGCCGCAATTCATTAGAGTGTCAGAATGGACATTTATTCAATCCGAGATCAACAGGAATCTGGAAATTGCTCGAGAAATATCAAAAATCAATTCCAATCAAACTGACTACTGACAAAGAAATCAGCAGGATCAAAAATTTTGTTTGGAAGAAAATCCGAGTTGACGCATCTTCCGTTCAGTCTATGTCCAAGCGGGTGAATCACGATGAAGTAGCTGAAAGATGGTTGTCAAATTATGGCGACCGCCTTTACCGCTATGCCTGCAGCCGTATATCTGATCCAAGTCACGCCGAAGACCTGCTTCAAGAAACCTTCTTGAGTGCCTTAAAAAATTACGAATCTTTTCAAGAACAGTCCACCGAACTAACCTGGCTGACAGGCATACTGCGCCATCGGATTTTGGACTTTTACCGGAAACGCTCGCGACAATGGCGAATTCCTGATTCGGTTGAAGGAATTGAAGGATCATGGTTCGACCAGGACGGTCACTGGAATCGTGAACATTCTGACGCAGGGATGGAATGGGAGCCTGACCCGAGCCTGATTCTCGATCGAAAGGAATTCATGGAAACTTTGCACCAATGCATCGGAAAACTACCAGATAAAGCGGCGGCTGTTTTTGTTCAAAGGGAGTTGGAGTTTCAAGAAATTGCCTCTATCCTGAAGGATCTAAAGATTTCTGAATCCAATTTATGGGTGATCTTGCACCGTACTCGTAACATGTTGAAAAAGTGCATCCAGAACAGATGGGAACAAGAAACGAATGTTCCACAATCGTGAGAAAATTGTTTGCAAAAGTAAAATCAGCTTATGACTTGGTGGATCGCTTTTACAAGCGATGTTATAATGCCGTGTTTTTCTCCTGTGAACACATGTCGCGCCTGGCTTCCGAACAACAAGATCGCCCCTTGAACACAAGAGAACGTGTGATGCGCAGAATTCATTTGCGTATGTGCACCTGGTGCCGCCGCTACGAATTTCAGTTGGAATTCCTCAGAAATCAATTCAAGCACTACGCATCAGAATATCCTAATAAGAGCGAAGGAAAACTGCCTGAAGACGCTAAAAAAAGAATCTTCAAAAGAATTTCTGATTCCTCGAAAGATTCTTTGTAAGGTATTTGGCATATCGAACGACTCACTTGCGAAACACATCGAAGTGAGTCATGAAAAACATAAAGAACATATTGTTATCTCGCCGGGCGAATCGAAGCATTTGCCGTTTAAAAACCAATTCCAAATATCCTGAATCAACTTCTCCAAAGGATCGGTTTAGGCAAACCGTTCTGGCTATTCTGATCCTCCTTGCAGGAACCGAATTCCTTATTGCCGACTCTCTGCAGGTTCGCGTCTCAGTTGAAAACCTGATGCCAGACAAGGGGGCCTTAATCACTCCTCCATGGATTGGTTTTCATGGCGGTGAATTCAATCTCTTCGATTCTGGCAAACAGGCGTCTGAAGCCTTGGAATCCATTGCTGAAGATGGAAATCCAGCGGGAATATCAATGAATTTTGCCGACAGGGTCAGCTCGGGCATAGATGGAGTGCTCAACGCATTTGGACCGATTGGACCAGGGGCAAGCGTGAGCAAGGATTTCTTCCTGGATTCTGAAGACCCGATGCATCAATTCCTGTCCTTTGCGGCCATGGTGATTCCGAGCAATGATGCGTTTATAGGAAGTGAAAATCCTACTGGTTACCCATTGTTCAATGACAACCGTGAATTTGTCGGCTTGAATCTGATGATTTTGCCTCAGGATGTATATGATGCAGGTGTGGAAGTAAATGATGAGATTCCGGAAAATACGCCTGCGCTTGGTCAAATGACACCCAATACCGGGCAAGATGAAAACGGACTCATTCGAGTTCACGAAGGTCATATGCCCGCTGGAGCGGAAGGAATTGTGGATCATGAAAACTTTCCAAACGCAGATTTCACAAACTTAAATGGTCCGATCGCCCGCATCCAAGTGTCTCTGGTTCAACCCAAATGGATCGATGTCACGTTCAGGGTAGAAAATCAAGCCCCGGAAAATGGAGTCTTTCTAACGCCGGTCTGGTTCGGATTTCACGATGGGAGCATTCAAGTTTTTGAAAAAGGGCAACCCGCTTCAGGTGCTTTGGAGCGAATCGCCGAGGATGGGGATGCTTCGGCATTGAATGAGTGGTTTGTATCACAACCAGGCTTCGGCACACAAACCCTTGTCACCAGCAACCATCAACCTCCCGTTTTTAGTCCAGGCACCTCAAGGGAAATCACAGTGCAGCTCAACGCCAACAACCCACACCATCGGTACTTGAGTTTCGTATCCATGGTGATTCCAAGCAACGATGCATTTATCTCCAACATGGAACCCATCCAAGTTTTTGATGAAGAAGGAAAGTTGCTTCTGGATTCCTATTCCTTGGGCGGTGACAAAGTGCTGGATGCCGGCACAGAACAAAACACGGAAGCAGCCGATGCAACACCGCTGCTTGGGCAGATGATGCCCAACACTGGAGCGATGGAATCTGAGTTGATCAGAATGCATGACGGATTCAATCCCAAGGGTTCTGGAGGAGTGCTTGATGATCCAAGATTTGGAAATGCTGATTTCACACAACCTGATTATCCATTGTTTTCCCTCCAGGCAAGTCCCGCCCTGTCCATTACTTCACAGAAGTTGGAAGACGGAAGCCTAACTCTGGAGTGGATCGGTGGTCGTCCCCCATATCAGGTACAACAAAAAATGATGCTCAACGATATCGAATGGATGAACATAGGAGAACCTTCAGAGAACTCATCTGGAACATGGCCCGTGGACCAATCGCAGGCCTTTTTCAGAGTCATTTCGATGGTTAAAGAACCGGAACCGAGTTCAGCGAAGTATCGATTAACTTTCAATGCCACCTGGAGTTCCACAACACACCCAGATCGATTTCCAAACAACCCGCATTTCTCTGGACTGATTGGTGCAACGCACAACAATCAAGGTCAATTCTGGGAACCTGGAGGTTTGGCAACTCGTGGAATGGAAAACATGGCGGAGACCGGATCCAAATCACCACTCCAAACCGAAATACAAACAGCCATCCAATCAGGTTGGGCGGACACATTGATCAGTGGAGGTGGCATCGGGCTTTCTCCTGGATCCGTCAGTGTCGAGTTCACGATGAACTCATCACACTCCCACCTGACGCTTGTCTCCATGATCGCCCCCAGTCCTGATTGGTTCATCGGTGTTCATGGCTATAACCTGAGACCGGAAGGCACTTGGCTGGATGAAGCTGTGATTGATCTCGATCCTTACGATGCAGGCACGGACAGTGGGATCAACTATACATCCGCCAATTCAGACACGATTCCCAAAGCCCCAATTTCACGTTTGAACACCCCACCGGTGTTGAATGAAGGTGCCGTTGCTGCATTTGGAACATTCCAACTTCAACGACTCGAATAAGTCATTCCCTTTTCGCGGAAACTCTGCGATGAAGAAATACCGACAGCCTTTCTTGGTTGCCGGTATTTCTTTTTACGGAAATCGACACGTGACTTTGTATCAACTTACAATTGCCTTTGATAAAAAACCGAAATCCCTCTTCTGGATGATTTCATAGCCGAATGAATGTCCTCGAAAAGGGATTCCAACACGTGCGTTCCTCCTAAATTCTTGCCCAAGGGATCCACCCAAAGGTCAGTATACTCAGGAGCAAGGTCACTACCAGGATGCTTAAAAGAGTGGAATAGAAAACAGTGGCAGCAGCGAATTGGCTGTTGGCTTTGAATTCATATGCAAGTAATGCAGTGTTCACAGCCGCGGGAGATGCGGTACCCAAGATAAGAATCGCGGCCGTTTTTCCTTCGAAACCGAAAAGCCAGGTCAGTAAAATCCCCACACAAGGGCCTCCGATCAACCGAATGATCAGGGATTGAGTCAACGGGCCTCGCAGACCTTTGACTTTGGTTTTCGAAAGTTGAACACCCAAAGTGATCAAAGCAAAACCTACCAGACCTTGAGCAAGATACTCCAAGGGTCTCCAAAGAAAAACAACCTGTTGAGCGGGGACTTCCAACCCCTTGAAGATCCATGCCAGTGTAATGGCGTAAATGGCAGGTTGACGAAAAACAGGTCCCAATGATTTTCGCCAGTGACCGGCTCCTTCTTCAATGGAAGAATGAGCAATGAACAATCCCAGGGTGAACGTGGATACATTCATGGTCATCAGGACAAAAACCTGCACCAAGGGTCCCACGGACGGAAAAGCCAGGGTCATCAGTGGAATGCCGTAATTACCGCAGTTGTAAAACATGGTGGACAACTGAAGTGCTTTCCGAGTGGGAAGATCGTCGCGGAACCATCGTGCCGTCAGGCTGCTGATGCATCCCATGCAAGCAATCGAGGTCAATGTAAACAGGACAATCTTAAGTCCGGTACGCCCGTCGAGTTGAGCTTCGGTGACTTTGACAAAAATGAAGGCCGGCACGAAAAGGTATATGTTGAGCCGGACCAATGTTTGCAGGTCAAACTTGAACTTTCGATCCAATGCCCACCCCGTGCCGAATAACACAACGATAGGTAAACAAACGTCCCTGAATAAAACGACCAAAGTCATCAACTGGGACGATTGAGAGTCCATCATCGGTGCCTATCCGGGAAAGGTGCGATCAGAAACAATCGCAAAATCATGTCAAGATTCTGCAGCTTCCAGGGCACCAAGACTCTTCCTGGTATGCTCCAGCTTGTTCTGCCAATCAGCCAGGCGCTGGTGATGTTCCTGCACCACTTCGGCTGGGGCACGGTCCACAAAACCCTTGTTGGCAAGCTTCTTCTCGACTTTTTCGACTTCCTTGGAAATTTTTTCCAGTTCCTTGGTCAAGCGCACCTTTTCAGCTTCCACATCGATCAATCCTTCCAAAGGTAGGAACAGGGTTCCGAGCTTGGAGGGTACGGCGGGTGTGCCTTTGGGTGCTTGATAAGCTTCCTCGATGTCCACGCGTTCCGCATTCAATAAAATACGAAGCGTGTCGATTTCAAATTCAGAAAGGGTCTCAGAAGGTTGGAGCACGTAACGAATCTTTTGACGGCTTGGAATGTTGAATTCTCCACGCAGGTTGCGTCCAAGTCGCACCAATTCATATTTCGATTCCACAAACTCAGCATAGCAATCATCGAGTCCGTAGTGTTCCATGAAATCTTCATCGAAGGCTTTGGGCCAGTTGGCAAAACTGATCGTCTTACCTCCTTGATCCTTGGGTAGATCTCCGTTGAATCCCATTCCATTCCACAACTCTTCAGTGATGAACGGAAGGAATGGGTGGAATAATCGCAGTGTGTTGGATAGGACAAAATCAATCACAGCAACAGTGTTTGCCTTGACCGCTTCATCCTCGCTTTGCAGAGCCGCCTTGGAGGATTCAATGTACCAATCACAATACTCGTTCCAAAAGAATCGATAGAGAGTGGTGGTTGCTTCGTTGAATTTATAATCCTCAAAGGCCTGGTTCACTTCCTTGATCGCAGTGTGCAATCGAATAAGAATCCACTTATCATCGGAATTCAATCGCATCGGATCGATTTCACCTTCCTGCTCACCACCCTGCATTTCCCGAAACCGGCAGGCATTCCAAAGTTTGTTGCAAAAGTTACGCCCAAGTTCGACGTCTTTTTCATCGAACAAGACGTCCAGCCCCAGCGGCGCACTTCGCATCGTTCCAAATCGGAGTGCGTCGGCGCCATACTTCTCGATCAACACCAATGGATCCGGAGAATTCCCAAGAGTTTTGGACATTTTACGCCCCTGTTTATCGCGAATAATACCGGTGTAATAAACATTACGAAAAGGCAGGTCTCCCATGAATGCATATCCAGCCATGATCATGCGAGCCACCCAGAAAAAGATAATGTCCGGTCCAGTAACCAGGTCGGTCGTTGGGTAAAATGCCTTGAGTGTTGGATTGTCGGCATCCGTAGCTTTGTCCCCTGTCCATCCCATGGTGGCAAAGGGCCACAACCATGAACTGAACCAGGTATCCAGCACGTCGGGGTCACGTGTCCACTCCTGTTCATTGGAAGGGGGATCCAGGTCGCAGTGCACTTCTCCAGTTTCGTTGTGATACCAAACAGGTATTTGATGCCCCCACCAAAGCTGACGGCTGATGCACCAGTCCTGAATATTGGTCATCCAATGATCGTAAGTCTTGGCCCAACGATCCGGATAAAACTTCATGTGTCCTTTGGCGACACATTGGTGAGAAGCTTCCACTTCCGGATACTTAAGAAACCACTGTTCGGACAAGCGAGGTTCGATCGGCACCTTGGCACGTTCGCTGAATCCAACGTTGTTTTCATAAGCTTCCTCTTTTTCAAGGACTCCCATTTCTCTCAACAATTCAGCTGCTTTTTCTCGGGCCTCGAAACGATCCAACCCAGCCAAATCCTGTCCGGCAAGGTTGTTGGTTGTTCCATCGGCATTGAGAACATCGATGACCTCAAGGTCATGGCGTTGTCCGATATCAAAGTCAGCCTGGTCATGGGCAGGGGTTACTTTGAGCACACCTGTTCCAAACTCCGGATCGATGTGATCGTCTGCCACGATAGGAATCTGAGCCTGGTTTTCGATGGGCAGGGGTCTGATCACATGTTTGCCAACCAAGTGTCCGTAGCGTGGGTCCTTTGGATTGACGGCAATGGCCGTATCGCCAGGAATGGTTTCAGGTCTCGTCGTGGCGATGGTCATCCAGGTTCCGGGATCTTCGGCAACCTGCACCTTGAAATACCAAAGAAAACTTTTTTGAGGTGTCATGATGACTTCCTCATCGGACAAGGCCGTCAATGAGGCAGGACACCAATTGACCATGCGTTTACCACGATAAATCAATCCCTGTTTGTAAAGTTCGACGAATACCTTTTGGACGCAGCGCGAGTAATCTTCATCCATCGTGAATCGCTCACGCGACCAGTCGCAGGAAGCTCCCAATTTCTTGAGCTGATTGATGATGATACCACCGTGCTTTTCTTTCCATTCCCAAACTTTCTCGAGGAACTTTTCACGACCGAGATCATGGCGTGTTAATCCCTCTTTACGGATGGATTTTTCGACCATGACCTGAGTCGCAATACCCGCGTGATCGGTTCCGGGCAACCAAAGCACTTCTTTACCATCCATGCGGGCTTTACGGGCGAGAATGTCCTGAATGGTGTTATTCAACACATGTCCCATATGCAACATCCCGGTCACATTCGGAGGTGGAATGACGATGGAAAATCCAGGTTTGCTGGACTCGGGATCTGCTTCAAAAAACTTTTCGTCGAGCCAGTATTGATACCATTTCGATTCAACCGCCTGAGGTTGATATGCCTTTGGAAGTTCGCTCATCGGGATTTTTTCTTTTGCATTAAACGATATTCAAAACTGTCGATCAGGGCTCGAAGACTGGCTTCGATAATATTGTCATGTGCACCGACCGTGGACCAGGAGTCTTTGCCATCGGAAGATTCGATGAAAACTCGGGTTTTGGCTGCGGTTCCTCCCGAGGAGTCCAGTATTCGAACTTTATAATCGGTCAACCGAACGGCTTTTAACTGACGAGGAAAAAATTTCATCAATGCTTTGCGCATGGCACCATCCAGCGCATTCACCGGACCATCACCCTCGGCAACGGTGTGCTCTATCTCATCGCCCACCTTGACCTTGATCGTTGCCTGACAGATGGCAAAGTCATTTTCTTTACGCATCGTGACATGATAGGAATCGACGGTGAATGGCAGTTCCTGGTGTTGGAGAAATTTCTGAATCAAGAGCGCCATAGACGCCTCAGCGGCTTCAAATTCATAACCCTCGTGTTCGAGTTCTTTGACGCGTGCCAGAATCTGTTTCAGTTCCGGAGTGTCATTATCGATTTTGAACCCCATTTCCTGAGCCTTCATCACCACGTTGCTACGCCCCGCCAGATCACTCATCAGGATTCGACGCCGATTCCCGACTGTTTCCGGATTAATGTGCTCGAAACTGTGAGCTACTTTCTGAACGGCATTGACATGCATTCCTCCCTTGTGTGCAAAAGCGGTCGATCCCACCCATGGCAATCGACTGTCATGCCGGAGATTGGCAATTTCATCCACAAACTGGCTCAATTCCGCCAACTTGGGTAAAGAAGAGGCCGGCACACAAGTTTTCTTCATTTTGAGGGCAACATTCGGGATGACAGAAGTCAAACTGCAATTACCAGTACGCTCACCAAAACCATTCATCGTCCCCTGCACCTGAACTGCTCCCACTTCGAGTGCTTCAAGTGCATTGGCCACACCCACGCCAATATCATTATGGGTATGAATACCTATTCGAGTTGGGACTTGCTTCACGGCATCAGAGGTGATGGCTCGGATCTCCGAACTCAGGCAACCGCCATTTGTATCACAAAGAGCCACACAATCAGCACCGGCTTTGGCAGCGGCAATCCAGGTGGACATGGCATACTCTGGATTGTCTTTGTATCCATCAAAGGCGTGTTCGGCATCATAGATCACATAGCGGCCCTGGTCTTTTAAATAGGCCACGGTATCGGCGATCATTTCCGCGTTCTCCTTGGCCGTGGTGCGCAGCACCTCTTTGACATGCAAGAGCCAGGTCTTTCCAAAAATAGTCACGACGGGTGTGTCGGCTTCAAGGAGAAGTCGCACCTGTGGGTCATCTTCCACGGCAATTTTCTTTCGACGTGTGGATCCGAATGCAGCAATGCGTGAGTGTTTCCAACGTTTCTTGGCAGCCTGCTTGAAGAATTCAATATCACGTGGATTGGAGCCCGGCCATCCACCTTCAATGTAGTGAATACCAAATGCGTCGAAGCGTTCTGCCAATCGAATTTTATCGGCGACAGAAAAATTGATGCCTTCACCCTGGGTTCCGTCCCTCAGAGTCGTGTCGTATATTTCTATTTCGGGTTTCTTTTTGGCCATACATCCGCCTTTATCAAAAGCTGATCAATCTAGGTCTTCCATTCCATAAATCAAAGACAAAATCTGTGTTTTAAATTGTTTTGAAACGTTTCCATTCCATAATGCCGCCATGTCCGAGCAACGCATTGGTATTATTGGTGGAAGCGGTCTTTACGATATCGAGGGTTTTGAGAATAAATCCTGGCAAGCGGTGGAAACTCCATTTGGCAATCCATCCGACGAATTTTTAACAGGGGAACTGGAAGGCCGGAAGGTCGTATTCCTGCCCCGCCACGGACGTGGACACCGTATCATGCCCAGTGAACTCAATCATCGTGCCAACATTTGGGCCATGAAGAAATTAGGCGTACGGTGGATCATCAGCGTGAGTGCTGTGGGTTCACTGCAACCCCAATACAAACCCTGTGACATTGTTTTGATCGATCAATTTGTCGATCGTACCAAACAATCCCTGAATCACACATTTTTTGGTGAGGGGATCGTCGCTCACATCGCCTTTGCCCACCCGATCAGTGAGGAACTACGAAAGATTCTTCTGGAAACATCTCAGGAATTGAATGCTTCCTGCCATGATGGGGGTACCTACGTCAATATGGAGGGCCCTGCATTCAGTACGAAAGCAGAATCGCTTTTAAATCATCACGCCAACTGTGATGTCATCGGGATGACCAACCTGGGGGAAGCCAAGTGTGCACGTGAAGCCGAGATTGCGTATGCCACCATGGCCATGGTCACCGACTATGACGCCTGGAACGAAGATCACGACCATGTGACCGTGGAACAGGTCATCGAATACCTCCACCGCAATTCCGACACCGCCCGAAAAATCGTCAGAGCAGCGATGCCCAGAATCCCGACTAGCGCCAACTGGCCTGAACATCAGGCCCTGAAGAATGCCATCCTGACCGATCCGAAATATTGGCCGGAGGCAACCAAAGAAAAACTGGGGCCAATCCTTGAACGTTACCTATGATTACCTGGATTCTACCTTCAGTCAAAAACTTTGCTCTAAGAATTTTGAAAATCAACCAGCGGCAACCTATCTGAAGACATGATTGCGAATTCTCGTTCATATATCTATAATCACGTATGCGCATAGATCAGCTCGAATTGGAGAACTTTCGCGGGATCAAGAAAGGAATATTTGAATTTCCGCGTGCTGCCTCCCGTCCACAGGGGGGCAACGGGTCTTTCAACCTGCTTGCAGGCCCCAATGGCGCAGGCAAATCTTCAATCCTTGAAGGACTAGCAGTCGCTGCAAGCGGCTTGTTCCTTGGTATGCGCGGTTCTGATATACGTCACATAACTGACACAGATGTACACACAGAAATCGTAAATAAGGAAGGGCGCGATCTTGAACTCGAACACTACCCTGTGAAAGTCACCGCCAGGGGAATGGTACAATTCACAGTGGAAGGGAAAACTAAAAACCAAGACATCTCATGGACCAGGTCCAGGGAAAGTTCAAAAGGCCGAACGACGTCGAAGGATGCCAAGAGAATGGTGCAATTCTCTACGCTAATTTTAGGTAACGCATACCTAAACCACCAAAACGCTATTCCATTGATTTCCTACTACAAGGCCG
This sequence comes from uncultured Verrucomicrobiota bacterium, assembly GCA_964342825.1. Lineage (GTDB taxonomy): Bacteria > Verrucomicrobiota > Verrucomicrobiia > Limisphaerales > AAA164-E04 > AAA164-E04. The sequence goes on from CAYFHO010000090.1 coordinate 13,217, forward strand.
GCCGATTATGGACCGAACCGCGTGATACAGTTAAAAAGCGTAAAAAATCACTGAAGGCCATGGGACCTCACCATATGGGCGGAACTCCCGAACAAGAAATTGAAAAGTCAGTAAAACAATTTGTTAAACGTATAAGTGGTTATAGCGATAGCGTCAATGGACGGTGCAGCCCTCGCGATTTACAACGATGGCTTGTATTAGAAGATTACAAACAATACCAAGGAAACACCGAATCCATCCATGCCGCAATTGTAAAAGAAGCGATCCTCCAGAGTTTGCCTGATTTCGAGGAAATTCGAATTTCGCCAGGTTTAGGAAAACTCATCTTCAAGACCAATGACCATTGGATAGAGTTTAGCAAATTGAGCGAAGGTCAGCGAGATGTATGCGCCCTCGTAGGTGACATTGCCTGGAAGGCAGCACAACTGAATCCACACTTGGGCAAGGATGCATTGAGAAAAACTCGGGGAATTGTATTAATTGATGAACTTGAACAGCACCTTCACCCAGCTTGGCAACGTCGTATTGTCCACCGATTGCAGGAAATCTATCCCGAGATTCAATTCATATGTGCCACCCATTCGCCTCAAGTGATTGGAGAAGTCCCAGCCGAAGAAATACGACTCTTGTCTGATGGCGAAGACTATTCCCCTCTATACTCAAAAGGAATCGATTCCAGCCGAATCTTGGATGAGATTATGGATACAACATCCAGATCCGAAGAAGACATCAAGCAAATCCATAAACTAGCCAATGCTCTGGATAACGAGGATTTCAAAAAAAGCGAAGAACTCCTCGAAGACTTGGTAAACCGATTTGGAGAAAACGATCCTGAAGTAACCCGTGGGCGAACCTTACTAAAATTTTTGAAGGATACTGCATGAGAGATATCTCCAAAGGAGAGGAACCGAACAGTTTAGTGGAATATCGAATCAGGGAAAGTGCCGGCTTCGAGGACTTGGATAACGAAACCAAACAAACTTTGAGAGAGCAGTTGGTATCAGAGCAACATGGGCTTTGCTGCTATTGTTGCGGTAGGATTTCACCTGATAATGAAAGAATGAACATAGAACACTGGAGGGCTCGATCAAGCTATCCAGAAGCTCAACTCACCTACCGAAACCTCCTCGCCTCCTGCAAAGGAAATCCTGGCCAGCCGAAGAAATTCACACACTGTGACCATCACAAGGGAGATAAGGCATTATCAAAAAACCCCTCCAATCCAGAACATGCCATTGAGAAAAGTATAAGCTTTTTATCTGACGGTACCATTTGCTCGAGCGACAAAAAGTTGAACCAAGAATTAGGGGGAAGACATTATTCAAGCAGTAAGACTGATACAGGGGTATTAAACCTAAATGCACCAATATTGATCTCCAATAGAAGAAGCGCACTTGATGCCTTCAAAATAGGATTACAGAAAAGAGGGTCATTGCAGAAGTTCCGTCTGAAAAAACTAATCCAGGAATGGTCAGGACATGAGGATAGGAAATTGGAACCATATGCGCCAGTAATTGCGTATTGGCTTCGAAAGCGATTAAAACGATGAAAACTACAATTTATCCTTCTGAAACAATGTTCAATCTTAAAAGTAAGATGGTTGAGTTCGAAATTTAAGCATTAACCAAACGTAAAATATCACTACCTATTTAAAACTACCTCAAAATAATGAATTTGGATGAATTTGACTGGCTAATTATCATCGCGGTAATCCTCGGAGCAATTGCAGCAGTTGTTGAGGAAGTAGCTACATTCGTTGGTATAGACGTAATCGGATGGCTAGTTTTACTATTAAAAATTATTGCTGCATGCTTATCTGTGATATTTGCAGTTTGGAAATTTTTCAGACTTAAGCCATTCATAATCGACATTTCACCCAAACAGTTCAAACCAGCATTAGGCAGTAATGATGAGTATGAAACTTTTTCCATTGCTGAGAAAACGCATAAAAAAGGAAAACACCCAAGTATAAATGTTACACTTGTTTACAAAGACGGGAGTTTAGGATCTGTCTCAATGATAGAATATGTTGATGAAAACGGAACCGTAACCATTGGAGGTAACAGAATAAGCGAGTGCAATGAATATTTTTATAGATTAATGATCAAACAATAACTAGAGCCTGTCCGATACGGTCCGTTTTCCTGGTGAATACGTAATGAATTAAATCAAGTGTTGAGATTTCGCCGTGAAAATGCATGGTCTGGTTGAGAGGTAATTCATGATCCGGAAAAAATGAATTATTTGAGGTTTTAAGAACAAATTCCTTTTTCACAAGATCCACCCTTCCAGAAGCGATTCGATTGATTTTCCACATCAGCAGGAAAAACATCAAAGCACCGACGACAATTCCAGGCATTCGCCGCAGTCCTCCCCCGAAAGCAATTCTGCCCGGAGTCGTACCAGAAATCAAAGCATTGGATCGGTCAACGAAAGGCTGGTAGATTTCGCTTACAACAGCACCCAGGAAAGTATCGGACAAATCCGTTCCAAGCCAAACTCGTTTGGTAAAACCACCTTCTGTTGCCTGAATCTGGATTTTTATCAAATGTGCATTGGGAGTGGTAATCAGGTTTACCTGCTCCAGTTTCATTGCATGCCTTTTTCCCCAATCAAGACCAAAGCAATGAAATGCATAACTGGCATTGCTCACCCCATCCTCGCGCTTCTCCACGATAAATGTAGCCCCAGAGTTCATGAACCCCATGAAGATGAAAGCAGCCATCAAACAAAAGACCATCACCTCCCAGGTAACGTTGATCCTGAACTCTAGCGCCTCCGGCGTGTTTGAAATGATCCGCA
>CAYFHO010000091.1:0-15376 GCA_964342825.1 uncultured Verrucomicrobiota bacterium
AACCCACTGATTTACAACAACCGCACTTTTGTAACTTAACAAAAGTGACGAACTTAGGTTAAGCCAGAAGATCACGATACAATTCGGGACGTCGATCTCTGAAAAAACCGAACGCGGCACGGTATTTCTGCAACTCTTCCAGATCAAATTGATACACAAGGATGCCGCTTTGTTCTGAATCGAATTCCTTTACTTTGGTACCTCGCTGATCAGCGATAAAAGAATGACCGTAAAAGTGCTGCCCGTTTTCTTCACCAATTCGATTACTGGCAACAACAGCACATGCGTTGGCGACTGCGTGACCGATCATCACTCGCTGCCAGGGATCTTTCGTATCCAAAGTTGGATCATGAGGCTCTGAACCGATAGCGGTAGGATAGAGTAAAATATCTGCACCATTGATTGCCATGGCGCGGGCACATTCAGGAAACCATTGGTCCCAACAAATTCCGACTCCAATAGTCGCATACCTGGTTTTCCATACCTTGAATCCGCTGTTGCCCGGTCGGAAATAGTATTTTTCACAATAGCCTGGGCCGTCAGGTATATGACTCTTGCGATAAATCCCCATCAACGATCCGTCCGCATCCACCATCGCCAGTGAATTGTAATAGGAGGGACCATCTTTTTCAAAAAAGGAAACAGGAATCACGACGCCAAGTTCGGCAGCAAGTGATCGCATTGCTTCGATGGTTGGATGCCCTTCGACGGGCAAGGCAATTGAGAAAAAGACTTCCTCCTGAGTTTTACAGAAATAGGGCCCTTCAAATAGTTCAGGAGGAAGAATGATCTGAGCACCTTCTTTTGCAGCAGAGCGAATCCACTGCGTGATCAAGTTTACATTCTGGTCTCGCTCACCACCCAACGGACATTGAATGGCTGCAACGGTTACAGGTTGACTCATCATATGGGTTCTTGTTGGGTGATGCAGTGAAAAGATCCGCCGCCACTGATAATATGATTTGAGCGCAGTCCAATCGTTTTTCGATCTGGAAACAAACTTGCCAGTGATTGAACAGCCGCATCGTCGTATGGCGTTCCGTAAACAGGCACAACAACAACGTGATTGGTAATGTAAAAGTTCATGTGGCTGGCTGGAATAATGACTCCTTCTTCATCGACCACTCTACCGGGTGACGGAATACGCAGGACCTCAAATCCCATTTTGTCACTATATTCGGTCAGCACTTTATAATGTTCATCGAAAACATCCTCGTTGGGATCGTCTGTTCCCGATGCATGCATACAGACGATTCGACGTTCGCCAACAAAACGGGCAATGTTGTCGATGTGGCCATCGGTATGGTCATTAAGCAATCCCCTGTCCAACCAAATGAGTTCCTTTACACCAAGGGACTGCTTGAGGTATTCGACAATTTCTTCCTTTTGTAAATTGGGGTTTCGATTGGCATTCAACAGGCATTCACGTGTGGTGAGCCCCCAACCGTTACCATTGACATCGATGGAACCACCTTCAAAAACCAGAGGAAAGTCAACGGTCGGATAACCTGTCAATGTCGCCATACGCCTGCTGACTTCGTCGTCAAAAGGCATGATATACTTTTTGCCCCATCCATTGAAACTGTAGCAGCAAGCCTTGATTCCTTCGTTCGATTTGACAAAAACAGGTCCCGTATCACGCAACCAAATGTCTCCGTAAGGTAACACATGCAGTGTTATATTGGAGTGGGACAAATGTTTTCTAGCTTGGGGCAATAAATCCTCTGAAGCCACCAACACATTCACTGGTTCGCTCTGAGCAATACACTTTACCAATGAAGAAAATTCCTGCTGAGCGGAAGAGAGCTGATCCAACCAGTATTCACCCGATGCAGGCCAGGCAGTCCAAGTCGATTTATGACGCTCCCATTCTGCAGGCTGGTGCAGATTTGTCGTGACTCGTTCTTGATTAAGGGGATTAGCCATTGCGATTTAACGGTTCACTGACCATACGCGGCCCAGCCTCAAGATTCAAGCAATCAACACCCAAAGCTAACCGCCTGACAGACTGTAACTTTCCTAAAAATTACAACTCTATTGAGTTTAAGGATAGGGTGAATGGTGAGGGCAGGTGGATCCCAAATTTAAGGGAATATTCCATGATGCCTGTAGCTATCTGCAACTAAATCTGTTGCGCGAAGAAATGCCGCGGTTCTTAAATCGGGCAACTGACGCTTTTTCCAAAGCTCGTGCAATCTCTGGTAGGCTCGAGTCATGGTCGCCTCCAAAGCCGCTATCACCAATTCCTCTTCACTGGGGCCTTTGATCAGTCTGTCCCTGTTCTCGCGGGAAACGGAATGACCAGAAATACGCTCAATTTCTTCTATTAATTCTCGTTTAACCAATTCTTCATGTCGCGAAATCATGCGATCAAAACTGACTCCAGCTCGATTTTTTAACCACTCGAAGTATGATACTGTGACGCCGCCCGCGTTGAGAAAAAGATCAGGGATCACAAAAACGCCACGCTGCTTAAGTATCTCCTCACCGGTAAAATCAACAGGGCCATTTGCAGCTTCCGCAACCACTTTGGCTTGGATTCGGGCAGCATTCTGACTGGTAATTTGATTTTCCAAGGCTGCTGGAACAAGCACATCGCAATCATATTCCAAGAGCTTCATCGGATCACAGATATTCTCGGCTCCAGGAAAATTGAGAATGGAGCCCGTTTCCTGCCGGTGTTGCAATACAGCTGTTACGTCCAGGCCTTCATTGGAAAAAATACCCCCTTCACGTTCTGCAATACCTGTAATCAGCGACTTACCCTCTTCCTGCAAATAGTAGGCGGTGTGGTAACCAACATTGCCCAGACCTTGAACGATGACACGCTTGCCATTGGTGCCTGAATCAAGTCCCAAAGGCTTCATATCTTCTGCCTGATTGAGGCAGGATCGAATACCATAATAGACACCGAGGCCAGTAGCCTGCTTTCTTCCGGGAATGCCCTGCATCGCAACAGGTTTTCCAGTCACACAAGCATAGGCGTTCTCATGGTTCATCTGGATGTTCTTGTACGTGTCCGCAATCCAGGCCATCTCACGTTCACCCGTTCCGTAATCGGGAGCGGGTACATCGATGTCAGGACCAATGAAATTTTTTCTTATCAGTTCAGCGGTGTATCGACGTGTCACGCGCTCGCGAAAAGAAATGGAAGCACTCATTGGATCAATACAAACACCCCCCTTTGCACCACCAAATGGCACCCCTACCAAAGCACATTTAAACGTCATCAATGCGGCCAGTGCGATTGTCTCATCTATATCCACATGAGTACTAAAGCGAATTCCGCCTTTGGTCGGAAGGCGGTGATAGCTGTGCTCCGCACGAAAAGCCTCGACGACGGTCACAGACCCGTCATCGTTATTGACAGGAAACCTCATACGGTAAACTGAATTGCAGGACTTGATTTGATTAAGAAGCCCAGCGTCATTGGTAGAATATTGACCTGCACGGTCAAAATAGTGGGAAACGCTTTGCAGGAACCGGCCTCTTGATTGAGTCATGGTTCAATCATACCTCCTTAAAAAGCTCAAGACCAGTCATTCCTAACAATGCTGTATATGAAAAACCATGAAATCTCCGCCTGGAAATTCCCCTAATCCAGCAAAATTATGAAGTTGAATTGAAAATAGGAATTTAAGCACCTTGCTATGATAGCGAGCGAGATTACTATCGAGTTCATGTCGGAGCATTTATTCAATGTGAACATAGAATCCCGGGATGTCATTCCATCACCCAAAGAGGTATTGGGCAAACTCCCCATATCACCATTGGCTGAAAAAACAGTGCTATCCGGAAGACAAACTATCCAAAATATATTGTCGGGTGCCGATCCAAGAATATTCATGGTCTTGGGCCCCTGCTCCATCCATGATCCAAAGTCAGCCATGGAGTATGCTAATCTGCTCAAGGAATTATCGGATCAAGTGCAAGAAACGATGGTCCTTGTGATGCGGGTTTACTTTGAAAAACCTCGAACGACCGTCGGATGGAAAGGTTTTATCAATGATCCGCATTTGGACGATTCTTTTGATGTCGCTTACGGAATTGAAAAAGCGCGTGAGTTACTGCAATCAATCGCCGAATTAGAGCTACCGGCCGGAACCGAAGTTTTAGATCCAATCACACCCCAGTATTTATCTGATCTGATCTCCTGGTCTGCCATTGGAGCACGTACGACTGAGTCGCAGACCCACCGGGAGTTGGCAAGCGGACTGTCCATGCCGGTGGGATTCAAGAATGGCACTGATGGGAACATCGAAATTTCACTCAATGCTTTGGAGTCATCTTCAAAACCCCATCATTTCCTTGGAGTCACGCGTGAAGGTCGATGCGCTGTTTACCATACAAGCGGAAATTCAAACGGCCATGTCATTTTAAGAGGTGGTCCTAAACCGAACTACGACAGCGCCAGCATAGCGCAGTGCGAGGAAAAACTGAGAAGCAGAAAATTGCCCCTGAATATTGTGGTGGATTGCAGTCATGCCAATTCAAACAAAAATCCCGAGCTTCAACCCCACGTCCTGAAGAATGGTATCGAACAAATCGTCAACTCGAATCAATCTATTGTTGGATTTATGCTCGAAAGCCACCTCAAAGGTGGAAATCAAAAAATCAGAGGAAAAATGTCAGATTTGGAATATGGCGTATCTATCACCGACGCTTGTCTTGATTGGGACATGACCAAAAAGATCATTCTGGAAGCTCACCATCAATTACTCCCGATCGCTGAAAATCAGCTCAAAAATCGTCGGTTACCAAAAGTGTAAGCCCATATCCCTCGGATGAGTCATATCCATCCGGAATTCACATAAGCGATGGCTTTTGGGTGAACGCCTGGATCAGTTGTTCGCGAATGATATCTAATTTGAAAGCAGAAATTTTAATCGAGTTTTACGCAATCTGGTCCGCCAAACGACAGACATATTCATAATAGGCCTCGACCTCCATTCCCAAAGCGGCGGCACCAAAACGCTCGGCGTCCGAATCTGAAGCAAACTTTCCGTAATTGACAGCAACAAGTTGGTAAAGAATCAACGCCGGCACGTCATCTTTTCGGTTTTCAAAATTTGTGTGTACGTGAATAATGAAACCGTCCTCCGGCTGATCTCCAAGGGGTTCCGGAAAGGCAAATTCCCCACTCTGAAGTTTTGAATTACCGAATTGAATTCTGCATGGGTACCGCACAAATTCTCGATCACTGAGAAGAGTCTGTAAGGATTGCCAACCAAGCTGAGGTCCATACTTGGATTGGATCGCCAGACCTTTTTCGAATGCATGATCACCGAGTGCGCGTTCAGCATCCTGGGCATTTAAATTCGTACTCATGAGGAAAGACTTGAATTGGAACTGGTGTTGACCTCAAGACGTTTGTCGTCGGAGTGTTTCCAATCATCAGCATTGGAGAATGTGAATTTACCTTCAAGCACCGGCAAGGACATTCGAATGAAAATGGTGTAACAAAACAAACCAAAAGCCCAAATCCCAAGACAGATGAGCGTTTCATTGAGAGTGGGAGTATAATCCGTAATCTCTCCCAATGCGGTTGGAATAAACCCAGGGACCACCATGCCCATACCTTTTTCGATCCATATACCCACAATGGCCAATACACAGGCAACATTGAGGAAACGCATGCTACGTGAATATGGAAGTGCCAGCAGTACCATGGCGGTCAGATTGAAAACGACAGCAGTCCAGATCCAAGGCACCAGCGAATGATGGCCTTCCAATCCGAAATATAAAAACTTAGCCGAGGAAACATGCAAGGTATCGGTATAAAACTCCTTGAACAATTCATTTACCAGCAGAAAGACATTCACGAACATCGAAACCTGCACGATACTTCGCAGAGTCATGATTGCCTTGTCTGGTATCTTATAATTTGTTACACGCCGGATACACTGCAAGGCGAGGATGACCAGGGCAGGTCCTGAAACAAATGCGGAGGCAATGAACCGGGGACCAATGATGGCCGCATTCCAGAAAGGTTTCCCCCCCAATCCAACATAGAGAAAGGCAGTGACGGCGTGGAGGGAAACCGCCCAAAAAACAGAAAAGATTACAAACGGAACGTAAAACCAGGCACGAGGTTCGTGTCCATTGTATCGACTGTATAGAAGATGACCGCAAATGTATACGCTCAACAAAAGGTATCCGTTCAGGACTATGACATCCCAACTGAGCATGGATTCAGGAAAATTCATCTTGCCGATGCCAGGCATTAAATGCAGAAAGCGATCGGGTCGCCCCAAATCGACCACAACAAAGGCCAAACTCATGATGATGGCTGCAACGGCGAGGAGCTGCCCGAATAGCACCAAATCGTGTAAGGACTTGTTCCGATAAATATAGACGGGAATCACGAGCATGACAGCCGCGTCCGCTATTCCCACCATAAACGTAAAATTAGCGATGTAGACCCCCCAGGAAACACTGTCACTCAAATCGGTGATTCCCAATCCATGCACTAATTGTTTGGTGTAGGCATTCAGACCAAGCAGGCTGACAAGAAATAAAAAAGCCAACCAACCCTGATAGCGCCAGTCACCTTTAAAGGCGATCCGAATGCATCGGCGTAAAAACAGGATGTAAGAGCGTATCATAAGGATCAGGTGTCAAAGTAATAGAAAAACCTCGGAAGAGTACCGATCTCTTCTTTAAGTACGAAAACGCGCTTATTCTTGAGCACGTATGAAATCTCACTGTCCGGATCTAGAACATTCCCAAATTTTCGAGCACCAGTGGGACATGCTTCCAGGCAAGCAGGATAACGACCGGCCCGTGTCCGCTGAATGCAGAAGTGGCATTTTTCCACAACTCCGACCGATCTTGGGCGATTCCCCAAGTAGGACATTTCAGGATTGATCCTGTCCTTTGGAATAGACGGTTTGACAAAATTGAATTGCCTGGCCCCATACGGGCAAGCCGCCTGACAGTACCGACAGCCGATGCACCAGTCGTAGTCAACAACAGTGATCCCATCCGATTCCTGCCAGGTCGCCTCCACTGGGCATACTTTAACGCAGGGAGGTTTTTTGCACTGATGGCATTGAACCGGCATGTAGTAAGATCCATCCTCTGGAACGGTCTCCGAGTCGTAATGGTGATCGCCCTGCTCAAGATCAAAGGTTCCGTTAGGCATCTTGAGAACACGAATGTATTGGATTTCCGGACTACGAGATTGATTATTCTCTTCTACGCAAGCATGCACGCATTTGCGGCATCCAATGCATCGAGTCAGATTCAGGGCATAGGCGAATTCAACTCCATCCATTGGTTTCAGGTCTTTGACGTGCGGGCGCAATCCGTACTCACGCTCAACCTCACTTTCGATCCTGGCCAAAACCTCGGTGAGTTCCTCTAGTGACAATTCCCGGTAATGTTTCTGAAGGAAGGCTTCCACCGAGGTGAAGGAATCCAGGTCTTTTAGAGGTGAAAGACTCGCCGCCAACGCAGCCAAACCGGTTGCCCCAGTCAGCGATTTTCGAAGGAAGCCTCGTCGATTGATGTCCCTCTCTTCAACCGACGATTTGGAATCATTCTGTGGACTGTTCTGGTTGGGGTTCATGGTATTTGTTTAAGGATGTTGAAGGTCTCCTGCTTCCTTGTGGTTGGATCCATGCATGGGAATGGGTGCTCGTGCCGGTGCATATGGAAAAAATGCTGGATAATGAGGATCGTGGCAGGACGTGCAATCTTTCTTCAATCGCTGTCCCGCAGATTCATCCCAGTAACCGTTTAATCGACCATGGATGCCAATCTCCCAATCTCGATATTTGGGACCATGGCAATCCCGGCAAAATTGGTTGCTTTGTTCGGGTTTCAAACGCTCCCCTGTCTTGGTTTTCAACACCGCGAGGTTCTCCGAATCGTGGCAAATCATGCAATCATTGTTAGTGCCTCCTGGACCGTGGCTGATAGTGAGGTGAGCATGCTCTTCGGGGATAATTGTGTTGCCGTCATTATCCCAGTCCAACTCATATGGGGATTCCTCAGGGTGACAGGCCTTGCAGTTCAGTCTCGAAAAAACCAAATCTCGATGATCCGACGAAAGAATGATCTCGCCAGCTTCATTTCTGAAGGGCGTCACAGGCTCGTTTTCTTCATGACAGGCATAGCAATCAAGGCCTGAAGTATCCTCATCCAAGGCTATCAATTCCGCCACCGAATACCGAGGCAACGCAACATCGGCTGCAATGGGATCTTCAACTTTTACAAGTGTTGGGATTCTAGGCTTTCCCCACAGTTCCAGAAGGAAACAAGCTGCAAGGATTAAAAACGCAACCGACCAAAAGACAGTAGTAGTTATCTTGGACGGACTGGTAGCCATGTTTAATCCTTCATCTTTGACTTGGTTTGGACCCAGTTTCTATTTTTTCGCTCTTTCAGGCAGGATTCGCAGAAACTTCATCAATTGCTTGAGTTGTTGATCATTCACTTTTTCAGCGAAAGGCTTCATCAATTCCTTGCCCTTTTTATTTTTCATCCCGTTTTTGGTGTGCATGAAACCCTGGGTGTCAGTAAAACTGGCCTGATATTCTTTATCAGTCAGGTCCTTCACCTTGGCTTTTCGACCTGCCTTGGTTTTACCTTTCCCGTCCATGCCATGGCATGAAGCACAGTGTTCTTTCCAAAGCCCAACCGTTTCTTTAGTGATTTTAACATCCGATAGGTCGATTTTTTCATCGGCTGCTTGCGTGTCAATGACGACAGTATTCCAGGCAACCAACAGGACGAGAATGGTAAGAGTAGAGATGGTTCGAGAGGTTTTCATATTATTCCTTAAAAGAGTGTTCTAAGTTAATTTTTTACTCACGTTACTAATCTTAGTGAATTTTATGGAATGGACTCCACCAATATTGCTGATCGTTGCGCATTATTTGTTGAAGAGGCAAAAAACTCATAATACGTTTATTTTAAATAAGATACACTACAAAAAACTTCTCTTCAGCAATGCGAACGGCTAAAAGCGGTACTGGACACCGGTCGAAACAAGGTGTGCCCTGTAATCATTCCTGCCCCCATATGTGTCACTTGAGTGTTTGAAGAATCCATAACTCAGATTCCACCGCAGGTTTTCGCGAATGCGCCGTGTCAAAGTAACAGTCACACCGTGATCAGTGTCGTCAGCTCCGTAAGGCTGCGTGACTATGGAATTGTCAGTGTAATTGTCAGATCTAAAATATTGATATTGAGCCTCAACTTCGGTTCGAGAATCAATGAGATAACCGAGGATTGCCGATGTATTCCAGTAGTCGTTTTGAGCAGATTGAATCAAAGCTCCCAAGGCGGGATCGCGCCCCACAGGTGTGGTTGTATCGTCGAGCACATAATTGAAATTGCCCTGCATATAAATTCGGCTCCAAGGAGTCCACGTGGCACTTTGACTGAGTATATAAGCGTTTTGTTCGGCTGCATCCAATGAGGACAAACCGTCCGCCCGAAGTCGAATATTCGATTGCTGATAGTCAAACCTGGAGACAAGGGTCAGTGAAGAGTGGGGGCGCACGGTGATACGAAAATTTACATCGTCCACATCAAAATTGTATCGGTTGAGATACGCTGGATACCTGTTCAAACCAACGTTGTCGATGGAGTCCGTGACATGATCAAAATCATTGGAGCGAATTTTGCGATAATACTGAGCTCCAAAACTCAATCGTTGCACAGGATACCAAGTTGCCCCGGCGGTGTATTTATGTTGAAACCTTGAAAAATCGGTATCGCGCTCGAAATCAATCAAGCCTGAAGTTAGAGCCATTTGGCGCTCTTCCATGTCACCATCTCCTTGAAGCCAATCTCCTCGCAGGTAAAAGACCCACTCCTTCAACCCTACATACCTTGCCTCCAGCCTTTCCGAGATATCCAGGAATCCTTGCTCTGACAGAGCTTGCCTGGATGTACTTGAACCAGGAGTATCCAACCAGGTGGAACGCCCTTCGATGTCCTGATGTTCAAAACGGATGGAAGGCGTGATGGTGAATCCTTTCCATGGTTGATACATGAAATTGAGGGAGGCAACGTGCTGATTCACTCTGGATCCGCCGGTCAACCCAAGAAAACCAGGCCCTCGAGCAAGCGAGGGATCATAGATGGCATCGTATTCCAAAGCAAAAATACGGTCACCACGAAAGTCGGTATCGAGTGTGGTGATGGCGTACCCGGATGAGAAAAACCATCGGTCATTGAACCGGGTTTCTGTGAAGGTATGAGCTCCGAACAGATCTGTATCGGTCACATTCTTCTGTGTGAGGCGTGACTCGGAAGGTGTATCCGGATTGTATCGCTCATTGAGCGAATCTGTCCTGGAGCCGCTCTCAATTCGAAAACCGGCACCAAGATCCGTATTCCCCAAAGTATGACGTACCCCTAAACTTGCCCGGTCTCGCGACTCGTCGATGTTTCTAAATGAGCTGCTGATGCCCCGCCCTTGTGCTGAAACCGCTGGAGCCCAAATCAAGGAATCTTTGGAGCCTCTGGTAAACAAATGAGCATAGTCAAAAGTAAATTCAGGCCACGACTCAACTCCCAGACGCCCACTCACCCAAGCCATTCCCCGGTCGAGAAAAAGCTCGTCTTGTTCCAACGGAAACCAGGAATCGGTAGCCGGATCATAACCTCCGGAGCCGTTGTAGAAAGTTCGATTCTCTTGATATCCAGCCGCAATTTCACCTATTTCCGAATCAATGTATTTAAGTGAAAAATCGAAATCCTGGTTGCCAAGTTGAGCTTTGGCGTCCATGAGCAACTGTCCATTCTCACCGACCCATTGTTCGTAATGAAAATCATCAATCCCTCCAAAAGCCTGAGAATGCATGCCCATGCGTCTTCTGAACTCGGCGGGATTGCCCTGCACATCCAAACCTCCCATGGAGAGATTTAACCAACCGGTATACTCAGTGTTTCCCCCTCGCCACTCAGACAATTCCGGACTCTCCTCATCGTCCAGGGAATCCAACAAATCTTCCCAGTCTTCTGAATCCTCTGAATCAGAATCCTCACCCAATTCAGCTTCCAATGCAGCTTCCCAATCCTCCATGTCATCCTCCGTTTCCAAAGCGGTTTCCTCGCTTTCAGAACCCTCCCCTGGAAGATTGTTTTCAGAAAGGTGATCCTCGCCCGACGATTTCGAGGTTGTGGGTTCACTGACAGCTTCAGACTGATCCGCACTTTGAATCTGCCAGGGAACCAGGCATGCCAGCACGATCGCTTTGACTCGGAAGTGAATTGCCTTCGAGTTTAAGAGAGAACTCATGATATACTTCGTTTTAGGTCAGCTTGGAGTTAATAGCGCAAGGAACTGCTGACGTGAGATCCATGCACAGCCTCATGACAACCTGCGGTCCAACAGGTACCTTCCCTCATTAAAAAGCGATGAGGCAATCCACCTATGCGCAAGTCCGAATTCAATTCTTGTGCGTGACATTTGAGACACAGCACAGAATTGCGTTCTTTCAGCATCTTGGCATTGATGCTGCCGTGAGGACTATGGCAAATGGTGCAACCTTCACGCATAGCCTCATGCTCGAAAACGAATGGACCTTTTTGTCCAGGATGACAGTTCAAGCATGTGGCATCTTCACTACGACTGATGAAGTTAAGTGTTCCAGTGCTCGCGGTGCCGTGATGAGGATCATGACAATCGGAACAAGTGACCTCTCCATCCTCCCAGGGATGGTGGTGCGGAAGTCGAAATTGACCTCTCTGATCTGCATGACAACGGTAGCAAACAGAAGGCGAGTCCTTGGGATTCACAATCGTACCGTAGGCTCCCCCACTCTTGGAATGAATACTTCCGGGACCATGACAAACCTCACAACCTATACTCTCCTGGTCCTCGTGGTGAACGGGCATCGAAGCATGTGGAGTGGAATCAAACGATGTGAAGTATTGTTCATGGCAAGAAAGGCAGTCTTCAGAACCTACAAAATCTGCATTTGGAATATCCGGCGGCATACGAAATGACGTCGTCGGAGTGACACAGGAGATCCATACAAAACAAATGCAGGCAACCAATGCCAGCCCTGGTCCAGTTATTACGGAGATCCCACGCTTGAACGGGAGTTCAGTATCTTTGAGGTTCCACGATTTCATTAGGCCGTTGAAGAAACTAATCCTTTAATACCAATTGGTCACTTCCGATATTGTTTAGGTATGGACAAAAATTGTTGCTATGAACTAACAACCGGGAACTATCATCAGAATTTCAATTCGGAATGATCCCATCAATTATTGTTCAATCCTGAGCAACAAAGGTGTGGCTCTACTTGGTGTCCACACTTAACTTAAGGTCAGACTAAGTCCGTACTGCTACCTCAACACGGGAAACGGAAAGTATGAACACACGATTAAACATCGTTTTTACGTTTGGATCCGAAGGATCCCTCACTCCTAATAATTCTGACAACAACACGCTCCATGAAGACTGAACGATTATTTGTTACCGATGTATCGGTTCTTGGGTTTCTGAAAAGGACGACGATACTAGGAGCCATCATTGCGATTTTTATACCTGCATCAGTATTTGCTGAAGGCAGTCAAATCGCTGCTCGACCATTATCACCACAAGAGATCAAGGATCACAATCTGCCCGAAGGCATCCAAAAATCTGGGGGATTGCATAACGTGGGTATTGGTGAACCCTTCTATCTTGAAGCACAAGTGCCGGCCGGAACGACCGTACTCAACACCGAATGGACCCTGGAATCCAAACCAGAGGGATCGACTACAGAACTCTCTGAAAGTCCACTCCCATTAACCGTTCCCGTCTACAATCCCGGAGACCGTGAGGTTAATTTTGTTGCGGGTAGAAAACTGCTGATACCGGACATTGTAGGAAAGTATCAGGTCAAGGCGGTCGTGAAAACAGACGGTGAAGACATTGTCCTGACCCGAAACCTGTACGGAGCTACTTATATTGGCGCAGGAGAAGGATTCGCTTTTTCCGATCCTCTGCACTGTTCCGTTTGCCATACCGAGAAATTCAATGGGTGGAAACAAACAAATCATGCGGATGCATTTGTGAAACACATCGAAGGCATGGGTAGCAATCACTATCGCGAATATTGTAATTCCTGCCACACTTTGGGATATAACACTGCTCCCGAAGCCGACAACGGAGGCTTTGACGACATCGCCAGATTGGTGGAGTGGGCTTTCCCTGAAACACTGGAGCCTGGCAATTTCGATGCCATGCCCAAGGAACTTCAATTGAAAGCCAACATACAATGCGAAAGCTGCCACGGTGCAGGAAGTGAACACGTAAGAGCAGGCGGAAATCCTGAGTTGATCACCATGAGTACCAGTTCCGGGGACTGTGCCCAATGCCACGATTCAGAACCTTACCATGTCATTAACCAACAATGGAACAGTTCCAGCCATGCAGTTGCTACGCGATATCCAACGGGTGAAGGACGCTCCTCCTGTGTCGGTTGTCACAGTGGTATCGGTTTCATCGATCAAACCGATGGATTGGCTCGCAACGAACTACGCACTGAATGGGAAGCCATCGTTTGTGCCGCCTGCCATGATCCGCATGCGGGTGAAAACCCACATCAACTGAGAAAAGTTGATTCCGCACAGTTTAACAATGGGCATACGATCACTCAGGGAGGAACGGGTCTGTTGTGTATGAATTGCCATAAATCCAGACGTGATGTGGATAGTTATGTCACGGAGTATCATCGTCACTATGGTCCTCACCATGGTCCACAAGGTGATATGCTTGCTGGAACAAACGCAGTCGAATACGGACAACGAATCCCAAGCTCGGCTCACCTGGCAGCTGTCAAAGATTCATGCGTAACCTGTCATATGCAGGAAACCAACAGCTCAAACCCTGCTCATACATTGGCTGGAGGTCATACATTTAAACCCATATGGGACGGTGGAACGCCCGACGATCATGGGGATGACATTCCTCTGGTCAGTGCCTGTAACAGTTGTCATGGTGATATCGAATCATTCGATTTCCCTCGACAAGATTTTGATGGAGACGGGGTTATCGCAGGTGTACAGACTGAAGTCAAAGGACTGATGAAACAGCTTGCGGTTCTGCTACCACCCTATGGTGAAAATGAAGTAAATGTCACAGAAGACTACAATGCAGCTGAATTACGTGCGGCATTTAATTATATCTTTGTGGAATCAGATGGAAGTTATGGTGTTCACAATTTGAGCTACACGCTGGGTATTCTTCGAGGTGCTATTGCCGATGTCTCCGGAGCCAGTTTGGACAGTGATGGGGATGGTATCCTGGATGAATGGGAACTTGAACATTTTGGCAGCATTGTCACTCAAAGTGGAGATGGTGATGCAGACGCTGACGGTTTGTCGGATCGCCTGGAATTCCAACTGGGATCCAATCCAAATCTGGCAGATTCTGATGGGGACGGTTTTGGAGACTTCGCAGAATTACACGCTGGAACCGATATGCAGAATGCCGAAGAAAGCCCTGTTACCGGCCGTAGCACAGTTCATCATGCAGTGGAATATGTGTTCTTCACCGAAGCTGGAAAATCCTATCAAGTCCAGGTTGCCGATTCCCTCAATGGAGCGGGATGGATGGACGTAGGGGAACCAATTGAAGGCAACGGTGATGTGATACAACATTTCTCTTCAACAAGAGCTGAAGCGCAGCAGTACTTCCGCGTGATCGAAATAGAGTAGGAGCCGAGGAATAAATTGGTTCTTCATTGAGCCGCAGGGGGCTGTCCATTCGACGGCCCCCTTTTCGTTGTACCTCAAGGAATTAGTTCCCATTGCAAATACGAATTCTCTAAACCACGACCATCCATCAGCTAAAACAGTTGAAAAACCTTGATTGCAACTTGGACAAAAAAACTGATAGATGCATACAAATTTACCGCTAAACTGGAAACCTGAAGCAAGAGATTGATGAGATATCAGGAATACAAAGCTCCCATCGAGTTGAGCAGCTGGGTGAAGCTATTCTGGATTTTTGAAAATCGAACCAACGATCCGGTTCCTGAAAAAATTGTTGCCGATGGATTCCCTGAGTTGATCGTTCATTTCCGATCACCCTTTTCTGAACCCGACCAAGTTGGAAAATTTTTCACACAACCAACTGCACTCGTTTGTGGCCAACTCACGAGACCGTTAATGCTTCATAGTTCACCTGACGCAGGTATGATAGGTATCAGGTTTCACCCAAACGGCCTGGCTCCCTTCCTTTCGACTCCGATGTATGAAATGACAGATTCACGGATTCCTGCCGAACACCTACTTGGCAATGTAAATCAACTAATCGAATCAGTAGTGGAGGCTAAAACCGATCTTCAACGCATTGCCGCCTGCACCCATTTCTTAGTTCAATCTTTAAGAAGCAAATTCCCAAACAGTGAAGTTCGATATT
>CAYFHO010000092.1:0-15237 GCA_964342825.1 uncultured Verrucomicrobiota bacterium
AAAAAGTGATTCTGTTGAACATCAACAAGAAAGACTCACCTGGGAAAAAGCCGTGCTTTTGTATCATCAGCTAAATATTTGTAACTCGACCAACAATTCTTTATACAGTAACATATTCTTCATGGCGCAGGGTAAAACAGACAAGACGCAATCCGGTAAGGTCAAAGGAAAACGATCGAATCAGGCTGCGATTTTTTCAAAAACCAGGCGTGAACATGCGCACGAAATTGCTGAGGATTATGTGGAGGCTATCGCGGATCTGACCGCGGAGGTTGGAGAAGCTCGACTTGTAGATTTAGCAAAATGCCTCGGAGTGACCCATGTCACGGTCAATCGCACGATCGCCCGCCTCCAAAAATCCGGCCTGGTCAAAACTGAACCTTATCGAGCCATTTTTCTGACACCTAAGGGCAAAAGGCTGGCGAAGACTTGCAAGGAACGTCACCAGGTGGTGGTGGAGTTCTTCCAATCACTTGGCATACCGGACCATATTGCAGAGAGAGATGCGGAGGGCGTTGAGCATCACGTGAGCCCTGAAACGCTCAAAGCATTCAAGTCAGCTTTAAAAACCCGATGTCAATAACGCACACATTGCCACCAAACTGCCGACCTATCTTGGCATTAAATTCATTCATCAAGGCGCGACTCACTCCCGGACCTCGAGTCTGCGGAATGTGGTTTTGATTTTTCAGGTTCGATCTGTTCTATCTCGGATTTGTCAGATGATGAAAGAGATTCAGCGAGTTTTGTGGCCAACTGAAGATCTCCCACAACTGAATGGGCAATCCGGCCGCGTTTGTCGATAACCCAAAAAGTCGGAGTAAATATTTCTTTCAATCGGTATTGACCGGCAATAAAAGCGTAAACCGTCTGATCTCCGGAACAAAGCTGCGACCACTGAATGCGATGACGTTTTACGAAGCGTCTGACAGGCGCCATGTTCGGATCAGTTGGAATCCCCACTAATAATGGATCTTTGCGATCTTTCCATTTTTTGTTGAGTCGCCGCAATTGTGGCAGGTGCTTGAGACAGGGAGCGCAGTCAGTGGCCCAAAACTCAATGAGCAAGACACGACCACGATGATCCGCAATACGCCAGGAACCATCATTCAGCGTACTGAAAATAGCATTGGGAAAGGATTTCCCCACCGTGGGAGAATCGGATGCCCAGGTCATGCTTCCTTTCAAAGTCAGGAAAATAACCAACAGAAGACATATCCGAATTGGTGAAACCAACCCACCCGCAAAACGCCATGCAGATCGATGAGTTAAATTTGGAAAGGATCGGGTTCGAAAAAGTATGTTAGAATTCAATGTTCATTCCCCCGTATATCGTGCGTGGAAATCGCGGTCCATACACATATGCCGCATCGCGGAATGGACCGTTGTCCAAATCATCCTGAAAACCGTTGAATAAATTCTTTACACCGGCAAACAATTTGATCGAAGAGTGGTCGTGGAATTGGAGAGGGATTTTGTAACTCAAACCAACGTCGATAACGTAAAACGGGTTCGAGCGGGTGAGTTCATTTCCAATCAAATCTCCGGTCAGCGGATCGCTCACCACGTGCGGTATGTCCATGCCTCCAGTGAATTTGTTGGAAATAAAACCTGCCCATGTTCCATTGTTGTAACCGAGAGTGATGACACCGTAGCTGTTGGGTGTGCGCTCAAATCGGTCCACCGTGATTTCGTTGTCCACAGGGTCACCAGCGGTCCCCAATAGCACTTGAGGATCGCCGTAGTGACTTCGCTGCTCGACGTAACCGAAATCAATGGAAAAATCGTCATGCGCCAAACGGATGTTCAATTCACCACCAAAAACATCCGCGTTTCCAGAGTTCCTTTTGGTAGCCTCAATGACGCCTGGGGTTGTTGGATCGTCGGTTGTCAAATCGGTAAAAAACAGATCATCGATACCGGTGTAGAACAGGTTGGCATCAAGTGTCCAGCGCGTGTTGATTCGATAATTGGAACCGAGAGTGAAGGAATAGGACGATTCCTCTTCCAGATCGTCCGCCAATTCGATCACGGAAAACTCACCGCCCACATTGGAGATGTGGAGGTCTTCATCAAACAGTTGAGGCGCACGAAATCCCGTGGAAGCTGCCAAACGGAAATCGAGTTTGCCGGAAGGACTGTATTTGAGTGTTCCACGCGGGGAGAAAATGGGTTGATCCACCTTGGAATGCTTGTCACCACGAATACCGTATAGTAGTTCCCACTGATCTGAAAGGAACCAGTCATGCTGTAGAAACAAACCGTAGTTGTTATATTGATCATCCACAGCACGCCCCAGAGTGGTGAAATCATCGATCTGCTCAAGCTGAGCCTGAAAGCCATAGGTGAGTGTATGATCCAAACCCAGGTAACTGTTGGCTGCCAGGTCGAAATTGCTGATTAAATTTTCGGTTTCTCCAAAGCCCAACTGAGGCGTCCAAGCCGGATTGTAAAAAATCCCTCCTGGATCTGCGAATGCGGGTGCATACTGCGGAAAAAGGGTCGACAAACGCCCCGGAATGGCAGGGTTGTGGAAGGCACTGCCGGGAGGGGCATAACCGAGAGCCGCGATACCCCCGTAGTAACTTCCACGATCGGTGTGAGCCATGGAAGCACCCAGCCGGTAATCAAATTTTTCAGATAAAGTATCAGTCATGGTCAATACACCTACATGACGGTCTGAGAGGAGTTCCTCCGCCAGAAATGATAGGTTGGGAGAAACATCCAATCCGCTCCCCCCTTCTCCACCACGTCGTTCTTCGGTTGTGAACAAATAATCCAGGGTGAATTCCCTGGTATCCGTAGGGCGGTAAACAAATCGGGCACCTCCTCCATAAAGATCACGAAGTGAAACTTCTGTGAACCGATCATTGGTGACATCCAATCCATCCATGAAGCTTTGAAGACCATAAGTATAAAAGCCGAATTTTTGATCTTCACTTGCATACTCGTAATAAGCTGAGGCGTCCGTATTCGGTTGATTTCCACTTTTGTCTCCGTCCATCCAGTTATATTGGAAATCCACCGAAGCATGGCGATGGGTCGGATTCCTCGGAATTAAATTGATGATACCAGCAACCGCATTCGGTCCATAGAGAGAGGAGCCACCGCCTTTCACGATTTCAATGCGATCGATGGTCATGGTCGGGATTTGCTCGATTCCATAAACTCCGGCAAGTCCTGAGAATGTCTGCATACCATCAGTCAAAATATTGATATAGCGTTGCTGCAATCCCAGCATGCGTATTTCAGAAGTGCCGCAGTTCTGGCAATTATTCTCCACACGCAATCCCGGCTGGTATTCGATGATATCTGCAAGCTTCACAGATCGCGTCAAATCTATCTCGGCCATATCGACAATTTCAGTACGAACCGGCACTTCCAGAATGGAGCGTTCAGTACGGGTACCGGTCACCACCATAGCAGGCAATTCGACCGATTGCGGCTGGGCAACCTCAATCGGTTCGGGTGATAAACCGGTCTCTTGAGCGACGGCAGATGCCACCGCCGCAAGAAAGAGTAAACCCAAACTCCGTAAGGCAATAAAGTGTTGCTTCATATTCGACATGTAGCATAAACTACATTTTCTGACTTAATTAGGTCAAGGGATATTCGACAATGATATTTTTTGGCATCATGATAAGATCGAAGGGATTGGATACCAGGAACAGCAGACGTTATTCAGATGCAAATTGGCTAGGATCTGACAATTGGGTAACGACGGGTAGATTAGAAAATCTCTCACCGAAAAGGCTATTCCTTTCTCTGCCAACTCCATCAATTTACCCATGGAAACAGTCATTCGATGTGGAAGTAGCCTGTCAAAAATAAAAGATCATGGTCTCTTCTTGCAATAGAGCCCAGGTCTCATTTAGAAATCAAAACGGAATGGAAGTCATGAGAAAAATTTGGCACATAGCGATCACGATCGCAGTTGGGTTCGCCACACTCGGCACGGTCTTCGCCAACGAACGTTTGGAGGATGCGCGTGCCGCCGTGTCACAATGGGTAGAGGTCGAAAAAACGATCTCCCAAGAAACCCTCGCCTGGAAAGAGAAAAAGGAACTTCTCGAAAACATGATCTCGGTGGCAAAAGCTGAAATTTCAATGATGCAAAAACAGTTGGAGGAAGCTAAGGCCACGACGAACTCTGCTGAAGCCCGCAGGGCCGAGCTTGTAAAGGAACGAGATGAAAACACTCAGCTGGTAACCTCTATCAAAACTTTCCTGGGGCCATTCGAAGCTCAATTAAAAATGCTGGAGCTCCGTCTTCCGAAGCCTCTACGAGAAAAACTGGAACCACTGTTTGAGCGGCTTCCGGAGAATCCCGACGATACCAATGCCGGTGCTGCGGCACGCATGCAAGCGGTGATAGGTATCCTGGTGGAAATCCAGCGGTTTGATAAAACGGTCACTACTGGAGAGGAACTCGTGCCCCTTCCCGGCGGAGAAACACGCGAAATCTATACGATACATTTTGGTTTGGGGGCTTCCTATTATGTCACTTCAACCGGAACTGAAGGGGGTGTTGGCATTTCCAGCGGGAAAACCTGGCAATGGAAAACCGTTCCTGATCTCGCATCCCCTGTGCAGCAGGCGATAGACTTGGCCAAAGGGAAAAGCATGGAAGCAGCTTTCCTTTCGTTACCTGTTTCGACTCAAAAAACGGACCGATGATTTCAGTGAACAGCTTATTTAGAAAACTCAGAACCAGCAGTCTCTGCTTCCTCGGTTTTTCGTGCGTGATTTCAAACACATGGTCTCAATCGATTGAACAACTTGCAAACAAACAGCAAGCAAGACTGGAGGAAGCCACCGAACGATTAAAAACATTGCGACTGGAAATCAGGGATCAACAGATCCCTCTGGGCAAGAAACTGACCGACCTTCGTCAAGAAGCAGATTCTTACGAAACAAAACTCAATGAACATCGTCGCTTGCGTGATAGCGCCAGCTACAGCCTCGAACAGTTGGAATCCCAGGTCCAGGCCGGAAGAAAAGAACTGACCTACATAACCGGGAACCTTTTAAACGAATTTGAATCTTCATTCAAGGCCATCCTGTCGCCTGGAGAAACCCAAACCTTTGGTGAAGACCTGCGTGAACTCGATTTGCTGCTGGAGCGAAGCGACACTTCAGATGCTGAACGCCTTGCTGAATCTTTGGACATACTGGAATCTGCATTCACCCGCATAGAAGGATTGTTGGGCGGTAAACAGTATTCTGGCGCCGCATTGGATCCTGCAGGAAAACAGGTTTCAGGAGATTTCATTCAGGTGGGCCCCCTCCTCTATTTCGCCTCCTCTAACGGTGAAACGATAGGTTGGGTGGAAGAAACGAAATCACTTCAACCCAAAGTGAGATCCATTGAACCATCCAAAGCAACGATCATTCGCGAACTCGCAAAAACCGGTAATGGAATATTGCCAGTGGATCCCACCCTCGGCGATGCCGTTGCATTGGCTGAAACAAAGGAAACCTGGCAGGAACATTTACGAAAGGGAGGAGTATGGGTCATTCCCATATTGGGGTTTGCAATCCTCTCCATGGTGGTTGCCATTTATAAAAGCGTGCAGATCTTTTTTATCAGGCAGCCGCAACCACTGGTGGTGCATCAAATCATTGACCTCCTTCGAAAAGGAAATTCCGAAGAAGCCCTTGCTCTGGCTTCCTCTCAACCAGGCCCAACTTCAGAAATGCTGTCACAAGGGGTTCAACACGCAAATGAATCCGTCGAGCTTGTCGAAGAAGTTATGTTTGAATCCATACTGGGTGCTCAACCCAAGTTGGAGAGATTTCTAAATGTCATCGCCATTACGGCAGCTACTGCTCCGTTACTTGGATTATTGGGGACAGTGACAGGAATTATCAAGACGTTCAAGTTGATGGAAATATTCGGAGCTGGTGATCCTAAACCCTTGATTTCGGGTATTTCTGAAGCACTGATTACTACCGAACTGGGATTGGTGCTAGCCATTCCTGCGCTTATTGCACATGCCTTGTTGTCGCGGAAGGTTGCAGGAACATTGTCTCAAATGGAGAAATTATCAGTCGCGTTTGTCAATGGACTTGCTCGCAAAAACGCCGGCATTAAAAGCCAAGAAAGCTAATCAACCAGACATGCCAACTGCCCAACATTCCATGCTTGAAGAAGTTGTCCAAACCTGGACAAGCGGCGGGTGGCTGATGCTGCCGCTTTTGATTCTAACCTTATTCATTTACTACAATGCACTTTTACTTTGGCTCCAACTGGAAAATCATTTTTTGATAAAATCAAGAGCACACCTGATGTCCGATCAGGAAATTAATCAAGCACTGGACCTCGGCCCCATCCCATTGCGCAGCCTTCTTTGCCACTACGAGTCAGAGGTGGACAAAGTAAAGCGCCATTTTGTTGAGATATCCAAAGAATACCTCCCCCCTGTGAATCGACGAATTCGGTTTCTGGGAATCATGATCACCATCGGCCCATTGCTGGGCTTACTGGGAACGGTGACGGGTATGCTATCAACTTTTGACGGAATGATTTCAGGAACCGGTGAAAAGTTTCAGAATGTTGTGCATGGCATTTCGGAAGCCCTGATCACCACCCAAACCGGTTTGATTATATCGATCCCTGCGATGATCATTTTATCCGTCATCGTACAAAGACGGAACCGACTGAGAAGATCCATCGCGCGGTTGGAACGCTACAACACGTGCCAGGTACTAAAACTGGGTTACCCGGTCGGTGGAAGCTCGGAAAACTTCGAACCAATGCTGAAGCATTGACCTGCCATGAAAAGAAAACGCGCACTTTTTAAGGAAAGGATGTCATGAGAAATCGAAAATTGGTATTTGATGAACAATCTCGATCCAGTGACATCAACGTGTCGCCGCTGATAGATATTGTTTTTATCCTTTTGATTTTTTTCATCGTGACCACGGTCTTTGTAGAGGAAACTGGCGTTGAAGTACAGAAGCCTCAGGCTGCCTCGGCCCATGAACTTGAGAAAAAATCAATCCTGATCGCCATTACCGAAGAAGGTCAGATTGTTTATGGTGGCCAGGAAATCGGAGTTCGAGGTGTGCGTGCCGTTGTGAAGAGGCTTCTAAAGCAGGAAGACATGCCGGTCATCGTGCAAGCTGATCGCATGGCCCCCATCGATCTTTACGCCAAAGTCCATGATGAAGCAGCCCTGGCAGGAGCCAAACAAATCAACCTAGCGACGAAGAAATAGTGATCGAAGGATTTCCAAATTCAAAAAAGAACACCATCCGGCTTTTGGCAGCAATGGGAGCAATGCTGATCTCCTTGGGATTGTTTTTGGTGATTCCTTTGACACAGGCTCTGAACGACGCTGACCAGCAAATCGTGGAATACCGGAAGATGCAATTGGCCTTGCCTCCGCCTCCCGCATTTGAACCACCACCGGAGGATGCAAATCAAATCCTGGAACAAATCGATCCTGAGCCTCCAGAAATGGAACAACCGTTGGAAAACATCCCCATTCATCAACTTGATTTTTCGCTCAACCCCGGAATGGGCGTTGCCCTGGCCATGGGAACTCCGAATGTCCCTGTCGTGGAGAAATTGGACGTCGTGACTGACATCGAAAAGATTTTTAATTTCGATGAATTGGTACAGGTTCCATCACTCTTGAATGCACAAATGATCCGGGCGGATTTTCCTCGGGAACTCGCAAGAAGAGGCATCAAGGAAGCCAACATTAACCTCGAAATTTTGATCGATAAAACCGGCAGAGTGGAAGTAACCCGAGTCCTCTCTGCTTCATATGACCACCCAAAACTTCGGGAGGCCGCGAAAAAAGCAGCTTCTCAAGCAAGGTTTTCAATCACCAGAATTAACGGACGTCCAGTCATTGTGCGAGGTCGTTTCCCCATCACTTTACAAGCACCAAGATGAATCATCATTTCAAACAGATACGTTTATTATTTCTTGGAGGTATCCTTCTGATGTCGACGAATGCTTCGGCTGCAACTTTTTCTTTATCGGATTCAGATCCAAACAGTGCCGAATTCAGGAGACGCTTTTTGGCAAGCCACGGAGTCAACGAAGCCATTGAACCAAAACTCACAGTCGATGACCGCCCCTTGCAGGAAGCAATCATGCCCTGGATCAGAACAGACCCCAGGAGAGCCATTCAGCTGATTGAAGCCGATTTGAAGCCTGATACAAATCCGGCTTTTCTAAACATCCTGGGAAGTCTTTATTATCAAATAAGCGACTATCAAAATGCCGAACGTTATATGCGCCAGGCTTTGGAAAAATTCCCAAGCTTACGGCGATCCTGGAGAACTCTGGCGTTGTGTCTGGTTCAGCGTGAACGATTGGAGCAAGCAATTGCCCCTTTATTGAAAGTGATCGAACTGGGTGGCGGCGATGCCCAATCCTACGGACTCCTGGCGTATGCATATCTGAATACAGAAAAATATGAATCGGCTTTGGCGGCATACCGGATGGCACGCATGTTCAATCCCGACAGCTTTGATTTTCGTCGTGGGCAAGCGATGTGCCTCTTACAGACAGAGCAACTTCGTTCAGCCATCGCCTTGTTCGATGAATTGATCACCGAGAAGCCGGAAGAAACAAGTTTCTGGGTGGCCCAGGCCAATGCTTTCCTGACAACGGAACGAACAGATGATGCCATCGCCAATCTTCAAATGCTGGCCGATTCAGGCAGGGCCTCCTGGTCAAGTTTGACGATGTTGGGTGACCTTTATCTGAACAATGATGTACCCAATCTCGCTTTAAACAGCTATTTGGAAGCTCTCAAAACGCATCCACCCAAGGACAAATCCCAAGCGATACGCCCTCTGAAATATCTCTTGGCCAGAAAACTGTATCCAGAAGCTCAAACCTATTACCAATCCGTTGAAGCCTCGACAGCTGGAGAGCTGGACTCAGAATCCAAACGAGAGCTGTCGATTGCCCTGGCAAAGATTGAAATGAGCATTGGCGATACCCAGAAAGCACTCGCTATCCTTACAAAGGCGGTCGAGGAGGATCCTCTGGATGGAGCCAGCTTGATGTTACTTGGAGAGCATCATCTTGAAGAAAAGGATTACCCGACATCCGAATATTATTTTGAACGTGCAACCGCGGTTCGTGAAGTAGCTGCAGAAGCTTACATTTCCCTTGGACGTTTACAGGTCGATCAAGGGAATCTAAAAGCTTCCCTTGTCCCACTGAGAAAAGCAAAACAACTGCAACCGACTTCCAACCTGCAAAGATATATCGAATCCATCGAACAAGCCCTGGATTGAGGTCAACAACCAGAGCTTTTTTCATAAATTAAATTCCTGACTGCAAGTTCTGCGCTATTTCAGGAAGGTGATGGACCGGGGTACGGAGTTACGGATAAAAGAGAGCCACTCCCAGGCTACTCAATTCTCTTTACAACAGCGTAGTAGGCTCCAATACGAATACCATCTGCGTCATCGGTATGAAACATTCCCTCCAGCAGGTAGTCACCTTTTTCAAGGTTTAAGGTAAATAAAACTTCATCAGCATCTTCACCAATCATTTTGGTTTCGGTAATATCCCCTAAACTCAGAGTCGCTTTGGTGGCACCTAATCCTTTACCCGGTGTTTCTCGAAAGGCGGTTAAACCCGGAACAGGGTGCCCTGAAGCAAGATTGGCATTGATTGGATGGCGGAGTTCTTGCGGCCAACGACGTAGAGCAATCTGATACCTGGCGGTCTGGTCGACTCGTATCGCCCAACCACCAGTGCTTGGGTTCGCTGCACGTATTTTCCCCTGATGCCAGGGAGAGGCTCCGTCACTGTCGGCCAACCAATCATGACCAGTTAGATGAGCCGGATTCTCCGCGTCATTTCCAACCACAACCCGTTCATGGACAGCAAATCCCGGGGAGATGCTTTCCCACCATTTGTTATAGCCATCTCGGAGGGATTCAACGATCTCAGGATGCTCGCTGGCCAGGTCGTTTTCTTGCGAGGGATCCTGTTTGATATGGTAAAGTTCCTTGCCATTAACCAATCGCCAATCATCGGTCATCACCGCGGACTTGCGCCACTTGATGGGATCAATCACCCTCTGCGAATCCGTGATGAGGGTTCTATCTGACCACGGAACGGGCAGCTCATAAAGAAGCGGAACCAGCGAACGACCATCAAAGGAATAATCCAAGGGAGCTTTTAAACCACATAAATCAATGAAAGTAGGCAAGATGTCGATATGTGCCGTGAGTTTGCCAATATCTTTTCCGGAATTCAAACCTCCTGCGGGCCATGAAAGAAAGAAAGGCACACGATGACCTCCCTCATATTCACTTCCCTTTTGTCCCCTCATCCCCGCATTAAAAATCTCTCTACCACTTGCTGTACCATTGTCGGTTGTGAAAATAAAAATCGTGTCTTTCACAAGTCCTTTTTCCTTCAACCAATGCCTCAACTGCCCAACATTCTCATCAATGTTTGCTATCATTCCGTAGAAAATTGCCTGTCTTTCTGACAAGCCTTTGGACAGGTATGGTTTCCAATATCGTTCAGGACAGTGAAAGGGACTGTGAGGTGCATTGGTCGAAATGTACGCAAGAAAAGGTTTCTTGGCATGGACGCTCTCCTCGATGAATCGTTTTGCTTCCTGAAAATAAACATCCGTACAATAACCCTGATATTGTTCCGGTTTTCCGTTATGGAAGTAGGTATCGTCAAAGTAGGCATTGTCCCAATAATCAGGCGTCTGCCCAACCCCTCCACCACCATGTCGCACGACCTCTTGAAAGCCGCGGTCTTCAGGCCGGTAAGGATAGTTGTCCCCCAAATGCCATTTACCAAACATTCCGGTTGCATACCCGCTCTCACTGAATATTTCCCCCCAAGTTGTGGATGTTTGACGTAAAAAGGAACGTCCCCGAATGGTGTGCCAGGGGCCTGCACGGTTAGTATAATGACTGCTCATCAGAGCGCCACGGGTTGGAGCGCAAGTTGGGCTGACGTGGTAGTCGGTGAGTCGGACACTTTGATCTCGAAGGCCATCTATAGAGGGAGTTTTAATGACAGGATTGCCGTGAGAAGAAAGATCTCCATAACCTTGATCATCGGTAATGACAAATACAACGTTGGGTTGGGATGCTTCCAAAACATGAAGTGTGAATATCCACGCAAAAAAGCAAAACAGAGAGTATCGAGTCAGGTTGTTCATGAAATTCAATTGCTGGGAAGAATAATGAAATGATCCTGTTATTCAAATCATAAGATCACTGTGCAGACTACGTGGTTGGGCTGCTTTCACGACAAGCAATGCTCATTGCTCGAAACTCGTGTTTGTAGTTTAAACAAGGAACCTGAGCGATTTTGAAGTGAGCCCTTCATCCCTGGGGGGTGATCAGGCTATCAGGGAAGTCAGTAATCCATCCCATTCACCTCCCATAAATGCTTCCGTAAGGTTTTCCATCCCCATCAGTGTGACCATGGTCGCCCATAAGTCGCCGAGGGATTTATCCATCTCCACAAGATGTCCCTGGTGCTTGATACCAAGGTTCCGCCCTCCGTGAAGGATAGTGGGCAGCATGTGATTGTTATGGGCATTGAGTGTACCCCCACTGCTGCTTCGGGCCAGAAGTACATGGTCCAATAGTGAAGCATCTCCTTCCTGAATTCCTTTGAGTTTTCCAAGGAAGTAAGCCCAATCCTCCATGTGCCATATGTCGGTTTTTGTCAGCCATTTTAAGCGCTCAGGATCCTCCCCATGGTGGGTCAATGTGTGATAATCATAAGGATTCCCTAGAAATCCATAGCTACCCGTACCATCACTGAGATCTTTTCTGGCCATGTACGAAACAACACGTGTACTGTCCGTCTGAAGCGCAAGAGCGATCACGTCATACATCAATCGTTGATAAGATCGATAATCAAACTTTGAATCCTGTTCGGGTTCAATTTTGGGAACTTCCCCTTGCCAATCAACCTTTGGCTTTTCCTTATGCAACCAAGCTTTCTCGTTTTCCATGCGCACCTCAATGTCGCGAATGGATGAAAAATATTCGTCCAGTTTTCGTTTATCGTTCTTACCTACTCGGCTTTGAAGTCTATTGGCGGATTCGCGAATCGTATCCAAAATACTGTGTTGTCTCGAGTGACCTTGCTCCCGGGCAGCAAGTTCCTCGGGAGACTCCTGACGAAACAGTTTATCAAACAAGATATCTGGGCGATTCTCTGACGGGATGGGTGTTCCACTGGTCGACCAAGACAAGGTGTTGTCTTGAGCATTGCCAAATCCTGTACCGCGCTGAATGCCCAGCACTAGTGAAGGAAATCGAGTGACGTTACCGAGATGACTTGCAAGTTGCTGGTCGACTGACACATGGAGTTTGGCTCCAGCATCATGTGTGCAGTCCCCCGTCAAAAAGGTGCGATCGCCCCCATGTCCTCCTGAATAGGTAAGTTTCAGCCCTGTAATGACAGTGGAGTCCTCCCGAAAGGCTTCCATGGGCTTAAGGATAGGAGTCATCGCATACCCCGCCCCTTTCTCGACAGGAGTGTAATCACGTCCGTTAAGTCCCATACCCCAAAAGGTAAAAACAGCTCGTTTAGCCACATTGCCGGGTTTGAGGGTTCCAGCATCAGTAATATTTTTGGCTTCGTCACTCATCGCTTCAAGCCAGGGCAGGCTCAGTAGGACTCCTGTTCCTCGAAGAAAGGAACGCCGGTTCAGTTTCCATTTTGTTGTCTGGATATTCATGAGGATTACCTGGATTGAAAAACCTCACTCTGCACAATGGCAAAGAGTAGGTTTTGAATACGATCATCATTTTCTCGGAGCGATTGCATGAGCGCCTCGATGGTCTGTTGATCAAAATAACTTACCGGACGCCCCAAGGCATAGGTAAGCATTTTTTCACAAAAGGCTCGAACAAAGCGATCCTTATCCTTCAGCAATGCTTCCTTGAATTCATTCGGGGTTGTAAACGAGACTCCCTGATATTCTCCGGAAGAGTTGATGGGCGGGGCCTTGTGATACCGAAAACCTTCTCCATTCTGACGATCTCTCCAGGCACCAATGGCATCGTAATTTTCCAAAGCCAAACCAAGAGGATCGATTTTTTGATGACACGATGCGCAGGTGGCTTCGTTACGATGTTGTTCCAATCTTTGACGCACCGATAGGTTTTGACCTTTGACATTCGGCTGAATCTCCCCGGCGCTGGGCGGTGGTGGTGGAGGTGGATCATTAAAAATCTGCTCCAATATCCATGCACCGCGTCTAACAGGCAAGGTACGCGTACCGTCTGAAAGGTAAGTGAGTAATCCAGCCATTGACAGTATCCCTCCCCTTTGTATTTCAGGATTGAGGGCCACTCGACGGAATGCCTTTCCTTGAACACCCTGGATACCATAAAACCGGGCTAGACGTTCATTGACCATCAGAAAGTCACTCTTGAGAAAATTGGTAATGCGTAGATTGTTCCTGAGAATCTCTTCGAAGAAAGCGTAGGGTTCTTCGATTTCTGATTGCTTCAATAAGTCATCATAATCTTTATAATCCTTCGCTGGGATGACTGATCCAAAATCTCTGACATGCATCCATTGACCGACAAAATTTTCAACAAACTCGCGACTCTTTGAGTCAGTTATCATGCGTGTGATTTCTTGTCTGAGTATGGAGGGATCAGAAAGCACGCCTTTACTTGCAAACTGCATTAAGGATTCATCTGGCAAGGAACTCCACAGAAAATATGAAAGCCGGGAAGCCAACTCAAAATCGTTGATTTTACCGGTCATATCCACGGATTGGCTGGGTTCAATCAGCATTAAAAATTCAGGTGATGTTAAAACAGTTTGAAGGGCGTAACGCATGGTTTCCACTGGATTCAGTCCAAACTGAACCTGCGCTGCATGCGTTGCTGCGGACAAATGGTTGATCTCCCACTCTGAGACCGAACGCCGGAATGCACGCGGAAGCAGTCTTGAAAAAAAATCTCGCAAACCTTGTTGATGGACACTTATTCCGCTTGGAAATAGCAGTTGATGACTGGCTGGAGGCCATTCCTTTTCATAAGGACCTTCGAACTCGATCCAATCAATAAAGAGTCGCGGGGAGGTGGCCACATCCCTTTCAGGATGGAAGACCTTTGCAACCGCATCCTCTCGAAGGGCAAAAGCGCGACAATCCTCGATTCGATTCTCCAACTCTGAGTTGGCCTCAGCAATCGCTGATTCGGGTGCATTCTCTTCCTTTAGCTTTCGGACTTTGCTCATTGCCCTGATGCGCGCCAGGTTGACCTCTCTGAGTTCAGGATTTTCGATGATGAGGTCCATGGGGCCATTCCACATGAAGCGAAGCTGAGGTTTGTTGTCACCGGGCATTTTTTTGAGAAACACCTCTGTCTCTAAAATCTCTGGAGAGTCAAAGGTCCCTGAAATCTCCAACTCCCCCATTTGCTGGATGGGTGTATTATAACCGTATATCCATTGAATTTTGACAGGTACATCGCGACTGCCTTGGATGGCTCCTGCTCGAATGCGAAGGCGATAATACCCATCATCAGGCACAGAATCCTTTTTTAGCATGCTGTAGTAGATGTGACCGACATGCCCGAAAGACTTCTTGCTCCCGTAACGAAAAGGTTGAATGAACTCAACACCTTGCTCATGTCTCCTGGTAAATTCAGGCCCACTGGGAATACGCGTGTCTTTTTGATATTGAATGACTTCATGTGTTTTGCTGTGAGGACGCCATTTGTCTTCCATCTCCATGCGAACCAGTTTTGTCTTTGGTTTCGTTGTGGCGGATTTCTCCGAGATGAATGGTCCGGACACCTCTATCGAATCAACTAAAAGACGCGGTACCGTTGACAGATCGATACCTGGTTTGAATTGATGAATCGAATCAGAAAACTTCAACGCTTCCTTTCGTAAGGAAGTTAATTTCTTCCGAAGGGTGCCGATTTCTTCGGATGGAACCTTCTTATCACTTGCTGTTTCAATTTGCTCCAGAAGTTCAAATATTTGATTACGCAATCTCACATATGCTGGAGAAAATTCGATCAGGTCTTTTCGGGGGTTCCAATAAGGTTCCAATCTCGCTTGCTCTGCACCTTTTGGAAGAGGACGAAGAAAAAGGGCAACTTCTGTCCAATCAGGCTGGTTCAAAGGTGCTTGAATGGTCAACTCAGCTTCTGCGTGCATGGGTGTGCCATCCGCATAGTGAAGCTTCATCCGAATGGGCTGTCCTCTTTGTCCACGCGTGGCACCCGCGCGCACCCGAA
>CAYFHO010000093.1:0-15166 GCA_964342825.1 uncultured Verrucomicrobiota bacterium
TTTCAAGGCGGATATTGCGATCATTGGGGGAAGTCTAGGCGGTTGTGCAGCTGCCATAGCAGCCTTAAGGAATGGGGCTCGCGTGCTTCTCAGTGAAGAGACTGATTGGATTGGGGGACAATTGACATCACAGGGAGTTCCTCCCGATGAGCATCGTTGGATAGAATCATTTGGAGCGAACGCGTCCTATCGAGAGTTGAGAAGGCGGATCAGGCAATATTACAGAGATCACTATCCATTAAAAAATACCCAGCAAAATCAATGGCATTTAAATCCTGGAAATGGATCAGTATCTAGGCTTTGTCATGAACCGCGTGTTGCTCTTGCTGTTCTTCAAAATTGGATGGCCCCTTATTTAAGTTCGGGGCAGCTAACTGTTTTGACTCACCATCGTCCCGTGCAGGCTGAGGTAAATGCTGAAAAAGTTCAGTCTGTCGAGTTGCTCAGTTTAAAGACTGGAGTCAGGCGTTCCATCCATGCCCCAGTTTTTCTTGATGCCACTGAGTTGGGGGATTTGCTCCCTATGGCTGGTGTTGAATATGTGAAAGGGACTGAGTCTGTCAAACAGACCGGCGAACTTCACGCAAGCGAAACACATCGTCCTAACAATCATCAGGCATTTACCATGTGTTTTGCCATGGATTATTTGGAAGGTGAGGATCATGTGATTGATAAACCCGGGAGGTATGATTTTTGGAGAAACTTCGTCCCGGATCTTAAACCTGATTGGCCTGGACGTTTGCTGGATTGGACCTATACGCATCCTCGAAGTTTGGAGCCAAGATTATTGGGCTTTAATCCGTCATCTGGTCCGTACCAAGGAGTGATCAATTTGTGGAATTATCGGCGAATTCTAGCGAAATCCAATTTTGAATCCAATGCTTTCAAAAGTGACATCAGTTTGGTTAATTGGCCTCAGAATGATTATTTCCTGGGCTCCTTGATTGATGTTTCCAAAGAGCAATTTTCAAACAGTGTTGAAGATGCGAAACAACTCAGTCTTTCCCTTTTTTATTGGATGCAAACAGAAGCACCACGTCACGACGGTGGAGTTGGGTATCCTGGTCTGAGGCTGCGAGCTGATATCATGGGGACCGAAGATGGGTTAGCCAAATACCCTTACGTTCGTGAGTCCAGGAGGATCAAAGCCGAATACCTTGTGACCGAAAAGGACTGCGGTTTGGAGCAAAGGATGACTGAATCTGGCTTGAGTCGAGAAGAGGTTAGATCGCAGGTTTATCATGATTCAGTTGGGATAGGAAGTTATCCGATTGATTTGCATCCAACCACGGGTGGTGACAATTACATCGATTTTGAATCGCTACCCTTTCAAATTCCATTGGGGGCTATGATTCCGCAGCGTATCGAGAACCTGATACCTGCTTGCAAGAACATTGGAACCACCCATGTTACGAATGGGTGTTACCGGTTGCACCCAGTAGAGTGGGGGATTGGTGAAGCGGCGGGGCTATTGGCGCATCACTCACTCAGGACAGGCCAATCCATCCGTGCCATCCGCAATCTGAAAAACCGTTTGGTTGACTTTCAGTCAATTCTCAAACGGCAAGGAGTTGAGATATCCTGGCCCAAAGGTGCATTCTAACCTGGAGATATCTCTTTTCGGGCTCTAGTCCCGTAATTAAGCAAGCTCCATTATTCATTGGTTGCCGAGGATTTATTCACGGCAAGCCGAAATGGGTATTCATTCATGGGGCTCAATTCATTGTAGTAGCAAGCGACGGGTTTGCCTCTGTAAAGTTCCTGCAATCTTGCATGAATCAGGGGTTCGTAAACCCACGGGATAACCCACTCGTAATGGCCATCCATGTGTTCCAAAGATTTGTTTGGCTCTCCATCATAGGCGCCGTACCATTCTCCAAAAGTTGGAAGGCGTGCTCCCAGGGAGTCAGCTGCCTTTTCTGCGTCAAGCCATGTTAACGGCATGCGAGGATGTGTTTCCATTTTAAACTCTCCGCAATCGACAAGCTTATCCAATTTGTTCTCGCGTCCCGGGGCCTTCAGGGCTGCTTTCCTGGCTGCGTTGAGTGCAGTCTCGAGATAATTTTCCTGTGATTGCTTGCTTTCATAAGGCGAAGCCACATATGCGACACTGGATACCTGTTTGCGCGGGATAAATTCCACATCATTGTGCCAGATGGATAAAAAGCGGAAGGGCGTCATGAACACTGAGTCGGGAAGTTCTTCAACCAGTCCAAGGTTCACGTCAACCCAGCCATCTTTACGGACCGACACACGGCGAGTTTCGCTCCAGAAAGGTGAACCTCCGGTTGGTGATCGATATAGTTCAAAGACAAGTTCGGCCTCGTTGCCCCAATAGGACTCAGGCAGGTAAGGCATGGGACCTCGATACTGGATGATTCGACTGGATTCAATGGGTTCCAAATCATCGGCTTTTATCTGATTTGTTGCGATTGTAATTGACTGGATGGTTGCCAACAGGATCACGAGAGACATGGTGATCATCTTTGGATGGAGTAATTTTTTCGAGCTGGGATGCTTCATAACTGTATTGGGTTTTTTGGATACCATTTGAAAGGAAGACAGCTTTTCAGGGTTTGGTTTCTCGTAATTTTCGTGCTTCGGTTCGGATAAAAGTGAGATCCTGTTTCAACTTAAGGAACCCCTCGTTGTGTGTGTACTCAGGACTATGATGGTAGGCTCCTTTGAAAGCGGTGGCATGGTGAAATTTAAACATATCAAAAAAACGCTGCTCGATAGGTGAGAGGTCATCATACAGCAGATCCGGTCCGGGCACCAGTCCTTGCTTTAGTTGATCATTGTTTTCCAGTTCAG
Source organism: uncultured Verrucomicrobiota bacterium (assembly GCA_964342825.1). Lineage (GTDB taxonomy): Bacteria > Verrucomicrobiota > Verrucomicrobiia > Limisphaerales > AAA164-E04 > AAA164-E04. The sequence continues at coordinate 2,815 of CAYFHO010000093.1, forward strand.
GGTCCGTGAGTCTCTGCCCCTGCAGGAGTCCGTCTTGAGTGAGGCTGTCGATGATGTCCACCGCTTGTTGCAGCACTGCATCCACTTCCAGTTTGATTTTGTCAGCTGTTTCAAGACTTTCAGAGGCAAAGCGTGAAGAATGGCAAGGTAGGCAGGTGGAGATCATTTCCTTGCGCCTTGATTTAAAATCCGCAGAGCTGATGGTTCTCATCTCAATCGGCGCCTTTGATCCTTCCATGACAGAACCATTGGCAACTTGTCCCAATGTTAATCCAAAACCTGTGTGATGATTTCCGCCGGGCATGTGGCATGTGACACAGGTTGGGGCTTGAGAGCGTGTCGATTCATTGGCGTAAAGCTGGCCGTGCTTGCTTGCCTGCCACATCTCCATGTGCGGGTGGTCTGGTCCGGTGTGGCAGGCTGCACAGGCTTCCGGTCGACGCGCTTCCTCTGAAGAAAATGAATGCCCGCTGTGGCAGGTGTTGCATTTACCGCGAGTTCCGTCGACGGCTCTTGCTCCTACTTGGTGGCATGACATGCAGCCAGCTTTTGCCATGGCTGGTGAAAGTCGCTTGAATTTGGGATCATCAACCAAAAGCTCAACAGCAGCCGCATGAAGACTTTGATCGAATTCTTTCACCTGTGCCGAATGGCAGTCTCCACATATTGACGCACTAACCTGGCCCTTCTCGGCGAAGATCTTGCTGTGATCATCGCCGTGACAAGATACACATCCTACCCCTGCTTCAGCATGTTTGCTGGTTTGCCAGGCCTCCACCATTTTATGCTCGGCTTTGCTGTGGCATTCGATGCAGGTGAGTTGTGCGCTCATGGAAGTCATTTGGACCATGAACATTGTCGTAACTGCTAAAATGAAAAATTTTGAAGGCATCCGTAGTTGAACACTCACCATCCAGAGAGGCTGGGTATGATTGAAACGCGTTAGATGTTCACTCTCTTAAACCATCGTGATCGACAGTGGCAAGTGAAAACATAAGCACTATCTTTTCGAGTGAGTGTTTTATCCGGCTTAATTTGAAATAAACCATCGCACCCACGTTTATTCCTATCAAATCAGGTGACTTGCTCTAGTCCGTGTAATTACGAGTAAGCGCGAATAATTTTGTTTAAATTCATTGTTTACTCGTAAAAGCTGAGAATTCTCACGGAATCTTTGCTTCAGGTTTTTTATTATTTTATTTTTATAACATATTGAAATCCATTTGCTAAGAAAGGTTTCCGTTTGGGGTTTTTGTTTTGGTACCCCGTCTGCTTAGTGTATCTGTTCCGAAATGTGAGCCTAAGGATTACTTAATTCCATTTTTAAAGATCTGAGATGAAAAGGAGTCTTTGATTCATGATTGAAAGTGGAGTTGGGGCTTAACCAGCTAAATCAATACCTAACGGTGGGTGAAACATCTCTGAAGAGAATACATTATGAGCGAAAAGAACAACATAACAAAGAGCCGCGCCTGGGGTGGTTCGGTAATCACCATGGCCAGTCTGGCTTTTCTGATGCTGGTATCCATGGCGAGTCAGGTGCTGGCGCAACCAAGCGTTGCAGTCATGCCCAGTTATTCGCAGAGCCGCACTTATGCAAATGCGGCCCTGAATGAACCTATCACTGTATGGGGTCGTACATGGGGAGGAACTGCTCCCTACACTTATACCCTGGATTTCGGTGACGGAAACAGTGTGTCAGGAGCAGTCACTGATCCCACAGAAATCTCAGCACTCCACACCTACGCATCTGGTGGGACTAAAACGATTTCACTGACGGTGACCGATTCAACAAACGCGTCAACCACCCGTACCGGTACCTTGCGTGTCATCGTTAATCCTACCAAGGATGAGCGTGTGAACATGGCCATTGAAAAAGGCTTGCTCTACCTGTATCGCACCCAACAGAGCGTGACGCTTCATGGCAGCGTGGGTGCTTACTGGTCCACCGGATACAGCAATGAATATGGAATCGGTGAATTAGGTTCGATATTGGCTGCTTATGGTGAAAACGGTCATCATGCCAACAACAGCGATGTGGAAGACATCTATGCCGAAACGGTTCGCAAAGCTGCTCACACTGTTCTCACGGCTCGATCCGGAACTTATGCCTTTTCCTCCTCACATAACAACGATGGAAACGGAAACAATCCCTATGAAGATTTGGATGGGGATCACACCGGTGTTTACCTTCATGCGGGTGGACATGAAACGTACGCGAGTTCGTTTGCTGCTTTGGGCTTAATTGTCACCTACCCGGATATTGCCGACGCTCAGTCCTCGATCGTTAGTGGGGGTAATTTGAATGGCATGTCTGTATACGAAGTTGTTCAGGATGTCATCGATATTTTATCATATTCACAGAGCGATGGTACCACCAATCGCGGTGGCTGGATTTATAACATACGTAACACTTCGCATTCTAATGGCATTGATGGATCTTCCCAACAATGGCCGAATTTGGTCTTTCGTGCTTCCATTGATTTATGGGGATTAAGCCCTCATCAATGGGTCCTGGATAACGTTGCCAATGGTTTCCGAGCTGTTCAGAACGCCAATGGTGGTGTTGGTTATCGTAGTAAAACTAGCTGGATCAATACTGGAAAAACGGGGGGTGCTTTGGTGGGGTACAATGTGGCTGGTCTGACCACTGCCGATACGGAAGTTTCCAGCGGTTTGACCTACATTGGCAACAACTGGCGCCTTAATAACCAGGATCCAGGTTGGGCAGGATCTTTTTATCACATGTATGGATTGAAAAAAGGACTCCAGTTGACGGGTGTCGAGACAGTTACTGTTCCTGGCCTAGGTGCTGTTAATTGGTATGAAGACCTATCTGATTGGTTGATGGGACTCGGACCCTCGACTCTTTATACCAGTAGGCACAATCCTGTATATGGATTTGGTCAGTATCCCGACGGCCACTGGGAAGACAGAGCATGGATTAGTTCCCGCCGAGGGATGGGAACTGCGCACGCCATCTTGATTTTAACCAGAGCTGTGACCATTCCATTACCGGTTGCGGTCATCGAGCCTGTCAGTGTTCAACCCAGAAATTTTGCTTTCCAAATGGACGGATCCAATTCTTTCCATCTGGACGCAGATCTTGACATTGTTCTATATCAATGGGACTTCAACTATGACGGTTCCAACTTCGATGTTGATGCAAGTAGCACAGGCGCATTGATCAATAATCCTGGTTATGCTCTGCCCGGTTCATACACCGTTGCCCTGAGGGTCACCGACAATAACCCAGAGGGTGCCAATTCCGACTTGGCAACTACGGTTGTCGAAGTAACAGACCAAAATGCACCTCCAGTTGCTGTTCCAATCCCTGCGGGGCAACCTGCCTACTCTGGACGTGTTGGTGATACCATCACCTTGGATGGCTCTGACTCATTTGATCCAGAAAATGACCCTATCATTGAATACCTGTGGGATTTGGATGGTAACGGCACCTTCGGTGATGCTGCAGATGCAGCCCTTGATCTGGTTGGAGACGCCAACACCGTATCTCCACAGGTAACCTTCACCACGATTTACAATGGTCTGGTTGGATTGAAAGTTACCTCGGAAGACGGAGATGGCGTTCGCAAGAGCAGCTCAAACAGGGCTGAAATCGATATCATCTTCTCACCTAGTAATCTTTTTGTCAGCTCGGTCAGCGCAGTGATCGTGGTTCCTGGTGAAGAGGCCAATGTGACTGTGACAGTTGAAAACGCTGCAGATTCAGGGCAAGGATACACTGGAGTTGAATTACAATTCTTCAGCAGTGATCCATTCTTGGGTGGTTCTCCCGTTGGGCCTACTCTCCTGGTGGACCTTCCCATTGGCGGTTCAGCCACCCTCGGACCTATCAATCTGACAGGTTTGGGTGGTGCCGAAGAAGTCTTCGCATTCATCGATTCCAATTCGGCCATTGGTGAATACAATGAAACAGACAACGCTTCTGCGGTTGCTGTATCCAATACACCACCTGTCGTTGTGTGGATTCCTCAGGGCACCGCTCCAGACTTTAGTGTCGGAGCTGATTGTTTTGCCAATGTAGACGCCTCGGCGTTCTACGTGAGTGCAACAGATCCTGATCTGGATCCGTTAGACATATCCATCAATCCTCCCGGACCCTTCGCACTCGGTAATCACACGGTTACCGTAACAGTGAGTGACGGAACGGAATCACAGTCTGAGCAGTATAGCTTCGACGTGGTTGACACAACCGATCCTGTATTGACTGTTCCAGCGGATGTCATTCTGGAATGTCCAGCAGACACCAGTGTGGCTGCCAATGGTGCTGCAACTGCCACCGACAACTGCTCAGTGACGGTAACCTTCATTGACGAAGTAACCGCCGAATGTGGTAATACGCAGACCATTGCACGAACCTGGACAGCCACCGACGGATCAAATAATTCCGTCAGTGGTACTCAGGTGATTGTCGTTCAGGATACCACCGCACCTGAATTGGTGGGACTTCCTGCAGACGCACTCGTCGAATGTGACAGTGTTCCAGCTCCTGCAATTGTGACAGCGACTGACAACTGCGGAACCGCTGACGTGGCATTCAGTGAACTGCGAACAGATGGAAATTGCCCAAGCAACTACGTCCTGACTCGCACTTGGGTAGCCACCGATGAATGCGGTAACAGCAGCAGTGCATCTCAAATTATCACGGTTCAAGATAACACTGCACCCGTGTTGGTGGGAGTTCCTGCCAACGCACTAGTCGAATGTGACAGCGTTCCAGCTCCTGCTATTGTCACAGCGACTGATAACTGTGGTGCAGCTGACTTGGCATTCAGCGAAGTGCGAACAGATGGCAATTGCCCAAGCAATTACGTCTTGACCCGCACCTGGGTAGCCACCGATGCATGTGGTAACAGCAGCAGCGCATCTCAGGTCATCACGGTTCAAGATACCACCGCTCCAATGTTGGTGGGAGTTCCTGCTGATGCGACCGTCGAATGTGACAGTGTCCCCGCACCTGCAGCGGTCACTGCGACAGATAATTGCGATGCACCAAGTGTCGTGTTCAGTGAAGTGCGAACAGATGGCAATTGCCCAAGCAACTACATCCTGACCCGCACCTGGGTGGCTACCGATGCCTGCGGTAACAGCAGCAGCGCATCCCAGGTCATCGTGGTTCAAGATACCACTGCTCCTGCTCCTATCGTGATTGATCTCAGAGACATTACGAACAAGGAAACCCCAATCACCTTCACGGCCACATCTTCGGATAATTGCGGTGGAGTGGTTGTAACCATCACCAATGTGACCCGTCACAAGGTGAATAAGAAGGGTAAGATCATTTTCTTGGATGAAGACTCAAAGTCTAAGTCCGGATCAGGATCGAAATCCAAATCTGGTTCTGGTTCCAAATCCAAGAGCTTGCCAGCAGTTGTGATTGATGGCTCTACAGTAACGATCAATGATTCCGGTCCAGCCGGAACCATCATCACTGTTTACGCAACCGCAGTTGACGAATGTGGCAACAGCACGGATGGTGTCTTTACTGCAAACGTGGTGAAACCACCTAAATCCAACAGCAAGTCTTCGAAATCGAAGTCTTCCAAGTCGAAAAAATCAGCTGCCAACGAAGGTGTTGGTAACGGAGTCGATGGAAATACTCCAGGGCACGACAACAATGGAGGCAATGACGACGAAGGCAATACTCCTGGAAATCCCGGTGCCAAGAAGAAAAACAAAAAGAAATAACCTTTCTTCTTAATAGAAAAGAATTCTAGCAAAACGGGCACTCCATCTGGGGTGCCCGTTCTTTTTTTGCCCGGCGAAGCAGACAACCCTAGCCGTTTCATGACTACGGTTTTACCCTGTTCACGGGGGAGATGTCTCGGCTCGCAAGAGAGTTGCTTTTCAGCGGCGGGTCAGAAAGGAGGCGCTAGGAAGTTCTTGGATCGCACCGAAACTGAACCTTCTGTGGTATACTGTTTGTGATTTCGCCTTAAAAGGGATGTTGCTCTGATTCATGGACAAAGTCAGAAATTGATTAAGGACCGAATCACCAGCAACCATTTGTCACAGTTTTCCGGATATCTTGAAATGTTCACTGGGTGAGTTAACTTCCGGGCAGATTCTTGCTGGTAAAAAATAGGTCTCCCCTTCAGTAAATATTTAAGTCACGCCACATGGACAGGTTGAATTTTTGTTTGATCTTTTACATTCACTATTGAGGGCAATAGGCGTACTGCCGTAACTGACTGATTTCAGTGACTTTTTTCTGGTTACGGATCACCAAACCGCATGGTTGGATAAAATTTATTCGGCTTCCATTCCGGGAAATGAGGATGGAGGTTTGACGGCTTCGTGGTGGACGGTGCCAGTCAGGCATTTAAGGAATGTTTCAATTTCATTGACCTCGTTTTCTTTGAGTTCAATGCCCAATTGATGTTTAGCCATCAGGCGAATGGCTTCCTTCAAAGTTTCCACGGAACCATCATGAAAATACGGTGCCGTTTCGGCAACATTTCTAAGGCTGCAAACTTTGAAAACCATTCTATCATGCTCCTGCCCGGTGGACTCAAATCTACCTTGGTCCTTTTGATTGGGCCAGGGTTCTATCAGTCCTAATTTTTGAGAGTTCAATCCCCCCAAAGCATTTTCATAATGGCAGGTCATGCAGCCAACGGTATTAAAGGTAATGAATCCCTTTTTTTCCTCTGTTGTTAGCGCGTTAACATCCCCGTTAACAAATTGATCGAATCGGCCGGGGGAAATCAGGACACGTTCATAGGCCCCGATGGCATTGGCTAAATTGTCGAAGGTCAAAGCCGGCGTATCATTCGGAAAAGCTTGCTTAAAAAGTGATTCATAGCCGTCTATAGACATCAATTTTTTCACAACTGCGTCCTCAGAAGGCATGCCCATTTCTCCCTTGGCCAAAATCGGTCCTTTTGCCTGCTCCTCCACTGTTTCAGCTCTGGTGTCCCAAAACTGTGAGGAATACAGGAAAGCATTGAAGGTGCTCGGCGAATGGCGGGGGGTGAGGTGCTCATCGATGCCCTTTGAAAACCTCAGACCATCTACCCCATATCGAAGGGTATCGTGACATGAATTGCACGAGACGGAATCGTCCCGGCTCAGGCGCTTGTCAAAATACAAGAGCCTGCCCAATTCGATACGAGCATTCTCAACTTTTGTCCTAGATTCAGGCCAAATGTGCTTAAGGGCAGGGGTGTAGGCAGCGGTCCAGTTCAACGCTTCATCCCCAGTCATGGTCAGGTGGGCAGTCAGCAACAGGAGACTTCCGATCTTCTTTTGAAAAAAACTCATGCTCATTGGATGTTTCGTTGATGGGATTGCCTTGATATGTCCAAAGTCATTCGTTTGTGCCCACGCCTGGTGCATGTGGAGTCTGGGTTTGGGACCACTCCGTGGCGGCGGCCGGATCCGACTGCATCCATTGATAAGCCATCATGTTTTCACCGTGTTCGCGGATACCTTCCTGAACTGGAAACTGTTGAATCCATTCTTGAGCCAGTGTTGGATCACGTTTTACAAGAGCCTCAGCAAAACCACCGAAAGCGGACGCGCGAGATTCGGGGGTCGGGAGACTCAGCGCCCAATCGAAGACACCTTGAGGATCGGTTCTTGATCTTAATGCTGCGACAAGACCGGCATTTTTAGGGCCATCAGCAGAATTTCCTAAACGAGTTGCCCAATTGGATGCATAAACAACGTCGCTGGAATCTCGAAGCATTTCCCCTATCGTATTGATGGCTGAGTTACGATACTCATCGTTCTGAATATTGGATGCCCATTGGCTTGCTGCTGAAAGGTCGATTTGTGTCCATTCCTTAACCAGTGTGGCAGTAGCAATTCCCTTGGCTTTGTCGTGGATGACTTCAATCCATTCCGCCGTCGCCGAGGGGTCCAATTTGACACTTTCACGCACATAGTTGCTGACAAACGTTGAGACGTTGGCTTGAGAATGGGGCGAATTTGATTCTGAGATCAGGGAAACAAACTGCGAAGCCAAAACCTCCTCAACATGAGCAGCTTCCCGACCAATCCTTGCAAGCGCCTGGTGTCTCTTGGATTGATTGGTAACTTCCAATGCTTCTTGAAGTTGCCCCTCCAGGTCTTCAGGATTAACGCTTCCTACCTCTATTTGGTCACCATTCCTGGCATTCCCTAAATCTTTGACTCGGTTAAAGAATCCTGTGGTTTTTCTGGCAGCAACGGTTTGCCCAGAATTTTCAGTTGAAGTGGCATCGGTGTTGGTTGAAATATCCAGCGAAGTCTGAGGGGCGGCTTTTTTGCCTGGCATCAGGAACATTATACCGAAAGCTAATATGATCCCCAATGAGATAGCAATCCAGAGCCCTGGACGGACACTGTTGTTTGAGTCACGGTGCATGAATAATTTCTATCACCTGACGAGTGAAGAGGTCAATTTGATTCAAGGAAGTGTATTCATTCCGCTGTTCTGACTGCACTAGTCATGCTTCCCGAGTAACCAAAACTTTCCTTATACATATCATTAGGGGTTGTTTTTATTTGACCTATTGTCAAATTGCGACGATTTTATAACGATTCACTGAAACCACTGAATCTAATTGTCTGATTTGGTCGCGGTAAATCTTCTTTAAGCCTGATGAGATCCGAATTTTTAATAAAGTGTTTGTTTGTACTGACCACTGCTTCGTTGCTTGGTCAAACCTCGGGAGCCCAGGAATTCCCACCCAACGCTCGCCCTCAGGCGAGTGCTCCTCCAATAGAGCAATCCAGGGTTCAGTCTCCTGATCAGATGCCTATCAAGGAAGTCAGTCCAGGCATTTTTGAACTAGCAAATGTGCGTCTTAACCAGGCAAACCGATCCATCTCTTTTCCAGCAAATATTAATATGCACGAGGGGCCTATTGAATATTTTCTGGTGACTTCTTATGGGAAGGTTCATGAAAGTGTACTTAAGATGGATGTCGTTCCTTTTCATATTCATGTGTGTGCCATTCTTCTTGGTTCCAAAGGGGCCAATTACGATCAATTGAACGAGCGTTTTTCCCAACTCAAAGATAACGAAATCGTTCCCAACGATGAATTGAATGAAATGCTTGCAGACGGTTTGTTTGGGCAGCCTGTCGAAATGGAAATCAGTTGGGAATATCAAGGAAAGAAGCAGAAATACTCTGCAGAGTCCTTGCTGTTAAGTAATGAAGATGAGAAAGAGATGGCACCGGGACAATGGTTTTATACAGGGTCGCGAGTGGTGAATGGAATCTTCAGCGCTGGTCAAAGCGGTGATGCCGTCACCGTGATTGGAGACTATGGTTCCATGATCAATTACATCGGGCCAGGATTCAAGAATGACGAGCTTTGGAAGGCCAACATCAAGGTGCTCCCTCCCATTGATCATCCGGTTAAAGTCACATTCAAGTTTCCGGAAGCAAAGGCCAAATCATAGTTTTCCATTAGATATTTTTTCCACAAAGCTTATGAATACATCCTTACAACGTCGGTTGATCTCTGTTTTTCTGCTCTCGATCATCGCCTGTCATTTGAATTTAGCTGGAGCAGAGTCGGCTGAATTAAAATCCCAGGTTTCAAAACTGATTGAGCGGGGAAACCGTTGGCTCGAGAATTCTCAAAACGAAGCAGGGTGGTGGTCCACCGCGGATCATCCTGCCGTCACCGGATTGGCCTTGGTTGCCTTGAAAGGTGATCCCTCAGGCAAGTTTGAGTCCAATGAAAACCCATCTATTACATCAGCGCTCAAATACATCGATTCCTGTTACCGGGAAGATGGAGGGATTTATAGAATCAATTTAGCAACTTACAACACCGCCATCTGCCTGATGTCCATGGTCGCAGTTGGGGATCCTGCCTTGAATGAGCGTATTTTGAAATCACGTGAATACTTGATTGGGATGCAAAGTGATTTTGGTGAAAAAGGTGTGCTCGATCATCCCATGGATGGAGGTATTGGTTATGGTTCCAAATACGATCATTCAGACATGGGGAACACACTGCAAGCTCTTGAGGCTCTGCATTACAGCCAGCACCTGGCTCAGGATCAACCTGCTTCCTCCAATCAAAAACTAGATTTCGCGGCAGCGATTGCGTTTTTGCAGAACTGCCAGAATCTGAGTTCCGTCAACAAACAGGACTGGGCTTCTGATGATGAGGCGAACAAGGGTGGATTCATTTATTATCCAGGCCTGAGTAAAGCGGGGGAATATAAGGACCCGGTCACCGGCCGTGTGGCACTTAGATCTTATGGCAGCATCAGTTATGGGGGTATGCTGGGGTATGCCTATGCCAAACTTGAAAAGGAAGCTCCTGAGGTTCAGGCCGTCTTGAAATGGCTGCAGGCGAATTACACGCTCGAGGAAAATCCTGCCATGGGCCTGCAAGGTCTGTACTATTACTACCATACGATGGCCAAAGCCTTGACCGCTTATGGTGTTGAGACGCTGGAGTTGGAGGATGGGCGAAAAATTGATTGGCGAAACGATCTTGTCCAAAAGCTTGCTTCCTCACAAAGCAATGATGGATCATGGATCAATGAAAACGGGCGCTGGTGGGAACGGGATCCAGCCCTAGTCACGAGCTATGCTGTTTTGGCGCTGGAGAAAATTTACTACAGCCTGGATTGATTCGATAATCTATAATTCAAGGTTTCAGAACTTTTATTTTTTGATTCAAAGTAGGCTTCATGGTTAGGAATCCCATTTATTCAGGATCCCTTGTCTTCTTGCCATGGATGCAAAAACTCCGCCTTTTTCAATTAGCCCCTCAAAGGATCCATCTTCTACGATGATCCCTTCTGAAAGAACGATGATTCGGTCCATTTTTTGCAGAGTAGAGAGTCGGTGAGCGATACAAATGACGGTTCGATCTTTGGTCAACTCGTCGATGGCATGTTGGACCTCTGCTTCTGAGGCCGAGTCCAGGGCAGCGGTGGCTTCATCCAGCACAAGGATAGGAGCATCTCTGACAAATGCTCGAGCAATGGAGATGCGTTGGCGTTGTCCTCCTGACAGGGATGTGCCCCGTTCTCCCAAAATCGTTTCATATCCCTGAGGCAGTCTCTGGATGAAGCCATCCGCATGAGCATTTTTGGCTGCGACCTTGATGGCTTCATTGGAACTGCCTTCCTTACCGCATCCGATATTATCATATACGGTTTGATCAAACACCACCACATCTTGACTGACCAATGCCATCAGTTGGCGAAGGTCCTTTTGGCTGTAGTCACGGTAATCAATTCCATCCAGTTTGATGGCGCCCTCTGTGGGATCGAAAAAACGAAAAAACAAATTAATCAAAGTACTCTTTCCTGAACCGCTCTCTCCTGCAATGCCCAGTTTTTGTCCGCGGGGAATGACAAGATTCACGCGGTCGATTACCTTGGATTGATCATAGGCAAAGGACACATTTTCGAATGAAATCGAATGATTGAATTGGCTCAAAGCAGTAGGGGATTCTGTTTCGGTGACCGTTGGTTTTTCATCGAGGACCTTCATGAGTCGGTCCACACCAATACTCGTTTTTTCGATCAATACATGCAAATTGGCCAATTTCTTCACAGGCGAATAAAAAGTTGCCAAAGCACCAAAGAAAACAACCATGTCGGACATGGAACGATTGGTTGCAACGACGAATAAGATCAAACCACCCATGGCCGAAACTCCCATAAATTCCACCAAAGGTCCCACTTTTTCCTGAGATCGGATCGTTTTCATGGTGTGACCGAAAAGGCGTCTGGAAAGGCTGGCAAAACGTGAAGTTTGTAGTGATTCCAAACCGTAGGCTTTAACCACGCGAATCGATTGAAGCATCTCGACTATCAAACTGGATTGTGTGACATTGGTTTCCACGGCCTTGCGGCTGGCTTTCCTTGCCTTCTTCCCGAAGACCAAAATCGCAATCAACACAAAAGGCAGTATGAGAAACAGTGACATGGTCAGTTTCCAATCCAGGATCAACATCAGGACAAACACTGAAAGGACCGTCATCGGAGAAGTGATGCTGTTGCGTACTCCCGAACTCAGGCACATTTGCAACATGGCGGTGTCGCCATTGATACGCGTCAACATGTCTCCCATTTTGGAACGATTGAAATAATCCAGAGACAAACCACTCAGTGTGTTGAACACCTTGATCCGAAGGTCATTGACAACTCGTTCACCCACCCAACTGATTCCATATTTTGAAAGGAATTCCATCCCTCCTCGAAAGCCAGCAACAAGCGGCACCAGTAAACAAGCCCCCAAGATATGTCGAAGAGTGATTTTTTCACCATAACCAGGCAGCCACTCTTTCGAGAGATTCTCGGACCATGTTTGCAATGCCTCCTTCTTATCCTTGGCAGCATCAATCCACTCAGCTGCAAACC
>CAYFHO010000094.1:0-14994 GCA_964342825.1 uncultured Verrucomicrobiota bacterium
AGATTCTATCTTATTTTTCCGCCTCCGTGGCACCCTATTTGGGGGGCACCTCAGTCCTTCAATTTAACTGCGTAAAAAGAACCCACATTGGCACTGCTCCAAGCTCTGCCTGTAACCGTGTCAACGATGAAGCTGTAATGCTCTGTTCCTGTGATTTGAAAACGTCCAACCACATCCTTTGGATTGGATACAGATTTGTTGGTAGCTGCAATGGTTAACGAAACCAAAACCCCAAAAAGGAGTCCCAGTGTCAGGTCATTTTGATATCAATTTGGTATTTCATAATGTTGAAATTTGAGTTTTCTTATGGTCAAAGGGCTGAATCATTAATCAAACCGATTTCCATTTCTAATAATTGCCCCTCCATCTCCATTTTGAGATCCGAATCAACATATTTAAGCATGACCGTGGATAGGTTATCCATGGTATAAATGATGATTCTCATGGAAGAGTCGCTAGGGTTTGTAAGTATCCAGCGCGTTAAGTCATTTTCGTTTATGAGTGCTTGCTGCTGCAGGTTTCCATATTTGTTCCTCAACAATTGCTTGATGCGCTGAATAAATTTTTCAGCGTTTACTCGGGATTTCAGGTCGCACTGAGCTGAAATTTCGACCACGGTCCAATCAACCGGAGTCACCGAGACAAAGTATTTTACCTCAAATGCACTGGACAAGGGTATGGGAGGATTGATTTGAATTTCAGTTTTTTCGGTAGGTCCAGTTGAAGAGTTCTCTGGTCTGAGTTTTTCCTCTAGAGATTGCCCTATTCTGACTCCAAAGGCTCCTTGAATTTTTCTAACACCTTGTCGTTGTAGAAGTCTAAGAGGGCGAAATGATGGAGTCGGTCCATTTTGGAATGAAGGTGTTCCTTGTTTTACTTCAGAGGGTTTGGTGGGTGTATGGTGTGGTTGACCTTTCTTTTCAGCAATCTGTGCTGATGTTTGTAAAATTGATAGTCCAACGATGATTACAGCAGCCAGTTTTGTATTCATGGGGTTCATGTAGATCTAAGCGAAAGAAACCATACTCAGGGGACATCCTATTTTACGAAAGATTTAAATGTAACGAACGTATGGGGGGCAAAGGGATCACAACGCTCTCTCTGATCGATACCACCCTGTTACCTCGCGAAACAATTGATTCCTCCTCCGAATAGCGAAAGTCGGGTTAATAAGTTTTATCGGGTTAGAGTTCTTATCCATTTTCATCAAAGGATCCGTGTGGTGATGAAAATATAGATGAAGGTTTCGGATGCATCGATGGCCTCGTTGCGAAATAATTTCCTTAGCATCTCCATTTTGAGATCCGAATCAACATATTCGATCATGACCGCGGATGTTCCTGGTCGTGAATCGGTATCGAAAAGCATACTATTCACCCTTTATGGCGTTTGTCATTTGGAGTGCTCTCGTGACAGCGCCGGTGGATACAGTTTCGAATGCAAATGTGAACTTCAAAATGTCCCGGCAGGGATCGACCATATTTGCGGTTTGATCTCTTAGCCCAATGGAAGGCTCCGGAAAATTCGAACGCCTGCCACGTTAGCGGATGGTATCCAAAGCGGTGACAAGTCCTAGCAGTCCGTCCATACATAGCTTTGGATATGGAGCGAATTCATCGAGAAAAGTCACCTTTGCGTTGTTTTTTTCGGTACAGGCATCCCAAGCCCATTAATGTTCCGCAAAAAATTAATGAATAATGTTCTGCTTCGGGCACAACCGTTACATCACCATTAATAACCAGACCATCGCCGTCCGTGAAAGATCCCTGATTTACAATTCCAAGGTTTGTCCCCGAACCACTAAAAGCTGGCAATAAAAACACTACGCTGTCTCCTTGTGTCAAGTTTTGTAGACTAGCGAATCCAGTAAGGTCGATGTTTGTGAAATTTTGGGCCGATCCGAATGAACCATTGAAATCATGAGTGAAAACTGTTGACGAAGCTCCGCCATTGACTGATGCCCTTATTTCAAAATCATCTGGACCCGAAAAGGTCCTGTCTAAGGATATGTCCATGGAGGTCAAATCCAAATCAATACTCCCAGTAATGTCGAAGCCCCATTGGAAGAAATCGTTTGCATCAATTGCATCCTGTGCGGTTGCATCCGTGGTCCAGCCCTGAAATGCGAATTGACCAGAACCTTCATCCTTTGGTGTTAGGCCGCTTCCTCCGATCAGGTTGTCTGCTGAAATATTTGCATTCACAATATTGCCTGCGATCGTCGGCGTGATTGTGCTTTTTTCCATTTCGTAGGTCAGAATGGTCGCGGCTTTTAGATTTGTCAGCATCGCTAGAAGAAGGACAAGGCTTAGTCGCTGGGGAGCTGAATTGGATTGCATCGAGCTCCATTTTCGCGTGAGTGACAGTGCGATTCCCAAACACGCAAGGCCTGTGAAGTAAAACTCACTTTCTGGAACTGGAGTGTATGTTGTCGAATTCGGCACGAAATCTACAGATGGAGTCAAACTCGACGTGAAGGTTCTATGTCTGCTTGGCGTGACTTGCCCATGACCAATCTGTAGCAGTTCTGATTTTCCTGATTTTTGCAGGATCAACCAGTTGCTCGTGGAGTCGGTGGATTCTTGGTTGACCTGATCCCATTGAAATGTTCCTTCGCCAGCGCTTCTTGGGGGCGCCCCGATGATATCCGGATCGGTTACGTCTGTTCCGTTGATATTCAGTGTCAACAGTTCGGTCACATTGAACGTATGCGTGCCGCTTCCGGTGAGATCCGAATTGCTTCCATCACTCAAAAATGTGCCCGCAACAGTCGAAATACCATCAGTTGTTGAAAAGCTCCAAGTCAGGGCTCCCTGCATCGAGGTAGGGAACGTCAAAAAGCAAATTGCGAGCAATCCCAGGAACGTCAGATTTCTCATGCCCCTATCCTTCAAATTATTCCGCGGTTTCATCCGCCACAGAATGTCAATTGATCGAGGCTTGAGCTATGGCCCATGTGGACTATGTGCGGGATCAATTATTGATCACTTCCTGGTTGTCAGCGGCATTTCTAATTGAATGACGGTCCCATCGGCTAATTTTGAATACACACTTACTTTGCCTTCTGAGCGTTCTATCCGTCTTCGCATATTGACCAGCCCATTGGCGTTGGAATGGCCGACGCCGTTTGGATCAAATCCAATGCCGTTGTCCGCGATGGTGAGGCGCAGCGCATCGGATGCGATCGCGATCGTCAGGTTTATTTTGGAAGCTTGGGCGTGTTTGTGGATGTTGGTGAAGGATTCTTTGACGACGGCGAGGATGTCCATGCGGAGGTTGTGGGGCAGGGTTTGGTTGGGGATGCGGTCGGGGAGATCGAGTTCGAGGGCGTGGCCGGAGGCGGCGCAGAATTGGGCGGCGGTGTCGGCGATGAAGCTGATGAGATCCGACAGCGTGTCGTTATCGGGATCGATGGACCAGACCAGCGACTTCAGTTCACGCAGCGATTCCCTGGCGAGTTGTTTCGATTGCTCCTCGTCTTTCCCGAAGGAGAGCGCGGTTTGGGCGAGGCGGGCGCCGAGGTGATCGTGGATGTCGCGCGCGATGCGCTTGCGTTCGGATTGCAGAGACTCCTGGCGTTTGCGTTCGAGGTCGATCCGCACCTTGCGCACTCGAAAACCGGCGTAACCTAAACCTGACAGGACGACGCAAGCGATCATGCCCGTTCGAAAGCCCGTGGTTTCCCAAAGGTAGGGTTCGATGCGAAGCGTCAATCGCGTTTCGTTTTCACTCCATCTCCCCTCGTGATTGCGGGCGCGCAGGCGAAAAGCGTAAACACCATGGGGCAACTGAGTGTAAATGGCTCGGCGATCCGTGTCCGCCCTCCGCCAGTCGGCGTCGACGTCTTCGAGTTGGTATTCGATGCGCAATCGATCGGGATATAGGAGACTGGTGCAGGTGAAGGCGATGTCGAGATAGTTTCGTGCGGCGCTTGGGATGACGGTTTCACTCGTGACGGGTATTTCGCCGTCGCTGCCAGAAATGGATTCGATGAACGTTTTTGGCGCGGGAGCCGGGTGGATGAAGCGCTTTGGATCGGTCACGACCAGCGATCCGCCCTTGGTGAACCACAGCCGACCATCGCTCGCCAGCAGGCAGGCCTTGTGGGGCGGCACGACATTCTGTGCGTGCAGCATGCCATCCTCCGTATCGTAATGAGCGACCGCCGGAGGATGGGCGTTGATCGGATCCGAGGCGAAGGCCTCCAATTCCGATATCAAAACCCGGCTAATCCCCGCGTCATGATTCATCCACAGCGCGCCGTAGGGATCGGTGATCAGGCCGTCGATTCGGAAATCGGGAATACCGGCCTGCTGATCAAAGCGGCTGAGTTTTCCTTTGCTCAATCGATAGACGACGCCGTGCGCGCCAATCCAAAGGGAGTCCTGTTCCACGTGCAGGCACTGGATGGTTTGTTCATTCAGGCCGGTCAGTTGATTCCAGGATTGCAGGCGGGCGCCGTCCCATTGGAATAATCCCTCATCCTGGGACCCGATCCAGAGGACGCCGTCGCCGTCTTCCGCCAGGCAAGCCACCTTAAGTGGACGTTCAAAGGGACGGCTGATTTTGGGGATATCGGGGAAGGCATGGTGGACGCCTGTCAGTGTGCCCGCCCAAAGTCCCCCGGACTGCGAGGTGATCAGCGCGTGCACGTGTCCGATTTCCGGGAACAGGGGCTTGAATTGATCGGTGAATTCGAGTCGGCTTTCGATCATGCGCGCGATGCGAAACAAGCCGCCCCCGGGAAAGTAGGACCACCAATTGCCATCGCGATCCACCACGCTTTGCCGTCCTTCGACCTTGGATTCCAATGAATATGACATACGGTTATGACTCACTGATTGAAGCCGATTTTGTTGAAGCATGGACAAGGAACTGGATCGTTGGCTCGCGATCGCCCCGTTCGGGAGTTCAGTGATGACAAAATTTCCCCCTTGAAGAGTCGTTCCCGCGCCCGTTCCGTCATGCCAAAGGGAATCAAACTTTTGCGGGATCATTTGGAAAAGCCCCTGGCGAGCGCCAACCCAAATTGAACCTTCATCGTCTCTAAGTATGTCAAAAACTTCTCCGGCAAGTTCTCCAAGGAAAGGGGCATTCAGATAGGAGTCCCCTGATTCCAGGATGTGAATGCCATGCACCCCCCCAATCAAAGTTTGGTCTGTGCCAAACGAAGCAAATACACCGTTGAATGGAAGCGCAAGTGGATTGGCGGCAGGATCGTGGAATTTGATCGGACTCCAAAGGCTACGGTGACCTTCTTTTCTGTAAACGCCCAGGGCGTTGGTTGAAAGCCAATAGGTTCCTCCATTGTCTTTTTGAATGGACCTAACAGCGATTTTTAAAAGCATGACTTTTTTCAAAACGTAATCCACATCCATACCCTGTCTGAACTCATGACTGATGAATTCGTCATTTCGGAGATGGTAGTGATAGAGTCCATCCGAACACCCGATCATCAACAAATCCCCTTCCTGTAGGACGGTATAGATGTCCCCTGGATCATGGATGCCATTCAGATCTTTCCATTGGACGCGTTCACCGTCCCAGTAAGCTAGGCCTTTGCTGGTGCAAATCCAATGCCCGTGTGGCTTTCTTCCGCGGATCTGAAATATCCTGGCATCTTTCAGGAACGCGCTCTGGGCAAAGGGAATCGAGCGTCCGCTCCGCAACCTCAACAAGCCCTGGCTGCCCGCCCAAAGATCGCCCGACTCATCTTCATAGAGCGCTTGAAAGCGAAAACGAGGTGATCCGAAATTCTTGTCCTCGCCTCCTTGGATCACGGTTTCCATGCGGCGTCCATCAAAACGGGCCAGCCCGTTTTCCGTGCCGATCCACAAGAATCCATCACGCGTGCGGTGCAGCGATCGGATTTTGTTGAAGGGCAGTCCATCCTTGACCGTCCAGTGTCTGATGATCGCTCTTTGGCGGGGACGCATGGGATACTTCTTTTCCATGCGGAAAAAGGGATCATTTGGCCTGGAGGAGGCGCTGAAAGTCGGGTGGTTGATATCTCCTGAGAAGATCAGATTTTCAATCGGTTCGCCAAAATAAGCTTGAGAGATCTTTACAAAATTTCCGCTGACGACTTGTGATGACGATGAAAGTTCACCGGAAAAAGCATACCCGAATTCATTGACATACATCATCGGGCGTTCCCGAGAGTCGAGGACCATGATGTCTTCGGCATAAGTGGTCATCACGGTCAGTATGAGCAAACCTAGCAGGTAAAAGCGTCCGATACCCCTTTGCATGGCCCCTTTATTCCCAATCATCACGGATTCAACTCGTCGATTTTTCTCAGGGCTTCCATTTGGGATGAAACCCGTAGCTTTTCGAAGATGTTCTGAAGGTGATTCTTTACCGTGTTGAGACTGATGCCGAGGGCCAAGGCGACCTCGCCGCGTTGCTTGCCTTTCTTGATCAGCTGCATGATTTCCCATTGCCGGTCAGTGAGGCCGAAATCGGAGGGATCTCGTTGCGATTGACGTTGCCTCATGCGTTCGATGACTTTGAGTGCCACCCCGGGCGACATCCACCCTCCGTGTTCGAGGAAGGTTTCGATGGCAGAAATTGTTTCGTACTCGGATCCTCCTTTGAGTAAATACCCGTTGGCTCCGGACTCCAGAGCGCGGAAGATGGTTTCGGGCGAATCGTCCACCGTCACCATCATAATATTCGCTGCCGGTGCCAACTTCTTTATTTGCGGCAAGGCGTCCGTTCCCATGAGGCCGGGCAAGCGCACGTCCAACAGGATCAAATCAGGTTTTAATTGTCTGATTTCTGACAATGCGAATGAAGAGTCCGCAAAAGAGCCAACCACGCACCAGTCCGTTTTTTGGTCCAGAGAAGAACGTAACTGATCGCGGTAGCCACGGTTGTCCTCAATCATGACGATCTTGGTGCAGCCGTTATTGTTGCATGAATTCATCGGGAAGCCAAAATTGTTATCAAAACCGATATACCCCGTCAAGGAACCGGTTTTTAATCAGTGATTCCAATATTGGGAGACCAACATGGAGAAGTCGAAAGTAGCATGGATGGCAGACAATATAGGCAATCAATACGTGGATGATGATGCGTTACCATGAGCTCTTCGTACATACTGTGCTTGGCCTTCTAGTGAGCCGGGGCTAGGCAATCTGCATTACCCTTTTCAAGGCTTGCTTGGTGTTCATTCGCATTAGGGCCTGCTTGCTTGCTGATCTCCTATTGAGACCTTTTGCATACAAGGCTTCGACCATATCGTTGCGATGATGGCCGCCAGGACTGCTACCGGCTGAAGCGACAATTACCGGCTGGGATTCAGTCCTCCCACTAGACTCTTGGACCTTTCCACGGCGCACGCGAAAATCGGGTTAATAAGTTTTATCGGGTTAGAGTTCGTATCCATTTTTATCAATGATCCGTGGGGTGATGAAAATATAGATGAAGGTTTCGGATGCGTCGATGGACTCGTTGCGAAATAACTTCCCTAGCATGGGAACATCTCCGAGAATGGGTATTTTGCTTTTGTGCTTGATGATATGCGAGGTCTTCAATCCTCCCATGATGAGGGTTTGGCCTGTTTTAACTTGTGCGGTGGATTCGAGTTCAAGGCGTTTGAATCTGGGGAGGGCGGGCTTGGTGATCTCCACTGAGTCAGGTTTCATCAACAAGCTTGAGATCCTGTTATCTTCATTGGTTGGCTGATCCTTATTCGCTGAGTCAGTGTCAGGTGTATCGAGGTTTTGCGGAGAAGTATTCGAAGTGTTTCTAATGATCATGGCCGGTCCGGGATCGTCGTATCCGGAGAATTCGAGAAGCTCAAATTTTGCGCTGATCTCAATGTTTCCGTTTGCAAGAATCCTGGGTAAAAGCGTCATGGACGGACCTGTGTTGATCCTTTCCGTTTCTAACTTGCCGTCTTGGTTAGTGGTGACGATAGTGCGTTCTTCCTGGGCAACCATCTTGGATTGTCGTCCGTCTAGAGTCGTGATTCTGGGCGATTGCAAGGTCTGGGCTCCTGAATCCATTTGCATCCTCAGATACATGCGTTCAAATGTTTCCTTGTCCACTACTTGTTCGAACTGTTTTTTGGATCCAACTTCCGATCCTTCAAAACCCATATCCTTGAGAGCATTAAATCCATTTACGTCCAGCTGGACAATTTGAACGTCCAAAGCGATCTGCCTGGAAGTTTCGCTTCGGTCCTGTAATGCCATGATGGCGGCCTCGAGAATGTCAATATCATCCGGAGGTAATCTGACAAACAAGAGACCTCTTCTGTCATTATAATAAAGTGCTTTGGAAGCTTGATTTTCCTTGGGTTGCAGATTCGTTATACCGATGTTCTTTGCGAATTGCCGGATGACGTTTTGAATATCCGAATGGTTTGCTTCCTGATTTTCCAGATCCTGATTACCGTTTCTATTCAGGGCGCCTGTAATGGCTCGAATGCGTGGAATGAATGTTTCTGGGTTAATTTTGTATGTTCGAGTTAAAAGGTGATCGGGCTGATTACTTGACTCAACGTCCATTGATCCAGAAGTAGGTTCGTTCGTCTTGAATTCTGACGTTTCCAATGGATAATAAAGTCGTTGCGAACTGAGAGATGGTAAATCGATGGTGATGGTTTTGTTGTGGATGTTCATTGTTGAAGATCCGCCGATGGATTTTAACATTTCCTCCAATACTGAATAAACGCTGACATTGATCATTAGGAAACTGTTTGAGCGGTCTAAAGGTGAAAGGTTTTGGTTAAGCGAAGCTGTTTTGTAACGGGATTCCGGTGATTCATTGAAGTCCCAGAGAACGTGACCGGTGGCACGTACAGAATGATCAGTTACCTGAATAGTTGAATTTTCCTGTCTTAATGATCCAGTAACCTTGATTTTCAATTTTTTCAAATCAGGATCCAATCCAATCGCAGCTTCTCTAAGCCGCCAAATATTGTCCCAAATATCGTTTCTTCGAATAGTGAAACCAGGTAAAACCGTTGATTTTAACTTATGCAGGGTTTCGTTGTCCTCCTGTTTTTCAATGGGAAGAGGTTCGGTCGTAGGTTTTGTCGAACTTGCCTCACCTAAAGGTGGGTTGCTTTGATTTTTGTTATAAGATTGAGATACTTCCAAGGGGTGAGAGGTGCTGGAGTCTGATGCTTGGGCCATCAGGGTGATACCAAGGAGCGAGTTTTTAAAAGCTGATGACACTGATTCACTTTTTGTGGTGCTGAGTCGGGAAGACAATTCCATCATGAGTCCCAAAACCGCAATCATGACCGTTGTTTGAATGATCAGCCACTTTAGTCTGTTCGGAGCGTGGCCCCATTCCGGTTTGCCATTCAGGAGTCGTTCCACACGTTTTCCAAGCTGTGACTTGAACCCCGCACCAAAAATGGACAAAGAACCCGACCAACGAACGCCATTCATTTCACGCCCCAGGCGGACCAGGCATGCGGCAAGTTGGCTGCGGTCTGTTGATTCGCGAGCGCTGATTGCATCGGCTGTTTCCTCGGTACTTTGCTGCAGTTTCCATCGTGCACACCACGCCAGAGGCTGCCACCAGAGAAGGATGATTGCCAGGTTTGAGTAACACTGCCATAGCCCGTCACGCTCTCTCAGATGCGCGATTTCGTGCGACATAATCAAGGACTGCTCAGCATGAGAAAATTTCTTTTGGAAATCACCTGGAAATGCCATCACTGGATTCATGAAACCCATGACCAATGGAGATTTGAGAAGCGAATTATGCAGAAGTTTTGGAGACTTTTTGAAATTCAATTCGAGTGCTGATTGCCTAAAAAGAATCTTGAGTGAATCAGGTGCTTCAGCAGCATGGACCAAAATGTAGCGCCGCCACCAAAGCGCATTCACCAGCATTAACAGAGAAACACAACAGGCTCCCGTGACATAAACAGTCAGAAGAAAGTCTGTTTGTCCGAGGCTTCGTCTAATGATCGTTTCTGTTCGATGTGATTCACTCATGTCAAAGGCCATGCCCTCGGTTAACATTCCATTTTGCTGAATCATTTCAGTGTTTTTCCATAAAGCAGGTTGGTGAATGAATACATCAAGGTGCTTTGGCTCTGGGTTGGATGTCTCAAGTTTTTTGAATCCATTCCATTGAAGCATTCCTGAAAAAGAACACAAAACCAGAAGTCCCAAGCTCAGAATGGTTCCGCGCCAGAGATTGCGTTTCATAAAGGTGTTCTTGATCAAACAGGAAACCAGCCAGGCAAGACCGATCATCC
Source organism: uncultured Verrucomicrobiota bacterium (assembly GCA_964342825.1). GTDB lineage: Bacteria > Verrucomicrobiota > Verrucomicrobiia > Limisphaerales > AAA164-E04 > AAA164-E04. The sequence goes on from CAYFHO010000094.1 coordinate 10,229, forward strand.
ATGTAGAATGAATGGCCAAAAGCATGAAAGCGTCGACGACTGAGTTTTCGATGGGGGTGTTCATGATTGTGTTTCCTTTTTCCTGGCTTTGATTAATTTTTCCAGCTCCTCCAGTTCGTCCTTGCTGACATCACGGGCCGTGAGCAAATGACTGACCATGCCAGCGACATTGCCTTCGAACAACTTGTCGAGCATCTCACCCGCCATGCTTTTTGATACCGATTCCTCTTTGACCGCCGGTTGATAAATATAAGTGCGGTCTTGAGTTTGATGAGTGACCAATCCCTTGTCCTCCATCTTACGCAGCATGGTGGCAACCGTTGTGTAGGCGAGGTCACGTGAGGGTTTCAAGGCGTTTTGAACTTCACCAACACTGGCAGAAGATTTATCCCATAGAATCTTCATGATGCTCAATTGAAGATCGCCGAGCCTTCTTGGAGTGGGGGGAGTGATTTTGGTTTTCATTGTTACGACCTAGGTAATACTAACAAGGTAGTAGTGTCAACAAAAACATAGTGGGTTAGTGTCTTGGAGGGAGATTAATTGTCTTCTCGAGAAGTCAATTTTTTGAATCCCAGCGCACAATCATTTATCGTAAGCTTAATGCTTTGCTCTTTTTTTTTCACACAAAGGCACGAAGACACTAAGGAGTTGTTTTTCATTCACACACCAGACAGTCCTTGTCTTAAAAAATCTTCGTGCCTTTGTGTCCTCGTGTGAGACTAATTCGCAATCCGCTTGATCCCGTCTTTGAGTTTTGAGGCTCCGAAGTTGATTAACAGTCAAAGTCTCATATCCATTAGTTTCAAGTAGGTTAGCAGCTGCTTGTAGTGAACCGGAGCCAGTTCCTCAACGGACTTAAGTTCCACCAAAAACAATCCTCAATAATGAGATCCGCGCGAAATCCCATTTGAAAAGTCACGCCCTCAAACACGACCGGAACCGGAACTTCACGTTCCACTTTAAATCCCAGATCTTGAAGTTTCTTTTGCAGCAGAACGGTGTAAACGGATTCCAACAACCCCGGCCCCAACGCCATATGAATCTTCATGCCGCAATCGACGACCTGTGAAGCTATGTGTTCAAAATGTTAATCCATTTTGTTCCTTTATGAATTCTCTCACTAAGGTGGTAAATTGTTTGGCCTACTTTTCTTGGAGGTCCGTGATATTTAATCAATCATTAACAATAAATGATTCCAAGATTGAACTCGACCGGACATGTCCGTAAGGTTTGCGCCATTCCATATGAAGTTATTATGAACACAAGGACAGCCTTCTGCCTCATGGTCTATGGCAATTTGAAGTAAATACCTTGAGCTCAATTATTATTGTTATAATTTCCCATGAAACAAACCTCCTATCAAGAAGCTCCGAAAGACTGGAAGGGGATTGCCAAACAATTGGGGCCGGGATTGATCATTTCGGCAAACATCGTTGGCTCCGGCGAACTGATCGTGACGACCAAGGTAGGTGCCGACGTTGGTTTCATTCTCCTTTGGTTCATTATTCTGGGGTGCATGGTCAAAGTCTTTTTGCAGGTTGAATTAGGCCGTTATGCTCTGACGCATGGCAAGACCACGCTGCAGGCAATGGACGCAGTCCCCGGGCCCAGATTCTCGCTGATATGGCGATGGTTGAATCTCAGGGCGGAAGGTTCCTGGTTGGTCTGGTGCTGGATCATTATGTTCATCGCCACCTTCTTCCAGGTCTCAGGAATGGTGGGGGGCATAGCAGGCGTCTTTGAAACGGGGGTGCCTGCGATATCGGAACCACCTGCCTGGTATGCGAATGGAAATACGGGATTAACACCCGAGGCTCTTGGTGAGCGTTGGCAGAATCTACTTAATACCGGATGGGCATTGCTGATCACCGGTTCATGCGCGGCATTATTGATCATTGGGAAATATCGTTTTATCGAAAGATTTTCTACAACCATGGTTGCGGCTTTTACGATCTTTACCATCTTTGCGGTATTTTCACTTTACACAACCGATTACGGTATCACTGCCGGTCAGATAGCCGAAGGTTTGAAGTTTCAATTGCCGGATAAATTTACGACCGCGTTTGCCGCCTTTGGGGTTATCGGTGTGGGGGCTGCTGAATTGATTTATTATCCTTACTGGTGTCTGGAAAAAGGATATGCCCGCTATGTCGGCCCCAAGGAGGAAACTCCTGAATGGGAGGCGCGAGCCCAGGGTTGGATGAATGTGTTGAGATGGGATGCCTGGATTTCCATGGTGATTTACACCGGAGCCACTGTTGCATTCTATCTCTTGGGTGCGGCCGTGCTTCATGGCAAAGGATTGGAAGTGACCAACGACGATCTAATTCCTACGCTATCCAATCTTTACCGTGAATCTTTTGGGATGCCTGGACTCTGGATTTTTCTCGCTGGAGCCCTGGTTGTTTTATATTCGACGGTCTTTATTTCAACCGCCTCCAATGCTCGGCTGTCTGCCGATTTATGGCTACTGTTTTCCAAGCATGAAAAAGGAAAAGGAGTGGATCGGGCAACATTAACCAAGCGTGCCTGTGTGTTGATTCCCGCGCTTTATTTCATTTTTTACGTCTCCGTCGGCAAACCTTTGACCCTCGTCTTTATCGGAGCCTTGGCGCAGGCATTGATCCTTCCCTTCCTCTGTTTTGCGGCCCTATATTTTCATTATTTCCAGACCCACGCTTCATTGTTGCCCGGCAAATTCTGGGTCACCCTGTTATGGATCTCGAGTTTTCTGATGGCTGCGGTTGGGTTTTATCAACTGTTCGAAAAATTGAAATGATCTCATTCTGAGCCTGTCTTGAAAAGATGAAGCCTGAGTCACTCGTGCCTTTTGATCATCCTTTGAGCGAGCATTTTTACACCTGGCTGGTGGATTCAAAGTATGAAGATCCCAGACAAGTCTTTCAGCTGCAATCTGGAGTTCTTGGAATCTCAGGGGATGGACTGGGCTATCTTGCGACCCGGCGGGAATTCGAGAACTACCATCTAAGTCTGGAATTTTTATGGGGCAACCGGAATTGGACCTGGGGTGATCGACTTGGGAAAGCCCGGGATTCCGGAGTATTTCTTCACGCAACCGGACCCGACGGAAACAGTCATGACGGTAACGGTGCCTTCATGGCAGCTATCGAATGCAATGTTTTTCAGGGAGCGGTGGGGGATTTTTTATTGATCCGTGGCGATGATTCGACAGGACAATTGATCGCGCCAGAGCTGGATGTGGAAGTTACAGGAGAGATGGACGCTGAAGGTTGGCCGACTTATCAACCGGGAGGAAAGGTTAAAAGGTTATCACGATGGGGAAGGGTGAATCATCGATACAAGTCTGCGCAATGGAAAGACCAGATCGATTTCAGAGTTAACGGAGATCCATGTATCCACGGTGCATGGAATCGCCTGGAATGTCGGTGTGTTGATCGTCAAATCCTGATCTTCGTGAATGGTTTCCTGGTGAACAAAGCGGTGAATGTCTGGCCGAGCCACGGCAAAATATTGTTGCAGTGCGAGGGTTCGGAAATTTTTTATCGAAACATGAGTATTCGATGTCTCTGAACTTATTCTTTATCCAGTTACACTCCTCATGGAGACTTTGCCAGAGGGATTAAACGGATCTGTCGTACATCCATGACGGCTCCTCCTGCTTTTTTCACCGGAATCAATTCCAATTGATATTGATCGGGGCGAGGAAATTGAACTTCACCGACGATTCGTGGGACGAAGTGCTGAAAATGCCCCGTCTCTTCGACAAAGAAAGGCAGACTGGTGTCATGAATTTTTAAGTTCACCTCACTGCCACCATGGCCTGTTCCGCATCCCTGTAATACTTCGACTGCGTATGTACCTGGTCGCAATAATTCAAATTGCCAGGACGGATAGTCACTTTCATAAATCCAGTAGCCGACCGTGTTTTTATGGGGAAGATGTTCGTATTGTAGTTTGGTGCCGTGGGTCGTTGAATCGCGTGCATGAAGTAAAACTGATCCATCAGCAAGTTGTCGGATTGGTTCTCCTTCAGGGGCTGGGCGAAGCACAATATGGCTTAGTTTGATGCCAGCATGAACATCTTCTGGTAATTTGAGTGTCCATTTCGTGGGCCCGGGTTCGGGAATCTTGACTCGGCCTAGCTCGAAAGGTTGGATCATAGTTGGGCTTGCTTGAATTGGGAGAATCTTACTAGCCATCGATTTTTCTAAGTGAAATGCCACCTTTTTTGAGAAAACTACTGAAGAATTTAAGTAGATTTCCGCGGTATAACTTCCTGGACGAGTTGCTGTGAATTCACCGGTGAAGGTGCTTTTTGCTTCGGCTGCATTTGGCGATAAGCACCATCTGCCGTCGCTGAACTGGTGATTAAATTCAAACTTCTCTACCCAAATTGTATGTTCGCTGGTTGGAGTTGCTTCTAGCAATCCTGTATAGGGGGATCCTTGGGTCCTTAGAAAAGGGAGTAATTCTATGACACCATTTATTTTAGTGTACATGGAGGCAATAGTGTGGCTCGGAAGATTTGCCGTGGAATTAGAAAAAGAATCCCCTTCCAGTTGGATTTGCATTTGAGTTTGGTTTCCCCATCCCTGCGCTGTTAGCAGATAGGCCGCACTCAGAGACATGGCACAACTGACAAGCAAGGCGAAAGTACGCTCTGGAATGATTTTGAATTTTGTGGTTAATAGATACATGGTTTAGATTTTGAATCATCATTCTATGACGGAACGGTGTCCAAAGGGCGATCGCAAAATCGCCGTCTGAATCCATTTTGAAGC
>CAYFHO010000095.1:0-14764 GCA_964342825.1 uncultured Verrucomicrobiota bacterium
GCCTTGCAGAATCCTGGACTTCGTGCGGCATTTGAACGGTGGAAAGCGGCTCTGGAACGGATTCCTCAAATGAGTTCCCTTCCCGATCCCAAATTCAATTACGGCTATTTCATCAGAGAAGTCGAAACCCGTGTTGGACCTCAAAATCATCGGATAGGCATTGCTCAAACCTTTCCCTGGTTTGGAACTTTGACCTTAAAACGAGATCAAGCCTCAATAGAGGCAGAGCTGGCAAGGGAGCAATATGAAGCTTTGAAAACTGATTTGTTCTATCAGGTCAAATCATCTTTTCACGAATACTATTACCTGGGCAAAGCCATCGAGATTACCGAGCAGAATATGGAGTTGCTTAAAAGCCTTGAAGGAGTCGCTCAAGCCAAAGTACGCACCGGAAGTGCAGTTGGGCATGTCATGCAAGCCCAACTGGAGATCGGGAAGCTGGAGGATCAAGTAAACACTCTCAGGGAAATGTGCACACCGACCATGTCAAAGCTGAATGCGGCTATCGGTTTGAATATTGAAACCAAACTGCCCATACCTGAATTCCCTCAAATGCCGGTTCATCCACTTGATTCGAATGAATTATTTCAATTGTTGGAGGACTCCAATTTTGAATTGCGGGAGTTGAAGCTTCAGGAAAGCTCCGACTCGATTGAAGTGGCTCTGGCAAGAAAACAATTCTATCCAGATATTCAATTAGGCATGGATTACATCGCCACTGGTGAGGCTGGGAATCCTGCCATTTCAGATAGCAGCAAAGATCCCATTATGGCGATGATCTCTGTTAATATTCCTCTTTGGTATGGAAAAAGGCGAGCTGCCCTAGAGGAAGCAGAGCGCCAGTTAGACGCCTCAGAGGCTGATTTACTGAACTCAAGGTCGCGATTACAGGCGGAACTTAAACTGGCGGTTTTTAAATTCGAAGACGCTGAAAGAAAGTTGCGGCTTTATGAAGGGACATTAAAGACTTTAGCGAACAACTCTTTAAACGTGGCTCGAGAATCTTACCAGGCAGGGCGTGCCGATTTTTCTGAACTGATTGATGCACAGCGATTGTTACTTGAGTTCCAACTTGCTTTTGAACGAGCCAGGACAGACTACGCGATTGAATACGCCAACATTGAACGAATCCTCGGAAGACAAATACCGGCCTCCATTCAATTTGAAGAAAGAAACCAGCCATGATGAATAAGATTCTGATTTACATTCCTGTTGTTTTATTGAGCTTTCTCGCAGGCGTGCTCTTTAAAGGCCAAGTCCAAAAGTCTGCCACCACAGAAAAGATATCCGATGACAAAACAGAGGGTAATGTGTCCTTTTACACGTGTTCCATGCATCCATCGGTAAAACTCATGGATCCCAAGGGCAAATGTCCCATATGCGCAATGGATCTCATTCCAGTGACGTCAGGGGCTCATTCAGCCATTGCTTCAAATTCCATTTTCCTGTCGGAGAGAGCCGTCAAACTGGCCGAGATCGAAACGACACCTGTTGAACGAAAATTTGTCACAACGGAAATTCGGATGGTGGGTAAAGTTGAGTATGATGAAACCCGGCTATCAACGATCACCGCCTGGGTCCCCGGACGCCTTGAAAGGCTTTACGTCGATTACACTGGAGTGGGAGTCAATCAAGGTGATCATCTGGTCGATTTATACAGCCCTGATCTGATTTCTGCCCAAGAGGAGTTGCTTCAGGCGATTCAAACCGCAGAATCATTGAAGCTAAGTGACAGTGATTTTCTCAGGCAAAAGTCATTGGCCAGTGTTGAGTCCACGAAAGAAAAGCTCAGACTCTGGGGGGTGTCGGACGAGCAAATTCAGACCATTGCGGCTCAGGGAAGACCGTCGGAACGTATCACCATCAATTCACCCATCAGTGGGATCGTGGTTCAAAAGAAGGCGCTGGAAGGCATGTATGTTGAAACGGGCACGCAGGTCTATACTATTGCCGACCTCAGTAAAGTATGGGTGAAACTGGATGCTTATGAGTCTGATCTACCCTGGCTTCATTATGGACAAGACGTGGAATTTCGCACGGAAGCATACCCGGGGGAAATATTCAGAGGGCAGGTGGCATTCATCGATCCAATCCTTAATGCAAATACACGTACCATCAAAATTCGTGTGAACCTTTCCAATCCCGATGGAAAACTCAAACCGGACATGTTTGTCAGGGCCACCGTGAAATCTCAGGTGGCAAGAGGGGGGCGAGTGATGAATCCGAACTTGATGGGGAAATGGATCAGTCCCATGCATCCTGAGATTGTGAAAGATGGACCAGGATCATGTGACATATGCGGGATGGATTTGGTGAGTGCCGAATCAATGGGCTATGTTTCAGCCGAACATCCCGAAGACGAAGCTCCTCTGGTCATTCCCGCAAGTGCTCCTTTGATCACAGGGAAGCGTGCGGTGGTTTATGTGGCTACGGAGCCTGGACACTTTGAGGGCAGAGTGGTGGAACTCGGACCACGAGCAGGTGACTACTATATTGTCCATAACGGACTCCTGGAAGGTGAGGAGGTCGTTAATAAAGGGAATTTCAAAATCGACAGTGCCGTTCAGATTCAGGCCAAACCAAGCATGATGAATCCTCATGGTGAGGAAACACCAACCCAACATCATCACAGCTCCAGTTCTGATGATGGCGGTGCACATCACCCACGTCACCAACAGTCTTTCAAGTTACCTGCAGAAATGGCATCTCAATGGACCGTTTTGTTGAATCTGTACAATGATATTCAAGTTTCTCTTAGCCGCGATCAGTCGGATCAAATTCAATCGCTTGTCCGTGACTTTGACGCGCATTTGGCAATGATCGATTCCACGGGCTTGAAAGCAAACGCCAAGACTGCTTGGGATGAAATACAAGTAGATATAGAGCGGAGTACCAAATCTTTGAGTGTTTTGGGTGATATCCTGGAAGTTCGCAAGGGGTTTGGTGTGTTATCAAAAGCCATGATTCATGCCTTTCATCTATTTGATTCCGGCATGGATCAACCCCTGTACGTTTATCACTGCCCGATGGCATTCAAGGGTGAGGGTGGCGACTGGATTCAAATGAAGCAGGGTGTCGAGAACCCATACTTTGGAAGTTCAATGTTCACTTGTGGTGAACTCAAGGAAACATTGATTCCAAAAGTTGAGAGTGAGGTGGAGCATCTTCATGAGTAGGAATTCAGAGGATCATTTGGGTGTTTTTGGTAGAGTTATCGAGTTCTGCCTGAATAATAAATTACTGGTCGTATTGGCGGTCTGCTTTGCTTTCGTTTGGGGGATGTTGGTGGCACCCTTCGAATGGGAATTGGGAGGATTACCTCGGGATCCAGTTCCAGTTGATGCTATACCAGATATAGGTGAAAACCAGCAGATCGTTTTCACCGAATGGATGGGGAGATCTCCACAGGACGTAGAGGACCAAATCACGTACCCATTGACCGTCTCCTTGTTGGGGGTGCCAGGAGTCAAAACGGTCCGTAGCTATTCCATGTTTGGTTTTTCAAGCATCTACTTGATCTTCAAGGAGGATATCGATTTCGATTGGTCCAGATCCAGGGTTTTGGAAAAATTAAACAGCCTTCCAGGTGGGACTCTTCCCTCGGGAGTTCAGCCCAGATTGGGACCGGATGCGACAGCACTGGGGCAAGTATTCTGGTATACAGTGGAGGGACAGGATGCGTCAGGAAATCCAACCGGTGGTTGGGATCTGGATGAATTGCGGTCTGTGCAGGATTGGCAAATTCGTTTTGCGCTACTTGGTGCAGAGGGTGTCAGTGAGGTTGCCTCTGTGGGAGGATACGTGCGTGAGTATCAAATTGATGTGGATCCGGATGCCATGCGCGCTTTTGGGGTGAGTTTGGAGGAGGTTTTCATGGCTGTAAAAATGGCCAATGCCGACGTTGGAGCCCGAACCATCGAAGTCAATCAGGTCGAATATGTCATCCGAGGAGTCGGGTTCATCAAGACTTTGAATGATATCGAGAACAGCGTCATCAAGGTAAACGACAATGTCCCAGTCTATGTAAAAAACGTTGCTCATGTCGCTTATGGACCGGCATTGCGTCGAGGAGCTCTGGATAAGGAAGGCGCTGAGGCGGTCGGGGGTGTTGCAGTGGTGCGCTACGGTGAGAATCCACTGGAAGTCATTCGAAATATTAAATCAAAGATAGCTGAGATTTCACCTGGCCTTCCCAGCAAAACATTAGCCAATGGAACAGTCAGTCAACTTGCCATCGTTCCTTTCTACGATCGTGCGACTCTTATCAAGGAAACATTGGGCACCCTGAACGACGCACTCACCGAAGAGATCCTGGTCACCATCATAGTCGTCATTGTGATGGTGATGCATCTGCGAAGTTCTATCTTGATCGCCGGATTGCTGCCACTATCAGTATTGATGTGCTTCAGTGCCATGAAGGTTTTCGGCATCAACGCCAACATCGTCGCTCTTTCGGGGATTGCGATTGCCATTGGTACCATGGTGGACATGGGGATTGTCATTTGCGAAAATATTCTCAAGCATCTTGATGAAGCTCAAGAGGGCGATGATAAGTTAAAGGTCATACTCAATGCCTCCAAGGAAGTGGGTAGCGCGGTTTTAACAGCTGTGGCAACCACCGTAATCAGCTTTCTTCCCGTATTCACCATGGAGGCTGCCGAAGGTAAACTCTTCAAACCTCTGGCTTGGACAAAGACCTTTGCATTGCTGGCCTCCGTCCTCGTTGCGATTACGGTTATACCGCCCCTTGCTCACATGCTTTTTGCCGGAAGCTGGAGTAGCAAGAACTTTAAGAAATGGACCTTTGGGGCGATCGCTGTTTTAGGGTTTTGCCTTGCCGGAATATGGGGTTTCAATGCAGCGAATGGTCACTCTCCAAACTCGCTATGGCTGATGCTTTCATTGGCTCTTTTGATCGCTGGTGGATACCGTGTTTTCGAAGATCTGTTGCCGCAAAAATGGCACCTAATAATGCAGCGTGCCTTCCATTTCATGGTTGCCATCGTGATTGGTTATTTCCTGGCGAATCATTGGATGCCTTTGGGAGTGGAGGAGGGGGTATTTAAAAACTTCATGTTTGTGGTCGTATTGTTTGGGGGATTCTTGATGGGGGTGTACGGTTTTCTGGTTTGTTATGGCACCACGCTTGGCTGGTGTTTAAGGCATCGATTCACTTTTTTGTCACTCCCTGCCTTGCTTGTTTTCGTTGGTGTCATGGTGTGGGGAGGGTTTGATCATGTATTTGGTTGGTTGCCACAAAGTCTGCGTGCTTCACGACCTTTGAATCAAGTCACCCAATGGTTTCCAGGTTTGGGTAAGGAATTCATGCCTTCATTGGATGAAGGAGCATTCCTCTACATGCCATCGACCATGCCGCATGCGTCGATAGGTGAATCGATGGATGCCATGCGAAAACAGGACATGGCGATTCGACAGATCCCGGAAGTTCAAACGGTCGTTGGCAAATTGGGCCGCGCTGAAACGCCCCTCGATCCGGCTCCGATCTCCATGGTGGAAACGATCATCAACTATAAACCTGAATTTCTAACCGATCCCGGTGGCAGTTTGCTGACATTCCAGTTTGATGCCGGTGAGAATGATTTCTTCAGAGATGATGATGGAAATCCTTTAACGGCACCTGATGGGTTACCCTACCTGGTTAGGGGAAAGTATGTACGCGATGCATCTGGCGAATTGGTTGCAGATCCAGGAGGAATGCCGTTTCGATGTTGGAGAAGTGGATTGGATCCAGATTTAAATCCTGACCGTGAGGCATGGAAGGGCATTGATGAACCTGAGGATATTTGGGCAGAGATTTTACGGGCTGCTGAAGTGCCAGGTTCGACCTCTGCCCCGAAATTACAACCCATTGCAGCCAGAATTGTCATGCTTCAAAGCGGCATGCGTGCGCCCATGGGGATTAAAATCAAGGGGCCAGATCTGGAGACCATTGAGCGCGTTGGATTGGAAATGGAGCGATTGCTCAAGGAAGTTCCTTCCATTGAATCTTCCGCCGTTTTTGCCGATCGTATCGTTGGTAAACCTTATCTGGAAATCGTGATTGATCGTGAAGCCATAGCCAGATACGGGATCCAGTTGGCTCGCGTGCAGGAGGTCATCGAGGTCGGAATAGGAGGGAAACACATCACTACAACAGTAGAAGGGCGTGAACGATATCCTGTCCGCGTGCGTTACCAGCGTGAATTGCGGGATCAAATTGAAACCTTAGGGCGCATACTGGTTCCTGCTCCAAGTGGGAATCAAATTCCTCTCGAACAACTGGCTCGTATTGAATACTTGCGAGGCCCGCAAAGTATCAAAAGTGAGGATACTTTCTTAGTTGGGTATGTGCTCTTTGACATGAAACCAGGATATGCTGAAGTGGATGTTGTTGAAGCCGCGAGAACACACTTGCAATCCAGAGTGGCCAACGGTGATTTTAAAATTCCCGCCGGCGTGAGCTATACTTTCGCGGGAAGCTATGAAAACCAGGTGCGATCCGAGAAAAAATTGATGATCGTTCTCCCTTTGGCCTTGTTTGCCATATTCCTGATTCTATACCTGCAGTTTCGATCCACAGCCAATACCATCCTTGTTTTTACCGGTATTCTCGTTGCCTGGGCCGGGGGATTTCTAATGTTGTGGCTTTACGGGCAGGATTGGTTTCTCAATATAGCCTTTTCCGATTTTAATCTACGTGAATTATTTCAGGTTCGTCCTTTTAACCTGAGTGTTGCTGTCTGGGTTGGATTTCTGGCTTTGTTTGGTATTGCATCTGATAACGGGGTAATTATGGCAACCTACCTGGATCAACAATTTCGATTATCCAAACATGACTCCGTTTCAAAAATTCATCGCGCAGCTATCAAGGCTGGTATCAGGCGTGCCCGACCATGCTTGATGACCACTGCAACCACCGTGCTGGCATTGATCCCGGTTCTGACATCAAGTGGGCGTGGATCTGATATCATGGTTCCCATGGCTATTCCTACCTTTGGGGGGATGTTGGTTGTGATGGTCAGTATCTTTGTTGTTCCCGTCCTTTATGCGTCGATGAAAGAGTTTACCTTGCGTGCAAAACTCAGCGAACATACCGGAGCCGTTTTATCGGCATTGACCCTGTTCATACTCCCGGTGGTTTATTGTGTGTTAAAAGACATGAGGCAAAAGCGTGAACTTGCGCAATGAAGCATTTCCTCGTTTGAAATATTGAGACGTTTCACTCAGAGATAAGTGATCATTGAGCAGGTGACTGAATTTCTTCAGGGACTACTAAGAACTTTACTTCGTTCGTCGGTGATCCATTGGTTAATCTGAATCGCTCATGCCTGACATTTTGAGAAATTGATTGGGTTGGGTCCACTGAATACGAGCCAAATGCATCGTGCCGCTTGCGCCTTGACGCGGAAGCCAATCGCCTACAGTTATCCAGGATTCATTAGCACTGGCATGGGTGATATGGAAATTACCCATCAATGCCACTCGATCTGGATGTGAGATGCCATCTTCGTTCATGGGGATGACGATGCGTTCTGACGAGCCGACCAATTGATTCTTCTCTGGATCAAATCTCGCCATATACAGTGGTGATCTCCATCGAATCACATCCGAGTTTTTTGCATCCTTGCGTGTGTAAACGAGATAAAGTCCCTCCGAATGCGTCATCCAATGTTGTTGGGTGCTGGACATACTCAGAGGTTCGCCATCATCCCAGCTCCAAGGGGTTTTCTCGTGCCAATGGATCCCATCCTCGCTCGTACTCAGATATCCTCGATCATCCTCGGCACGAATGGTCATATAAAACTTGCTCTTGAATCGGGTGATCGAAGGTTCGAGAAGACCGCGTTTATGTTCCAGTTTCAAAGGAGGTCCGACTTGTTTGATTTTTAAAAATTCTCCATCAAAGGAACAAATTACGCCCGCTACAGAGCTATGATTAGATTTAGGTCCAAATGTGAAAGCGAGCAGAATATCTCCATTTGGCAAGGTCCATCGCTGACCACAATTGTTCGAGTATATGAACGCTCCTCGAGGATCTTTCCACTCTAGGATTCTACGTTCAGACCAGGTTCCATCAGAGCGCCTGACCGAGTATACGGGATACCTTGCCAGTTGGTCATTTCCTGAGAACCGAGGACCACGATAAAAGACCACATGCCCCAAAGCCAGTACGGTGTCAGTCGCAGCATGATATTCAGGAACTACATCGCAAACGCCTGCCATCAAACCTTCATGTCCGACAACGGGCTTTCGGTCAAAGGCAGGAATCAAAGTCGGTTCCGACCATGTTTTGCCTTGGTCAAGGGAAGTGCTCCAATGAACCGGGCCAAAATAGTCTGATCCTCCGATGATCTGTTTGGTCATCAGGGCAATATGCGGACCTCCATCCTTACCAGGAATCACACAGGCTTTGGGATGAAACCAGGTTTGGCCATTTCCTCCTTCAAGGTTTTGATGCAGGACTTGGACAGATACGGATTTGACGAGTTCCGCAGCCGGGACATCGTGAATAGAATGCCATAGAATCAAGCAGATGATCAGTAGCCCTTTCATTGAATTCGAGGTTAAGTGTTTTTTGAGAATTCCAAAATTAAAATTCGAATTATTTCTACCCGCCTCTGGATTGAATGGGGCTATTATTGCAAAAAATTTTTGATTCAGCCGCGGAGCCGCTTTTTTTCTGGCAAAGATGTAAAATTTGGAGACGATCTTGACGTCGTTATTCAGAGGGACATGGTGACCGTGACCTTGTCTCATGGTTACCTATTTAAAAAGTTATCAAGCAATTACTCAACAATAACGCTAAGTAGGGATCATCCTTCTGATCAAGAGGAGATATTTTTGGAATGTTGACGCTTCGAAGAACCATTATTCTGGCAGGCTTGGTCTTGGGTGTTTGTATTTTGGTATGGAATGCTTACTCCAATCAAAATGCATATTACGCTAAGATCGCTGCCAGTCTATCCGCCTTCGGTATAGCATGTTTCTTCACTTTTCAAAGCGGGTTGAGAAAATTTGCGTTTACTTCCTGGGTTATCACCAGTGTTTTCACCGCGTTTTGTTTTCCGTCTGTTTTCATAAGTTGGGGTGGGTTTCAGCTCAAAACCCTCATCATTCCACTCATTCAGTTAATCATGTTTGGGATGGGAGCTACTCTGGCTATATCGGATTTCACACGCATTTTAAAAATGCCGAAGGCAGTCCTCTTTGGAATCATTCTCCAGTTTTCGATCATGCCACTGATGGGGTATGGTCTTGCTAGCGCATTTGGATTTGAACCTGCCATTGCAGCAGGCGTCATTTTAGTTGGGACATGCCCTGGTGGCGTGGCCTCAAATGTGATGACTTTTATTTCCAAGGGCAATGTGGCTCTCTCAGTGACCATGACAGCTTGTTCGACATTCATTGCACCCTTTATGACTCCTTTGCTAATGAAATTGTTGGCTGGTACACTTGTAGAAATCGTTTTTCTCGATTGGGTGATCAATATTTTTAAAATGATTATCATCCCAATCTCCATAGGGTTGATTTTTAACCGCGTTGTTCAAGGTCTGGACCGCGAGGGGAAATGGATAGAACGTGGTCTGTCCTTGATAGCCATGCTCGCCATTTGTTTCATACTTGGGATTATCATTGCCGGTTCTCGTGATAAACTTCTCACCATTGGTATATCACTGGTGACTGTATCCATTTTACATAATTTGGCTGGATATTTCTTTGGATATGTAGGAGGGCGATTGGCTAGGCTCGATGAAGGGAGTTGTCGAACTGTAGCCATCGAAGTCGGTCTACAAAATAGCGGCATGGCGACGGCTTTGGCTGTCAGTACGCTCAAAGACCCTTTGGTAGCACTTGCTCCCGCCATATTTGGTCCATGGATGAATGTCTCTGGTTCTGCGCTTGCGTCCTGGTGGGGGAATCGACCTCCTGATCCTGAACACAAGGAAGGGAAACCTGAACTCGTGGATTAAGTGATGTTTTTCTATCAAACATCTCGACCATGAGTTTCCACTCAATCGGATTTCAAATAAGTTTCAGGTTCCTTGAATTCAATTATCTTTCTCGGGTTTGCAGAATAAGACACAGGCGGGACTCTCTATTTGCAATGGTCGATTCTTTGCTTTGAGAGTGCCATTTGCCTGATCGATAAAGAAAACTGTGACTGAATGATTTGCCTGATTGGCGGCAATCAACCATTGATCATCGGGACTGATTGCAATGGAGCGCGTTGAGCCACCTCCAGTCGGGACGTGTCCTATGAGATGGATGTGGCCGGACTCGGAGTTTATCGTGTATGCCACAATCGTATCCTCTCCTCGGTTGCTGCCAAATAACCAGCGACCTTCAGAGTCCATGCAAATATCGGCACCTCCTCCACCTTTGTTTTGGGTGCGTTTTACATGCTGAACAAATTTGCCTTTTCCTGAGATCTTATGAAATTCTGCAACCGACACAGTAGGTGATGCTTCATTCATGCAATAAAGGAATTCATCGCTTGGATGCCAAACTAGATGTCTGGGTTGTTGGCCTGGCTGCCCTTGGATCCTGGATACCAGTTTTAGTTCTTCAGTTTTTGTATCAACGCGATAAATGAAAACCTGATCCACACCCAGGTCCGCTACTGCCACATATTCCTGGTTGTGACTTTTGACAATCGAATGTGGATGTGAGGCAAGTTGGCGATTCGAGCGACTGCCGCCCTGGCCTGGGTGTTCAAATCTCTGTAGGTGGTTTCCGATGCTTCCATCCTTGTTAAGGGCAAAATTAACCACACTCCCTCGACTTGTATAACTGTCATGACGGAAATTGACTGCGTACAAATTCCTACCTGACGGACTGAGTGTCAGATGAACCGTTGTTTTACCCAAGGAAGGCACTCTGCTCAATAAAGTCCAACTTTTATCTGAATTGATCCTGAAAGCACTTAATGCTCCATTGATTGGATCTGCGGATCCAGGCAAGACCGATCCTCCATAAACGAATTTTTCTTCACTTGATGCCAACCAAGTTAAGGGGGCCATGTTGGTTTTTTGGATACTGCTTAATCTTCCTGTGATTGTATCCAGCTTGCATAATTCAACACCCTCCGCCCCTGCAATCCAAAGTGAGAATTCCTTTGCTACGGCAGGATTTAAAAAGGATAGAAAGAGCATCAAGCATACGAACCCACACCTATTCTTCATTTGTTTCAGAATCTTTAGTCGGACTTTTTATTATTGCCTTGATTCGTCGGTGTAGATTTCCAATTTGTGAATGGACCAGAATTTTCCTTCGGCGATGCCGTGCTGACTGATTCTGACATGGCGTGTTTCTACCTCCGGTAACATGATATCAATGACGGAACCTTCACCCAGTCCTTCTGCTACTGGAGGACTCCAGGATTTTCCGTCATCAGAAATTTCAACACTGAAACTGCGCGGGAAATCCATGGAAGAGTTTTGACAATCGAGGACGATGGAAGTGATTTTTTTGGCTTCACCCATATCAAAGGTAAACCACATTCCCGGACGTTGTGGTATTCCCGTTTCCCATCGAGTTTTGTCGTTTCCGTCCACCGCATGATGGCAGACATCTGGGCGATGACTCGCATCCAGTTTCCATGACTTCATATCCTTAGTTGAAATCGGCGAGATTTTCATGATCTCAGAAGATTGCCACATGGTTTTTCGATCCTTGATGGATGCACGGACAGCAGCCACATCTTTCGGACTTACAGAAGGTGCTCGATTGCCCCATTGAGTTCTGATGTAAGTAAGAACGGAGGCAATCCACTGGTCGTCATAGGACTCCAATGGCAGCATCGGGCCGGGGTAAGATTTTCCGTCGAGTTCACCCATCATTCCCTTTAGCAAGATTTTGATGGGGATGTCTTTCTTTCCAAGTAGACGTGGAGAGCCAACCAGTGGGGCTCCAAGTGTCATGTTTTTGATGCCTTGAACAGGAGTTCCCTGACCGTCAAGTCCATGACATGCCGCACAAATCGTTTTATAGTTGTTTTCACCCTGGGTAATTAATTCGTTGCGTTCACGCCGTCTCCTTGCTTCCTCCTGCCTCGCTTTCATCAGTCGGATAATGGCCTGGATATTTTGGTTGGTGGCGAAACTTTTTTGAATCCTTTCAACCATAGGATCGTTATCAGGATGGCCTGTGTGAAATAGGGAAAGCACCAGTTGAATGGCCAGATCGGGATCTTGATTCAATGCCAGCTTTTCCAGTGTTTTCTTGATCTCTTTACTCTCTGAATGAATCCATGGTTCCAGTATTCGAATCGCAGTTTTTTGGACGCGCTTGTCCTTGTCGTTCAATTTGGCAAGAAGGAGTTCGGGTTTACTTTTTCCTAATCCATCGATCGTCCAGAGGGCATGCACCCTGGCAATCGGAGAACTACCTTCGCGGGCAAGTTTTTCGAGTGCAGGAACAACAGAAGGATCGCGGCTCAGGACGATCAATTTTTGAGCTTCATCCCTCCACCACCCATTTGGATTTGAAAGGTGCTCCACCAGCTCAGAGGGGGATTGACTCAGCATTTCAGGCTGAGGGCCACGTTTCTTTGAGTTGTGTACAATCCGATAAATTCTTCCTCTGCCTATATTCTTATCCAGTCCGTAGTTTTCAACGACCCCACGAAGATATGATCCAGGTCGAACCCAAGCACCTTCTTGAATAATACCTCGATACATATCACAAATGTAAAGACACCCGTCGGGACCTGTCGCAGCATGGACCGGGCGGAAATTTGCATCTTTTGAGCGAAGAAATTCGGTGCCTGGAGTGGCGTTCTTAAGGATGATTTTTCCATCCTGGTTCACGACCTTGGCCCGACGAACCAGACGACCGACGGGTTCGGGGATGATGTAATCCCCGTAGAAATCGGATGGTAATCGATCACCTCGATAAATGTGCTGGCCCGCACAACCAGTGAATCGATTCAAGGTCAGGTTTTCCTTTCGATATCTGCCGTGCCCACCCTGTACATCCGGAATCTGGACCAAAGGAAAGACCTCTTCAAATCCCGGTTCTTTTTCACCGGGCAATGAAATGGCTCCGTATACAAAAGGCTGTTGAAATGCCATCGCCGGGTTTTCTCCACCAGCGGTGCAGAAAAAATTCCGCCCCAAGTCATCATGGGTCACTCCCCATTGACCGGAACCGTTTGGCAACTCTTGTGAAACGATTTTTTCACCATCCCAGCGATACCTGCGGTTGGTGTAGGTGACATACATCCAATTATCAATGTTCCATACCAATCCGCTTGGTTGATGCTCTAGATTGCCTCCTCTTGGTCCTCCTTCATAGACACGGATTTTCTCGTCACTTACGCCGTCACCATCCGTATCACGATAGCTATATAAATCAAATGTATCGGTTTCCCTAATGATGACGCGGTCGCCAAGCGGTTGAATCATTCTGGGAAGAATCAGGTTGTCTGCAAATACGGATCGCTTGTCCATTTTACCGTCGTTATCGGTGTCCTCCAAAAGCACCACTCGACAAACGGGATCATGCTGATTCTTGCCGTCAATCTCCTGCATGTAAGTGTTCAACTCAGCCACATAAAGTTTCCCATCGCCATCCCATGTGAATGTGGCAGGTTCAGAAATCATCGGTTCTGCTGCGACCAGTTCCACTGAATAACCCTCCTGAAGTTCCATCATCGCCATGCTTTCTTCCGGCGAATAGACCCTGGCTTTTGAATTGTAAAGTGTTTGATCGAAAGGTTCGGCCAAAAGGAATTGAGGACAGGTGCAGATCACCAATATGAACATTAAAAATTTCCGCATACACTCAGAAAAACTGCGATTTTCATATCTGTCGAGTTCAATCATTTCTCAGTTTGGAGCATTTGAAAGTTTCAAGTTGGTGGAGGTGATTTGATATCATCTTCATTCAGTTATGCTTTACCCGCAATCTGAAGTGGTCAACAAAGCGCGAGAATTGGGTGCAATGCCTGAACTTCACTCATGATCCACGTTTGATTTGAAATCGGTTGGTGCTTTCCAGATGAGTGGTTCTTGACACTTTTCAGGATCTCAACTCATCATCCCGGAACACCCTGCAAGCAATGAATTCCTGGATGATGAAAAGTTGATGTTCGTACTGTTGTGTTTTCCACTTACGCTGGTAATTGGGCAAAACTCTCACCAACCCTCACCCAAAGTGGGGCCGAAACAACCAAACATCCTGTGGATCTATGTGGAGGATACCAATGCGTGGATGAGTTGTTATGGCGATGCCGTCGTGGAAACACCCAACATTGACCAGCTGGCTTCAGATGGGATTCGCTTTAATCGTGCCTACATGACTGCAGGAGTCTGTTCTCCGACACGATCGGCCAATATCACGGGCATGTATCAAACGTCCATCGGAGCCCATGAACACTACAGTTCCTTTTCAATGTGGCGGGGAAATAAAATGGAACATTGGGAACCGAATCATTTGGGAGTAAAAACCATCCCGGAAATCTTTCAGGCAGCAGGCTATCACACCTTCAACGACGGAAAATTCCATTACAACTTCGTTTATGACGAGAAGGACCTTTATGACAATGTTCATGCACCCATGGGATTTTTTGATGCCAAGGAAGGGACTGCCTGGACGAAATGTCCGGAGGGTCAACCCTTCTTTGGCCAAATTCAATTGAAGGGGGGAAAGAATCTGCGTGATTCTCCCGATGTGATCAAACCAGATCAAGTGGAGGTGCATCCTTATGGGCGCATCTCAATTCATTCCATAATTTGAAGCATCTACATGCGGGAAGAGTGTT
>CAYFHO010000096.1:0-14685 GCA_964342825.1 uncultured Verrucomicrobiota bacterium
GCAAATTTAAATCCAAAGAAAAAAAGGAACTCGTCATTTTTTTAACACCTAGAATCGTGTCTTGATTGAAGTGTGCAACAATTCTTTACGATTCAAACCTTTCTCCGGTGAGGCCTTGTTGGCGAGCGTAGTCGACGAGTTCTGACGTTTTTTGGAATTCCAGACGGTGCATGATCCGGTAGCGATAAGTTTCGACTGAACGTGGACTGAGATCTAGTTTTTCGGCGATTTGTTTGCTGGTCAGTCCATCACCAACCAGGGCAACAATCCTTTGTTCTTTGGGACTCAGAAATTTAACGAACGATCTTTCATCTTGTTCGAGCTCGCTTAGATTGCGGTGAAGCAGGGCGGTGAAATAGGTATGGCCCGTGGCGACTTCTATCATGGCCTCTTCAAAGATCTCCAACGGTTGATCCTTTTCAACGTAACCGTGAACTCCGATTTCCTGCAATTGGTGCAGGGTATAGGGATCCTTCAAATTAGTTAATACCAGCACACGTGTTTGAGGCCAGGCCTCGAGGACTTGTCTGGATAATTCTATACCGTCCAGGCCTGGTAGGTGAAGGTCGGTGACCAGTAGGTGTGGCTGATATTCCTTACACAATTCCAATCCCTCGAGTCCGTCTTCCGCATCACCCTTCCAATCAAAACGGTCATCAAGTTGAATGGTTTTTGAAAGGACATTTCGCAGTAATGCTTGATCCTCGACCAAGACCGTGCTCCAGGGTGGCTCGGCCAGATTTATTTTCTCACTCATTTCCTGTAAAACTTGCTGATTTTTTATGACGCACTCTGCGGTAGTTCGTTAGTCTTACTCTCGGGCAACCATTGCAAAGGGATCTCCAGCCTGAAGGTCGTTCCCTCTTTGTTCGAAGATACCACGGACAATTCGCCACCCATGCGTTTTGCGAGCATTTGGGAAAGGACAAGTCCAAATCCGGCTCCCTTTTTTCCAACTTCAGTTGGATCCCTTGGTTTATCGGGTAACTGAAAGAGCTGAGATTTTTCTTCCAAGGTCATCCCTGTTCCGGTATCGCGGACTTCAATGCGCATGGATTCCTGTTGGGATTCGCAATAAATTGCAACGGAACCTCCGCTTGGGGTGTGACGGATGGCATTTGAAAGGAGGTTTCGTAAAACAGTCCTCAGCATTTCCACATCATTAATGAGTTTGGCTTCTTGATGAACTCGAGATTTCAATTCGACGCCCTGGTCTTTGGCTGTGGATTTAAACAGAGTGCAGAGTTGGTGCGTTACCCGTTCCAGATCTATACTTCCGGGGAAATAAGGTAATTGTCCGGTCTGCAGACGCGCCCAATTGAGAAGGTTGTCCAAAAGTTCCGTTAAATGTTTACTGGTCCCCTGGATTTCTCCGGCAAACTTTCTTATTTCGTCGGCCGTAAAAGATTCCGGTTGTTTCATCAGTAGTCCGCTCAGCTTCCCGACACCCGATAACGGGGCACGTAAATCGTGCGAGATAATTGCCAGTAAGCGATCCTTGCGTTGATTGGCCTCGTTGAGTTTATCATTTCTATCACGCAACGATGTCTCCGCTAACTTCCTCCTACGCATTTCAGAGACGACAATGATGGTGAACAGGCAGACCAACAAACTGACGCCAAATGAATTTCTCCGAATCGCCTGGATCGTGGATTCCAAGGTTTCCGGAAATTCTCGCGAAATGAGAAACTCCACTCTCACCGGTACTGAATTTCCCCGATCTTGCAGGACGGAATACACCAATGACCGCGAAGTTCCGTCTTCGGATTGAACGTTGTTTTTGCTTAACTGAAGACCCTGACGGATCAGTTGAGCCGTTAAAGGAGCAGGGTGTTCCCACCTCTGTCCACCATCTCTGCCTCCTCTGCCTGGCGGCCCCCCTCTGGGAAATCGTCTTCGGTTATCAAAAGGAGACATACCCCCTCTTCGTCGATCAAAGCCAATGAACTCCTCCATTATGGGAGAATCTGAAAGGTCCCACGTATCCAAAAATTCCAGGTCTTCAGAATCAACATCGATCTGGACGACTCTCATGAAGCCCGGTGAGTTTGAGGGATTAAGATCGAACTGATGAGGCATTTTTCTGCCGAATACCAGGGTTCGATCGTTAAAATTTCGGGGATCCCGAATGGAATAGATCAGATAAATATCTGATTCAGACATAACGAAACGAAATGTTACCGGAACATATTCCAGGCGTTGATCTGTGTTGGACAGCTCTGCATGCCACGGAGAACCCGGTTCTATAGTTCGCGAGCCTTCGGTTGTGAACAAATAGCCTTCATCCAGAGATCCAGTTTCATTGATCACTGCCGCCAAATCATAAGAGAACAAGATGGAAAACTCTTCGGACAGTAAATCAGTCGGAAATCGTCCCCGTGACAATGATCTTATTGCAAGTTCGATCAACTGAGACTCCTCTTGTGCCAAAGCTTTCAGTTGTTCTTCGGTTTGCTGTTTTAAGAAATGATTTCCGTATTCTCTAAATTGAGAAGTCATGTGGATGGAAATCCAACCGGTTGCCCCCAATAACAAAATCGCAATGCCAAAACCGAGCGTGGGAATCCACCAAAGCCGCTTTGGCCTTTCATTGGGGGATTTGGTATCTGCGGTTTTCATTGGACAGTTTAAGTCAGGTCTTAATTGAGTTTGGGTTTATAATATGCTGTAAGCGAATTGTTTTTGTTTTTTTGGTTCATCTTTTTCTTGCCGATTGTTGGGATAGTATCGGAGATCATCCCATCTCACAATAAGGGATCGTACGATGGATTGTCGTACTGATTACGACAATTGTCGGGGTTACACGGTGCCAACACTGCTTGTATTTCTTTTGTAACAAGAACGAGAAACTCAGCTTGCTTACAAGATTAAATAATATGCGCTGATCCAATCGGTTATCCGAACAAGGTGCTGCGCAAAAACAATAACCAAAAACAAAATATAATGTTATGAACCATAAATGGAATACCAGAATCGCACTGATTGCAGTGGCTTGCATGATCAACCTTCAAAACGTCAGTGCTCAAGAAGAGGGTAACCGAGGCCCTAAACGTCCAGACCACAAAGGTAAAAACCATGGAGTCCAGCTGGCAGAAATGGATACCAATGAAGACGGGATTATTACCGAGCAGGAATATCTCGATGCTCATGCAGAAGGGGCAGCCAATCGTGCTGAAAAATTGTTCACTCAATACGATACCAACGAAGACGGGACGATTACGACAGCTGAAATCAGTGAAGTGCATGCCGCTGGTATTGATGAGCGGCTGGTGGGGATTTTAGCTCGTTGGGATTCCGATGAGAATGGAAGTATTTCGCCGGAAGAACTTGAGGCCGTCGGGCGGGGTCGACGCGGTCATCGTTATGTTTTAGGGCAATTCGATGCCAATGAGGATGGCACGATTACATCGGATGAACTATTGGATGCAGGTGCCTCCATGCTGGAAGAACGAGTTGCCGGAGTGCTTGAAAACCTGGATGGCAATGAAGACGGCAATATCACCGCCGATGAAGTCAGCGCTGCTCATGATGCCAAAACTGCAGAACGCTGGGCAGCTTTATTGGAAAAACTGGATGCCAATGAAGACGGCGTGATTGGAAGTGATGAACTAGAAGATGCCAGATCACAAAGGCGCGGAACACCTCGTCGCGGACGTGGTGGTAATGACAGGCAACGCGAAGTCGGTCAAGATGACAATGGTCAAGAAGAAGGACAAGGACGAGGCAGACAAGATCGTGGTCGTCGTGGATCGCGTGGTCGTCGATAAGTCGACACTCTATCCCATCTAAAAAGTCAGAGCACCCGACTGTTCACCAGTCGGGTGTTTTAATTTTGTTGGATTGAAATGGATTGGCCTCCTATAGAATTCATGGTATCGGCTTGAGGAGTTACTCATGAAATTAACCCTTCATTTTTGGATTATTGCCTCGGCTCTTCTGCTATGTGGAGCGGGTTGTCGTACGTTCTCCCAAACACAACCTGTTCAATCACCTGCTTCCGCTGATCAGCAACCACATTTACCAACCGCATCGTCTTCTGTGGAGCTGGGTGAGCGGGTTACCATTGATAATCTCCCGGGGCAAAGCGAGTCTAACTCATTTTTCCCCGGCCATTTGCTGTTGATGGATCGGGCAGTTGAGCAGGCCAATAAGGAAGGGAAATTGCCGGGTGGAGTCCTCTGGCTGCAACATGGTGAATCTGTTTATCATCGAGCCTATGGATTGCGATCAGTGGCACCAGAGCAAGAAAAAATGACCCCTGATACTATCTTCGATGCAGCCTCATTAACCAAGGTTATTGCAACCACCCCCGCCATCATGAAGCTGGTTGAAAAAGGGCAGGTAAATCTCAATGATCCCGTGGCTGAATACATTCCAGATTTTGGAACGAAGGGGAAGGAGTCTGTGAGTGTCCGCGAATTAATGACGCATACATCAGGACTCCGCCCAGGTTTATCACTTCGCGAGCCATGGGAAGGAGTGGCAGATGCAATCGAAAGAGCATGTAACGAATCCTTGATCAGTCCCCCAGGCACAAATTTTAAGTACAGCGACATCAATTTTATTCTACTTGGTGAAATTGTGAACCGCGTCAGTGGTAAGCCGCTGAATCAATATGCAACTGAAATGATATTTCAACCATTGGACATGAAACATACGAGTTTCTTGCCATTAAATGCCTGGCAATCCAAAATTGCACCAACGACCCAATTAGGCGATTCATACCTTCGAGGTATCGTACATGATCCTACCTCTCGGCGTATGGGTGGTGTTGCCGGGCATGCGGGATTGTTTACCTGCGCTGCTGACCTGGCAAAGTTCGCAAGAATGATGATTGGTAATGGAGTTTTAAATGGGGTTCGCATTTTCAATCCTGAGACCATTTCTCTGATGACTTCCGTGCAAACTCCCGATGGAATGGCAGTAAAACGAGGTTTAGGTTGGGATATAGATTCTCCTTATTCGAGTCCGCGGGGTCATCGTTTTCCAGTCGGCTCCTATGGTCACACCGGCTGGACTGGGACTTCCATCTGGATTGTTCCTGAGATGGAAACTTTCCTTATTTTTCTCTCCAATCGTAACCATCCTACCGAAGATGGAAGCGTGGTGGCATTAAGGAGAACCTTGGCGACCATTGCGGCGGATTCAATTCCATTTGCCTCAGCCATTGAAAAACGACCCGTGTTGAATGGAATTGATGTTTTAAAAGAGCAAGATTTCCGTCGGTTGCGAGGTCTGAAGATTGGGCTCATCACCAACCATACCGGACATGATCGAAATAGAATCAGCACCATAGACCTGTTGCATTCGTCGCAGAACGTGCAGCTGAAAAAATTATTTAGTCCTGAACATGGCATCCGAGGAAAACTGGATGGCAAGGTCGAGGATGACATAGATTCCACAACTGGATTGAGTATTCACAGT
Source organism: uncultured Verrucomicrobiota bacterium (assembly GCA_964342825.1). Taxonomy (GTDB): domain Bacteria; phylum Verrucomicrobiota; class Verrucomicrobiia; order Limisphaerales; family AAA164-E04; genus AAA164-E04. Next base: position 5,425 of record CAYFHO010000096.1, read on the forward strand.
CTCTATGGGGAGCATCGGCAACCTCAGCTAAAAGATTTAGAAGGATTGGACGCATTGGTATTTGATATTCAGGACATTGGTTGTCGCTTTTACACTTATATATCCACCATGGGGCTTGCGATGGAAGCTGCCGCGAACGCGGGACTAAGTTTCATTGTGTTGGATCGTGTGAATCCGATCAATGGTGCGGATATTGAAGGGCCTGTCTTGTTGGGTGAAACTGATTTTGTAGGATTTCATGACATACCCATTCGACATGGAATGACCGTTGGAGAATTGGCTTTGATGTTCATGAAGGAAAAGAACTTGGATTTGGATCTTCAGATCGTTCCGGTTCACAATTGGAATCGAGAAAACTTTTATGAATCAACCGGTCAACCTTGGACATCCCCGTCCCCCAACATGCGGAATATCAAGGAGGCCTTGCTTTATCCTGGGATTGGTATCCTGGAATTTACACCATTGTCTGTAGGCAGGGGTACCGATACCCCGTTCGAAGTTGTGGGCGCCCCCTATATCAAGGATCTTGAATTCGCAGAGGCTTTAAATGCTGCCCGCTTGCCTGGAGTGTCCTTTACTCCCATTCACTTCACACCCAGTGCCAGTCTGTTCAAAGAAGAGAAATGTCAGGGGGTTTATGTTTCCATTACGGATCGATCGCAGGTGCGCCCTGTTGAATTGGGAATAGAAATGGCTCGAGTATTACACCAGCTTTACCCAGATGCTTGGGATTCCGGTAAGCTCAATCGTCTTTTACGAAACACAACCACGCAAGAGATGATACTTTCGGGTGAAAAACGGATTACGATTCAAAATCAATGGCAGCCAGAGTTGAAGAAGTTTAAAAAGCGTCGAAGAAGTTTTCTTTTGTACTAGAGGAAGTTTCTGAAACTTATGTCAGGTAGTTTTAAATACGCCATTGGGATTGATATTGGCGGCACCAAAATAGCGATTGGCTTGGTCAATGCTGAAGGCTGTTTGGTGGCATCATCATCACTTCCAACTGAATCCAGAAAAGGGCTAAGCCAGGCTGTCCATCGAATCGATGCACACATCAAAACTCTTTTATCTGCTCATGGATTAACTCGAACCGACATCAAGGGCGTTGGAGTAGGGTGTCCCGGACCTCTGGATTTAAAAACCGGTGTGGTTCACAATCCATATACCTTACCGGGCTGGGAAGGCGAGTCTCTGGTCGATCATTTGCAATCCGTTTTGGGTATACAGGTCATTTTGGAAAATGACGCCGATGTTGCTTTGCTTGGTGAATGCTGGAAAGGCGCGGGTAGTGGAATGGATCCGGTGGTGATGCTTACCTTCGGAACAGGGGTTGGAGGATCTGTTTTGGCTCGAGGCCAAATTTACCGTGGGATGGGAGGGGAACACCCGGAAATTGGATTAATTCCCGTTTTACCCGACATGCCGGCTGATTATTCAGGTGTGCAAGGATCACTTGAATCACTTGCCTCCGGATCAGGCATAGCAAAACAAGGAAAAGTTCATGGTTTACATGATGCAGAGTCTGTATTCAATGCGTCAAAAGAAGGCCATTCGGGTGCTTCCAAGATTGTTGATAATGCCTTGCGCGGAGTTGGAATCGCGGGTTGGACATTGGCTCATACTTTTTTTCCTGAGTGCATCATTCTTGGAGGAGGTCTAATGGATCACCATTTCCAGGCTTACTCAAATTCGATTCGTTCCCACCTGAAAAGGGCGACCTTACTCAGGGAGCAAACCATCATCGTTTCACAAGCAAAACTGGGTAATGAAGCTGGAATGGTTGGAGCTGCCGGATTATGGCTTAAGTACACTTCAATGCGCTAAAGTTTCGGGCATGGATATTTGCCGTGATGCAGCACTGGGATTCCACACAATCTTCACCTGCAAGATACTTGTTACATCTTGGCTGTCAGTGTGAAGCGTTCATTGACTTAGGAGAAAGGATCGTGTCAGAATCAACTCTATGACAGATTTGGACATATCGCATGTGCTTGATGACTGGGTTTATGAACCCGGCAAGGCGATGGTTCGCAAGATCACTGGCAAACATGGTAAAGAATTAATCCAGATGCGGATTGATTTGGGAGTCCTCCAAATGCATACCATGGGACGTCCGGACGGCCAGCGGCCCCATGACATGGAGTCTTTGCTTGATTACCACATTGAAAAACTTGAATCACACTTGAACGAATTTGATGGAGACGATTCCAATTATAAATTGAGTTCCGAGGAGTGTGTTGCCCTTCAGCAGGAGGCCATACAATATCACCATCGCTACATTTGCTTCTTCCAATTGGAAGCTTATGAGGATGTCATTCAGGACGCTGATCGGAATCTGGATGCCATTGAAATGGTCGAGCAATATGGTCCTTCTGATCAAATGTCTTGGACTTTAAGGCAGCTCACCCCTCAACTGCTTTTGATGCGCACGCGTGCCGTATCGGCACTTTCTCTCAACGAAGAGAACTACGACCAGGCGATTCAGGATGTCAAGGAAGGCATTGATGCTCTGCAATCCTTCCTCAAGGATCATATGGGGCAGGAAGCTGCTGAGCAAAATGGCGAACTCATGGCATTGACCAACTGGTTGCAGGAAGTCAGTGATTCCCGTCCGATGAGCAAACGCGAGAAGTTGGAGAAAGAACTCAACGAAGCAGTACTGAAAGAAGACTACGAGCGGGCTGCCGAGGTGCGGGACGCTATCAAATGTTTGAGCGCTGCTGAATAAAGCTTCCTCATGCAGGATCACACATATTTAACTGAATAATAATCACAATCATGGATAACAAACCGGTTATAGGTTTCATAGGTATCGGAGTCATGGGGCGAAGTATGGCTGGACATTTGTTGAACGCGGGGTATCCACTCCACGTCTACAATCGTACCAAGTCCAAAGCGCAGGATTTGCTGGATAAAGGAGCCCAATGGCAAGACTCACCAGGCAAGATAGCGGCAGAATCTGATGTGATCATCACTATCGTCGGATTCCCGGACGATGTTGAAGCTGTTTATTTGGGGGCGGATGGTATCCTGGCTAACGCCAAATCCGGAAGCATCGTCATTGATATGACCACCTCCTGCCCCAGCCTCGCTCAAAAAATTGCTGAGGAGGCCAAGGCCAAGGGGATCACTGCCTTTGATGCTCCGGTTTCAGGTGGTGACATAGGAGCACGTGAAGCACGATTATCCATCATGGTTGGAGGTGATTCGGCTGTATTTGAAGATATCAAGCCATTGTTTGAAATCATGGGCAAAAATATCGTCCTTCAGGGACCCGCAGGTTCAGGTCAACACACTAAAATGTGTAATCAAATCGCCATTGCTTCAGGAATGATGGCCATCAGTGAGGCCATGGCATACGCCAAGAAATCCGGTCTAAACCCAGAAACGGTCCTTCAAAGTATCGAGAGCGGAGCCGCAGGAAGCTGGTCATTGACAAATTTGGCTCCCAGGGTTCTCAAAGGGGACTTTGCCCCAGGGTTTTTTGTGAAACATTTCATCAAGGATATGAAGATCGCAATTGGATCAGCCGAAAACATGGGGCTCGACCTTCCTGGTCTTCAACTTGCCAAACAGCTCTATGAAAAGCTTGCAGATCGAGGATGTGAAGACGACGGCACTCAAGCATTATTCAAGCTCTATCAAGATCAACTCTAACTAACTCGAAAAGGCGACCAACATGGTCGCCTTTTTCATGATGAAACCATTCGTTTCTCGTAGTTTCCTCCTGGCAGCTTGCTTCCTTTTTATTTCACCACGTAACGCTGACTTTTTTGCAGGAGAGTTTACGGATGATGGTGCCTGGTGTTGGTTCCAGGATCCACGTGCCATTTACCTCAAGGCGAAGCATGAGCGGACCTATGCCAGTTGGATGCAGAGTGATGGGGAATTGGTTGTTGGGTATTTGGATCATCACGACTTATCCACACACTCTGTTACGATAAAGAAGCATTGGGATGTGGATGATCATAATTCGGGTAGTCTGCTTGTTTTACCTGATCATCGGTTGATGTTGTTTTACGCACGACATAACAAGAAAGGATTGTATGCGAGGAAAAGTGTGCGGCCTGAATCGATTGACGGTTGGGAACCCGAAATCACCATTTCTGACAGTTCAAGAATCACATACAGCCATCCCGTATATTTGACCAAGGAAAGAAGATTTTTTGTGTTTTGGCGTGGTCCAACCTGGAAGCCTACCTTTGCTACATCATTGGATGGTGAGCAATGGTCAACGCCTCAAGTATTGATCCAGCAAGCAGGCCGTGAGTCGCAGGACATAAGACCCTATATAAAAGTCAGTTCGGATGGGGTTTCGAAAATCCATTTTACATTTACTGATGGTCACCCACGGAACGAACCCTTTAATTCGGTTTATTACATGAATTATTCCAATGGAAAGTTTCACCGCGTTGAAGGAGATACCATTGGAAACCTTTCGGAGAAACGCCCCGTTTCCCACACAGCGTGCTCGATGGTTTATGATGCACATGCATCTGGAGCACGTGCCTGGGTGTGGGATATTGCTCAGGATGACCAAGGGCATCCCGTGATTCTATATACTCGACATCCGCAGGAAACAGATCATCGATACCATTGGGCTCGTTGGACCGGAGATCGGTGGAAGGATGTGGAATTGTGCCGGTCTGGTAAATGGTTTCCGAATACTCCTTCAGGAAACATTGAACCGGAACCACATTACTCAGGAGGGATGAGCCTCAACCATCTTAATCCCTATCAGGTCTGTGGATCGATTCAATTGGATGACCGGTTTGAAATTGTTTACTGGAATGGCAAAGCCGAAGGAGATCAATGGGCCCAGCAAGTAGTAACGAGCGGTTCAGAATTTCCAAATGTTCGACCGGTGATCCCTCGTGGAGTTCCCGCAGATCGCTTGCATGTTTTATTTATGATTGGACCTTACCGCCATTACACGGACTATCACACCAAGATTTACCTGGAATATATTCACAATCTCAATGCGATTGATTGATCAAATTCATCATGTTTCATCACACAATCGCTTAACGGTTGGGTAGGAAGTCACCATTCCCAGCGTTCGCTCAACTGCGCCCAGGTTTTCCTGCACCACTTTGCTTGCATTTTTTTCAATTTCCGCTCGCTTTAAGGGATCTCCAAGCAGTTGTTTTACAGTGTCTTTAAGTGCTCCTTCATCAGGAACCTGCAGTGCCGCTTGATGAGCCAGAAATGTTCTGGTGATGACTCTAAAATTTTGCATGTTTGGTCCCAGGATCATGGCTGTTCCAGCCGCCGCAGCTTCGATTGGACTTTGTCCTCCTTTTGCGCAAAGGCTCTTTCCGATAAATACCAAATCGACATGACCATAAAAGGATGATAACTCCCCAGTTGAATCAACAATTAAGCAAACATCTTGACCGGATGCCATGAATGGCTTGCCCGGTTGCCATTCAGATCGATAGGCAACTTTGAAACCAATTTCCTCCAGATCATTTCCTGCTGACCGTGCTCTTTCGAAATGACGAGGCACCAGCACTAATTTTAGGTTTGGAAAATGAGGTTTTAGGTCAATGCAGATTCTTCCGAGGATGGCCTCCTCACCTGGGTGAGTACTGCTTCCTAAAAGGATCAGTGATGAATCCGTCATGCCTGCGTCCGCAAATAATTGAGTTACGTCAATTGCCGGTTTTTTAGTTCCAGTAAGTGCAGCGTCGAACTTCATATTTCCTGTCACTTCAACTCGCACTTTCTGGCATCCCAAGGCGATCAACCTTTCCGCATCCGAAATATTTTGCGTACCAACACGGGCGAAGGATTGAAACAAAGGTCGAAAAAGAAATCCCAATTTTTTATATCGAGCGAAAGATTTTTCAGAAATACGGGCATTGACCAGGAAAGTGGGGATATTACGTTGCGAGGCTTCCCATAGAAAATTAGGCCAGACCTCAGCTTCAGAGAGAATAATGGCCTCGGGTCGAATGACATTCATCGCACTTCTAACCCATGGGCGTCTGTCAATCGGATAAAAGCAGGTTTCAACATCATCCGGCAATTTCTTCTTCCACTCTCCCATTCCAGTTGTAGTGGTTGCAGAAACGATGATCTTGCAATCTTGAAGTTTTGACTTAAGGCGTCTGACCAATTCCAGACTCAAGTGCACTTCACCCACGCTGACAGCATGTACCCAGATGAGCCTGCTTTCTGAGCATCGTTGAATAAATCCGGCATCATATTTTCCGAAACGCTGTCCCACGCGGTCCTTCCACCCGCCTCTGCGTTTCATCCTTCTGAAATAATAAGCCGATGAAATTACCAAACCGATATTGAATAAAAATCGGTAAAGCCACTGGATCAAGGTCTGCCCAACGGAAGTGGATTGGTGTAATATTTCACTGGCCTGAAGATCATTCGTTTTCTTATTAGCCATGCGAAATAAATCGAATCCGGTGGAGCGGGCAGCTGGAGGTCTGGAGATTAACGGAAAAAGATAAACCAGACGATCAGGACTGTTGGAATCATGTAGGGTATGGTGTATTTAAAGACGTATCCCAGAAAGGAGGGAGCACTCACCTTTTGTTGGTCAGCAATTGATTTGACCATAAAGTTGGGGCCATTGCCGATGTAGGTGTTTGCTCCAAAAAATACTGCAGCCACACTGATGGCAACTACATATTCCATGAGAGCAGGTGTTGCCAGTAGGTATTGTATTTGGTCGAATTCAGTTACCTCACCAGCTTCTAAGCCTGAAGACTCGGCCAGCATTTCCGGTTTTGCAAACTTACCGACAATGGCACTTAGAAAACTCAGATAGGTTGGAGCGTTGTCCAGCACTCCTGACAGTAAACCGGTTCCCCAATAAAAAATTCCCGGGCTCGTTTGCTCCATGGAGCTCGCATTGGCTTTCAGCCAATCTAGAGCGGGCATCATGGTTGAAAAGATTCCAATGAACAAGATGGCCACTTCCTGTATGGGGTGGAAATTGAAATGATTGGACTCATGAATGGATCTCTGGGTCAGAAAATAAGAGCCGCATGCCGCTCCGACCATTAGGGCCTCTCTCAGGAACAAAGGTTTGGAAATGAAGACTGCGACCAGAATAATTCCCAGGAAAACTAAATTAATCAAACCGTCAAACCGCCATTCATCAGGTGGTTCGGCAAGTTCTTCTCTAACTTCTTTGGGTGCCTTGCGGTAGTTTATTGAATCCACCACATAAAACATGGTCAGCAACACACCAATTCCTACCAGCCACATAGGCCAGCATTGCTTAAGGACCCACCAGAACGGTATTCCTTTCAAGAAACCGAGAAACAGGGGAGGATCTCCGATAGGTGTTAAACAGCCACCCACGTTGGAGACAATGAAAATAAAGAATACAATATGGTGAGCGGTAATACGGTATTTATTCATGCGAATCCACGGACGGATCAACAGCATGGAGGCTCCAGTGGTGCCGAGAACATTCGCAATGACAGCCCCAAAGAGGAGGAACAGGACGTTGTTGAATGGGGTCGCTTCCCCTTTTACCTTGATGTGAATTCCCCCAGAAACCACATACAGAGATCCCACCAGGGCGATAAAGCTCACGTACTCTATACCGGTATGAATAACCGTTTCATAGGCATGCAATCCTCCCAGATAATAGGTCAGGGTGATGGCTCCAAGGACATAGGCAACCTTGGGGTAATGCTTTTCCCACCAATGAAGGAAGAACAAGGGTCCGAGGGCAATGGTCGCGAGCAACAACCCAAAGGGCAGCATCATCCAGGGATTCGGTATTATGGCTTCGCCATGTTCCATAGCGCGGAATAACTACTATCCCATTCTGCCATTGGTCAAATGATTTTGATCATTTTTTGGCATTGATCATCAAATTAAACGCTATTTGCCCGCAATTTGGAAAAAACCGCAGATTAATCACCAAGGAGCAGGGAATCGATGGATGAATAGTCCTCAACAACGAAATCAGCTTTGGTTAATGCCTTTGCTGGAAGGCTGTTCGTGATGGCGATGACTGTCATGCCTGCTGATTTTCCTGCCTGTACTCCGGCTGCGGAATCTTCGATAACGCAGATTTTATCGGGTGAAATTTCCATTAATTCTGCAGCCCTCAAAAATATATCCGGTTCGGGTTTTCCCTTGGGAACGTCCTGAACACTTACTACAGTCGGGAAAAAGCGGCGAAGATCCTGGATTTCCAATACGACATCAATAACCGGATGCAGGGATCCAGAAGCGACCGAAAGAGCAAATTGCTTCGATAATTTTTCCACCAGTTCGGGTAGGGTTTCGAATATCGGTTGTTCGGTTTGCAGGAGGTTGATCAATCGATTCTGCTTTCGTTCTGTCAAATCTTCGATCGAAAAAGTCGGTTGATGCATGGCCATGAAATCATCCCAGACCGCACGATCGGATTTTCCCAGATAATCATCAAACTGAATGTTGTGGTTTTCCGCATAGCCGATTTCATGAAACACATCCATGAAAGCCTGCTGATGGCGCGGTTCGCTGTCCACGATGACTCCATCCATATCGAATATCACGCCTTCGATATGTTTGAAGGATGGGTGAGGATGAGGAGTATGAGCGGAAGTCATCATTGAGTAATTGAGCCGTTCGGTTTTTCTTAGCTGCCCAGTTTCACAATTCTTTTAAACTCCGCACTTGTCAGAGGCATGACCGAGAGTCTTGATTGGCGAATCAGTGCAATCTCGCTCAATTCTGCATCCTCCTTGATCTGGGCGAGAGAAACTGGTTTTTTTAGGGGCTTGATGGGGGCAATATCCACGGCTGACCAATCTCCTTTTTCCGCAGTGGTATCCGCATAATGCTCTTTGACCACCTCAGCTATGCCCATCACACATTTTCCGGTCACACTGTGATAATACAACACCTGATCTCCCTTCTTCATGGATCTCAAGTGGTTTCTGGCCTGATAATTTCGAACACCAGTCCATTCGGTTACCCCATCTGAGACAAATTGGTCCCACGGATAAGCCTCGGGCTCTTGCTTTACCAACCAATATTTCTTAGCCATATTGGGTCTATTTCAAAGAGTGATTCTCAATTTGCAATGAAATTCCTGTATATTGATCATATTCGATCCTTAAACTCGATTTGATCGAATAACGGAAATAAAACTTGCCTACGTCGCTCATTATCCTTTAAGCAATCAGGCGTTGCCCGAGTGGCGGAATTGGCAGACGCGCTAGATTCAGGTTCTAGTCCCAGCAATGGGGTGGAGGTTCAAATCCTCTCTCGGGCACCACTCTCAGATCGCCT
>CAYFHO010000097.1:0-14650 GCA_964342825.1 uncultured Verrucomicrobiota bacterium
CGTAGCGAACAGGGAACGTGGCAGTGCCACTGATTTTTCTCAATCGCCCATCACGAAAGTATTCCTCAATCCTCTGACCTGTATCCGGATATACCACTGTCCGCTTGAGGGCATTTCCAACAAGGGACTCTGAGATGGTGGTGTTCCCACTAAGGGCATTGATGGAGCTCGTCTGTAAACCAGCCGTATTGTAGTCGGCTTGCCCAAGGATCTGCGTGGTTTGAGAACTACTGACTCTTTGCCATAGGGTTAAGCGATCTGCTGCATCGTAGTATAGTTCTAAAGTGACATCAAAAGGATCGACCGTGATTTTCTTGATACGTTTTAAGTCGTCGTATTCGTAACTGGTCTGCACGCCGTCTTTGTCTGTACGCGATTCCAGGCCACAACAATCGTAGCTCACCGATTCGGATCGAGTATCCAGATAAGTGACTGTGGTCGGGCGGAGCAACCAGTCTTCGTTCCCAAACATCCTTTGATCCATCAGGGTTGAAGAACCACTGGAAATATCGAATAGAGAATATTGTATGGGGTGTCCAAATGCATTAAAGATGGTGACTGTTTTCTCTCCATCCGTGATGCCGTTTAGAGAACCATTGGGCACACCTGAGCTGACAGTCATTTCCAACGATCCTCCGCTTGTTGGAACCCCGTAACCAAAGAACGTCATAGTGCCATTTGCATGAGTCACCTCTGCGAGACGGTTGGAGTAATCATCGTCATAGTGGTAAACGTATTTTGAAGTTACATTATTTGAATCCCCAAAGGGTAATCCTGAATCAGGGGATGATTCTTCATAGACAGTATAAGTATCAGTCTGCAGCGTCACTTCTCGGTAAAGTCTAGCTGTTTCCTGTCCATCAATGTAAGTTTTCTCCACTCTGGGTAATTGTCCCAGAAAGTTAGGATTATCACTGGAACCTGAAAGCGTGTATTCATAAGTCATCTTTTGGGTTCCAGAATTCGTGGATTGAGGTGAAATCAAGGTTCCATAGGCTTGATAACTCTCTAACACTCGCTTTCCTTTCGTATAGGTAAAATACTCCCATGTTCCGTCGGGATAAGTCACCGACTGAAGTTCATACGAGTTAAACGTTCCTGAACCTGATGGGTAGTAGTTGTACGTTGTGGTTCGAGCATCGCCTCCCGCACCTTCCACCTCACTGGTGACGTTCTCAAAAGGGCCTCCTGCTCTAGGCGCATAGGATCTCTGAAACTGATACTCCAATGCCCCAACGAGGGTGGCGCCCTGTCCTCTGGCATGAAGTCCCTTGTGGATCGTGCGAGCGCCTCCAACTCCTGTTGTTTCGTAACTTACCCACACCCGATCTTCCAAAGGATCGACAAATGCCCACTGTTCAATGGAGTTAAACCAATAGTAATGGTAGGAAGTCGAAGTACTCGTAGCATGAATGATTCTGGTCACTTCCAACTCATAATTGCCATAAGCAGAAGTGGATTTCTTTGTGAACACCCAGGAAAGCCAAGGGGTGCTGCTTGGAATCCATAATCCGTTTGTATAGGTGAAATTATTAGTACTGGATGAATAAAAATCCATCGTCATGATGTTCCCATTGGAAGACTCAGTGATGTTCACAAGCCCTTGAGGAACTTTGACCTGAAGTATTTTATCGTTTGAGGTGGATATGACTCTGGGATTTGTTGTATTGGCCAAACCTCCCTTGAAACTAAAATTAGAAGCACTGGCGATGGAGGAGCTTCCAGGGTTGCCTTGAAATTTGAAATTTAGGCTACCCGCTCCATATTCCGTACTGGCTCGCCCCATACTAAAGGAAATATCCGGACCCTGTTGATTTCCCATATTGGCTGAACCAAATTCCCCACAGTCCCCGCTGGCACAATCTTCATCGGGTTGACCGCATAACTCGAGACTCCCAAGAGCCTTGCATCCCCCTTCAATGACCGCCTTAATTTTGACCGACTCTAGTATCGAACCATCGGCCTTTCCAACATGGATGATGGCTGTTGGGAAATAATTGTTACCATCATTAATGGGCTCTATGCGGCATAAGTCTTCGCCCCCTTCAATTTCCCAAGATACCACGTTTCCACTCGCGTCCTTCACTCTAGCAAAAGCAATCGACATTCCATCAGCGACCATACTTGGGCTCTCACTATCACCTAAGTGACAACCACAATCAGGAGTGGCTATCTCAACAACTCCGCCTCCTTCCACGAGTTCAACTTCAGAAATGTCGTCAAAATGTTCATTGCATCCGGCAACGGCATACACATTGTCATTCTCAGTTAGAGTGCGAAAATTCGCACCCGTATCATCGTAGAACTTTAGTTTGTAACAAGGAGGAATCGTAAATTCGATATTCTCCCCAGCGAGTTGATAACACGACAATCTGAATTGATACCTTTCATACGGTTTTAGTTTTGCTGACTTAAATCCAGTGCCAGGTATCAGCGTGGGAGCACCTCCCGGAGGGTTTAAGGGCGTTGAAACATAAAGTGAGGTACCTGCAAGATTGACTTGGCTGTATCCTTCCGTGAGTCCCCCAAGCAATTGGGCCTGAAACTCAACGTGGGTTTTAAGTTTGAAATCTATTTCAACAACACTCGCTCCTATATCTCCAATATCAGCGTCTGCCCCATGAGTATGTGTCATCCCCTGCCCCAACAAGACAAGAAGTCCAATAAGAAAAACGTGGTGTTTCATCGTTAAAAAATTCCCTGAAAGTAGTTTCGTCATGACCTTAGAAATGGTTTGAAATGATTTAGATTAGTGCTCAAGGGGGGTGTGCAATTTGATATCGCTTCCGGCATCGAAAAGATTCCAATCCCCAAGGTCGGAACCAAAACTGTAAGAACCATTCCCATCGGAATCCTCGTAGTAATCGGGCCAGCCGTCCGAATCCTGATCCAAGGGACGGCCAATCGCATTCAAAGCCACGTAATGAATGCCGGGAGCAACGTTGTAGTTTCCTGCGATCGTTTGATTGAGTTTAACAGTGTAGTGATAGAGTCCCGCAGCAGCTGCAGTTCGACTGGCACTGAAATAACCTCCCAAATAGTCCCAACCGTTGGATACATGATAATAGTCACCAAGCGGCCCTTTCTCCCAGGGATAGGCCTCTGAAAGTATGACATCTTGATAATGGTAAGGGTAAAGCCTGGAACCATTATTGGTTTGAATATAGGCATTGTTGCCTGTGTTAAAGATCCCTCCGGGAGTCATGTATCCGACATTTAAAGTATCAAACACATTATCCTTTACGACATAGTTCGCATTAGGTGTGCCTTGATATCCTGCGGCGGCATTGAAGAAAACACCACGAGTCCCAATGAAAAGGTTGTTGTAGCATTCCGCATCGAACGCTCCCACAATGGCCGTATCACATTGATGAAAGAGGTTATTGATGACCGAAGCCTGATCGATCAGATAGGAATAATTGACGGTCAGATTGTAAAATCGGCAATTGGACGTCTTTATTTCCCTGACCTTGGCATTGTAGTTGGAATAAAATCCATAATCATAAAAAAGCCCTCCACCATAAAAATCCACAAAATCAAAATCGTAATCACATCCAAGGGTGTAGGATCCGAAAGAGGGAGTGATCATGTAGTAGTAGAAGCTAAAAGGCTTCCACTGATAGCCACTCTCCTGAATCTTGTTATACCTGCATACCTTGATACGGCTATCAGCCAATCCTGACATCTGAATCTTTGTCCCCTGCCCCGGTTTAATACCATATGTCCCATAGGTTGCGATGGTGACCCCAGGTCGTATCTCAAGTGTGACATTGTTAGCAACGATGACATCACTTACCGCATAATCGATAGGAAGATAGTGATAACCCAAATCAAGCGGACCCGATTCGCGCTCAGTAGCGGGTCCCCATACCGTATTGGATGAAATAGTGACATTGTCATGTACCACGGCAGGAGCACTGGTGGTCAGTTCGTAGAGTTCTTCGTAAAGATCCGGGTCAATGTTGTTTCCTCCCGCATCACGATAGGGGCTGTTAGCTACCAGATAACTATGACCCGCTCCCACCGAATCAAAGACCCCTGTTCCATTGGTGATCACTTGTGTGTCAGTTGCATCAAGTCCGATAGTGCCCGGTATGTCGACGACCAGGCTATTGGTTAGGTAGGTTTTTCCCACATATCCATTCCAATAATAATTATAGGCCAGATTGGGACCGTTTCGTGCAGTGATATGTTCTGCATGGATATTTACCACCGCACCTCCATAGGCTCCTGAAGTCCAAAGGGCATAGTTTTCAAATGTATCCACCAGGACATTCTGCACCGTGAGATCAGCGTGCCTTGTCGCGATAGGGTAATTGCATTGATAAAATTGGGCATGCCGCAAGGTGCTCCCTGGAGTGGCTTCAAAGAAGATGCCGTTCTGGGCATAACGAACAATCAGGTGATGGGCATCGACTGAGTCGTTCCAGGGCTGAAACCACAGGCAATGTTCGCCGTATCGATTACCTGAAGGATTCCCCGAACTCCCACTGATCATCTGCCCCACGGAATTATCGTTCATTGAAGTGATAATCGCAGGCCGATAAGCATCAGTTTTAAATTCAACCGGGCCATAGAACATGGCTTTGGATGGGATGCTTCCTGAACCTGAAGTGTATTTAATGACACACCCACCCTCAAAAACGGTCGTTCCATAGAACGAGATTGTTCCTGATATCAGGTAGGTCTCATCTCCTTTAAAAGTGTAATCGTAACCATAGGTGACAGTCGTGTAATCTAGAACAAATCCGGAACGATTTATTAAATCGTTGGAAGCAAGCATCACCGGTTCATCTTCCGAAATAATGGAACCTCCCCCCGGCAGGAGGGGAAGAATTCGATTTGAACTCTGATTTGAAGCCATGATTTCGCTCTTCTTATCATCCACCCATTTTGCTTGAAATTTCACAGCCTTGGGGAGTTTTTCCAAATCCTTGCGAACAGCCCCATATTCAACGGATTCGTATAGAACGCTGCGGCCATTATTAATTCGCCACTTCTTCATGACAGGACGGTCATTCTCTCCTTCAGGGCCCCGAGGTTGTTTATTTTCCCCTCGGATTTCATCTTGCCAGAAAGCTTTACCCTGGGCCATTTTGATGGCCCCAAAGGAAAGTTCCTCATCTTCCAAATCCTGGTGTTGCACCAATGGGCTTTTAGAATGCTTTGGAATACGTCTTATCTTTTGCTCAGGTTGTGGAGTATCATACCACTCGGTAATACTTTCCAAACGTGTTGTTTCATCGTTCAACCCAAACTCGCTTGGACTGGGTGGTTCTTCTCGAAGCACGATGTCTTGCTCCAACCCTGAAATGCGATAGGTGTAAACCACATCAGCATCCAAATTATCAAATGCATCTCGATAGATCAGTTGATTATCACCTACCAGTTCACCTTGCGAATCCTTGAGAGTTGCAAGAATCACTTCTTCACCCGTTGCTTCATCAAAATAGGTCAATCCGAGAACCGAACCTTGTAGTCGAACACCATCAGGCCCCAAGATATCAACTGCTCCCCTTCGATTTAGATTGCCAGTAAAGATAACTTTCTGTGGACCGTGTAAGGCGACAGCTCCCTTGGGATGTGGTTCTATGAGCGCTTTCGAATCTTTGTAGGATTCACTTCCCTCATCCCAATAATGAATACCGGATGCGAGCTCTGTATAAGAGTGTCTGAGTTCCTCTTCCTCCCCATTTTCATTTTGGATGATATCCACCTTTGTCCAAACACGGTGATTGGGGCCCCGTTCGGTTACTTGATAATCGCGCACCTTTTTATCCAGAACGTGGGATACAATTTTCGCTCTGCCCCCCTCTACACTCCAGGGAACAGTCTGTATTGAGTCCTCCTCCGTTTTATTATTCTGAGAACGTTCCCCGGCTATCTCAGATTGTGCCACACTCACCGTGGTCGAGATTCCTGTCCATCCGAGAATGATCAGCAGGAGGAGCATATTCGAAAATTTATCATCAGTTTTCATAATCTATTTTGGAGCGTAAAAGTGGTTTCAGATAAATGAATGTTGGGAGACGGGGAAATTACGGTCAGAGGGGCTCGCCATGTTCATGTCATTCATATCTTGTTAAGACAGATACAACAAAAGAAGCGTTCAACACTAAACATATCTTGTTTAGCTATAGACATAAATGGATATAATAAACCTAATTTAACACTCAAAATTGTCACACTTTTGTAACAAAGAAAAAAGTACACACTCCCTTTATACATGCGTAAAAATTGTCGATCAGGGGTCACTTTGGAGCAACTTTTTTCAATTATTTTTCGGAGGTCGTGTTTTTGGATGTGAGTTCGCCTTTTGGTTTGTATTAAAATGCAAAAAGGGCCGCCCGAAGGCGACCCTATGGTGAAACCTCAGCGAAAGGACTCACTGATGGAAAAGGAAGCCTACATTCACCTTCGCAAAGATACAGACGAATTTTTCCCATCACTGGAAATTAAGAGGCACTCGCCTCGTTCAGGGAGAGCCCGTTTCCTGGAACGCAAGGGTGGAATGGATTCCTTGGGGCGAGACGGCAAGACTTATGCACCTGGAGAGTAACGGGGTGTTTTTTCCCAAACCCTATGAAATCTGAATTGGAATTTGATGCCGATGAAGATTTACGGCTTCGGGAAAAGTGAGGGCTGGACAATTCTTCTAGTCCCCCACCCTGTTAGTGTTTGAATGGAAAGGGGCCGCTTCGAAAAGCGGCCTTGGGTTGAATAAGCTCATTTACTCATAGAAGTAACCTTATTCTCTTAAAGAAACAAAACCTTTGGGATCCTCGACGGTGGGTTCTCCCATGATGATGTGGTCGAGGGCCGGGATTTTCAGAAGCTTTCCGATTCGTAACAAATCCCGAGTCACCTTGATATCCGATTCCGAGGGTCGGTGATCTCCGCTGGGGTGATTGTGAATGAGCACAATCTGGAATAGGACTCAAACGCGGGGGCAGGTCAATCAGAATAGATGAGTGAAAAAAACTGGGGTCAATATCAAACGATATTGACCCCAGGTTGGCGGTGTATTGCCTCCCGTGCAAGGAAATGACTTATGAGCAACCCAGGCTTTCGCCACAATTGAGACACTTATAACAAGCACCATTTCGAACTGTGACATGACCACAATTAGGGCATGCAGGCGCATCACTTTGATTTACGAATGACTGCCCTTCAACAGGTGTCGTTCCTCGTGCCCCGTTGCTGGACGAACCATTTTCACCTCCGGCATTGATATCCAATGTCGGTGCCGGCCGGCTTGCTTCTTCGCTGAGGGGCAATTCGGCTATGGGACGATTGACAGACCTTTTTTCCACTTCTTCCAGCCCTGGGATTTCCAGCTCAGGCTGCGGATCTGCAGCCTCAGCTGTTTCGGACTTTCCCGGCGCAAAAGTCTGCGACATCCATCGGAAGACATAATCTGGAATGGAGGAACAATTGCGGATATTGGGATTCTTCGTAAAACCGGAAGGCTCAAAACGTTGATGCGAAAATTTCTTGACCAATGCATCCAGCGGCACGCCGTACTGCAATGCCATGCTGGTTAATGTGGCAACACTGTCCATCAACCCACCAATCGTCGATCCTTCTTTAGCCATGGTAATGAACAATTCACCCGGACTGTCGTCTTCGAAAAGTCCAACCGTCAAGTAGCCCTCATGGCCGGCAATGTCGAATTTGTGTGTGACCGCTTTGCGGGTTTCCGGCAAACGTCGACGCAAAGGTTGAGTCACTTGCTTGCCCAGTCGTTCTATCTCTTTCTCGAGGGAAGCAATTTTATCTTCAACCGATTCATTATCGGATGATGTCGATGACTCATTGGTGTTCAAGGGTTGTGATCGTTTGGACCCATCCCGATAAATGGCAACGCATTTCAGTCCCATTTTCCAAGCCTGCACATAGGCATCCTTGATGTCCTCAACAGAACATTCATTAGGCAAATTGACCGTCTTTGAAATCGCACCGCTGATGAATGGTTGAGCTGCGGACATCATTTTAAGGTGCGCCATGTAATGAATACTGCGTGTTCCCTTGTGAGGTTTGAAGGCACAATCGAAGACGCTCAGGTGCTCTGGATGAAGGCCGCTCTCAATCACTTTTCCGTCTTCCGTTACATTTTCAATGGTATCATGCTTCTCTACATGTTCGATGATGCGATCCATCTCCTTCTGAGTATAACCCAGACGTTTCAATGCTTGAGGCACGGTGCGATTGACGATTTTAAGCATTCCGCCACCGGCAAGTAATTTGTATTTCACCAATGCGATATCAGGCTCGATTCCGGTCGTATCGCAATCCATCAGAAATGCAATGGTACCCGTTGGGGCCAGCACGGTCACCTGAGCATTACGATAACCATGCTCCACTCCGTGGCGTTCGGCATGTTCCCAGCAATGCCGCGCTTCTTGTTTCAGATAATCAAATTCATGACTCGGCTGAATGGTTTCTGCTTCCTTTTTGTGAAGTCGTATCACTTCAAGCATGGACTCCACATTATCTTTTTTCAGCGGTTTGCTCACCCCAGCGCAACGTGCGTCTTTATACCCTGGGAAAGGCCCCATGATACGGGAAATCTCAGCAGACTGCTCGTAGGCATGACCGGTCATGATCGAAGTAATAGCTCCGGCAAGGGCGCGGCCGGCATCTGAGTCGTAGGGCAATCCATAGCTCATAATCAATGAACCGAGATTTGCATAACCAAGTCCCAGGGTGCGAAATATATGAGAGTTTTCAGCAATATCAGGTGTTGGGTAAGAGGAATTGTCCACTACGATTTCTTGAGCGGTGATGAACAAACGCACAGCTGCCTTGAAACGTTCCACATCGAAACGCCCGTCTTCACGTTTAAATTTCATCAGGTTCAAGGAAGCCAGGTTGCAAGCGGTATTGTTTAAAAATACGTACTCTGAACAAGGGTTCGTCGAATGAATGGGTTCGGTCCCTTTGCAGGTATGCCAATTCTGGATCGCTCCATCATACTGCAGACCTGGATCACCGCAAATATGAGTGCCTTCTGCAATACGATTCAACAAGTGTGAAGCGCTTTTCTTTTCAAGAGGTTTACCTGTCGTCACAGACCGGGTCCACCATTCCTTATCGTTCAACGCGGCATCCAGAAATTCATCGCTGACGCGAACAGAAAGGTTTTCATTTTGATACATGACACTGCCATAAGCGTCACCATTGTAAGAACCATCATAACCCTGCTCGATCAAAGCCCAGGCTTTTTTCTCTTCCCGTTGCTTGGCCTCGATGAAATCTTCAATGTCGCCATGCCAGTCCTTCAGGGTGTTCATCTTGGCAGCACGTCGGGTTTTGCCACCAGATTTCACCACGTTGGCCACCTGATCATAAACTTTCAGGAAAGACATCGGCCCGCTCGGACGTCCTCCGCCACTGAGTTTTTCCCTGCTCGAACGGATGGGTGAGAGATCGGACCCTGTGCCGGATCCGTACTTGAAGAGCATCGCTTCGCTGTATGCCAAGCGCATGATGTCTTCCATATTATCATCCACCGACTGGATAAAACAGGCACTGCACTGTGGATATTCGTATTGAGTAGGTGCTCGCTCAGCGTGTTGTGTCGATGGGTCGAAATACCAGTTTCCCTTGGCGGAATCACGCCCAACCCCGTACTCGTGGTAAAGACCCACATTGAACCAGACAGGTGAGTTGAAGGCCCCATATTGATTCAAGCAAAGCCAAGAAAGTTCATTATAAAAAACCTCCCCGTCCGTCTTGTTAAAATACCCGTCCTTGATCCCCCAATCCGTAATGGTACGACAAACACGGTGGATCAACTGACGAACCGAATACTCACGTTCATCGGTCCCTTGCTCGCCGTAGAAATATTTGGACACAACAACGTTGGTCGCCAGCATGGACCAAGATTTGGGAACTTCGACATTGTCCTGGCGAAAGATCACCTTGCCTTTTCCATCTGTAATCTCTGCCACCCTTTTGTCCCATTCGATCTGATCATAGGGGCTTTCCTGATTGGAACTAAAAAGGCGCTTTATTTTAAGGGCGTTCTTCTTTTTGACAGAACGTTTGGTTTTGCGAGCCTTGGTGGCTCGTGTTCTGCCACCGGTCCTCGTGGCGGTGGCTTGGTTGATGATATCTTCCTGTGCGTTGATCATTGCTTGCTCTTTCTACGTTGAAAAATCTTTAAAATTGTTTTGCTCAATCAGGGTACACAAGACACCCTGATCTCATCCTTAAAGGATTGTTTTTGGAACGACAGACGCAGCTAAACTGCGCTAATAGAATACGACGAAATACTTTTCCCCTGAGCCCCTAAACCACTAGCTGTTGGATACAGGAAAAAACAATACCACAACATTTAGTGCATTCAACTTAAAAGGTAATAAAAATTTGTAAGGCTCAAACGACAATTTTCCACCCACAAACCTCGATTCCCTATGGGTCAAGAACCACATTTCCCGTCCGATTTGATTCCAAATCAAGACGTTCTGAACTTTCACGAGAAGATGTGAGATTACCGCTCGAGGTAGCCAATCGCCCCGAACTTTCAGGCCCCGCCATCTTTTCGTCTTCCCGATTAAATTTCACGCTCACAATCCTGCTCACACCCCGTTCTTGCATGGTGACCCCATACAAGATGTCGGCGATCGAAATCGTCCTCTTGTTATGCGTAATGATAATAAATTGTGAGTGGTCCAAAAATCTCTCCAGGATCATGATGAACCGATTGATATTGGACTCATCAAGCGGTGCATCGAGTTCGTCCAAAACACAAAATGGACTTGGTCGCACCTGATAAATGGCGAACAATAAGGAAACGGCAGTCATAGTCTGCTCACCACCAGAAAGAAGCGATATGCTCTGTAGTTTTTTCCCTGGTGGTCTGGCAACAATATCGATGCCGCTTTCAAGGACATCCTCATTATCGTGGAGCTTCAGATCCGCCATGCCTCCGCCAAAAATTTCGGTGAACATGGATTGGAAATTCTCGCGGATCTGGTTGAAAGTATTGATAAACATCTCCCGGGTCTGGGTATTGATCCGGTTGATAACCGTCATCAATTCTTCCTTGGCTTTGACCAGGTCATCATATTGCTGGGTCAAGAATTGATGGCGCTGTTCGGTCTCTTCGTATTCTTCAATGGCAACGAGATTCACAGGTCCCATGCTGTCCATTTTTTTCTGAAGAGCCTGAACTCTTTCACGCACCTCATTCCAATCGACCTCCTCAACCTCAACCTCAAGATCGGTTGACTCCGGTGAATCGTTGTCGGATTCACCCTCTGGAACAGGAATCGTGTGGATAGGTTTCATTTCAACCTGATCCAGTGAGATTTGATACCTTTCCTCAATCCGTTTGCAAAGGTTCTCGAGTTTGGACAACTTCTTGGCTAACTCAACCTCCAGTGCTCCTTTACGATTTTGCACCTCACTCAATCGCTGACGGTGTTCGGTCAAGATACCGTCACGTTCCTGGATCGCCTCATCTTGTTCACGCTTACGGGTAACAAGAGCAGCGGTTTGTTCACTGACAATGCTGCGCTCATGCTTAAATTTTTCAATGGATGCCTCGGATTCAACAATCTCGGACTCACACTGTTCGCGTTTTTGCAGCACGGATGCCGTTTCAGCTCGTCGTTGTTCGAGAGCTTGAGTGAGTTCACGGATTCGTTGCTCGAGAGGGCTCTTCTGGCGTTTCAGTGAAGCGACGGACTGCTCTTCGGATGCAAGCATCACTTTGGATTCGGTGCAGGCGGCCTGAGCCCGGTCTCGCTCCTGGCGCAACTGTTCCAGCTCTTGATTTAATTTCTTGAGATCGCTCTGAGCCAAATCCTCCTCTGAAACCAATTCATCGAGCCTGGCCGTCAGTTGATCGCGCTTCTCCGAAACTTCCTTTTCCTGCTCGGACAAGCTTTGAATCTCGAAAACGACGGTGTCTATTTTTTGTTCGAGCACCTGGCATGAAGTTTTCAGCGCCCGGTATTCACCTTCGCTCGTTGCGATAGCAACTTCGCGGGCTTTCAACTCGGTTTGCGCCTGCTGAAGTCCGGACTGAATGGTGGAAATCTCGGAAGCAATCTGCCCTTTCTTTCGGCTGGCATCCGCCACCTCGTTCTGGATCAGTGCGACCTGTTCTTCCAGCTCAACAATCTTATTTTTTCGAGCCAGAATGGAGGTGGTTAAATTCTTTCCATCAGCCAGGTTCCCTCCTCCAGTAAAAACACCACAAGGACTCAAGGTCTCTCCCTGCCTGGTCACGAAACTCACACAACGGCCAGACTCTCGCCAAAAAGAGGCAGCCGTTTCCAGGTCATCCACGATGTAAACAGAACCCAAAAGGCAATCGAGTAATGGTTGTACGACGGGATCACACTCAACCACACTTAGAGCTGCCTGCCCATATGGACTGTAGGAAGGATCATGCGTTGCAGGTCGATGGTTGAAGGAACATTCCGACACCTTTTGCATCATGCTCACAGATGCCACGCTGGCACTGCCGGCCTTCTTTTCTCGTAACAATCCCAAAATTTCGCGAGCTGCATCCGGAGATTCGGTCAAGACCACTTGTAAAAAATCTCCCAAAACAGACTCAATGGCTGGCACATACTCCGATTCAACACGCATGTGATCAGCCAAAGAACCCATGAGGGTATCCGCCTCTTTCATGGCAGCAACGGCACCCTCACTGAAGCCTTCATGGGAAGATTCAAGGTCTTTCAACACGTTCAGTTGACTTCTTTTCTCGGCTTGCGAGTGCAGAATGGAATCAAGTTGTTCAGTTGCCGTGTGAATTTCTTCCTGAAGAACTTTCAAACGAGCCTGTCTTTGCTCGACCGTTTCACGCTGGTCATTCGCTGCCTTTTTATCGGCTTCTACCGTGTCGGAAAATTGCTCCAGCTTTTCACGCTGGCTCGAACGTTCTTCTTCCAATTGTATTTTTTCAGAAGATAACTTCTCAAGGCGCTTCGTATGACTCTGACTTTGAAAATCGAGAGCACTGATTTCGTTCCTGATCTTGCCTACCGATTGAGTTGCCGCAAATGAATGACTTTGGGCCTTTTGGAATGCTTCCTGTCTGGAGGCGATGGAAGCTTCGACCTGTTTGACTGCTTCCAAACGGTCTTCAACAGCTTCTCGTTTCTGCTCCAACCTTTCGTCAGCCGTGGCAAACGATTGTGCAAGAGCCTCCAATTCAGCTTCTGCTTCAGATTTGCGGTCCTCAGACTGAGCAATTTCGCTTAAAGCTCTTTCATTCTGATGATCCAGTTCCAATAATCGTTCACGATTAAACTGGACCCGTCCCTCGTGACGGTCGGACTGATTTTTCAGTTCCATTCCCTGTTGTTGGGAAGTGCTGATCTCGGCATCCAATTCCGCCAATTGTGCCCGAAGCTGACGAATTTCTTCCTCGTTTCTTAATACGAGCTGGGAGGATTCCTCGTACTGTTGCTGAAGACCTTCACAGGCGGCATTCCGGTCCTGAATTTCGTTCTGAAGAAGGTCGTATTCGTATCGGGCCAGTTGGGTTTCCAGGTGCTGCAGCTCAGTTTGGATCAGCTTATACCTTTTGGCTTTACCCGCTTGTCGCTGAAGTGACCCTATCTGGCGTTTTACCTCTCCAACCAAATCGGCCACCCGGAGTAAATTCTGATCAGTATGATCCAGTTTTCTGAGGGCTTCACGTTTTTGGGACTTGAACTTGGTAATGCCTGCGGCTTCTTCAAAAACAATGCGTCGATCTTCAGGCTTGCTGCTCAATAGCTGGGTAATGTTGCCCTGAGCCATGATGCTGTAACTGGCACGCCCCACACCAGTGCCCATAAAAAGTTGCTGAATATCCCTGAGGCGACATTGGGTTTTGTTGATGTAGTATTCACTCCCTCCATCCCGCAAAACTCGACGCGTTACCGTGATTTCGCTGTAGGAAAGGTCGACTCCAGCAGCTTTCAACTGCTCCTCATCCACATCAGATAAAGTCAGTGAGACCTCCGCCATCCCATAGGCCTTGCGCTTATCAGTGCCATTAAAAATGACATCAGCCATCTCGCCTCCCCGTAAGGCCTTGGCAGACTGCTCTCCCAATACCCAACGGATCGCATCCGCTACGTTGGATTTCCCACAACCATTGGGACCAACAATAGCGGTAATACCGGGTTCAAAATTCAGGGAGGTTTTATCCGCAAACGATTTGAACCCCAATACCGTGAGGTTCTTGAGATGCATGAGCGACAGAATGTTTAATTGTTACAGAATTGTAAAGAGGAAAACCACTATATGTAGTGGATCAATCGTGCGGACCCCCAACAGACAGTATCCACTATTGTTTCAAAATAACGATAAAGATGGCTATTTTCTAGAAAAGGCACACTTTTGGATAAGAAAGAAAACCTTAACAAACCGTATACATTAGTAATTTTAATAATTATGATGAGATGAAAATCGTAGGATGGAAACTGAGGAAATGAGATTCAGAACCCGAGATGTGACGGAATCCTTATTTTGGAGTTGTTAATGCCATCCAGTGGAACTAAGCCAAGCAACCTCAGTAAACACACAACCTAGGAAGTTGTATGCTTTCAAGGATCAGGTGTTGGCTCAGCAGGTGCCTGGTTGTTTCCCATACCAAGAGCGTGGTAAAGATCAGGATGCAATTCTTCAAAATTGGCAG
>CAYFHO010000098.1:0-13755 GCA_964342825.1 uncultured Verrucomicrobiota bacterium
ACTTGCCTTAGGAACTCGCGGAACTTTCCCCCCCTGGTTTGCAGCTTGGTTTCCAAATCTTATCTTTGGTGGCGGAGCTATATGGTTTATCCGCAGAATTCGATAATGCTTGAATGGACTTGAGTAACTCACAGCATACATCATTCGACCCGGTATCTACTTTCAAAAGGATGCTTGCCGCGAAAAAGCCATTGACAGCACTGGCTCCCATGCAGGCCATTTCCTCATTGGAATTCTGGAAAGTCATGCATCGATATGGTGGACCGGATTTGTATTACACCGAATATTTCAGGGTGCATTCCACCTCTCGGCTTAACAAATTCATTCTACGCTCCATCGACGATAATCCAACAAAAAAACCTGTCATCGCACAAATGATTGGCAATGACATACCAGCGTTGGTGAGGACCGCCAAGGAACTTGAACAACATCCAGTCGCAGGCATTGATCTCAACCTGGGCTGCCCTGCACCCATTGTCTACAAAAAGTGCGCGGGAGGCGGTTTGTTGCGGGATCCCTCAAGAATCAACCGTATTCTGGGAGCGCTGCGAGATGCGATAGAAATACCCTTTACAGTCAAGACAAGGTTGGGTTTTGAAGACACTGCAAATTATGAAGAATTACTCAACATTTTTTCCCAGCATAAGCTGGACCTCCTGACCATACACGGAAGAACAGTCAAACAAATGTACAAATCAGCCGTTGATTACCAAGCTATTCGCCAAGCGGCTGTCTTAGTCCCCTTTCCCGTCCTGACCAACGGAAATGTATATTCCGCCAATCACGCAAAAGAGGTGTTAAAATCTACCCAAAGCGCGGGCTGGATGATTGGGCGTGGTGCGATCAGAAATCCATGGATTTTTGCACAAATACGGTCCATACAGACTGGTGAAACACCCACATTACCTGTGGGCAGGGAGGTCCTTGAATACATCGAAACCTTATTCGAAACTCTGATTTTTGATCCATATGATGAAACAGCCCACGTCATGCGGTTGAAAAAATTCATGAATTTCATCGCATTGGGAGTCGAGCAGGATGGTGTTTTTCTGAATGCAATCCGCCGAACGAGAACCAAGAAAGAATTCATGAGTATCTGCAGAAATCACTTGGATCACACTCACCCCATGGCATTGGAACCTTATGCGATACCGGTAAAACCTTGCGATGTCCTGGCCGGTGCACATCGTTAAGACATCAGCCCAAACCAAGATGGAGGAGAATCTAGACCCAGCCAATTCAGAAAAGGACCTGCACTTTACGTTGCTGATTCCAGCCTATAATGAAGAGGAGCGTATCGCTGGTACTTTAAAAGAATACGCTGAACATTTTCGATTAAATTTCAGTGGGTGCGTCAAAATCCTTGTCATTCTTAATGGTTGCCGTGATGCAACATTGGATGTCGTACATACTTGGGCGAGAAGATTCCCTGAAATTGAGGTCATTGAATTTAAAGCTCCCATTGGAAAAGGGGGGGCTCTCATAGAGGGTTTAAAGCTGGCACCTGAAACAGACATCATCGGCTATACCGATGCTGATGGAGCAACTCCGCCGGACGCCATGTTGTCTTTGCTTCGCAAATGCTACGACCACGATGGAGTCATCGGATCAAGATGGCTTCCAGAATCCAAACTGCATCAAGCACAAACCCTGACAAGACGGTTTGCAAGCAGAGTGTTCCATCGAATCGTACACACTCTGTTCCGATTAGGCTTTAAAGACACACAATGCCCAGCCAAAGTTTTTAAGAAAGAGGCCATTGTCCAGATTCACGATGGACTGATGATTGCGGACCTGGCATTTGATGTAAATCTGCTTTATCTCCTCAAAAGAAATGGATTCAAGGTCATCGAAGTCGGCACCGAATGGACTGATAAACTTGGATCCAAAGTCACGCAAACCCTTTTCAGATCATCTTTGACCATGCTCCTTTCAGTCATAAGATTGAGACTGGTCTATTCTCCATTTCGAAATTGGATGCCCTACTTCCGGCCTGTGGAAGCCTGGATCTACAAGAAATTAAGAGCACCTTTACTCACTTTACCTCAAGAAACTAAATCAGAATAAGACAAGGGTTGGAGCAGGAATAGGGTTAAAGGGATTGAAATTTGCTCTTGGCGAATCCGATTCGCTTGGGCGAAGATGAACGGCGTGTGGGAAATTTTTAAAGAATTCGTACAATTTCTGAAGCAGGAAAAGAAATGGTGGTTGTGGCCGCTTGTCATCATCCTTTTGCTGCTGGGAGCCTTGATTGTATTTTCATCTTCCAGTGCTCTTGCCCCCTTCATGTATCCCTTTATGTGATCAATTTCGCAACTTACCTTAACGAGCGTGAAATACATCCTTGGCATCTCAGCGTTTTATCATGATTCGGCGGCCGTATTACTCAAGGATGGAACTATTTTTGCAGCAGCCCAGGAAGAACGGTTCACGCGTAAAAAAAACGACGAAAGCTTTCCGATCCACGCCATCAATTTTTGCCTAAATAAAGCTGAGATTGGTGCGGACCAATTGGATGTGGTGGCATTTTACGATAAACCAATCACGAAGTTTTCTCGCATGCTGGAGACTTATCTGGCGGTGGCACCTGGAGGGTGGAAAACGTTTCCACGCATACTCCCTACGTGGCTATCAGAAAAGTTGAATTTAAAATCAACCATCAGAGAGGAATTTCCAGAACTACCCGCCACGTGCCCTATTCAGTTCACCCAGCATCACGAATCCCACGCGGCCTCGGCTTTCTTTCCATCACCTTTCCAAGAAGCGGCCATACTGACCATTGATGGAGTTGGAGAGTGGGCCACTACGACCCTCTCGGTTGGAGAGGGCAACTCGATCCAGAATCTCAAGGAAATCAGATTCCCTCATTCGCTGGGTTTGCTTTATTCCGCTTTCACCGCTTATTGCGGTTTTCGAGTCAACTCGGGCGAATACAAACTTATGGGATTAGCGCCCTATGGTGAGCCCAGATTTGTTCAAGCCATTTACGATCATTTGATTGACGTGAAACCGGACGGATCTTTCTGGTTGAATATGGAATATTTTGATTTTCTTCGATCCAACCGGATGAGCAACGAAAGGTTTTTCCAATTGTTTGGAGGACCACCTCGTGAACCGGAGACGAAAATGGAAACCAGGTTCATGGACGTCGCTCGTTCGATTCAGCAGGTAACCGAAGACATTGTGTTAAAACTGGCTAAGCATGCTCGCGAAATGACAGGTAAACCCCGATTGTGCCTCGCCGGAGGTGTTGCCTTGAATTGCGTTGCAAACGGTAAATTACTGGCCAAAGAGTGGTTCGAAGAATTATGGATTCAGCCGGCTGCGGGTGACGCAGGAGGGGCCCTGGGTGCCGCCCTTGCAGTTTGGCAGAAAAATGTCGGTCAAGATTCTTGTAATCAATCTGATTCATCCGACCAGCAAGATCAAATGTCCGGCTCACTGCTCGGCCCCTCATATAACTCAAATGAAATCCAGGCTACACTGAAGAATCACGATGCCGTCTTTCAAGTTGCGAACAGCGAAGATGAATTGTTGGCGTTGGCAACCGAATGGTTGACCGATGATAAGGTGGTCGGATGGATGCAGGGTGCTATGGAATTCGGACCAAGGGCCCTTGGAAACCGATCCATTCTTGGAGATGCGCGTTCACCCAAGATGCAAAGCCTCATCAACCGGAAAATTAAATACCGCGAATCGTTCCGCCCCTTTGCGCCAGCAGTCCTGGAAGAAAGGGCTCAGGAGTATTTTGATCTATATGGCGCGAAGTCTCCCTACATGTTGCTGGTAGCCGAAATCCAAGAAAAGCATCGCAAACAGACGCAAGTGGGACTGGAAGGCTTGAATCGATTACATGCCGAACGTTCGGATGTTCCGGCCATTACCCATGTGGATTACACGGCAAGAGTTCAGACGGTCAATGAACATCAAAATCCCAGGTTTTATAAACTTATTAAATCATTTGAATCCGTCACCGGTTGCCCCATGTTAATCAACACTTCGTTTAACGTTCGAGGCGAGCCAATCGTAGCCACACCAGATGATGCTTATCGGTGTTTCATGAACACAGAAATGGATTATCTTGTCATTGGTGATGTTTGGCTTTCTAAGGAGGACCAAACACAGACTCGCCCAAAACAACAATTTGTTCCCATTCCAGATTAATCGAATGAAACTCAAGCTAAAAGAGGATCCCAAGGAATGGCTCAAGTTCACCGCGGTGATCGGGACGATGATCGGAATGATCTGGACTCTTGGTTGGTGGAAAAAAATCCACCCATATCTATGGTGGTACGGATGGATTCCAGGTGCCGTCGCGACCCTTTTGTGTGCTTTGATTCCATCATGGTTCCGTGGTTTTTATCGATTGGGTACAGCGGGCTTTTTCTACCTTGGACAATGCATGGGAACAATCCTGCTGACTCTGTTTTTCATCGGCATCGTAACTCCACTTGGTGTTCTTTTACGGATTACCGGTAATGATTTACTAAATCTCAAAAAAGATCAGAAGGCTACGAGCTATTGGCAGGAGCCAAGAAAAACCGGGGGACATGAAAAGATGTTCTAATCATACCTTTAGAAACCTCACTTTTTGGATTTAAGAATTCGACCAGATATCAATGTTTAAAACCCTACCCCCCTACCCTGATTCTCCAAATTGCGTCTGCAGTCAATCGGAGTCTTCCAGCCACTTCATATCTCCTATTGAATTTGATATAGACCCTGCCCAGGCTTGGAAAACATGGTGCAATCTCATTGCAAACCATAGAAGTTTGGATTCGATTGAATCTAGTGATTCTCATTTGCATGCTGTTTTTGTAACGCGCATTTTTCGGTTCAAAGATGACCTGAGTTGCATTTTAGTCGAAGATGAGCGACTTATCCATGTGAGATCCGCCTCCAGGTTGGGTTATTGGGATTTGGGAGCGAATCGCAAACGAGTGGAAGAATTAAGAAGTTTATTCAGTCAAACAATCTTGGGAGGGCATGAGATTTAGCCGTAAACAAAAAGTTGCTTTTACATGGATTGGAGCCTTGTTTTTGCTTGCGAATTTGGTTGCGCTGTATTTTTTCGGCTTCATCGATTTCATGAATCCCGAAAAATCTTTAAACAGTCCCAATGAATCAGATCGATTCGATGCACTTGTCTATATTGCAAATCAAGGAATGGAAGGATCTCGTTGGCAATCTCTGGTGATCGATACACTCGACAATGATCCCAGTCCGGACATTCGTGAAATGTCTGTCATCACTCTGCGTGAATTAGGTGAAACAACAGCAGCAAAACAAGCCTTAAAAAAGTCACTCAAGACGGAAAAAGAACCCTCCGTGCAGTCGGCCATTCGACAATTAATACAACAGTGGGAACCTTAAGTGTCCATAAAGGTCTTAGACTTGGAATGCGGAGAGCTGGGGAATACAGTCCCAATATGAGTCAACGAAATCTGACATTCACAATGCCCCCTTGGATCTTACTTCGATTCGCATATTGTTTTCTTCTCATCGTTCAATTGTTTCAAACACCCAAGTCCGCATTTGCAGAACCTTTGAGCATAGGGAAATTCGGTCAAGAAAGAGCCGAGTTCTTTACCCGACCTGCCCCACTTGAATCGCTCGAAATCAATGCAGTTGAAATCACTCCAGACGACCAAGTGTTCATTCAATTGGATAGAGTCTGGTATCATTTGTCAGAAGGTGAATGGAGGAAGGAGGCACTACCAGAATCTATTCAAGAATCCAGACATATCCCCAACACCCTGCGTGCTTCAACTCAGGCGAAGCTCAATCAAACCATAAAACTCACAGGTGAACAATGGCTTACAGCTAGCGACAAAGGCCTCAAGATTTCAAGCAATGGAAAGTTCGTTCCATGGCCGGTATTCGATGACAAAGGAAGACAATGGGCTGCAAACGATGCGCGAGGGATAGCCATCGACCTGAAGGGACAAATCTGGTTTGCCTCTATGGCCGGAGTAGGTTGCCTGACACCGGATGGTTGGAAATTATATGAGGGAAAGGATGGACTTCCCTACAACGACTTCACCCGTATCGCTGCGGGACCTGGTGGAGAGCTATGGTTCGGCACTCATAAAGGTGTTATACGGTTTCAAAACGGTCAATGGGATTACCGTCAAGGACTAAGATGGTTACCCTCGGATGATGTCATCGACCTCAAAGTCGATTCGCAGGGAACGGTATGGATCGCTACTACAGGGGGTGTCGGGTGTATAAGGAAAGTTCCGATGACGCTTGCGGAAAAAGCAGCACATTACGAAAAAGAAATTGAAGCTTATATCAAAAGAACGCCCTACGGATACGTTTCAGAAGTTTCGGTGCCTACCCCTGGAAAAAAAGAAAATATCCAATACCAGGATAGTGACAACGACGGTCTTTGGACCAGTATGTACGGTGCCGGGGAATGTTTCGCCTTCGCCACGACTTCAGACCCTCAGGCCGGTTTACGTGCTCGCAAAGCTTTCAAGGCACTGAAATTTCTTCAAAACGTCACACAAAAAGGACCACACCCGGCTCCCAAAGGATTTGTTGCAAGAACCATTCGATCAACGGATTTGCCTGATCCGAATATAGGAAGGATTGAGCACGATCAACAAATTAAGGAAAATCGGGATCGATTGTGGAAAGTGTATGAACCACGCTGGCCAAAGAGTGAGGATGGTAAATGGTATTGGAAGAGTGATACAAGCTCTGACGAGCTGGATGGTCATTATTTTTTCTATCCGCTGTATTACGACTTGGTCGCGGAAACAAAAGAGGAAAAGGAAGAAGTGAGACAGGTCGTTCGTGATTTGACCGACCACTTGATCGTGCATGGATACAACTTAGTTGATCACACCGGATCAGTCACCCGATGGGGTGTGTATGAGCCTGATGCTCTCAATCATGATCCCAACTGGTTGGCGGAGCGGGGACTTAAATCCTTAAGTATGCTATCCTATCTGGCGGTTGCTGCCCACGTGACGGGTGAATCACGATATCTGGATCGGCAAGCTGAATTGATCCAGAAACACGCTTTTGATACCAACGCTTTGATATACAAGATTCATCGCGGAATCGGATCGGGAAACCAGTCAGATGATGAGATGGCATTCATGTGCTATTACAATCTCCTGCGTTATACACCAGATGGGCCGCTGAAAGAAAAGATACTGCTTTCCTTTTACGCTGCCTGGGTCAATGAAGCACCTGAAATGAACCCTTTCTTTCATTTCGCCTACGCGGCCCATGCACTTCAAAAAAGCGTTTCTGATCCTTGGGGGGAACATCTTATCTCTCCGGAAATTTTCTGGCTGGAAGATTCGGTTAAAACCTTGAAAGGATTTCCACTGGACCGTTTTAACTGGTCGTGCCGAAACAGCCATCGATTGGACATTGTAAATTTGCCGGTTCAAAACTCAATAGACTTGCTTGCAAAAGATTCAAGACCAAGGGGGTATCTATTAAACGGTAAAGTCCTACCGGTAGAAAACCGTCATTTCAATCACTGGAATACAGATCCCTGGCAATTGGATTATGGAGGGAGCGGCAACGTGCTGGCAAGCGGGACAGTCTTCCTGCTACCCTACTACATGGGGGTTTATCATGGTTTTATCAAACCGTAATTATGTTACCATGAAAGTACAAGTTCGTTCAGTGCTTATCAGGTTTGACTTCGCGTAAGCGAATGTCTCGCAGTGAGGAAGAAGTCATCCAAGTTGCGATACCAAGTGGGGCCGATTCTTCAATCTCTCCAATTCTCATGCCGATACTCACTTCAGTGGTATCAACATCGAGAAAAAGTTTTTGATCGATCCATCCCTGGATACGATTCTCCAGCACACGAAGGCTTATCCGGTACCATTGATTTTTATCAAATTTTTTGAATTCTGTGGTTTGGTTTTCCGAAGCATCCATACCATTAATACTCGAGAGACCAACAACTCCCCCTCCCCAACCTCCGCAAATGAAGGTACAGTGCTCATCTTTATAGGGCATGGTCAATCCGCAGAAGAAATCCCCTCCATCACGTTTCATGGCCTCCAACGTAATCTCGTAATTAATCCTGGGTGGTTGGTTTGTGTATTGAACCCCACTGAGCGCCAGCCCCATGTCAATTTCGAGACTTCCATCCTTGACCTGAGCCTCTCCACCTCCCGCAAAATTGGTCGTTTTCCAACCTGTCATTGATTTTCCATCGAACAAGGAGACCCACCCCTCGGACGCCAAGTCCGGTGCAACAGGCTTACTCTCTTCTTCGGATAAAACGATCTGAGCAGAAAAAGTGACCAATAGAGCTAACCCCGCCCCCAAAACGCGGTTCTTAAAAATGTGACTGATAAGATGCATCAAACAATTATTCACTTATTAACGAAACGGGTCCAGTTTTCTCTTTGTATCTTGAAGTTTGAAGGAAGCCAATCATAGTCCTTCCATGGACAATGCAGACGTGGTTGAGATACTGGAGGAAATCGCAGTATTACTTGAGTTAAAAGGTGAAAACCCTTTTAAGACGCGAGCCTATGTTAATGGAGCGCGAACCTTGGAATCCAACCAGGAATCCGTCGAAAAACTGGTTAAGGAAGAACGTTTGGGTGAACTGAAAGGATTTGGCGAGGCACTTCAGAAAAAAGTAACCGAATTAGTCACCACAGGAGCACTCAAGTATTACGATGATCTGAAGGCGTCCATTCCCTCGGGGCTCATTGAAATGCTGGATATTCCAGGGCTCGGCCCGAAGAAAATTAAAGCATTGAATGACACATTAAATATCCAAACTGTCGAAGCTCTCGAAACGGCATGCCAAAACAATGAGATTGCAGGAATTAAAGGCTTTGGAGCAAAAACTCAGCAAAAGATACTGGACGGTATAGAGTTCAGAAAAAAGCATGCCTCGCACAATCGACTGGATGTGGCACTCGCCACGGCTGCTCCCATTTTAGATTTCCTTCGACAGCATGAGGATGTGATTCGTTGCAGTGAAGCAGGCAGCCTTCGGAGAAGAAAAGAAATTTTGCATGATATTGATTTTCTGGTTTCTTCCAAAGCACCCAAACAGATCATTGAAGATTTCACCTCCAATCCCTATGTGGTGAATGTGCAAGCCAAGGGTGAAACCAAGGCTTCGGTGATTTTGCATGGAGGTATCCAGGCCGATTTGAGAGTCGTGGACGACAAAAGCTTCCCCTTTGCTTTGGCTTACTTCACTGGAAGCAAAGAGCATAATATCATCATGCGCCGACGAGCCATTCAGCGCGGCTTGCGACTCAATGAATACGGACTATTCCGATCCACCGAAGAAACAAAAGATATGGCCCTCTGTGTGGAATGCTTTACCGAAGAAGACATTTTCAAGCATCTGGAACTGGACTATATCCCCCCCGAACTTCGAGAGGATCAGGGAGAATTCGATGCCGCAGAAAATGGTAATATTCCTCGTTTGGTTGAATGGGGTGAAATGAAGGGCTCGCTTCACAATCACTCTGACTGGAGCGATGGCCGACAGTCATTAGAAAAAATTATCGAGGACTGTCTGGAATTGGGATTTTCATACTGGGCTGTGACCGATCATTCAAAATCTTCCTTTCAAGCCAATGGCCTTCAGGTATCTCGTCTGGAAAAGCAGATTGAGACCATCGAAAAGTTAAACCTGAAACTGAAAGAGGAAAACACACATTTTGAACTCTTGACCGGAACTGAAGTTGACATTTTGAGTGACGGGTCACTTGACTACGAAGACGCCCTACTTGCGAAGCTCGATGTGGTCGTAGCCAGCATCCACCAGGGATTCAGTCAGTCTAAAGATCAACTGACACAACGGCTGATTAAAGCAGCTGAAAACCCTTACGTCCACATGCTGGGACATATCACCGGACGTCTCTTGCTTGAAAGAGAAGCCTACCCCTTAGATCACCATGAAGTGATTGAAGCCTGTGCAAGGACTGGGACCTGGATAGAACTAAATGCCAGCCCTTATCGCCTGGACATGGACTGGCGGTGGTGGAGGTTGGCAAAGAAAAAGGGAGTGAAATGCGTCATCAATTGCGATGCTCATCACCTTGACCATGCAAGCTTCCTGCGTCTTGGGGCTGAACATGCACGAAAAGGGTGGCTTTCGAAAAAGGATATCATCAACACACTTCCACTTGAGGAACTTAAAACAGAATTGGCACGCAAGCGCACTGATCTCATTTGAGTCATGGGAAACACATTTACCCGAAAACAAAACATGTGAATCAACGAATGAAACAGGAACATCTTGGATTCCTGGCAGTCTTGGCGGGCGCAGGTTTCATAGGCCTAGCTCCCATATGGGTGCGCCTGAGTGAATTGGGACCTGTTTCTACGGCATTTCATAGACTTTTTCTGGCGCTTCCAATGCTTTGGCTCTGGCAGTCGTGGGAGCAAAAACAAACCATCGAACGCAAAACAAACCGTCCTCCCACCAAGGCTGGCAAATGGTTTGCCCTGACGGGTGTTTTGTTTGCCCTCGACATGGCTTTCTGGCACGAATCCCTCCACCACACCACCGTGGCGAATGCTACCCTGCTCACCAATGCCGCCCCTATCTTTGTCACGATAGCTGCCAGGTTTTTATTCAACGAGCGGATCACCAAATGGTTTATTGCGGGGATGGTTCTGACTATGACTGGCGCCTTTTTATTGACAGGAGCCAGTTTGAACACTTCCAAGGATCATCTTTATGGAGACCTGATCGCCATTATTGCTGCGATTTTTTATGGTGGATACATGCTTTCGGTAAAGCATCTGAGAAGATCGGTGACAACCGCTTCCCTGATGGCTCGTTCTGGCATATTCAGCACGATAGCACTGGGAATCTTTGCTTTGAGCCTGGGGGAGACTTTGGTGCCCGGAACATGGCAAGGGTGGTTGATATTGTTGGTGTTGGCGTTGACGGGTCAAGTTCTGGGACAGGGATTGATTGCCTATGGCTTCGCACATCTCCCTGCCTCCTTTTCTGCCCTCAGCTTGCTTTTCCAGCCCCTGGTGGCAGCAGTCGCCGCCTGGATCCTGCTCAAGGAATCCATGAGTGGCCTTCAAATGCTCGGCGGAGCCATCATCCTTGGCGGAATTGCTTTGGCCAAAAAATCGGGCTAAAGATCTTAAATCAACCGCAAATATAACCCTATTTTTTCCAGGGCATGTCAGGAAATTTGGAGGGAGTCTTATAAGTGGCGGGTTTGGGAGTTGCCATCTTCAGGTCGTCATTAGAATCGGATCCTGACGGAGTAGACGCAGACGCAGATTGCTCCCCACCATCTGTGCGCCAGGAGGCTATTTTTGCCTGCAAACCGTGGTGCTCTGCCTTTTCTTTGTCTCCTATTTTCACATAGAACAACGAAAGGTTGGTGTGAACCAAGGCATCATGCGGACGTAGCTTCTCAGCTTTAAGACCAAGCTCCACCGCTTCATCCAGCTTACCAAGACGACACTGCGCCATGCTTAAGGCGGTGAGCGCGTCAAATTGATCAGGGTGTTTACTCAATACTCCTTCAAGTAGATCAACCGCTTGTTGATACTCAGCCTGACTGAAAGCAAACATAGCGTCATCTAATTCGGGTATACTGTTTGTTTGATCCATCGCGGTGAAAGCTAGTACAAATGTGTAAAGTCTGCAAGGGCCTCATATGAATTTAGGGATGCGGTCCAGACTGGGAAGAAAGCAGCCTGCGTCTTGGTAGAAGGGATGTCCACCACGAGTCGGGACTGTGCGGCCAGTGGCTTCTCCGCACATTGCTGCAGGCTTTTGTATATTCCCAACGCGCTCTCGGCCCCGCGGCAGCGAGGCCCTAACATGCTAATTCCCCCCCCCAGTTTGAATCGCACCCGAATCTAGAGGATACAACTGGAAAATATTTTCCGGGTGATATGTGGATTATCTCCGTGATAAATCCAGACAATCGTGTTATGAATACCACCATGGTGGATCAAGAGGAGTTTCTCAAACTGAAAGAGGAAAATGAGCGGATGAAGTTACTATATCGCGTCAGTAATGAGATCCACCAATCTCTTGATCCGAAGACCGCACTAAAGGTCATCCTGCAACAAGCAAGGGAGTTAACTCAGGCTCATTCTGCAAGCATTTCACTAATCAATCCAACATCGGGTCTACTCGAACTGGAAGCGAGCATCGGCTTGCCTGAATCGGCACAATCCCATTTCCAACTTCCAGTAGGCCGAGGGATTACAGGATGGGTTGCCAAAACCGGCAGACCCGCATTGGTAAATGATGCCACGAATGATGATCGATATGTTTCTATCTGGCCGAAGGTGCAATCTGAGCTGGCGGTACCTTTTGACATTAACAATCAGGTGCGCGGGGTTTTGAATGTTGACGCCACGCACAAGGATGCGTTCAAGACCACAGACCAGGAAATGCTCTCCGACCTGGCTATTCAGGCATCCAAGGTGATCGGCAACACCTGGCTGTATCAGCAAATACGATTCAAGGCTCAGATGTTTGAGTCCTTGGCGAAAGTCAACGAGACCATCCAAAATGCCTATGATCTTGAAGAAGCTTTGGAGGCGGTTACCCGAGAAGCATGCCAACTTATGTCGGCCCGCATGTGCTCGGTACTGTTATTGGATGAGACCGGTGAGTGGTTGGAATTAACAGCCTCTCATGGAGCCGGGGAATCTTATAAAGCCAAACCCAGGTTGCATATCGATGAGAGTTTCGCAGGCAGTGTGGTGCGTCGCTGCCAACCTATTCAACTCAAGGATACCCAACGTTCCCACCTCTATCAGAATTCGGAACTCGCACGTGAGGAAGGATTTGTCAGTATGCTGAGTGTTCCCTTGATGCTGGAATCGGATCCAATGGGTGTCCTGAACGTTTATACAGGTCAACCACATAATTTTTCGGATGAGGAAATTCGGATTTTGAAGGCATTTAGCAATGCATCTGCGACTGCCATTCAAAGAGCCAGGTTGAACAAGGATATTCGTGGAATGGAGGAGGAACTTCGTCAAAGGGAGAAATTATCTGCATTGGGCTTGCTGGCTGCGGAAGTAGCCCATGAAATACGTAATCCATTAACGGTCATGAAAATGGTCTACCATGCACTGAACCTGAATTTCCCTGAAGAGGACCCCCGCCACGAAGACGCCGAGCTGCTCGGAAAGAAAATGGACCAACTCAACGAAATTGTCGAACGGGTCCTGGATTTTGCACGTCACAACGAACCAAAAACCGCAACGGTCAACATGAACCGACTCGCTCGCAATCTTTATCTGCTGACTCGGCACAAAATGAAGCAACATCATATTGATTTCCAAATGGAATTGGCCCAGAAGCTGCCCAATATCCAGGCCGATCCAGGACAAATAGAGCAGGTCCTTTTGAATGTGGCACTCAACGCGATCGACGCAATGCCAAATGGAGGCACTCTGCATTTATCCACCTCGAAGAGGAGTTCAGAAAACGGGGAGCTTGTCGTTATTTCTTTCAAAGACAATGGATTAGGAATGGATGAACAAAAAATCAAACAGACCAATGGCTTGTTGCAAAGCAATAAGCCCAAGGGTGCAGGGTTAGGTCTGATGGTGGTTAAAAAAATTATTGAAGCACATGCAGGTATCGTGAAGTTGGTATCGAAACCAGGACAGGGAACCCTTATCGAACTGATCTTGCCCCTGGTTCAACCGTCAGACCCTCTCCCCAATCAAAGCTGATTTCCCAAGCAAGGGTGCGATTAAAAGGCCGGGGCAATTAGGCTGCATCCACATACTGTTTTGACC
>CAYFHO010000099.1:0-13572 GCA_964342825.1 uncultured Verrucomicrobiota bacterium
GCAAATTTAAATCCAAAGAAAAAAAGGAACTCGTCATTTTTTTAACACCTAGAATTATTACGGAGTGAGTTATGGAACAAACCTATTTACATCAAGACGATGTTGTTGCTTTACAAAAACGTTTTCACAACGTGAAGAATCTGATGACACCGTTACTCATGTTGTCGGAATTCGAACATCCTTCCGACTGGAACAATGATGTTATCAAGTTGTATCAAAAGAATATTCAACTGTTGGTAGAGGAGATAGATGGTCTGGGTGACCTGCTATGTGAGCATGGTGAATCTGATCTTGTCGAGAGCAGGGACTCAAAAATGGAGTTTCAAAGTGAATCACCAAGTTCCCAAGACATTGGAAGTAATTCTGCCACGATTCTTTTAGTTGAAGATGACGAAAATATCAGATCGATCATTAAAAAGGTGCTGCAACAAAAAGGATTTCATGTTCTGGATGCAGAGAATGGAGTCAAAGCGCTAGGACAATTTGAATCACAATCAAATAAAATAGACTTGGTCATTACGGATATTCAAATGCCAGAGATGAATGGCCTGGAGCTGATCGAATGTTTGAATAAGAAAGGTTATGATTCACCCGTTTTGGTCATTACGGCACAGGACCATTTTGAGCAAAGTTTGGAGTCAAACGTTCACCTCCTAACCAAACCTCATCGAACCAGCGATTTGCTTGATAAAATTGGGATACTGTTAAAGTGATTTCCTCGATTCAACGATTGGATCGTATTCGATAGAAGCCTTGTTTCTGATTTGGATCAATGGGGACGGATATTTCAATAGTGCCACCCTGTGTTGCTACAATTGTTCTTATGGTTTCCCAATTTTGTGAAACCAGATCGTTCGTGAATTGAACTTCGTAGTTCGTATTGCCAACAGTTTCAAACGACAATAAGGCGTTGCCTGCTTGATCCATTCCGGTGAACTGGAGTGCAGGGGCAGATACGATAGTTAGCTCAAAGAAGGTCTCGTCAGTGAGGGGAGGGGTTTGATTATCGCTGACGGAAATTCGAATTTG
This sequence comes from uncultured Verrucomicrobiota bacterium, assembly GCA_964342825.1. Lineage (GTDB taxonomy): Bacteria > Verrucomicrobiota > Verrucomicrobiia > Limisphaerales > AAA164-E04 > AAA164-E04. The sequence goes on from CAYFHO010000099.1 coordinate 1,030, forward strand.
ATAAGTCCCAGCTTCAGAAGCCATGCCGGAAATAATTCCAGTCGATTCATTTATTTCCAAACCTGTTGGCAATCCGTTGGCTTCATAGGTAAGGGGTTGGCCGGGGGTATCAGGATCCGTGCCTGTGATATGAATTGTGAAGGGAGTCAGTAACGGCCAGCTGATGGCGTTTATTTCAGGTAATGAAGGAGCTTGGTTTCCTTGGACCGAGCCCGGTGTTCCGCCGGTAGTTGAAGCGACCCACATATAAGGATCATTTCCATACGAAGACAGTGGGGAACGGATCAGGCTTGAGCCAAGGCCGTCGGCTTCCAAAGGCCAAGGGGGCGTCGGTTCATAACGAACTTCATCTACTACATAAAATGGAACCGTTCCGTCCAGTTCCGGATTTCCTGGTCTTCTTAATCGTATTCGTTCGCCTGCATTGTTCAATGTTCCAGTCCATGGACCAAAAACTTGTATGGTATCCTCAAGCCCGTATTGATTCCTGAATGCATCTGGTTCAATGTTCGTGATCAATATGATTTCTCCAGGCCTCATGCTGATCCCTGTTGGAAAATCAAGATCGATACCGCCTGATATTCTCCAGACATTTTGTAACCGCAGCGCATCGAACAAATCCACCGTTTCCGGAGTGATATTTGTCAATTCCACATACTCGGTTTCATTGAGTTCGGGGTGATACATGATTTCACTAAAGACAATTGGCCCGATTGCAGGAGCCGAATTCTCCGCACTACCAGTGGTCGATACCAGTCGTGTGAAATCGGTTACCCCATCCGTCCGTGTGAATCTACCATATGGACTCTCCTGATCCGTGGCAGGAATTTGGACACTGTCGATGAAACGGATCACCTCCCCGTTCACGGCAGTCGTCCATACAATATCGGATCCTAATTCACTTAAAGCGAAGCCAAGTTCCAATTCGTGCAATACCATAAATTCTCCCGCGGAGATGGCTGAACCTTGCTCGAATTTAAAACGGAATGGATTTTCAAACTGGTCCGACAAAAAGTGATTTTCCAGGGATAAAGGCTCCAAACCTGAATGATGCAATTCGATCCAATCGACTCCGATATTACTGTGTGCCAGGGCTTCGTTAATCACCAACGAAGGACGATTTATGTCGAGTCGACCGGGTGAGCCATGGAACAAAGAACTTGCTTGCCAATGAGCCGCACGATTCAGGTATTGATGGAGTTCAGTCAATGATTCAGCTTCAAAATCGGTTTCACGCAACTCAAGCGAGCTGCCGAGTCCGTCCGCTCTATCCGGCCATGCTCCCGCGTTGTTATAGCGAACAGATACCAGCAAATTTCCGTTGGCATCCAATAGGTCCACATTTTCACCGGCATCATCCAAACGACCCGACCAATTGCCGGCAGTGGCAATGTCAGGAGAGTAATAAGTGGAGTTAGGATCCTGATAACGATCTGCAAAGGAAGTTTGATCCTCCGTGATGACCAGCATGGCACCGGGTGTCAGGATCGCCCCGGATGGGAACAGGAACTCAACAGCACCTTCAAGGCGCAGGTTCGAGAGATCTTTTGTTTGCTGGCTTCGGTTCAGTATTTCAATAAACTCAAAGTCATCTGCCCCTTGTGGATTGTAATGAATTTCTGAAATCAACAGGTCGCCGGGGACAGGCAACTGTGGCTCCTCAGTCAGGAATTGAGCCTCTGTGAGTGCGCTCCAAGTAAGGCCATCAAAACTTCGCAATTTGAGCAATGTTTCACCGGTGACTGTCAGGTCCAAGGAAGCACCTTCACCACTTGCCTCAAGCCAGGCGTCGAATCGCAGATCGGAACTGGTTGGCGAAGTTTGATGAACTTCTGCGGCAATGATATTCCTTCCGGATTTAAGCAAGTTTAATGGAACGTCAAAATCTCTGACTGCTGATTCTTCGCCTCCTCCCGCGGCAGAAAGAGCGCGGGTATCATAGGTGAGTTCTCCAGCTGGCAGATTGTCACGGGCAATTTCGGTGCCGTTCAAATACACCGCAGCTCCGTCATCACGTACCAATTTGAGAGTTAATTTTTCAATGGCAGCTTTGTCCCCGACATCAAAAGTGCGTCTAAAGTAATAAGTGATGTGTTTGTTGTTGGATGCTTCGCCAAAATCCAATGTCGTATTCATCCCGGAATCACCATAGCCCAAAGGTGCTCTTCCTGTTTTCCAATCGTTATGATTATAATTTAACGAAGTCCAATCCCCTTGGGGCGATTCTCCGATGTCGAGGTAGCGCCAGGTTTCATTCTGTCTTGTCAGGCTGGCTCCGCCGGCGCCGCCGTTGCCCAGAGAGATGGCAGTCGGGGAAACGGCTCCTCCCGGTAACCTTGGGTCCGTACCATCCAGCGTGTATAAGACTTCTCCTGCGCCAGCTTCGACTTCAAGCTCCGTATCTTCTTGTATGGCTCCACCGTGCTGGCTCAGGACGGGAGCAGGAATGGATGGGTAAAGGCCTCGACTTCGAAGCCTTGAGATGAGGGTGTTAGATTGGCGGGGGAAAAGATTATTCACTGCATCGCGGGCTGCATTTTCCCAACTTTCAGGAGAACGATATCCCCAGCGTGCGGACTCCACGACGAGGCTGTCTTCAATTTCCTGCATGCGTTCTTCCAGGCGTTTAATATTACGTTCAGGGGTCATGGCGCCATTGTTGAACAAATGCATGTGGGCGCGATCTGCCAACAATGTCATGAAATCAGGATGCCTTTCCGAAACCAAAGCACCGAACAAGCCTGCCGGTCCTGAATTTCCAGTACGATCCGAAGGAGAACGGATATGTCCATCCGCATCGCCCAACCAAAATTTAAAACCCGAACCTGGCACGATCGGCCCTGCAGCTCGATATTCAGACTCGGCATTGCCAAAGGTCCACATCAGCATGAAATCGATCAAATGTTTTACGTCCAACCATTCCTTGATTTCTTCATAGTTTCCACTCAGGCTGCGAACCGCACCCCATGGTTCTCGGTTGACTGGATCGGGTGTGCCCGGCACGAAACCGCTTCCTGCGTTGTCATTGCCCCTGACGTTGGTGTAATCCTCGGTTTTTCCACCCAGATAGTCTGCAAGGAATGCGTCAGTCAATCTCTCTCGAGCATGATACTGTCCCCAATAAGTGCCATTGAAGAAAAGGTGTACAAAGCGTCCGTGTGGATTCAGACTGCCCATCTCAAGCATCGTATCTTCACTGAATCGGGCGGACATATAAAATCCGCGTGAGTTCATGTCGTGACCACCTGCGCGTAAATCGAGTTCATCAAAACGATCCACTGCAAGGACACCATGGTCGAATCCTTCAAAAAGGGGGAGTTCCAGTTTTCGGGTTCCATATTCAGGGCGAAATTTAAGTCGATAGTTTTTCTTCGCAAACTCAGTCCAGGCACCTCCGAAACGCGTCACCCCTGCATTGACTTGCAGCGGATTGGCACCAGGGAGAAAGAATTCGACTGATGCTTCTCGTTCATTCCAGTCATCCGGCAATTCAGGAACTGAAATGGAAACAATGGGTAAGTCCATCATCCCTTTTCGCAGGCGATCACGGTACCTGGAATTGCCCGTGATGGTTCGGCTCATATTGGGTGCATTCAAAGTATCTTCCACATAAACATAAGTGTGTGTTTGAGTGCGTGGGGATTTGAAACCTTCCTTACGAACATCAGCACGTACGGTGGTATTGCCAGTGATACGGATGGGCGATGTGTAAAGTTCATCAGGGATTTTTCCATCTGTAGACACATAAACTTCAGCATCCGGATTGGAATTTGTAATGCGCAAGGTGAATGGGTTTTCCTGTAATCCCCTTTGCTGACTGAACGTCAACGGTGCTAACCAACCCTCATAGGTGGTCCACAGATTGGCTTCATTCGGAGTGGGTTCCGTAAAAGTCCAGACGCCCGAAAGTGTTCTCCCATAAGACAGATCCTCTCTCTGAGGGGGGAAGGACTCTATTTTGTCTGCAACCACGGTTCCGTCGGGGTGAGTCAATTGAAGGGATTCCCCTGCCGCATTGATGGAAAAGTTGGCATGCAGCCAACCCTCTGAATCTCTGGATTCGCTCCGACCCGATGCAAAGACCAAAAGAAATCCGTGTGGTTCTATGGTGACATTTTCAGGAAACACCCACTTCATTGGCTGTGCCGGATCATCCGTCAGTCCAAAACCAGTCATCGAAAAAGGATTGCTATTAGGATTTCGTATTTCAATCCAATCGGGAGATCTACCTCGCCCGTCCCTCAGAGATATTCGGTTGTTTGCAACGAATTCATTAATGTAAGGAGACAAGGTTTTTCCATCGACATAAACAGTCTCATATCTTACGTGATGATCGTTATGAAGCATTCCGACCATTGCATATTCAGTCGATTCCGTTGGGTTTAATTCAATCTGTCCGGTTCCGTTGGCCTGAGTCCGCAATCCCATGGAAATCGCCATTGGGTAAAGTTGAAGTTCCTTCAAATCTCGTTCCTTCCATGCCAGAGTGGTTGCAGATCCTGAAGAGATGTTCCTGGCGGTTGCTCCGAAGCCTGTCAATCCAGCTTCATCCAATGGCAATCCGAATGCTTGAAGTTCCTTCAATCCCAGATACCATGATACTCCGGGAGGATCGGATCTTTCCTTGTTTTCAAAACCCACCCTGACATAGCGAGCAGCCATTGGGCCTGGAAGATTCACGTCAAAGATTTCCTCTCGTCCTCCGAGATGTTTTGAGAAAATGGATTGATGATTCCCGTCATAGACTCGAACGGTGGTATGGGTCAGGCGGCGTTGAAATCCGTCCGCAGCAATAACTCGCACTTGGTAAAGTGCTTTCTCCTCGCCCAAATCGGTTTCCCAATATGCTCCGACTGCTCGATTGGTAGTCTCGGTGTGTGTGTCATACCTGCCGTCATTACCATTGGCCGTGGGGGGCAGGCTTTCGTTGAATCGCATCATGTAAGCTTCCGCATCGAGAGCCAGGTTGTCGGCAGTGAATAATAGAACTTCAGCCAGTGAAACGACGTAATCGCCGGCCTGGTTCTTTTGATTTGCTGGTAGGCTTATCCGAACAAAGCGTCCACTGGTTTCTTCCGGGAGGGTGTGATGCCATACGCCTTCGCTGCCCGGATTGGAGATTTGTTCGGTGACAATTGGGTTTGAATTCTCATCCAGAATTTCCAATTGCAGCCCACCCATTCTGCGACTTTGATTTCCAGGGCGATTAACCAATTCAATTCGATGGATGGGGCGAACTCGGTCCAATGACAGCAGCCAGTAACTTCCCTCCGAATCATTGGATTCGCTGTAGGTTCGAAAGTCTCCATCGATGGCACGATCCGCTGAAAGAGCACCTCCCGATTGGGTAGCAACGGCGATGTCCTTTAATTGAATCGCTCCGATGGGAGGGGAAGGATCTCCAAACAACTTCAAATCGGCTAGAGCAATGCGGAAGTCTCCAACTCCATTTCTCATTCCTTCATCCAATTCAAAACGAATGATACGTCCATCGACCCCGCCAGGGATGTTTAATTTCCAAACATTGCCCGGATCGATAGATGGAGTTCTCGCTTCGAAAAGTAGGTGGTCTCGCAGATCGAAGACACGTAACATGACCCCCTCCATGGACCTTGCAAGTTCAGCCGAAGAAGGGGCGGTGATTTCGAGTCGATTCACCCGTGCCGGATAATTCAACTCCAACTCCCACCAGGCACCGGGCGTGTTGGAAGTGACTGTTTGTGTGTTCGATCTTCCATCGATTGCCAGCACGGCACTATTCTCATCGGTCTCTTCCGGCCACTGACGGGCAGTGCCCATATTTTGAAGGTCGAAGCGGATATCGGCCCTTGCCTCCAGGGGATCAAAGGTGTTGAAACTCCAGGTCATGGAAGATTCACGGCCCTCTGAATCAGTGGCAGTCACGCGGGCGCTGTAAGTTTGATTGGGTTCCAGGACAAGATTGTATCTTCCCGTTCGTTCCTGATTGTTGCCCGTGATTACAAGGGAATCGGACACATCTGTTCCGTTAAGATACAACTTTATATTCTCTTGCCTGATGGTGTTGGGTGCCTCAGTCATAACGGTAAATCCCAACCCCCCTGTGACTGAATAAAACTCGGTGCCATCGGCTGGAAAGATTTGAGTGATCCTTGGTGGCCATTGGTCACCTGCCAACGCGAGTTCCAGTGGAGGGGTGCCGGAGGCGAGAGCTTTGATCTGGTTTTCCGTCAGTGCCACATCAAAGACCGCAACGTCATCCATGACTCCATGAAAAGCAAATTGAGGCTCGGTGGCAGCTTGCCCCAAAACAAGTCCCGTCCAATCCATTGACAAGGGAGCGGCATCTGAATCTTGTTCCAGTGTGAGTTCTCCATTCATCCAAACCTGTTTTGCCCCTTCTTTTTTGACCAAGGTTATATGATGCCACTCACCCCAATCAGGAATGGAGCCTGCACCATTCAATCGATTTGCAGGGGAACCGCAGCAACCCGATGAATCAAAATAGACTATCCCGTTTCCCCACGGAGCATGGGCTTGAAAACCCCTGTCTCCAGAGCCGGCTGAAGGAGATGTAAACCAGACAGAGGAACTATTGGCGATTTGGCCATCATGCCACTTCTGCCAAAAGGCAACGGAGATCGTGTCATCTTCATTTGAAGCATTCAGTCTTTCGACAAAAGCCGCGCCACTCGGAGTTTCCGAATTGACGATGGCATGAGTGGGGTTTTCGGCAGACCCGGTTTTGCCGAAATCCAGAGCACGATCACCGGAGGTTCCGGATCGTCCTGTGCGGTCTGAACTGAATTTTGCCTCACCGACAAAAGTGATCTGAGTTTGATCATTCAGACTGAGGGCATGGTCTTCAGTGCTGGCGTCGTTAAAATCCCAAACAGCAAGAATATCATCAGGATCGAGCGGCTGAAATTCCTGTGTCAGCCCCAAATTCGTGAAGCTAAAAATGGCAGCCGTAATGCTATAAAGTAGAATTCTCATGGTCAGTGTATGAAAACCATAAGCAGAATACATGCCGGTTTGCCAGATATACTGGTTACTGGTGTGATTGTCCGATAGTGCTCAATTTTAGTTATAGGATGTGAACTTCTCAATCATGGGCTTTTGAGCTCGTGGCAATCCTGACACTCGGAAATGGATTGTATCATTTAGAAAATATCGATGATTCTTCCATTCAATGGGCTTTCAAGTCATAACAGATCAGGCGACTTTCGCTTCTTAAATAGAGTTTCTGATTGGATAAGATAGGAGCGGTCCAACAAGGATACTTCATTTCGGGAACTTGAAATTTACTGATCTCTTTCACTGCGCTTGGATCTGGGTGGAATAACCCAAGAAGGCCTGCTTCTCCCATCACGATCAATTTATTGTCTGCGAGGATGGCTGATCCACGTCCATATTTTTCTGGAGGTCCAAGGTAACTTTTTCGCCAGCTTTCATCCTGATCCCAAAGCAATTTTCCTGTGGCCATTTCTACGCAACGAAATCGTGCATCCGGTTCGTTACGGCCGCTGAATGCATACAGGTTGCCTTCGTGTAAAACCGGGGTGGTCCAGTGGACCTCAAGTGCTCTGGATCTCCATATTTCTGCGACCGATCTTCCCCCCGGCATCACTTGGAGCAAGACTGATCCTACCCGGTAATAGGCAGCCGAGATTAATATGTTATTTCCTGACACGACCGGATTCATGGCATTGACACTCTCATTCACAGTTGCTCGAAACCAGAAATGAAAGTTTTCCTTCCCCGTGTCCGGATCCAAAGAGACTAACCCCTGTCGCATCAAGCAAAGAATGTGGCGCCTTCCATGAAAAGTCGCAGCGACCGGTGAAGCATATGAGGCCTGCTTTTCATAACCTTGCCATTTAATGTAAGGTTCACCACGCCATCCGGTTTTTCTTTCTCCATCCCATGTGGTTTTTCCCACGTTTTGCCAGAGGGTTTTTCCGGAAGCGGCATCGAATGCCACCACACCCGAATTGGGTTGCCCTCCGACCATTACGATGAGTTTCCCACCTTCCAGGAGAGGAGTGCTGCCTACACCAAAAAAAGCTTCTGGAACATCGAAATCCTTGGCGGTATCACGCATCCAAATCTCAGTGCCTGATTTTATATCGATACAATAAAGTCTGCCTTCTGCGCCAAAGACGTAGCATTTGCTCTCGGTGAGAATGGGGGTGCAGCGCGGACCATTATTGTATCCAAAAGGGTCGATATAATTGGATGGGTATCGAAAAGTCCAGTTTGTCACACCGTTGGTTGGATCCATGGATTCCACTACTTCCTCATTCTTGATCCGATGGTGAAGTATCAATTGCCCGTCCCGAATTGAAGGTGCGCTGTATCCTGTTCCAACTTCCTTTTTCCAAATCAGGGGAGGACCCTCCTGAGGCCATTTGTCCAGTAATCCAGTCTCTGCCGATTTACAATCCGCATTGATCCCCAAAAACCGGGGCCAATCATCCGCTTTGATATCTATTCCGGTTCCGGCAAGGAAAAGCAGTCCACATAAAGAGAGTGTTGGTTGGACAAATGATTTCATGTGAAATCACGCTACGAGTCTGTGTTTTTTTGGGAAGTAAAAAGAGTGTGGAATTTATCAGCCGTCAAATCATCCATGCTTGACCCAGCTGCTGTTTCACCTCATCTTCGGTTATCTTGAAAACGATCCTAATCCATCTTTCTCTATTGCTATCCATGATGGCGGCACAGGCTGCTGAGCCTGAGAAATCTGTCATTCAGATTTTCACTTTCAGTCAGGAACCGGATTGGGATGAGCCCTGGAACTCTTCTCCAGTGAGACGCGCGACGGGCTCTGGATTTGTGATTGAAGGTAACCGTATCATGACCAATGCCCACGTTGTCAGTTGGGCCAAACAGATACTGGTTCGTCGCTTTCAAGATTCTCGTCCGCACCTAGCTCAAGTTTCATTTGTCGGTCATGATTGTGACCTTGCGCTACTAGAAGTTGCGGATGAATCTTTTTTTGAAGGATTGGAACCCTTGCCCATCGGTGTGCTTCCTGAGGTAAGGTCAGTGGTGAACACCATCGGATACCCTGCAGGTGGAGAACAGATCTCTTATACCAGTGGAGTGGTGAGTCGCATTGAACTCATCAATTATGTTCAGCCCGGGAACCGCAATCTACTGGCAGTTCAGACTGATGCAGCCATCAATCCCGGAAATTCAGGAGGCCCTGTGATGATGGATGACCAGGTCGTTGGCGTGGCTTTTCAGGGCACGCCAGGACTGGAAAATACTGGTTTTTTTATTCCTCCTCCAGTGATTCAGCACTTTCTTAAAGACGTGCAAGATGCTGAGTACCACGGGTTCCCTCAAGCAGGGATACGCCTTTCCCCGTTGATCAATCCTGCATACCGTCAGTATTTGAAACTGGAAAATTCAAATCTAGGGGCTCGCATTGATACCTTGATGAGTGACTCAGCCAAGGAGTTTTTGCGAGAGGATGATGTGCTCCTGGAGGCAAATGGTTACCCTGTGGCGGCTGATGCAACCATACTTTACGAGGGCAACCAGGTTCACGGGGGAATTGCGTTCAGCCAGGCTCAGCACGGAAGCAAAGTGCCCATCAAAATTTGGCGTGAAGGAAGCGAAATTGATTTGGAATTGCCCGTTTACGTGAACTACAAAGATCGATTGGAAGGAAATCAATATGTCCCCCCAAAATACTTTGTATACGCTGGATTGGTTTTCACTCCCTTGAGTCGAGATTACCTGACCAGTTTTGGCCAAAACTGGTCCGCCGTGGCAGGTATAGGTTTGTTGTATGAATTATTTTATCGAAAGAATACAGAACCCGATAAAGCGCGAAGCGAACCTGTCATGTTGTCCACCGTCCTGGCACATCCAGTGAACGCCAACATGGAAATCCGGGGTCGTGTGCTCGTGGATTCGGTGAATGGCAAACGGATTGATTCCATGAATGATTTAATCGATGCGATTGAGTCTCATGAAGGATCACATCATTTGATCGAATTTGGAGAACGCCTCGGATTCGAATGCCTTGATCGTGAAGAAGCCAACAAGGTTAATGCCCAGATACTTCAAACATACGGAATTCAACTTGACCGACAATTATGATCCGAAATTTTAGATATTTTCTCCTCTACTCCTTCGGCCTCCTTCCGCTGCTCATGCTGAAAGCAGAGCCGGAAAAGGACCTGTGGGCGAACTCCCTTGTTCAGATCGAATCCACTCGGCATCAATATGAATTTTTCCAGCCATGGTCTCGTCGGACAGCCTCAAACAACAAGTTCGGAGTGGTTGTTGAAGGTAAAAAAATTGCGACCACCGCCGACTATCTTTTTGATCATACGGTATTGCGTGTTCAGAAAGGCGGGCGTGGATCCTGGTATGAAGCTTCTCTTCACTGGATAGACTATCATTCCAACTTGGCGCTGTTGGATATTCAGGATCCAGGTTTTTGGGAGGGGTTACAGCCCGTTAAATTTGCTGATCCTGTTCCCGTGACTGGGGAAGCCAAACTGATTCGATGGAATGACGGACGACTCGAAACGCGTCGTTTGGAGATCAATCGATTGCGCATGGGGCGCAGTGCATTGTCCTACATTGATCTTCCCCAGTTGGAGTTGGATTCTGAAATCGACGGAGTGGGTTGGTCTGAAGCTGTTGTATATGGAGACGCAATTATTGGATTGACCACCTCGCAGTCGAGAAGCAAATGCACAGCCGTCCCCAGCTTTTTCGTTGAGGAAGTCATCGACCAGGTCAAGAAGGATCAATTCAGGGGAGTTGGCTATTTCAACTTTTACTGGAAGCGGGCAGAAAACCCTGCCGTGCTGGATTATCTCAAACTCGAAGGAGGAAAGCGTGGTGTGATTGTGACCGAAATTATTTCCATCCCGGGTCACGAAACGAAGGTGAAGCCCAAAGATATTTTACTGAAAGTGGATGGGTTCGACATCGATATCGTAGGTGATTACGCCGACCCGGTTTATGGCAACATGATGCTGGAAAGACTGGCAACCCGAGGGCATTGGTCTGGGGACAAAGTGCCAATGACCGTATGGAGGGATGGAGTTGAGATTGAATTAGAATTCGAACTGGCGAGAGCTGATTACAGTGAGGAATATGTGCCTTCCGCAAAATTCGACATGCCTCCCGAATACCTCATGGCTGGAGGGCTAGTCTTTCAGCCTTTGACTGAGCCTTATCTTCGCAGCTGGGGAAGCGAGTGGCAGCGACGCGCACCGGTCCGGTTGGTCCGGCTTAAAGAGAGACGTCCCACAGAGGAGGATCCAGGGTGTGTGCTGCTTTCGCTTGTGCTCCCCGATTCGTATAATTTGGGATATCAGGATTATCGATACCTGGTTTTAGACAAAGTTAACGGGGTAAAAATCACCGCCTTGCCGGAGCTAAAGGAAGCTTTGGATCATCCCAAGGGAGCTTTTCACGTGATTGAGTTTTTACCTGGTGAAACGGTGCAGAAAATGGTTCTGGATGCCGTTCAACTAAAAAGTGCCACCCAGCGGGTCATGTTTGATTATCGGTTGCCCACTGATTACTTCGTGGGTTCAGGGGATTCAGAGCCTTGAGTCTGCCTGGCTGGTTTGGTCTGTTTTTCTTCACCCGGTCTGGTGGTGGCAAACAGCCTCAATTGATTCATTAATTGTTTTCGGCTGTGCATGATCAACCACATCGAATACCCAAACCCAATGGTGAACCAGGTTCCCAGCATGAAGTATTCTTCACTGACGGGAAGTTCAATTCTCCTGCCCTGAAAAGCCAGCATGGTAAAAAAGGACATCGTAAAAAGGAGATAAACAATCCAAGGCAGCATCAAGACATGAAACAGGGTGCCGCTGATGGCACGATTGACATATCTGGCTCGCGCGCTGTTCCAAAGTCCATACCAGAAAAGGGCGAAACAATCGACGACGATCATGATCAGGTGTGCGAAAAACATGGTTGCCATGTAAGTGGATTGCCTGGCTCCGAGTCGTCCTGAGTCAATTAACAGGATCAGAGCAAAGAAAATTGTCAGCCCACACACAAAAATGACAGGACCCAGGAATTGACGTTGAATCGCCATCCAATGACCGTTCAAAACATCCTTTACTTTCAGGGGAGTACTGAAAAGTAATTCCAGTGCCCCACTTCTGCGGTCATCCGTAAGTCTTTGACTGGCCTCGGCTCCAATCCAGCATTTGATCAACATACTGCAGATGTAGGCGGTTGTGATATAGTTGGCCGGTTCACTATAAAACCCACGACCGAAACGTAAACTGCCCCATGTCCAATAGAGTCCTCCCAGTGCAAAAATGACCCAAGGATACCATGCCTTGAATCGACTGCGACAAAACAGCCACATCACAGGGTTTTTATTTAGAAGGCTTTCTCGTAACCTGGATTTTTGTAGGGAAGTCCCTCGATCAGCTTCCATTAACTTTTGTTGTCGCTTCTGTTGTTTGGTGGATGCCGGGCGATCTTGCCAACGCTTGGAAACAGCAATTGAAGCCGTGATCAAAAAACCCCAGAAAAAGGCGTGGTTGGCTGCAAGTGATTTCC
>CAYFHO010000100.1:0-4916 GCA_964342825.1 uncultured Verrucomicrobiota bacterium
CAAGAGCTTTGATGTGGTGGTGAGTAATGCAGGGGATGGTGATCTCATCATTAACCATCCATCTTATAGTCCGGGGCCCCCATTTGAAGGATTGAGTGATCCAGTTCCAATCACATTGGAATCGGGCCAGGAAACGACATTTCTTTCGATCTTCCGCCCAGTGGCGGCAGGTGAGTTCAGTGGAGAATTTCGATTTGAAACCAATGATCTGGAAATGCCGGAGCTTGTCATTCCTTTGCAAGGTGTTGCCATTGTATCCGGTGATCGAACCTCGATTCCTTTGTCAGCTGAAAAACAAGCGGATGGCAGTCTGAGGATTTTCTGGTCCACCGAGTCATCAGGAGTCGAATTAGAATTTACCGACAGCCTGAGCGCACCTGTGAGCTGGTCAAAATACTCTGGAGTGATCCAACAGGATGGATTCGATTACTGGACGGTTGTGGCCATTGACCAGGTTCAACGATTTTTCAAACTATCTGGAGATACCATCGATCATGGTGGTGGTGGGACCATGACTCCCAACATTCAAATCGCTTCAGGAATGGTTACACCGGACCAAGGTGGCGTAATTTCATCAGATGACAGTACTTTTACCTTTCAAGTGCCGCCGGGTGGGGTGGACACCCCAACAGAGATTCGTGCCAAATACACCTCTCTGAATGCTCCAGAAGAGGGCGTGACTTTCGGGGAATTCGAAATGGAACCAACAGGGCTTGTTTTTAACGAGCCGGCAATTATGCGGGTAAAACTTCCGCGATCACCCACCAGTCTTGAAGAGTTGGCGGTGCGATCACACAGTTTGAACAATCCTGAACGCAATGTTGGCAGTGAGTTGAGTTATTTCCAGCTGCTGGACGATTTTCTGTTCGATTCAACAAGTCAGATTTTGCAGTTCAATGTTCCGCACTTCTCTCAATTGGCCTGGAATATGGAAAATAAGGTGTACTTGGTTTTCGATTTCCCGGGTAAATACCTCAAAAAAGGAGACCTTCTTTATGCCTTGACCGACGCGCAATCAGCTGGAATTGGAGGGGATTGGTTTCCGGGACATGCTGGATTGTATCTGGGGACAAAGGGCAAATCGGACTCTAGCAATGACGGCCAGACGATCATTGAGGCGACCTTTGACGAGGATGCGAGGCTGCAAGCAGGTTATTCTTCGAATGGTGTTCGGTTTGGGAATTTGGAGGATTTCAAAAAACTTCATGGTCATATGTACATGGGAGCACGGCGCCCTTTGTTGTTTGAGGTTTCAGATGAAGATCGAGACAAAATAGCCAATTGGGCAATCGACCAATTGGGGCGACCCTACAGCATCCTTTTCGGAGGTCCGTGGGCCAATATTTGGGACAGTGGAAACGAGTACAATACTATTACTTGTGCTGGTTTGACGGAAGGTGCCTATGAAAATGGAATGGGCAGGGAAATTACACCCGAGTTTTTTCAACCCATTTTGACTCCTTTCCGGCAGTTTATTCATACCAAACCTGTGGCAGCTGTGGAGGTCAAGGAAGGGGAAACATTTGAAATGGATATCGATGGGATGATTCGTATTTCAGGTTCATACGAAAATAGATTTTTCGTGAATCATGAAGTATCTGTTGTGGCCTCCACTGAGGATGCTGAAGAGTTTTTAAAGCGACCTGAAACGGAATTTGGAACCAAGGGTTTCTTTTCTATCAAACCCAAAGCGGGTGATGAAGGAAAAGTATTGGGGTATAGATTTACCATTAACCCTCTGATCCCTGGTTATGATCCTGTCTCCAGATTCTTTCGCATAGACATTATACAAGGAGACAGCAGCGATACCTTCGTCAGAAGTGAAAATCCAATACTCTCGACAAGTTCAAATAGGCTGTCCTTGGTAACACGAGACAACACCTCCATTACCATTACCGATGGAGATATTGATTATTCCCTATCTTGGATAGAACCCCCTCTGAAAGTCAGGGAAGGCGATTTGATCAATATGTCCATCACTGCCAGTGCCAATGGGGCTCCTTCCAGGTTACAGGGCGGACTGAGCCCGTTTCGAACAGAACTTCGGGGTTGGATTCTGGATCCAATCGAAGATTCGCTGCTTGTTAACCCAAGTTTGGACGATCCGCATGCTTTCGTTGGGTATCAATCACTCCCAAGTGATCAATGCGATGCTGGATTTCGATCCTGCTACGAGTTCCATTCAATGGGTCATTCTCAGGGAATTGTAGTTCCCAAAGACTTTGGTGGATTCAGGGTGAGTATAGCTTTTTCGACATTTGAGAAATTTAATGATGGATCGCGAGGCATGTTTGAACGCCACTGGATTGCCTGGGATTATAGCAGGGCGGTGGTTGGTGGAGATTAACTCATTATTGAGACATTGAGTTTCATCGAGCCTTTGCTAGGATGCGTTGAACAGAGCGATATGCAAAAAAAGACTTTTTCACCTGAGACATCACCTAAGGCCATTGGGCCGTATAACCATGGATCACGCATAGGAGACCTTCTTTTTACTGCTGGCCAGATACCGTTGGACCCTCAGACAAATGCAATGGTGGACGGGGATATTTCTGTTCAAGCCACTCGAGTATTAAACAACCTTCGACTCTTGCTTGAAAGTGAAGGGTTGGATTTAGGTCATGTGGTGAAGACTACCATCTTCATGGTGGACCTGTCCGAGTTTGCAAAGGTCAATGAAGTATACGCTCAATTCTTCACCGAAAATTTCCCGGCGAGATCCACTGTCCAAGTAGCAGCCCTGCCCATGGGGGCTCGTGTTGAAATCGAAGCTGTGGCTCATTATTAGATCATGCCGGAATGGGCCTATTTACTCATCGGATTATTATCCGGGTGCTTGATTGGATGGTTGCTTTCCTGGTGGTTGACAGCTGCACGACAGAACCAGGTAGCCTTGCGACTTGAGGAGGAGTTGCGTGGCCAACTTGAGCAACAGGAATCCGATATCAAGTCTTTGCGCGAGGATCTCGAATCTCAACGATCCGCCAGATCTTCGGCAGAAGCGCGCCTGGAATCCGCTGAAAAATATCAAAGTGAGCAAGTTCGGTTGCACGAACAAAACTTTCAACGGCTTAAGGAAGAGCATGCCAAGGCCCTTCAGGATTTAAAGGATACTTTCAAAGCCTTGAGTACGGATGCCCTCAAAGAAACTCATCCCGCTTTTTTACAGTTGGCCAAAGAATCCTTCGCGACCTTTCAGGAAGCTGCCAAAGGAGATTTATCCAAACGTCAGGAAGCGGTGGCTGGTCTTATCAAGCCGCTTGAAGAACAATTGAAAATTTACCGGCAGCAACTCACCGAAAGCGAACAGGCACGATCAAAAACTTTCGGTGAATTGAAAAATCACCTCGAAGTGTTGACGACTCACAGTCAAAGTCTGTCACAAGAAACCCTCCAGCTCAGACGCATCCTGAGTTCGAATCAGGCACGCGGTCGATGGGGAGAGGAAACGTTACGGCGTGTGGTGGAAGCGGCTGGTATGAGTGCTCACTGTGATTTTGTGGAGCAGGTTCAGTCGGGTGATTCCAAACCCGACATGATTGTTTCTCTGCCAGGGGACCGGGTGATTGTAGTGGATGCCAAAGTTCCAGAGTTGGAATTTGTGGGACAGATGGATGAAGCTGATCCAGAGAAGCGATCCAAAATGCTGGCAACACATGCGACCAAATTAAGGTTAACCATCCGGGATTTAGCAGGGCGTGACTACCCCGGTCAGTTTCCCAATGCCCTGGATTATGTCGTTTTGTTTCTCCCTGCGGAATCATTGTTCAGTGCGGCTTTGGAGGCCGACCAGGAACTCATCGTCTGGGCTGCCGAACGGAAAATCCTCATTGCCACACCTGCCTCCTTGATCGCTCTTCTGCGGTCGGTCAGTGTCAGTTGGAAACAACATGCACAAACTGAGAATGCCAGAGCTATTGCTTCGGCAGCCGAGGAACTTTACAAGCGCATAGCTGTGTTTGTGGATCATTTGGATAAGATTCGCACAGGGCTTGATACGGCATCGAATGCCTACAACAAAGCGGTGGGGAGTTATGAAAGATCCATTCGGCCCAGTGGCGAACGAATGCTGAAGCTCGCGAATCATGCCGAACAGGAAATGAAAGATCTCCCTCCCTCTTCTCAAGTATTAAGGGACGCCCCTAAAACTGGTTCGTCATCATGAATTCCTGGGATCAACGGTTTGGAGGTATCGAGCGTCTGTACGGAAGGACTGCATCCCAAAGAATCCGCGAAGCCCACGTTTGTGTGATTGGTATTGGAGGAGTTGGCTCCTGGACAGCAGAAGCACTGGCGCGAACTGGGATTGGTCAATTGACCCTGGTGGACCTGGATGAGGTTTGTGTCACCAACGTAAATCGTCAGGTTCCCGCCCTGGATGGCGAAGTAGGTCAACTCAAGGTAGAAGCCATGGCGCGCCGGATTGCCTTGATCTCTCCCGAATGCAAGGTCAATGCTCAGTCCATGTTTTTCACTCAATCAACAGCTGATAGCCTTTTGGAAGATTCTTACAATGTGGTGGTGGATGCCATTGATCGGATCAATGCCAAATGTCTTTTGCTGAGTATGGCTAAAGATCGGGGGCTTCCGATTGTCTGTACAGGGGCAGCAGGCGGTCGTGTTGATCCTTTTCAGATCGAAACATCCGATCTTAGCAAGGCACATCATGATCGGTTACTCTTGCAAGTGCGCAAAAGGTTGCGGTCTGAATATCAGTTTCCAAGGGATAAGAAGTTTGGGATACCCTGTGTTTTTTCTCCCGAACCTGCAAGGGGGCCATGGGATCATGAAGAAACCTGCGACATCGAAAACCAGTCTGCCAGATCAGGTCGTCTAGGATGTGCGGATGGATATGGAAGCGTGACGCATATCACCGGGAGCTTTGGTTTTGCTGCAGCCGCCCTGGCCATTCAAAC
>CAYFHO010000100.1:5016-12995 GCA_964342825.1 uncultured Verrucomicrobiota bacterium
CTACCTCATCTGTTTCTCCAGATATTTGATCTTGTTATCCGTTGTATCCTGTTTTCGTGATGATGAAATCTGTGTTGGCCTCGGGTACAATCTAGCATTATCCTATCAGACAAACCTAGATCCAATTTTACTCAGAAGAATTATGCCAAATCCATGGACAGGGAAGGGGAATCCTTACACTCGCAACGAAGTTATTGAAAGGCTTCATGAAACTGTGAAAGAAGGCAACGCCATCATTGCGGCTGGCGCGGGAACCGGTATTTCAGCCAAATTCATAGAACGAGGGGGCGGTGACCTGATCATCATATACAACTCTGGTCGGTTTCGCATGATGGGACATGGTTCAACGAGTGGGTTGATGGCTTATGGTGATGCCAATGCAGTGGCCATGGAAATTGGTGAGTATGAAGTTCTGCCAGTGGTTGAAGAAGTGCCTGTCATCTGTGGAGTGCATGCCACGGATCCACGGCGACGCATGTGGCACTGGCTGCTTCAGGTCAAAGACATGGGGTTTTCAGGGGTTAACAATTTCCCAACCCACACCATTGTGGATGGACAGTTTCGTGGAGTTCTCGAGGAAACCGGGATGAGCGTCCGGAAAGAATTTGAAATGGTCGCGCTCGCACGACGCATGGATTTGTTTTCCATCGTTTATGTGGCGACGCCTGAAGAAGCTGTTGAAATGGCCAAGGCGGGTGCGGATGCGATTATTGTTCATGTGGGAACGACAGTGGGAGGTTCGATCGGAGTTTCAAGTGCAGTTGTGACCTGGGATTTTGCGATTCAACGAACCAGGGAAATCATCGAAGCGGTTAAAACTGTTCGGAAGGATGTCCTGTTTCTGGCTCATGGAGGACCTATCAATACTCCTGACGATGTGGATAGAATTCTTCAAAATACAGACGTACTCGGTTTCGTTGGAGCCAGTTCACTGGAGCGAATGGCAGTTGAAGAATCTCTGACTCAACTGACACGCCAGTTCAAATCCTTAAAATCGCCTGCCGCTGGAAACTTTGATTTCAGCGAACAAAGTTAAAATGATCCAAAGGTATTGGATCTAATCTGGAGCAAACCATCTTTATCATGGCGACCATTGCAGTTCTAGGAACCCTCGATACCAAAGGCATTGAACACGCCTTTATTGCAGAAGAGATCAAGAAGCATGGGCATGAACCTCTGCTGATTGATGTCGGTACGGGATCTCCCGCCCAGGTTGAGCCCGATATCACTCGAGAGAAAGTAGCTGCTGCAGCCGGCCTTGATATCAATTCCATTTCGGCCGGTAAGGATCGAGGAGAGTGTGTTGCGGCCATGGTAAAGGCGGCTCCCATTCTACTTGAACAGCTTCACAAGGAAAATCGGATTCGAGGTGTCATTTCTCTTGGGGGAGGGGGAGGGACTTCCATCGCGACCGCCGCCATGCGGGCTCTTCCCATTGGGGTTCCAAAGTTGATGATCTCCACCCTGGCCAGTGGAAACACCGCTCATTACATTGGTTCTAAGGATATTGTCATGATGCCCAGCATCGTGGATGTCTCTGGTCTGAACCGCATATCCAGGACCCTGTTTACCCAAGCCGCCGCTGCCATTTGTGGCATGACGGAAAGTCAGGTCAGTTCCAAGGAGGATAAACCCATCATTGTTGCCAGCATGTTCGGAAACACGACGGAATGTGTCGAAGCGGCCAAACAAATTCTGGAGGAACATGGGTTCGAAGTCCTCGTTTTTCATTCCACTGGAACAGGAGGTCGCTGCATGGAATCATTGATTGAGAGCGGAATGGTTGCGGGCGTACTCGACATTACCGCCACCGAATGGGCCGATGAATTGGTGGGAGGTGTCTTAACAGCCGGCCCCCACCGACACGAAGCGGCAGGAAAAGCCGGAGTGCCTTCAATTGTTGTGCCGGGGTGTCTGGATATGGTGAACTTTGGCGAACCAGAAACCGTTCCACCCAAGTTTTCAGGACGAAACTTTTATCATCACAATCCTCAAGTGACCCTCATGCGCACGACTCCTGAAGAGTGTCATGAGCTGGGCTGCATTCTTGCTGAAAAAATCAATGCCTACACGGCACCCGTGACTGTACTGCTTCCATTAAAAGCACTGAGCATCATCAGCGCAGAGGGAGGGGCATTTCATGATCCCGAAGCGGATCAATCCCTTTTCAACGCCATTCGAACTCACTTGCGGAAGGACATCAAAATTGTTGAAATGGATACAACGGTCAACGATCCCGAGTTCGCCAAAACGTGCGCAGAAACGTTGCTTGATTTGGTGTAGAAGGCTTGAAAGCAATTTGAAAAATTGCTCGGATCTATCGCAGGCAAGCCGGTAATTCAATAATGGTATTTTGCCTGAATGAAATCGACTGTGTTTTCATATACTCGATATACAAGCCGGTCTTCTTGAGTGATCCTTCTTGACCACAAATTACTTGGGAGATATTTCAAGGGCTCGGGTTTTCCCCTACCTTCGTATGGGGATCGAAGCGTTTCTTCCATCATGTCGAAAATTTTGGAGGCAACTTTTCGGTCCTGCTTTATCCACTCTTTCGAGTCCTCACGAAACTGTTTCTGTATGACGCAGGTTCGCATGCGGTATCATTTCGGATCTTTCAGCAAATCCTTTTGTAACTGATCCAGCTGAACTTTATCTCCCTCTTGATTCATCGAAGATGAAAGAGCTTCCAGTAATCGTTTCGCATTCTTTGGGGACCTGAGCAGGTAGGCCGTTTCTTGTAAACTGCGTAATTCCGCGGCTGGAAGCATGACGACATCTTCTACTCCTCGACGATGGATGGTTAATGTAGAGCGTTGATCAATGACTTTATCCCAAAACTCAGCAAACCTCGCTCTCGTTTCTGAATAGGTGGCTTCCATATATGTACAGTAGTATTGTACGTATTTGATAGCATGTCAAATCTTTGGTTGAGATTGCTGAGATTTTGGATTTTTCACCACCATTCCCAATTGATGTCGGGTTTGACGTTGACCCAGTCGAGGAATTCTTCGGGCCAATGAACAATTTCCACATGACCATCGGCAAAGGTCATATTGTAGCGGGTTTGTCCTTTGAAATTATGCCAGATGCTTCGCTTGTCGGTAACACCTCGATTGCCGTGCCAGTGCCAATCCCCTTGAATAATCTTGGTGGTTGGTCTGAGTCCGACTTCACTCCCTTTGATAGGCGTTGCTTCAGGTTCGCCTTTTTTATAGGACGATAAACCCAAGACACGTTTGACCCGAAAAGCATTCCACCATGCTCCGCGGTAACTGTTACCCAGCGAGAAGAAAACGTTGTCCACTTTTTGCAGCGAATCACCCTTGTCCGCGGGGCAACGAAATACCTTTTGATCTGCATAAGGGTTCAGTGGTCTCTCCTCAGCGGGAATATCTCCCCGGACCACATTGTTGCCTCTGTTGGTGCCGGTGATGCCACCAACGGACGCAATGCCCGGAGTCAGCGGATACCAATCATCGTTATCATCGACATACATCATATAGGCCAGAGAGATTTGGTGTTGATTGCTGGCGCAACTTGCCTTGTGAGCTTGTTTTTTTGCATTGGACAAGGCGGGAAGCAACATGCCGGCAAGGATGGCGATGATGGCAATTACCACCAGTAATTCAATCAATGTGAAGGCCGCGATTGAATGTCTGCTCCTGATACTCATGCTGGGACATTAGCAGCGAGTAGGGTTTTCGGACAAGTGAATAAGGTAAGACAGATTTTTCTGCTTTCACACCAAACCAGGGTTGCAAGGAGATCAGACTATTCCGTAGGCCAGCATGGCTTCTGCGACCTTGATGAAACCTGAAAGGTTGGATCCTTTGACATAATCCACCTTTCCATCTTTTTCGGTGCCGTGCATCACGCATTTTTCGTGGATGTCCTTCATGATCTTATTAAGTTTGGAATCCACCTCCTCACGACTCCAGGAGAGCCTGACAGCGTTTTGACTTTGTTCCAAACCGGACACAGCCACACCCCCGGCGTTGGCAGCTTTACCAGGGCCATAAAGGATGCCCGAATCACGGAAGGCATGCACACCTCCGGGTTCTGTAGGCATATTTGCTCCCTCACTGACTGCGATCACTCCATTGCTGAGTAATGCACGAGCCTCCTCTTCGTTCAATTCGTTTTGAGTGGCACAGGGGAAAGCTATGTCGCATGGAACGTGCCACGGACGTTTTCCCTTGTGAAACTCGGCTTTCGGAAACGCCTCCAGGTAGGCGGACACTCGCTTGCGTTGGACTTCCTTGATCTCCTTTAACTTTTCCAATTTATCGCGATCAATCCCATCGGGGTCATAGATGAATCCACTGGAATCCGATACTGTCATCACTTTGGCTCCCAGTTCGAGTGCTTTTTCCACCGTGTAGAGCGCCACGTTGCCGGATCCACTGACCACGACAGATTTTCCTTCCAGCGAGTCTCCATTACGTTCGAGCATGTTTTGACAAAAGTAGACGCATCCATACCCGGTCGCTTCTTTTCTGACCAGACTGCCCCCGAAAGCCAAACCTTTGCCGGTGAGAATTCCTGTGAACCGATTTTCAAGTCGCTTGTATTGACCAAAAAGAAAACTGATTTCCCGAGCTCCCACACCAATGTCCCCTGCCGGTACATCTGTGTCTTCGCCAATGTGTCGGTGCAGTTCAATCATCAGAGAATGACAGAACCGCATGACCTCACGTTCGCTCTTTCCTTTCGGATTGAAATTGGAGCCACCCTTGGCTCCACCCATGGGAAGTCCGGTCAGGCTGTTTTTAAAAACCTGCTCAAAACCCAGGAACTTCAGAACACTCAACGTCACCGATGGATGGAATCGAAAACCTCCTTTGTAGGGTCCTATGGAATTGTTGAATTGGACACGCCAGGCACGGTTGGCTCTAACGCGTCCCTTGTCATCCTCCCAGGTCACACGAAAAATCACGATTCGATCCGGCTCCGTCATTCTTTCGAGGATTTGGGCATCTCGATACTTCCGGTGGTCGAGGACATACGGAAGAACGGACTCGGCAACTTCCTCGACAGCCTGATGAAACTCCGGTTCCCCTGGATTGCGGCGAACCAATCCGCGCATAAAACGGTCCAATTCTTTTCGTGAGTTCTCAGGCATACAGCGTTTATTCAGTAAAATTATTTTAGGGTTACTTATCTGCTGGAGGACGATTCATCTTGAATGAGCCATAGTCAAATTTTGATTTGTAAGTGGCATTAAAAACCCCATCAGCAACCGCTCCCTTGTATTCGTAATTACCACCGGCCAGTTTTCCCAAGTCAGCCTCTCCCTCAAAAGAGTGGCCATTCGGGGCAGGCTCCGCCCGAACATCCACAGAATATGCAAAGCCGAGAACCTTTTTATATTTTGCATGATACCACGTGGTGAGGGTTCCGTCCTCGTTTCTCTGAACCAGACAACGAAGACGTCCATGATGCCCATTGACATCACTCAACCACTTGCCTTCCCATGCTCCTTCAATGCTGCTGGGGGGATAGTTTATGTTTTTGGACACTTCCTGTTTCCAGGCTCGATGGAATCCTGAACATCCGGTGGTCAAGGCAATGATGAAACCTGCCAGGACGAGATGGAACCATGCTTTGGTGATCGATGATTTGGAGTTATGCATAGTATTCCAGAATTTATTCTTAGTTTGGTAAAATTCAATGATGCGGATTCTCATACCAAATCACTCCCAGCTCACCCCTCTCTTCACAAGTCATGACATCCAAATCTCCATCTTCGTCCAGATCCAGGAGTTCGATGCGATCAAATTTGATTCCTCTTGGTCCGGCAATATCGTGAAAAACTGGAGTTTTTTCCTCAGAATGAGTTCCCGCTGGAAGTGTAAACCACGCCATACCTGATTTTCCGTCCGAGGCTCCTTCACAATTTACCACCAGGTCTGGTTTTCCGTCTTTATCTAAATCTCCCTGTCGAACTGCCTTTGATCGGCTCATCCAATCCGGCATTTCGAAGACACTTCTATCCCAGTATTCATCGTAAGGTTGCTTGGCTTTCAGTTGCCAAATAACGTTGGGTTTGACAGCTGCCCAGACGGTCATCCCTGGGGCATCGCTTGCAAAAGAGTAATCGATAAATAATACCTCGCTGCCTTTGGGGCCAATGCGATGTTCGATCCAATGGTCATTTGGATTTGCGCTTTGATTACGTACACGATTTTCCAATAGAAGCACGCCGCTGTTGGAGTTTTTGCGATCTGAAACGAGGATGTCAGGATCTCCGTCATGGTCCGCATCGAATGTCATGATGGACATGATCCAACCCGCTTCATAGACCTGATGCCATTTCCAATCAGCCAACTGACGAGGATTCTCAGGAGCTTCCAGCCAACCGATAGACGCATTCTCTCCCTTTGAACCCAAAATCAAATCCATTGAAGAATTCGAATCTATTTGGGCTGGTTGACAATACATCCACATGGATTTGTTTTGAAGGGATGGAATCGCCTCAGTTTTCCATTTGGATGAAATCAAATAATCATCCTTCTTATCGGGCGCCCAATGAACATAGACAGCTAGGGTCTTTCCTTCGCATGAACTGACGACATCCATGATACCGTTTCCATCGACATCCACAAAGACGGCATCCTCCGGTGAATTCACGTGTCCTACAGTCACGGAAGGCCAGGGTTTCTTCACATTGAGTTTGCCTGGATGAAGGTAGGCTCTTACCAATCCTCCTTCTTCCCATCCCGTTGCCACATCCATACGCCCATCTCCATTGACATCCATTAGACGCACGCCATCGGCTCCCTGTGAAGTGTTGTCGATGGTATGTTGCTTCCATTCTGCATTCAGCGTTCTAGCCGCAGTCATGATAAAGACCGGAAGGATCCAGGCTGATGATACATTAAGGTAATTCATCTCGAATGCGTGATTAAGGTCTCACCGCTGTGCCATCTCTTCTGCGAACCGGTTTCCAGTATCCGGGATGTTCCGGGAAAGGATGTTTGGCTGCCGCCTTTTCATTGATATCGATTCCAAATCCAGGGGCCTCATGGACGTGCATGTAACCGTTCTTCATCGTGGGAGCCCCTGGGAATACTTCCCGCATGGCTTCGTTAAAGTGGACGCTTTCCTGAATTCCAAAATTGTGAATGTTCAAATCCAGGTGAGCATTGGCGGCGTGTCCGACTGGAGATAAATCTCCCGGTCCATGCCAGGCCGTACGAACACCGAACCATTCACCCAGGGCGGCAAGTTTTCTGGCAGGCGTGAAACCTCCTGCCTGGGTGATGTGAACCCGAATAAAATCGATCAAGCGATCCGTGATCAATCCAACCCATTCGTGTGGATTATTGAAAAGCTCGCCCATCGCAATGGGGACACTGGTTTGTGAACGTAAATACTTAAAGTATCCATTCTGCTCGGGCGCCAGGGGATCTTCGATGAAAAATGGGCGGTATTGTTCAAGTTCCTTGAGTAAATTGATTGCCTCAATCGGTTCAATTCTTTCGTGAATATCGTGCAGAAGTTGAACAGCATCGCCACACGTGGATCGAATATGTTCGAACATTTTGGGAGTTGCTTTCAGGTAAGGTAGTGAATCCATATGTCCATCCGAATCCAGGCCAAAGCCTGCCTGCTTGAAATGAGGTTCCGTTGAAAGGTGGGTGGATCCATAGCCGCCCAATTGGATACGGATGTGTCGAAACCCTTGTTCCATTTTCGATTTGACGCTGTCTTCCAATTCCTTGAAGTCCCGACCACTGGCATGTGAGTAGCAGTCCACAGCAAATCGAGATTTTCCACCTAGCAATTGGTAAACCGGCATATTGGCTCGTTTACCTTTGATATCCCACAGAGCCATGTCCAGTCCGCTGAGTGCATTGTTCAGGACAGGTCCGTTTCGCCAGTAGGAGCTGGTATAGGCGTTCTGCCACATGTCTTCGATGTCATCGACGTTCCTTCCTCTAGCGAATTCGTCGAGGTATTCATTGACTGCTGTG
>CAYFHO010000101.1:0-12894 GCA_964342825.1 uncultured Verrucomicrobiota bacterium
GAGATTCTATCTTATTTTTCCGCCTCCGTGGCACCCTATTTGGGGGGCACCTCAGATGCTGGCGGTTGTCGGTTGGCTGTATCCGGCGTCAGCCGATCAAATACAACCGGAAACTCCTTTCGTTTTCGGATATTCGGATCAGTTAAGCTATCGGCCGGGACAAGAGGTCGCCCTTCATCTCTCGAGCAGCGAGCCCGAGATTTCCGTGACGATTACGCGGGTTGCAGCAAGGAAAGAAATCGTCTTCGAGAAAGGAGGCATCCCCAGCGTTGCGCGCCCGATTCCTGATCGCGCTTCTTCCGACGGCTGTGACTGGCCGGAGACATTTTTCGTTCGGATTCCGGACGACTGGAAGAGCGGTTACTATGAAGTAACCCTGTCAGCGGGCAACAAGAAACCAGTGACTTCGACCCTGTTCTTTATTGTCCGGTCGTTGACACCGGGCAAAGACACAAAGATCCTGATCCAACTTGCCACGAACACCTACAACGCATACACCCCGTGGGGCGGGCACAGTTTGTATTCGTACCACGATCGCGACGGACTGCAAGGTCACCGAGTCTCGTTCGACCGGCCGATACTTTCTCAATTCAACAAATGGGAACGGCCGTTCGTCGCCTGGGCGGAGTCGAATGGCTTCGTTCTGGACTATGCTGCCAACAGCGATCTGGAGTTTCATCCCGAAATTCTCAAGCACTATCAATTGATCCTGAGCGTCGGACATGATGAGTACTGGTCTGCTCCGATGCGGGATCATCTGGAAGAGTTCATCGTCGAAGGAGGAAACGTCGCCTTCTTTAGCGGGAATACTTGTTGCTGGCAGGTTCGCAGCGAAAGTGAAGGCAGAGCCCTGACATGCTGGAAGCAGGCCTTTCAATTGGACCCGCATTATCGGACTACGAATCATGCATTGTTAAGCACCCTGTGGAG
The DNA here is from genome assembly GCA_964342825.1 of uncultured Verrucomicrobiota bacterium. Lineage (GTDB taxonomy): Bacteria > Verrucomicrobiota > Verrucomicrobiia > Limisphaerales > AAA164-E04 > AAA164-E04. Next base: position 931 of record CAYFHO010000101.1, read on the forward strand.
TCACCACCTAGTCCAGAGACCTGAAAATGAATTGACTGGAGTGGGGTTTCTCTGGGGAGGGTATCATTGGAGCCACAATCAGTTCATGGACGGCCCCGCTTCATTCAAAGTGCATCGCCCGGATCATTGGCTGTTTGAGGGAACAAATCTTCAACGCGATGATCGATTTGGAGGCGAGGACACCATCGTGGGGTACGAATGCGACGGCTGTGAAATCGAGTGGAAGGACGGAATGCCTTTTCCAACTCACCGGGATGGCACTCCCGATTCCTTCACCATTCTGGCAACCTGTCCTGCGCGGTGGGCTCCTGGCGACAGCTATTGGTACGACCGTTTTCCCAAAGACCGAATTGGGGCCGCCGTTTTGGGAACTTACACACGAGGGGGCACGGTGGTCACCACTGGAACTACGGATTGGGCTCACGGACTGAGTGGAAACGATCCGGCGGTCGTCCGTATCACGAAGAATATATTAAACCGATTGTCAAAGCCGGGGCGGGAATTAGGTGGAACCCCCTGACTCGCGCGATTTGTCGGGGCCTGCATTTTTTCTCCAAGGATTCCAGACGACTATATCCTTCCTGGAAACTGTCGACTGCTTTACTCCTCATTGACTGGGAAATTTTTTATCAGTCTGGCTTCGAAGCGGTGAACGTTTCCTTGCGGGGCAACTGATCAATAGTCGCTTCCGTTTTGTTTCCAAGATTGACACGTTTGGTGAGTAATATACTGTTCAAATGAACAGTATGAAAGGAGATTTAACGCAGCGGCAACAGGAGGTTCTGGCATTTATTGCGGAGCATCAACAGGTTAGCGGAGCACCTCCCAGTTTGCGGGAAGTGGCCGCGCACTTTGGTTTTCGGAGCATGACGGCGGCGGCAGATCACGTGAAAGCTTTGCGGCGCAAGGGGTATCTGGAGCATCGACCGTATCAGGCGCGTTCATTGCGGGCGGTGCGCTCGCCACGGATGCTTTACCAACCTTCCTCGAGGGCCAGGATTGTGGACGTTCCTATCTATGGTTGCATTCCGGCAGGGTTCGCGGATGAGCGGCGGCAGGAGGATGTGGAGGGTTGCATCTCGGTGGATGTGGACACGCTTGGAGTCAAACCTTCACCACGCACTTTTGCCTTGGAAGTGCGTGGTGATTCGATGATTGGACGGCATATTGTGGAAGGGGATTATGCCATTCTGGAACACGGGATGGACCCGCGCCCAGGAGATGTGGTGGCGGCTTTGATCGATAATGAATCCACTCTCAAAACCTTCGTCAAGCAGCATGGGAAACCCTGTCTTAAAGCAGAAAACCCCAAATATCCTAATCTCATTCCAGCCCAGGAACTTGTCATTCAGGGCGTCATGGTGGCTTTAATCAGAAAGGTTCGATAAGGAAGAAATTGGACTCCAACACTAACCGCAACAAGGACGATTATGTATTTATGGAGGAGCTTAAATCATAAACAACGTCAAGAGCTGTTGACCTATCGGAAGAGGCACAATTTGCCGTGGCATAGTCCGCCGCATCGTAACAGTGATCGATCTTCTTGTTATTTATTTACTGCCGCTTGTTACGAACACCGCTCTCATATCGGATTGAATCCAGAGCGGATGCGAGTTTTTGAAAATCAATTCCTGAATCTCCTGGACGATCTTTGTGATCGCTTAATCGCTTGGGTTGTTTTGCCTAACCACTATCACTTTCTCGCCGACGTTCAGAACGCTGTCAGCATTACCAAGTATCTAGGCAAACTGCACGGATCTACGGCGCATAAATGGAATCAAGAGGAGGGAGCCACAGCAAGGAAAGTGTGGTTTGGTGTCACGGAAACCGTCATGAAGTCTGATCGACACTTCTGGGCTACGCTTAATTACATTCACCACAATCCAGTTAAACATGATTATGTACAACGATGGCAGGATTGGCCGTTTTCCAGTGCGCAAGTTTATCTGGAATCGATGGGGAAAGATGAAGCCGCTCGTGTATGGAAATCATACCCGATCACAAACTATGGTAAAGGTTGGGATGTTTAGTTGGAGTTCATGCTTAAGCATGCAGGGCATCGACGGAGTCGATGATGGAATTTCATTAGGTGAAATTTTCTTTGTTCGTTTTTCTATCCGGGGCGCTGCGTTTCCGGGGAGCAAGCTTAAGCTTGGACTCCAACTTATTCGAATGTTATGGCGAGTGCACCTCCATTGAAGCGAACGGTGGTTCATCTGGACGCGGATGCTTTTTTTGCCTCGGTGGAACAGGCATCAGATGTGCGTTTGCGTGGAAAACCGGTTGCGGTGGGGGGGGAGAAACGCGGCATCATTGCGGCGGCGTCGTATGAAGCCCGAAAGTTTGGTATTTACACTCCGATGCCCACGGTTCAGGCACGCAAGTTGTGTCCAAAACTGATTCTGTTGCCGGGAGATTACGAGAAGTACGAACGCTTTTCTCGTTGGATGTTTTCGTATGCTTACGATTTCACGCCGGACGTCGAGATTACCTCGATTGATGAAGGCTATTTTGATTTATCCGGAGTGCGACGTTCGGCTGCGGAGATTGCTCAAACGATTCGCAAAGCCATCGGAGAAACGCTGAAGATCACGGTGAGCGAAGGGATCGGTTCCAATAAACTGATCAGTCAGATTGCTTCCAAATTATACAAACCGGCAGCGTTTCAGGAAATTGAGAAAGGTTATGAAACATCGTTTCTCCATCCCCTGGCCAATCATTGGCTTCCGGGGATCGGGCCCAAGACGGCCTCTCGATTGAACGCCGCCGGTCTGGCGCGTATTGGTCAAATCTCAGCCACCGAGACGGATTTGCTGCATTTGATCCTGGGGAGCATCGCGCCCCGTATCCGGGAGTATGCCGATGGACATGACGAACGGCCGATTGTTCCACGGGTGGCTTCCGCCAAATCCTATGGCAAACAGGAAACCTTTGCAGAAGATCAGACGGATGAGGATCGGATCGAGGCTACTTTACGACACATGGCGGATGTATTGATGTCCAAGGTGCGGGCCGATGGCAAATGTATCCGCACTCTGACCGTCAAGGTGCGTTACAACGACATGATGGAAGATCAGTTCGGTGAAAGTCTCGATGAGCCTACGGATCTTGAAACGGATATCTACAGTCGACTGGGCGTCCTGTTGCGCAAAGCGTGGCGACGTCGGGTGAGTTTACGTCTGGTGTCACTCAAATTATCCAATGTTTATGACAGCTTTTATCGAAGTGAATTGACATTGGATCGTGCTGCTGAGCAACGTGAATCCCGGCGTCGATTGGCCAGGATCGTGGATGACCTGAAACGACGTTGTGGTTCTGGAACGATCATGCGAGGGCATGATTTCATCTTGCGAGATGCAAGTGTTGAAAGAGTGAAACGCAAGAAGACGGGGAAGCGTTTTAATATTCCATTGGACCCAAGTGCGTCTGCATCGAAAAACGTGCGACATGACCCAACGGTTGAACACTCGACTCGGGACATGGTCTGCCGTTCTCCTCGTGTGGCGTATAAAGCGAACACGAAACGGGATCATTCCGTTCATGCAGGACGTCCTTCGGCTTCTCGTCGCGTGGCGGTGCCTGTTTCTTTGAATGTCAAAAGTTATTACTCGTTTCTGAATTCAACCTTGTCGGTGGAAGACATTGTGCGACTTGCCTGCGAGCAGGGGCAGCCTGCTGTTGCCATGATGGATCAGGGGAATTTGCATGGTGCGATTCCGTTTTACCAATGCGCGAAAGAGCAGGGGATCCAGCCGCTGATCGGTGCCGAGGTGGGAGTGGACGGTAAGCCGTTGTTGTTGTACGTAGAGAATGACGTGGGTTATCGTAACCTGTGTCGTTTGCTTTCGAGTCGTTTGCCTGCGCAAAAGTCAGCGCCACCAACGGTGTTGAAGGGGCGAGGGAAGGGAAAATATCAGACGGTTTCCAAGGATGTTCAGTCGGCGGTTCGACGTATCAGTGGGCATGCGAACTGGAGCTGCGATCAGTTGGCGGCTTTGCCGACGGAAGGATTGATTGCTGTCGGGCAGGATGCGCGTTTGCACACGCTCTTTGAAGGGCGTTTTTACCTGTCGGTGGCACATCCGGATTTGGTTGGGAAACTGCCAATAGACGATCCGCGGTGTCCGTTGGTGGCAATGTCTCCTGTGCATTATGAAACACCCACGGATTACTGGAAGTTCGATGTGGTTCAATCCATACGCACGCTGACGCTCTTGAAGCAACGACATCCTGATAAAGATCAGGGCAGTCGTTTGCATTTCCTGACAACAGCGATGTGGCGGGAGCTTTGGAGAGAGCATCCATGGATGCTCGAACGCACCTGTGAGATCGCGGCACGTTGTCGGGCATTTCAAATGCCTGTAGGCCCGCCGCAATTTCCAAACTACCGGCCGGTCGATGGATCGTCTCCTCGAGCGTTTTTACGCAAACTCGTCATGCGTGGACTGCGGGAACGTTATCCGGCATCACGTCGCGACTTAATGCAACGTCAGGTGGAGGAAGAGTTGGGCATCATTCATGACGTGGGGTATGAGGAATATTTTTTGGTTGTTTGGGATCTGCTGCAGGATTGTCGGGCGGAAGGCATTCATTGGATCACTCGTGGCAGTGCGGCGGATTCATTGGTGTGTTATTGCTTACGGATCAGTGATGTCTGTCCGGTTCGCTTTGATCTCTACTTCCGTCGTTTTTTGAACAAGGACCGCATGGCATTGCACAAATTGCCCGACATTGATGTGGATTTTCCTCATGATCGAAAAGACGATGTGATTGATCTGATTTTTCGTAAATATGGCGAAAAATATTGTGCGGTGGTGGGAGGTTTCTCAACCTATAAATCCCGGGGAGCCATGGTGGATGTCGCCAAGGTGCTGGGAGTGTCGGAGTATCAGATCCGCCGCGTGACCGAACGTTTCCCTTACTCAGGTGCCAGGGACATGAGCACCTTCATTGCGCAGAATCAGGAGTGCCGTGATTTACCGTTGAACGAGGAACCTTATCGAACGGCGTTGAAAATGGCGGAATTTCTGGACGGTTTCCCGCGCTATCCGAAAATGCATCCCTGCGGTGTGGTTCTGTCACGTCAGCCAATGCAAAATCTGACGCCTACGTTCACGGCGCACAAAGGATATCCGACCACGCACTTTGACATGGATGCGGTGGAGGCCATTGGTCTGGTCAAGATGGATATCCTGGCGCAGGGAGGGCTTTCGGTGATGCGAGATGTCAAGGCGATGTTGCATGAACGCGGTGTTCGAATGGATCTGGATCGTTGCGAATGGCGTGTCGTCCAGGCGGGTGAAGAAACTCCGCCTGAAGTTGTGGCCGCTCCCGAGCAGGATCCTTGGACTGATCCCAAAGTATGGGCGATGATCGCCGGAGGAGGAGCGAGAGCGGTGCACCACATCGAAAGCCCGGCCATGGTCAGTCTCTGTCGAATGTGCAATGTGCGTGAGATTGATGGGCTGGTTGCCATTGTTTCCGTGATTCGACCGGGAGCGGCCAATGAACAGAAAAAACTTCGTTTTACCCGACGTTATCAAAAACTGGAAGAACCTGTTTACCCGCACCCTTCGCTGGCCGGTTGTTTGAAGAGCACGTTTGGGTTGGTGGTTTACGAGGAGCATATCCTGCAGATCTGTGAGCTGTTTGCAGGACTTGCTCCGGGACGTGCGGATGTGTTGAGGCGCGCCTTGAACAAACGGAAAGAGAAAACGATCGAAATCATTCGTCGCGAATTTTTTCAATCCGCCATCAATCGTGGACATTCGGAGGAAAAGATTCAGGAAGTGTGGGCACTGGTCAGCGGTTTCAATGGGTATGCTTTTTGTAAAGCACACAGCACGGCTTATGGAGTGGAAGCCTACCAATCTGCCTGGATGAAGCATTATTTTCCGGCTGAATTCATGGCTTCGGTGTTGACGCAGGGGAAAGGTTTTTATCATCCGCTGGTTTATGTGCTGGAGTGTGATCGCTTAGGGATTCCTTTGTTGCCTCCATCGATCAATGCACCCGGACCGGGGTATGGAGTGGAACGATTGAGGTTTGGAGCCCAGCCTCATTCATGCTCGGACCGGCATCGAAAGGCAAAACGTGGCATTCGTGTGCCGTTGGGCGCGATCAAGGGATTGACCGAACAAACCGTGGCACGCACCCAACAAGAACGTCATCGAGGAAAGTTTACATCCATGTCCGATTTCCATCGACGCGTGTTTCCGTTGGCGGATGAGATGGAACGTTTGATGCGGGTGGGAGCCTTTGATGAATTTGGTAAACCGCGTACCTCGCAATTTTGGGTGTCGCAATTCCTTTGTCGTACTTTCTCAGATCGACAATGTCCGGATCAAGGTTGGTTGTTGCCTCCGCCGGATACGGATCGATTACCGAACACACCTTTGCAGGAACCGACGCGACAGCAGCGCTTGAAATGGGAAAGCGAGGCTTTCGGGTTTCCGGTTTCGGGACATCCGTTGGATTTGCATCCGGAGATTGCCTGGGATACTTACTGTCCGGTGAAACGTCTGGGAGCTTATCTGGGCCAGGAGGTGACGACTTGCGGGTTGGTGATCGAGCAACGATTGCATCATCAGATTACCGGGGAACCGATGAAGTTTCTGACGTTGGCAGATAAAACCGGGATCGTCGAAACGGAATTATTCGCATCGACCTATCGTAGCTACGGTCTGGCAACCGTCCGTTACCCTGTTCTCGAAGTCACCGCACGGGTCGAACCTTACGAAAACGGTCGTGGATTTTCCCTGCGTGTTTTAAGAGCCGGTAAACCGCGAATGAAGTGAATGGGGTGGGGTGTTCTCAGCTTTGAGCGAGAATGATGCAGTGGTAGGGGCGACTGAGGTCGGATTCATTTTTGGAATTTCTCAATTATTCCGCCCAGTTTGAATCATAGCCATTTAAATTCTTGTCCTTAATCTTGGCTTGCAGGCTGGGAGTGAGGGTTTATAAAGCCACTCATGAAGCTTTATCAAGGGGTTATTACAGGCGTTTGCTTTTTCTTGGCAGTTTGGACAGGAAGGGGGCAGGGAGCCGAAAAGCAGTTTTCATTTGCTGAATCGCTTTTTCAGGATGGTGATACATCCAATGCGATTATGGAATTCAAGCGGTTCGTTCATTTTTACGAATCAGATCCCAAATTGGGCCAAGCAAAGCTCTTTCTCGCAAACATTTACCTGGGGGATATCCAAACTCTGGATAAAGCATCAAGCATCCTCGCATCATTGTCCAAAGAGAAATCAGATTTTGGAGCACAGGCCAAAGCACTGCAGGGTTTTGTAAATCAGTACTCCAAGGATAGTAAAAAAGCCTTCGTAGCTTTCATGAATGCCAAACATCTGGAAATGCAAAATCAATTTTCCGATGCAGCTCAATTCTATCACAAGGTCTATCAAGCACATGATCGCACTGCAGTGGGGCCTCTTGCCCTGTTTGCGTCCGCGAAATTAAATCTTCTTCAGCTCAATCAGGCAAAAGTCGCCTTACAACATTTCAAAGAAATACAAAAGGAGTATCCCGATCATCCACGGAGGGCAGAAGTTGATTTCATGCTGATCCAATGCATGGAGAAAATAGAAGGTCCCAATGATCAGGTGCTTGCGGCCTATAAAAGTTTAGGCGCTCAGAAGCCAAAACATGGTTTCGCCAAAGAAGCAATGCAGGCAGTAAGTCGTATAGAAGCAGCTCGGTTTAGCATAAAACGTCATCAGCCCAAGAAAAACGTCCGCAACTATCGAGTCATCAGTCAGCGGATGGAATCCGGTGCCTACACCGTCCATGCAGAGGTTGCCAAGGGGATAACGGAGGAAGAACTCAAAGCAACTTTGGAGGACTGTCTTCTATCAGCTGGTGAAAAACGTCCCAAACGTGAATCCAAAGTATTGGTTCGAGGGTATTATACTTATCCCCTCACCGAAGCTGGAAGCCTATCCTGGACTCCCGGTAATCAGGCGGTTTACAGCATTGTGAAACAAGAAGCTAAAGACGTGATTACTGACACGATTTTTGATTTATTCCGAAAGAAGTAATTTTGCTTGGGTGAACATAATTCAAACTGCTTGAGTGATCTTTTTCCTTTCCGCAAATTTCCGAGGTCAGGCAAAAGGAATCCTTAATCTTCTTGGGCAAAATTGCACAGCACTGATCAAAAGCTCCCTTGGGTGCTCCTTTTCCATTTTTCACTCAGCTGAGGTTTGCCAAACCCTTGCAAAAAGTGTATGCGTGTCTTTTGTTGTATTTTAACGAGCTAATCATTCTACGAAATGTCTGAACCGACGATCATTTATACTAAGACCGATGAGGCACCGGCCTTGGCAACCTATTCACTGATGCCGATCATTCAAGCGTTTACACGGTCCGCTGGAGTCCGTGTTGAAATGCGGGATATTTCATTGGCGGGCCGCATCATTGCGCGATTTCCCGAATATTTAAAGGATGAGCAAAAAATAGGAGATGCCCTTAATGAGCTTGGTGAACTGGCTAAAACTCCCGATGCCAATATCATCAAATTACCCAACATCAGTGCTTCGTTGCCTCAATTGAAGGCGGCCATCAAGGAATTGCAGGAGAAAGGGTATGCTCTTCCCGATTACCCCGAAGAACCCAAATCCGATGACGAGCGTGGGATCAAAGACAGATACGACAAAATCAAGGGGAGTGCTGTGAATCCTGTGCTAAGGGAAGGAAATTCCGATCGCCGTGCCCCTCAGGCAGTCAAGGCCTATGCACAAAAGAATCCCCACTCCATGGGGGCTTGGAGCAAGGAATCCAAGACACGAGTGGCCACCATGGGCAAAGGAGACTTCAGATCGAATGAAAAATCCGTCACTGTCCCGGAAGCAACCGACGTAAAAATTGAGTTTATTGACCAAGAAGGAAATAGCGTTGTCCTCAAAGAAAAGACAGCCCTCCAGGCAGGGGAAGTGATGGACGCCACCAAGATGTCTCGAAAAGAACTCACAAGTTTTCTGGAGAGCCAATTGACCGAAGCGAAGCAGCAGGGGCTGTTATTTTCCCTTCATATGAAGGCAACCATGATGAAGGTGAGTGATCCGATTATTTTTGGAGTTTGTGTGGAAGTCTTTTTCAAGGATCTGATTGCCAAGTATGCTTCAGAACTGGATCAGATCGGTGTGGATTTCCGTAATGGTTTCGGAGACCTCCTTGCTCGTTTGGATGAACTTCCTGCCGAAACGCGGGCGACCATTGAATCCGATATTGCAGCTGCGTTCGAAAAGGGGCCTGCCTTGGCGATGGTGAATTCGGACAAAGGCATCACCAACCTGCACGTACCCAGCGACATTATTATCGATGCGTCCATGCCGGCAATGATTCGATCTTCAGGTCAGATGTGGAATTCCCAAGGCGAATTGCAGGATACACTGGCAGTGATACCGGACAGTTCCTACTCAGGTGTTTACCAGGCAACCATCGAACATTGTCAGCAACACGGAGCTTTTGATCCAACGACCATGGGTACTGTTCCGAACGTGGGTCTCATGGCGCAGAAAGCCGAGGAATACGGTTCACATGACAAGACATTTCAAGCTCCCGGGGACGGGCATATACGCGTTACCGATGCTTCCGGAAAAGTGCTTTTGGAACATGAAGTGGAGCAGGGGGATATTTGGCGCAGTTGTCAGACCAAAGACGCTCCTGTCCGTGATTGGGTAAAACTGGCTGTCAATCGAGCCCGTGCGACTGGTTGGCCGGCCATTTTCTGGCTGGACGAAGATCGCGCTCACGACGCACAGCTGATCAGCAAGGTGAATAGCTACCTGAAAGAGCATGACACAGCGGGACTGGATATCCGCATCCTTCCTCCCGTGGAGGCGACTCGTTTTACTTTGGAACGTATTGTCAAAGGTGAAAATACCATCTCAGTTACCGGCAATGTACTTCGTGACTACCTCACCGATCTGTTCCCGATATTAGAGGTTGGAACAAGCGCCAAGATGCTCTCAATTGTACCACTCATGAATGGCGGGGGATTGTTTGAAACAGGGGCTGGAGGATCTGCTCCCAAGCACGTTCAACAATTTGAGCAGGAAAATTATTTACGCTGGGATTCTTTGGGAGAATTCTTGGCTCTTGCTGTATCTCTCGAACATCTTGGAAGTGTTCATAATAACGCCAAGGCGAAAGTGTTGGGAACAGCTCTCGACAGGGCGACTGAAAAACTTCTGGACGAAAATAAATCACCAACTCGCCGCCTGGGGGGAATCGATAATCGAGGCAGTCACTTTTATATTGCTCTTTACTGGGCAGAAGCACTTGCCAGTCAAAATGACGATGAATCACTGAGAGAGAGTTTTGCTCCCGTTTCAAGAGAAATGTCCACACAAGAGAATCAGATTTTGGATGAGTTGTTGAGGGTTCAGGGTTCACCTGTTGATCTGGGTGGATATTACCAGCCTGATGATCAAAAGGCATCGGCGGCCATGCGTCCCAGCAAAACTCTAAACAAGATCATTCAAGGACTTCTGGAAAACTAAGGAGCACGCAGCTAATTCCAATATCTATCAACGGGAAAATTGGGGCAAAAGTTATTCGCCCTCGGTTTTGTAGGTAAAACTTTGGAGCCGTCCACCCTTTGCCCATCCGATGGATGCTGTCATGACTTCTTCGTTTTTCAGTTCATAAATGATGCGTTGAGGGTAGCTGTGGCGAGGGTTAAGGAAAACCGCCCGACTCTGTCCAATTTCAGTAAGAACAAACTCAGTCGCCGGCTTTCCTCCGGGTTGTGCAATGTAGATCAATCGATCTTCGCGTTCAACGATTCGTAGGTATTCAAAAGCTGACATCCGTTCGTGCTTAACTGTTCGAGAGATTCCAAGCATCGCGCCTCCTTTTGGTGGAGTCCATCGTTCTTCAATAGTTGAAGAGTTTTTTTCGCCTACCCAGGCACCTGCGAGCCATGACAATTCTGAAATTTTAGCTTTGGCAGGTTCGGGCAAGTCAATTTTGTCTGGATGACTGTATAAGGCCACCTTCTTCTGGGTTCGATTGGAAAAGACATAGACCAGCATTCCTTCTTCCACAGGGCGAAAGACTCTCTTCAACACAAAAATACTTTCATTATCGGCCTGGCGAATTCTCTCCATGGTATACTCGAGCCACCCATGTTTCCATTCTCCATGATGACGAGTGATAAACTCCTCGCCATCTTCCTTTTCAATAATGGATCCATCAAGAGTGATGCGTTCATCTCCTCTTGGACGTGGATAAACGACTGCGTCTTTCTCGACACGTAGTCTGAATTTCACACTCATGGGTGGGCCTTGTTTCTCGACAGGCAGACCCTCGGTACGGTCTTCGACATACAGCCACTCACCGTCCAGTGCCCGCAACTTTTCATCCTGAGCAATCAAGATGCTTGAATTCATTAGGATCGCCCAGATAGTGAGCAACATGGCTGCACAATCGCTGAAGTTTTTAGTGTCTCGTTCTAACATATTGGTCGAAAGTTTGGTTCTGATGATAGAGGGACCCGCTTGTTTGTCTTGGACAAATGCGAAAGCAAGCAGTCCTGCGCTTTGGTTTTCTGCTCAGCATTCATTCGTCGCTTTATGGTTGATGGAATGTGCAAAAGACGATTGTTGCGGCAAAAATGATGTGGGAGAGTTGCCGGTAAATTGGTTGAAATCGCGTATCAAATGAGATTGATCAAAGAATCCAGAATCCAGAGTCCAGGGCCATGTTTACCCATTTGATTTCCTGGTTACTGTTGGTCATGAAATCAAACACGTGTCGAAATCGTGCGATACGACAGAAAAGTTTGGGTGAGATTCCGATTTCATTCCTAAAAATCAATTCCATTCTTCGACGACTTAGACCTGTTTTATTGGCCAAAGTTTCTACCGTGATGCGTCCTCTTGTCTGGTTGATTCGGTTTAATAAATATCGAACTTCACTGTTTGGGAATTTGCTTCTTAAAGATTGAACTAAGAAATG
>CAYFHO010000102.1:0-12831 GCA_964342825.1 uncultured Verrucomicrobiota bacterium
TCCCCAATGCTTCGCTGCAATCACCTGATGAGAGGAGTCTTTGTTCCAGAAGGTGAGCATAAGGTGACCTTTAAATTCGAACCCTCTTCGACGGGACTTTATGCAGGTCTTTTTGCTTGGCTATCTGCCATTGGAATCATAGGTGTTGGAATAAAACAAAAGAGAAGCACCATTGATGTTGTCAAGGAATCTGCCTCCCAGGAGGATGTCCAAGCCAGTTAGTTGCCAGACTCCATCAAAGCAATCCAATTACCATTTCCGGGAGGTATCAGCTTACTATTCTTGGCCGAGTGGATTTTCAGTTCAGAATGCATTGAACCTCTGTCGACGTTGATCCATGACAATTTTAAAATATTGGAGAAACCGGAAAGATCTATTTCAATTTCATGTTTTCCGGTGAAGAAAATGATCATGGACTGATTCTCTTTTGCTGCTGCATAAGCATCATTTTCATGAGTTGATTCGATCAAGTCCATGGAGGGTTTCAAATCCCAAAACGGCACTTTGCTTTCAACCATTCGAACGGATCGAATACATGCAAAGGCTTTGTCATTTATTCCAAGCCCGGAATCTGGACGGTGAAATCGGGCTGATGCAGCTCCTGCCAGCACATGACGCCAAAATCTCTCGATCGCATCCTGATCGTTGTGCCCGAATTTATTGCCGGTGGCACCGTAGGTTTTGGTCGTATTTATGGGGCGAGGATGAATTGAGAGGTAATTTTTTACATACAGAAAATTATCCCAGTGCTTTCGACCGCTGTTGTGATTATTTTGAGAAACGTCCACGAAATCGTAGAGTTCGACATGATCAAACGTCTGGCGATGACGCTCAGCTCGTAAATTCCAGTCATCCCACATTTCGGTGACAAAAACTGATTTACCGATTTTTCGGGCTCTTTCCTTGACTCGCTCAGCCCAATAGATTCCCCATGCAGGCTCTGCTTTGGTTTCGTTATCAATGCAATACAGGACGTGGTCATATTCCAGGCTATGATCCAACAGTTTGTTCACAAATTTGTTCTGATACTCCAAGACCACTTCATTGTTGCGCTGCTTGGGAGTAGTGTAAAAGAAAGGCTGTTTATTGGCTCCGGGATGTTCCGGATATTCCTCATCAAATCCAGATGAAGCATAATCATAGTTGATATTGTTCTTGGGATTGTATGGATGCTTTTGCCATCTTTGGCTACCCCGATTGTCGGTGTAATCGAATCGGTCCCAAATTTCAATTTGCACCATGATTTGTCTTTGATGAGTTTCCTCAAGCATTGTTTCAAATCGATACCAGTATTCCGGATTCCATTGATCTAAATCATATTGACCGGTGGGTAATTTTTGAAACGGATAAACCTCGAAGCCTTTATCATTCCGATCACTCATGGTATTGCGAATGACATTCCCGCCAGCTTTGACAATACGATCCAACTGTGGAATCAAACGATCCTTTGGCCACTGAAACAAGTTGTCGTCATCGCTGCCACCCAAAAGCAGTATCGGCTCACCATGATACTCCCAATACCAAGGGTTTAGCGGCCATGGCCGAATGCCCTCTGCGTTGATATTTTGGAAAGTTGCAATGATAAAAAGTAAAATCAGCTTAAACTGAAATACCTCGGTCATTCTATGAATCATGCAATGGCCGGAAAACCAGCTTGAGAAGAGTTTCATATGACTTTTTTCTATTCTGAAATGCACTTTTAACCAAGTCAGAAAACAGGACCGGAAACTCGGGTGATACATCCCAAAATGTAGTTTGGATAAGCACCCATAATTGCACTCGACGTTGAAATTTTGTTTGATTAAATGATCATCATGCTTCCCGTAACACGTATTCAGTTTGTGTGGACGATTCGATATTATGCACTCTGTTGGGCCGTCTTCATCATGCCTAAACTGGATGCGAACAATTGGGAAACCATTCAAATTCCAGGTAAATTTGATCAAGTCTCTAATCAAAGCCCTAACGATGAAAAAAGTAATGCCTGGCTACGTTGTTGGGTGAAGGTTCCGAACAGTTATTTTGCTAAGCATGAACGAAACCTGTTTGAAGAATCTGTAGGCTTTCACATTGAAGCACTTTCTGTTCATCATGATATTTGGATCAATGGAAAATGGGTGGGGTCCAATAACCCCACATCACCCATATCTGCAACAACTGAAAATTCCATTCAAAGATACAAAGTCCCTCCGGGCACGCTCCAAAAAGGACAATGGAACGAAGTCGCCATTCGCTTGAATTCCGTAGAAGCTTCCAACGGTTTTAAAGGAAAAGCACCGTTTCTCATGGATTACTTTCTTGAATGCACCCTGGAAGGATCCTGGGAATTTTCTTTGGATCCCCAATACACTCCAGGCACCTCCAGGCTTCAAAAACCAAATAGGGCTGCTTTTGACAATTTTATAGAATCGCAGCGCACTCTGGGAAGAACACGTCAGGTACCAGGCCCAAGAAAGGAGCCCAAGGTTTCGGCATCCCAAATCAGATCTGAGAAAGGATTAAAGACGGAATTATTACTTCACGAACCGACGATTGCACAGCCCTTCCACTTTACCTTTGACGAACGAGGAAGGCTCTGGGTTGCCCAATCACGCCAGTATCCTTATCCTGCTGGAATTCGAATGTTGAGCCGGGATAAGTATTACCGCTCCCATTACGACGCCATTCCAAAACCACCACCTAATCATACTCCCGGGGCCGATCGAATCACCATCCATGAAGATACAAACGGAGATGGAACTTATGATCTTCACAAAACATTTGTGGACGGGCTAAACATGGCCAATTCGGCCATCCGTGGGTATGGAGGTGTCTGGGTCATGCATACGCCTTATTTACTTTTCTATCCGGACACCGATGCTGATGATACACCAGATGGCCCACCTGAAGTGCACTTAAGTGGATTTGGATTTGAAGATTCCCACTCGATTGCAAACGGACTTGTCTGGGGACCTGATGGATGGCTTTACGGCGGTCAAGGGAGCACCTGTTCATGCCGAATCAAGCGCCCCGGTATCGAATCAGAGGATGATCCCGGGGTGTATTTTGAAGGCTGCATGGTCTGGCGTTATCATCCATTGAGCAGGGCCTTTGAAATTTTTGCTGAAGGTGGAGGCAATACTTATGGTTTGGAATTTGATTCTCACGGAAGACTCTTTTCGGGCCATAACGGAGGGAACACCCGAGGCTGGCATTTTGTTCAAGGTGGATTTTATCAAATGCAGGGAGTCAATCCTGGTAAATTCGGACCTCCACGCAAACCTTACGCTTTTGGCGACCTGCCCATGATGTCGAGTCCAGATCGCATTGTTCGATTCACTCACCTCGGAGCTTTTGCTGAAAGTTCAGCCATCCCTGAGGAATATCAAGGCATGCTTTTTTCCATCGATCCTCTGCACAATGAAGTCATCGCTTCCACATGCCGCGCAAATGGAAGCACCTTCGAAACCAAGGATCATTCTGTCGTTGCGAAAAGTTCTGATCCCGCATTTCGCCCGGTTCACATTGCCAATGCTCCAGACGGTTCACTGATGATTTCAGATATGTACGAATTCTATATTGCCCACGGACAGCATTACCAAAACCAAATTGATCCAAGCACTGGTCGTATATACCGTATCCAAGGGGCAACCATGACAATGGAATCGGATCTGGACCTGAGCCAGAAAACTCCTGAACAGTGGATAAAAATCCTGAGACATCCAAATAAATGGCATCGCCACACCGCCGTGCGATTGCTGGGAGAACTTAAAGATCCAAAGACATATCCTGTATTAAGGAAAATGGTGGCCAACGAGTCTGGTTTACCTTCATTGAATGCTTTGTGGGCACTTTATCAAGCGCAAGGTCTTGACACAGATACCATCCTAAAAGCACTCAATCATGCAGATGCTTTCATGAGGCTTTGGGGTGTGAGATTTATCGGCGAAATATACGGCTCTCACCGCAATCTTGGCCTGGTGAGCCCACATGTTAACGAACGGGAATTACCTGAAAGTGTCGTGAAGGCCTTGCTGCAACGGGCAATGAAAGAATCCGATGCCGAAGTTCGTTCTCAAATGGCATCCACTGCGAGGCGACTGAATCTTTACCAAGGCTTGGCACTTGTTGAAGAATTATTGAAACACAGAGAGGACTTGAGAGATCCCTATATTCCACTTCTCTGTTATTGGGTCTTCGAGGCACACATGCCCGATTCCAATGATTTCATTGTTAACTTTCTGATTCAATCTCAACTATGGGAGCATCAGATTTTCACAAATCATGTACTGCCTAGAATTACCCGCAGGTTGGCCATTGAAAATAAAAGAGGCGATCTGATGCTACTTGGTCGCCTGATGCAATCCGCTGATTCGCCCGAAGCAAAAACTGCCATCAAATCCGGATTCCAGGAAGCATTTCGTGGGCGCAGCATATCAGGGCTACCTGCCGACCTGATGACCGCCTTTTCCAAATCAGGGCCTGAATCAAACCTAATCAAGATCAGGAATGGGGATCGAACAGCGATAGAAAATTCAGTCAATGCCATGTTAAAAAAGGAGGCACCATTGGATGAACGAATAGCCTATGCTCAAATTTTTGGGGAGATACGCTCCGATCAAGCCAAGCAGGTACTCCTGACCATTATGAAGGGAGATTCCGATGTGGCTTTACGCAAAGCGGCTTTTGCCTCTATCACAAGTTACCCCGAATCAGATATTGCCGAACATATCATACAGCTCCTGCCCGGCCTTCAAAAGGAGTTGATCCACACGGCATTGACCACTCTCATTTCAAGGGAATCCTGGATTCAACTTTTGCTCGCCGCGATTGAAACCAAGCAAATCAACGCCTTAATTATTCCGCCTGAAATAGCCGAGAATTTGCGTCAGCATAACGACACATTCATAAGCAAAAAGGCGCGGAGCTTACTGCCCGAGGGTGCTGAATCAATGAAATCAATGACCGACATGTTGACTTATATCCAGAGCATACTGAAGCAAAGTGCAGGAAATCCATATGCCGGGGAGGCCATTTATATGGAGCGCTGCGCAGCCTGTCATAAACTGTTTTTCAAAGGAGGAAATATTGGCCCCGACTTGACCAGCTACCAAAGGAAGGATTTAAGCACTTTGTTACCGAGCATCGTGGATCCAAATGCGGAGATCAGGGAAGGATTCCAGTTTATTCAAGTCAACACCAAAGACGGCCGCCAGCTTTCAGGTTTTGAATCGGATCGCGATCTTCAAGTGATGGTGATTCGAATGCTGGACGCTCAGGAAATCATGATTCCTGTCGACGAAATAGAATCAGTGGAAAGCATGAATCGCAGCATGATGCCGGAAGGTTTGCTGGAAGGATTGGACGACCAACAACTTCGCGATTTTTTTGCCTATCTACGGATCTCACAGCCCATCAAAAACTAAAACCAAAGATCAAAGCAGTCCTTAACTACATCATGAACATAAACAGGCGCACCTTTGTAAAGAAATCGTCGATGGGTTTATCCATGGCTTATGCCTCCCAATTCCCGGGAACAGGACAGGCTTCAAGCAAAGCAACTCCACTTAAGATAGGTTTAATCTCAGCGGCAACTTATGGCCGCCCCGGACAACCTCGACAATCAGGATCTCATCATGGAACCGCGTTCGCGACAGCATTCAATGGATGGGATGAACAAAAGGCTGATCAATTTAAGGGTACATTCGTTAAGTCGGGAAAACTCATTCCTGGAGCAAAAGTTGTAAAAATCTGGGATCCGGATTTAAAAGCAGCAACCTCATTTGCCGAAGCTTGCCAAATTGAATCGGTGGCAAAGTCACCAGAGGAGTGTTGTATCGGAGTCGATGCCGTGTTGATTGTGGATGATGGCTCCGGTTCCCAATGGAAATATGCAAGATACCCACTTTTAAAAGGCATCCCGACCTTCTGCGACAAACC
This sequence comes from uncultured Verrucomicrobiota bacterium, assembly GCA_964342825.1. Lineage (GTDB taxonomy): Bacteria > Verrucomicrobiota > Verrucomicrobiia > Limisphaerales > AAA164-E04 > AAA164-E04. The sequence goes on from CAYFHO010000102.1 coordinate 5,920, forward strand.
TCTCGCCATGACTGCCAAGGAAGCACTATCCATTGGAAAATTGGCAAGGAAAACTCAAACACCATTCATGTCGGCAAGTAGCCTGCGCTTTGTTCCCGACATCCTTCAATTACGAGAAGAAGTTTCGCAACTGGGTCCAATCAACCTTGCCACCGCCGCCTGTGGAAATGATCTGATTTATTACGGCATCCATGCTTTATCGATGATCTATGCAGTTCTGGGACCAGGAGCAGTGAGTGCGATCAATGTCGGCCAACCTGATGCCAACATCGCACGTATCCGCTTTAAGGGCGACCGTGATGTGGTTTTGATGGTGGGTGAACGACAGAAGATGAGTCCAGGCTATCAGATCAATATTTATGGAACAAAAGGATGGCGCACGGTGAAGCCAAATTTAAAGAACCTTTATATCTATTTACTGGAGGCATTCCTGGATCTGGTCAGGACCGGGAACGAATCCGTGCCGATTGAGGAGGAAATAGAAGTTATCGCAGCCCTGGAAGCATCTCAGCGTTCCCTGGAACTCAAACGTGAAGTAATGCTGAGCGAAGTGATGGACTCATGAAGTCAGCTTCTCAAGGCTATTTTGACCAGCGAAAGATTCATCGAGGAACAATTGCTCTGGCCGTTCGATCGCCAATTTCGAAGTGTCCCAGCGGGCGTTGTGATTCCACGTCCTGAATCATCCAAACGGCGCCAGGTCGCGTTTGCTGCCTTTTCTGGCCACCGGATGCAATCCGTCCGTAAGATTTAGGAGCCCCATTTCTGTCTATCCAAGAGAGTTCAACCTCGCTCTCATTTTGATTGATAAAAAAGACGGGAAATGGCCCTCCATCAGGTTTGGAAGGCGGAATTTTAACATCCCCAGCTGGGTACCAAACCAGTTTGGTCAAAGATCCAACAGAAGGTTCTTTTCTTGAGGCGAACTTGGAAGGAGCCTTTCTCCTCATTGCGACCAAAGTTTTTTCGAAGTTAGGATTGGAGGCCAGATTATCCCATTCATACGGATCCGTTTGAATATCGTACAGCTCCTCACTCCCATCCGCATAATGTATGTAACGATACCTTCTCCCCGAAACACTGTAATCGCCTGGATTGGAGAGAAACGTCATCGAAGAATGTTTCCAATCTGAATTTTTTACATCTCGAAGTAATGGCAGGAGGCTGGGGCCATCACATGTATCATTGGCAGGTAAGCCACAAAGCTCCAGCAAAGTCGGATAGAGGCTCAATAAGTTGACAGGCGCTTCACAAATATTTTGGTCCTCCGTTCCATCAAAAAGAGCAGCAGAGACTCCTTTGGGCACTCTGATCATTAAGGGGACCCGAGTTACCGCTCTCCAGCCGGTGTATTTTTGCCAATGTTCTTTTTCACCCAATTGCCAGCCGTGATCAGACCATAAGACCACTATCGTGTTGTCATGATTCGGCCCCGATTCCAAAGCATCCAGGACACGTCCCAGCATGGCATCCGCAAAGTGGATGGAAGCAAGGTATCCCTGAATCCCCTGTTTCCATTGGGCGTTTTTTTGAATATGAGCAAAATAGCGATTTTTGGCACGACGCACTGCGGTAGGTGGGACATCGTCGAGATCATTTGCTTTGTAACCTGGCGGCAGTTCGATGGATGCCAAGGGAAATGGTTGGAAATATTTTTCAGGTACAAACCAGGGTTCATGAGGCCGATATATGCCACAAGCAAGAAAGAATGGTTTCTCGTGTTTCTTGCTTAACTCGTCACTTATGTAAGTCGTTACAGAATAATCGCCACCAAATTCTTCCACGGTCACATCAAGCGGTGCCCAGTCTGTTTCTACGTATTGCCAAGGCCCCCCTACCGGTAAGTTGACAGGACGGGTAGAAGGATAAAAAGTCCATGGCAAGGGATTCTCAGATTTGGCTTCAGGAAAATAAGCATCCCAGGAGTCAGCATCTATGAAGTAATGCAGCATTTTACCTGAACCCCTGGCCTCGTATCCATGATGACGGAAATACTGTGGAATCAACACTTCATTAGGCATGATTTCACGCATTTGCTGTCGATTATCATACAACCCAGAAACGTTGGGAGCCCGTCCGGTAAAAATGGCGGATCGACTGGGATTGCAGGCTGGAGCAGGACAATGAGCATTGGTAAACAAAACCCCACTTTTGGCCAACCGATCCAGATGTGGCGTGATGGTTTGTGGATGTCCCCCCATGCAACCAATCCAATCATTAAGATCATCCATGGCTATGAACAAAACATTCGGTTTCGATGGTTGAGCAGAATCGATAGCCTGAAGGCAAATTGAAAATCCAAGAGCGATCAAAAGCCCAAGTCTGTGACAAAAGTGTACAGTGAATTCCCTAAGCCTGGTTGCCAGTATCATCTCAATGACATTTTCCATGAACAAATAATATTTCAACCTGCGCATATTGCCTAACAAAAACATCCACTTTGGTATTACATTAATTGGTAATGATTTATTCATATCCAAAATATTTGATTAATTATAATTGATTGAACGTTTGGCATCTGTAATCTGTCCAATCATCAACCAAAGCTCATCGATTTGTTTACAATGAAACCTAGTTTATTCATCTTAATCGGACTTGCCGTAGGATTTGCACTGGGAGGAGTACTTAAAAAACCTGTTGCTCCTCCAAAAGAAAAACCTACCCAGGAAAAACATGCAGATCAGGGCATTCCCAGGGTAACGACACCATCTCCAAAATCTAATTTACCGATAGTCAGTGCCGCTGATATCCAGGCGAATAAAGCGGGGCTGAGCGCACAATTGGATGCGATTTTCGAAAACCCAAATCGGCAAATGAACTCCTTCAAGCTCTATGGAGTTTTTCAAAACCTTTCCGCTGCGGATTTCCCGATGGCTTTGAACCTTATCAAGGAAAAATCTGAAGCAGATCCCAGACACCGTTGGATGTTTCTTCAGGCCCTGGCCGTGGTCGCAGACAAGGATCCTGCGACAGCCATGGACTTCGCACTGAGCATTAAGAACAAACAGGAACGTGAACAAGGAATGCAGTCCGTCATCTCCGGGTGGGCTTCAGCAGATCCCGCTGCCGCCCGAGCCTGGTTTGATCAGATTGAAGACCAGAAGTTGAAGAAAACCTTTGCATCACGATTGGCACACACGCTCGCCATGACAGCTCCTGAGGAAGCATTCAAGTTGATCGATGAGCATATGAATGGACGTCAGGCAAAGGAATCAAAACTCATGGTGATCGGATCCTGGGCTGAATCCGATCCAGCAAAAGCAGCCGAATATTTGGAAAGCAACGGATTGTCTACAGGTATGAGACATCATTATGTCTTCAACCAAATTGCCAGAAGCTGGGGACAAAAAGATCCTGAAGCAGCCATGGAGTGGGCGACTAGCTTGAGCTCTTCCCAAAATCGCAACATGGCCATGAATGGTTTGCTTTCGACCATGGAATTGGAGAGTGTCGATAAATTAGATGGCATTCTCGATCGTATCACCAATGTCAATGAACGTAACGGTGCCATTCAGTCTTTCGTCAGCAGTAATGCCAGAAAAGATTTTGATGCCACACTTGATTGGGTTCAGTCCATTGAAAACCCAAAAACCAAAGAAGCCGCCCTGAGAGGTATTACGGGACAGTGGCTTCAGGAAGATCGAGAGGCGGCCATGGATTTTGTAAATTCCATGAAACCTGGCCAACAGAAGAATCAGTTATACCAAACCATAGCCTCTCAGTGGATCCACGAGGATCCTGAAGCAACGGTTGAATGGATTCAAAACTTACCATCGGGTCAAGCAAAGAACATGGCTTTTCAATCCATTTCATGGCAACTGGGAGAAGAAAACCCCGATTTGGCTCTGGAATTAATCCGAGACTTGCCACCAGGCCGCAACAGAGGGAACTTGATGGAAAATGTTCTGCAAAGATTGTCTCACGAAGATCCAGAGAAAGCCCTCACCATGCTGGATGAAATACCTGCTGGTAGAAGCCGAAGTAATGTGATCAGGAACATTTCTCATCAGTTGGCATATTCTGACCCGGAAAAAGCAGTGGAACTGGTTGACCAGATCAACAATCCACATGAAAAACAGTCCCTTATTTCTTCCATTGCCGGAACCTGGGCACAGAATGATTTTGACTCGGCTTTACAATGGGTGGAGTCCTTGGACAACAAAGATGCTCGTCGTCAGGCGATGAGCAGCCTTGGGTCTACATGGATCCAAAACGATCCTGATGCGGCAATGGATTACGTGAATAAAATAGAAGATCCCCAAGACAAACAGCGCATGCTCAGCAGTATGACCACCTCCCTGGCTTATCAGGACCCGTTGGCAGCTACTTCCCTGATTGAAGATCTGGACGACCCAAAACTGGAGGCACAATTGCTCCCAAACGTACTGAATTCATGGGCCCAGAACTCTCCCCTCGAAGCAGCCGAATATGTGGCTTCCATGAGTTCCGGAGAAACCCAGAATCAAGCTGCCATCAATGTCGCCCGCCAGTGGTCAGAATACGAACCCCAGTATGCGGTTGAATGGGCGGAGAATTTTGAAGACGAACAAACTCGAAACAAAGCCTATAGGGGAATCATTCAGAACTGGGCCGGTCAAGATATGGAAGCTGCGGGAGCATGGCTATTGGAACAACCTGAAGACTCAAACAGGGATCAATTAATCGAGTCCTATGTGAATACAATTGGCCATCAAGATCCGGAGATGGGTGTGCTTTGGGCCTCTGGAATGATGGATGAAAGAAAGCGCGAAATGATGGTCCAGCAATATGCTCGAAACTGGTTGCGAAACGACAAGGAAAAGGCAACCGAATGGATACAAAGTTCTGACTTATCAGAGGAAACCGTCAATCGGTTACTCAATAATGGAAGATCAACCGGTGTCCCCACCGAATTAATGAATGCGCCGGCAGAAATGGATATAGAAATGATGCGCAGGTATGGCCTAACCCCTCCATGAGGACATTTTAAAAACTTAAGCCGTTACATGTTCAAAAACATGATGACGCCAAAGCCATGGGCCATGTCATTGTGGAGGTGGTTCCTGACTGATCCTTTTTCACGGCATTGACAAACCAAAGATAAACTCATCTAGTAATTCCAATGATGAACAAAGCTATCTCAAGGATTATTTTGGGTGTCGCCTTGATGGTGACCCCCCTGGCCTTTCACTTCTTAAAAATGACAGGGAAAGCTGCTGAAAACTTTGAGCAGACACAAAACCTGATTTTATTCGGCAGAGAAATTTCCAAGGGCCAATACTTTGGGATTCTTGGAGTCATTGCTTTGTTGGGAGCCATCATTCTGATACTTGGAATCAAGGACGCCACAAACCGTGAAGCTCAGAATTAGGCAGTAATCCCTATCATCCTTTTTCGAATATCACCAAAGTGTTGGGCTAAGCAAGCACATCCGAAATAACCTGACCGTGGACATCCGTGAGCCGCATGTCACGCCCGCTGAAACGGAAAGTCAGGTGTTCATGATTCATTCCTAACAGGTGCAGCATGGTTGCGTGTAAGTCATAGATTTCAACTCTGTTTTCGACCGCTTTATACCCGTACTCATCAGTGGCTCCATAAGCCATGCCACCTTTGACTCCGCCTCCGGCCATCCAGATAGTAAATCCAAATGGATTATGATCGCGCCCATTACTTCCCTGGGAAAATGGAGTGCGTCCGAACTCACCACACCATATCACCAAAGTATCATCCAGTAGCCCCCTGCCCTTCAAATCCTTTAACAATGCGGCTATGGGCTGATCCACTGCACGGGCATTATTGTTATGACCATCTTTCAAATTACCGTGTTGATCCCATCTATCTCCACCAACAGCGGGGCAGGTTAATTCAATGAAGCGTACCCCACGTTCGACAAGTCGTCGTGCAAGCAGGCATTCCTGCCCAAAAATTTGTGTTGGTTTGTATTCAGATTCCAAACCATACATACGACGAATGAGCTCGGATTCACCTTGAATATCCATCAGTTCCGGAACCGCAGATTGCATTCGAAAGGCCAATTCATAATTTGCAATCGCAGATTCCACCGGCTCGGCATTTCCGAGTTGCTTCAAAGAAACCTGATCGAGTTTTTCCAGTAAACTGAGCTTGCGTGCCTGCAGTTCACCGCTTGCCTCCACGGGGTTAATGTTGGCGACAGGAGGATTGTCCGGACGAAAAACGGATCCCTGATAAGCTGACGGCAGAAATCCGCTGGAAAAATTATCCAGGCCACCGGGAGGAGTCAGTCCTCCATTGATGACCACATATCCAGGTAAGTTTTCATTCATACTCCCCAAACCATACGTAACCCACGCCCCCGCACTCGGCCTTCCACTTAAACCTAAACCGGTGTGAAGAAAGTAATTCGCATTGGTATGCTCTGAAAACTCAGACACCATGGATCGGATGAAACAAAGATCGTCCACGCATTCGGCAACGTGAGGGAATAAATCACTGACCGGCATCCCGCTTTGACCATATTGTTTAAACTTCCAGGGAGATCCAAAAGTATTGCCATTGTTATTAAATTGGGTAGGTTCCATCTTCATGGCAAAAGGCTTTCCATGATCCGCAGTCAACCTGGGCTTGGGATCAAAGGTATCCATTTGCGAGGGACCGCCATCCATATATAACATGATCACATGTTTTGCTTTGGGAGCAAAATGAGGAGCACGCGGAGCCAAGGGATGGAGAGATCCCCCACCTCCAGTTGAGTGCTCGGCAGCATCCTGTGTTTTACCATGAAGCATGGATGTCAAGGCGATCGAACCAAAACCATTGGCAATGCGAGTTAATGCTGCTCGCCTAGTCATGGGCCTTCTGCTGTATTTACCACACGGAAACATAATTTTAGTGAATATATATAAATTCTTTGACGTTGAACAAAATATGGCAAAGATCCGCCCAGGCCAT
>CAYFHO010000103.1:0-12559 GCA_964342825.1 uncultured Verrucomicrobiota bacterium
TGCCAGGCATCCTTCCCGGTCAGCGTTTTTCCATGCCTTTGAGGCGGGAAATCTATCAGGACCATCATGATGGGATCTGTGCCTCCCGGTTGGCTCGGCGCATGGAGATTGGCCATGCCACGGTTGGCAGGATCTATTCTCAGTTCACTTATCTCAAAGCCCAGGAAAGGAAATATCAATCCTGTCCTCAAGTGTTGGGCATTGATGAACACACGCTTCATAAGGGGAGAAAATTTGTCACCACCTTCTGCAATATTAAAAAGCACAAAGTCTTTGAAGTCCTTCAAGGCAAATCCTCAACGGATTTGGCGTCCTTCCTCTCCTCATTGAAGGGTCGCCACAAAGTGAAGGTCATTTGTATTGACCTCTCATCATCCTACAGGCATTTGCTCAAGAAATGGTTTCACAACGCCCAAATCGTTGCCGACTGTGAATGACAGTTCAATAGTGCGGCGAGTGATAGTCTAAAAGTGCGGCACTTAGTTGTTGTTTATTTCCATTGTTTGGTGTGGTCAAGATTTCATTCAGGCTAGGTCTCTTCCAGGATCGCAGGTCCTGACGGAGCCTGAGTGTAGCGAAGGCGGAGGAAGGAGCTGCGACGCACCGGTTTTGATCCCTCTTTTTGTGTTACCCATTGTCAGGATTTCTTCTTTTTACGTTTCTTGGCATCATTGAGACGGTAACTTTCACCGTTTGCTTCCAGGATATGGACGCGATGCGTTAACCGATCCAATAGAGCTCCTGTGAGTCGTTCACTACCCATGACTTCAGTCCATTGTTCAAAGGGTAGATTGGTTGTTACAATGAGGCTGGTGCGTTCGTAAGCTCGGCTGACCACATCAAAGAGCAGTTCTGCCCCTGACTTTGTAAAAGGGACATATCCCAACTCATCAAGAATGATAAGATGATGACGCTCTAACTGCTTTTTAAACCGTTGCAGGGTTCTTTCCTCTCGATGTTCAAGGAGCATGGTTACCAGTCCTGTCACACTGAAGAACTTTACTTTGAGCCCCTGCATGCAGACCGCATGCCCGAGCGCACTTGCTAAGTGTGATTTTCCAGTTCCTGGATTGCCTACTAGTAGAATGTTCTCCTTTCGTTGAACAAACTCTCCACGCATCAGCTCTTGGATTGCAGCTTCATTGATCGAGGGTTGAGCCGAAAAATCAAAACTATCCAGCGTCTTGAGAACCGGGAACATGGCTTGTCGAATGCGTCGCTCAGAAGCACGTTGCTCCCTTTCAATCAACTCGCGTTCAGTCAGCCGTAACAAATACGATGAATATTCGCAGCGTTCCTTGGCACAAAGCTGGGCCATTGACTCATATTCTCTCAAGATGGTTGGTAACTTCAAAGCCTTGAGGTGATGGTTTAGTAGCACGTTGGGATTGTCTTTACTCATCCTAAACCTCCCACCAATTGCGTATATGCGTTTAAATCTGGAGATTTGATCCAAACCTGTTTCAGATGTGGATACCCATCCAGACTGAAAGTTTGTTCACGTCTTTCTTCTTGCGGATATATGAACTGAGCCACTGCATCCCTGGTTATGGCCCCATATTCCAGGGCTTTTGACACTGCTCTGACCAAGGCTGGCATTGAATGCTTCTCCAATAATCGCAAGATCTGAATATACTCTCGAACGCCTTCACTGGCGTGTTGGTTCTCGAGCCTCTTTCTCAGTGTGGAAAACGCTTCAGGTAGTTCCCATTGATCCAGTGGCAACGCGTAATCAAGGGCTCCCGGTTTACGCTCCAGAAGAGCAAGATAATGCACAGGTTCAAAACTCACCTTTTCCTTATCCCAAATCCGAGGGTGACGAGCCACTTCTCGACCTTGGGCATGAAGAACAACTTCCCAGCAAAAGCCTTTGACGGTGATCGAATGATGAGCCCAGCAGACGGGAACCGAGTAATCATTGCAATCAAAACGGACCAAAGACAAGGAGCTGGAAGTGGTGGATGTTTTCCTGGCTGCCTCAAAGGGGACGGCAGGTAGCGGAATCATTGCACTTTGATCTTCGGAGAGGAGAACTTTCTTGGAATGCGGTTTTCCTCTAAGTCGTCGCTTGAGCTCCTCCTGGCACCTTTGCTTGAGGTGTGTGTTGAGTTCACTAAAATCACGCACCTGTGGGACCGGCACCATGAAGTTCAGACGTGTGTATTTGACCAACCCTTCGACGACACCTTTTTCATTACCACGGGCTGGACGGCAAAAGTGATGATCAAACAAGTAATGGCTTTTAAGTTGCAGAAAACCATATGTCAGTTTTCGATCTCCTCCCCCAAGGATTTTGGAAACGGCGATCTTTGTGTTGTCATAGCTGATTCGATGGGGAACTCCTTTGAAAAACTCAAAGGCTTGAACATGGCCTTCCTGAAACGATTCGGTGTTCTCTCGTTCAAATGCCACCACAAAAACAGCATCGCTATAAGGTAAGGCCATTACAAAGAAGGGGATCTTTCGAAGGTGTCCTCCAATCCTGGCTAAGGCGAATCCGAAATCAACCTGAGCTTCTCCTGGTGGATGCTTTAAGGGAACAAAGACTTCCTGGTTCTTTTTAATAAGCCGTCTTACAGCTGCTCTGACAGTGGAATAAGCCCCACCATATCCATGTTCATCGCGAATCCTCTCCCATATCCTTTTGGACGTGTGACGCTGCTTGCGTGGTACCTTGAGGTCATCTTCAAGAATTTGAAGAATGCGCTTTTCAAAAGGGCCGATTTGGGGTCGTTCTCGAGGTTTGCTCTTCTGATACCCTGGAGGTTCGCTGTGGGTAAGAATCTTATTGAGGGTGCGCCAATGCATCCCTGTTTCCCGTAGTATGCTGCGCTTGCTGACTCCTTCAACAAGCACACGTCTTCTTATGTCATTCCATTGTTCCATATCAGCATACATGCCCCTTTCTAGGCATGATGCCGCACTTTTCAAATATCACTTACGTGATCTCAACCCGCCGCACTTTTCGACTGTCATTTACAATAGAAGACTCGAGTCATTAACCGTTAGGGTGTACTTGCGGAGTACTGAGGGAGTATGTGCTAGTAGCGCATTTTTACCGTTAAAACGGCCCCGTACACTGGCAGTTTCCCTGGCACTTGGGGTGTTTTGATGAGGGTGTGAAGATTTTATCCATTTGCAATCAAGGTGTTGCAAAATGGCTCCAGAGGTTGGACTCGATTTTTTTACCCCGGTTTTTCGGCCTTATTTGGGGCAAAATAACCCAAAACTTCAAGTCCCTCAAGCCAACTCTTCGCGAGCTCGAACCAGCTCGCCTTCTCCAGGTAACTGACAGTTACCCTGACACTTGAGGGTATACTGGATCCCAGTATTTCGGCTTTGTTCTAAAAAAGAAATGTGTTTTTTGTGTCATTGAAATTGAAAATCGGCATCCGAAACTTGCGTTTCAAAATGCATGCTTTCATGTAAAATTCGACCAATCTCAACCACGTCGGTTCTGATCCTGTAAGCGATGTAATGATGCTCCACCCGAAAAAGCCGGATTCCATTAAGGAGGTCGTTACGTTCCTTACTTCGGGGAAGTGACGGATTGGCAACAATGGCTTGGATGGCTGCTTCGATTTGTTGCCGGTATGTGTGAAACTGGTCCACTCCCCATGTGGTAATGGTGTATTCATAGATGCTCGCCAGATCGGCATCCGCTTGTGGGGATAAGACGTATTTCACGAGAGCAAAAAAGACTTATTCCTTAAGGTGTCTTCTGAGAACGTCCTCGGCAATTTGCTCGGCGGTCCGGGGAGAGACTTCTCCACGGTCGAGACTACTAAATCCTTCGCGCAACTCAGCCTGAAGCAGTTTACGCTTGAGATCGATAAGCTCTTTATATTCAGCATCAGATGTAATGACGACAGATGGTCTTCCGTGCTTGGTAATTGAAACAGGCCCTTGAAGGGCTTTATCAATTACCTGACCAAAGTTCTGCTTAGCCTCATTTGCCGTGACAGTTTTCATGGTTAAATTTTTCTAATATGTCTATTTGATCTAATTTAGATCAAAATAGGGGGGAGTCAACTACAGTTTTAGGCACTTAATCTGGAGTCGTAACACCGACGGAATCAAGTGCGTTGGGTTTTCAGGAACCACAGGCATGGGCGTATTGACCAGCGTCGAATTTGGACCCTATCGGTAGATGGATCCGAAATAGGAATAGCTGGAGCGGCACAAGCTTTCCGGATCGATAATAAAAGCGAATATCTACGAAGAGGAGAGGTCTACAAAACGACGCAGGAAACATACTACGGAATAACAAGCCTCTACGATGAAGAATGCTCTGCTAAGCAACTGCTTGAGTTGTCCAGAGGTTACTGGGGGATTGAAATCAAGCAACATTATCTACGAGATGTCACCCAGTGCGAAGACAGATGTCATGTTCGTCACTGGGAGTGTGCGCGGAACCTTTCCCTGATGCGTTCATTGGCAATATTCCTCTTCACAAAACAGCAGAACAAGCGACATGGCAAAAAGACCCTTCCCGATTGGTTGAAGAAAAACCACCGAGATCCCAATCCGCTACTACGAAAGTTGGTTAACTCCAAGCCAACAGCCTCCGCATAGGCCGCTCCCAACAATCCCGCGCCCTGGCTTGTAAAAGTCAATTGGATACCCATGTCCATTCGGGACTTAAAACACTCGAAACCGGCCTGAAATGTAAGACATCACGGCCTGCTGGCACACGAAGGACTCTACTTACCTGTGAACGAACCCACAACTCGGACTGTTTTCCTACTTTGTCATGAGCCATGGCACCAGTTTAGACGTTGCGATGGAGGGCGTGAACGCCTACGCGCATTGATTTTTGCCAAGAAACCCAACATCTTCACCTTATGATCACCAAAAGGCGCGTCCTACTCACTCTCGGCTGCTGCTAGAAACCAAAAGATTGAGTCAAAAATTCTATTTGATTTTTTTAAACACTTCGGCTGAAAACCGGGGAGGACTGACTTTTGGGACACTACGGGGAAATAGCTATATAAATATTGGAAGAAAGAAGAAGACGCGATGTTTCTTCTCCAAACGGTGCTATCATTCACGAGAGGAAACATCGCAATCATTCGATTCTAATCGGTTTTCAGTCCGAGGGAGTAAAACCGCAAGACCTCCCCTTGTGATTCTGTGTCCGTGAACACTTTGCCGGTGGATGTGTCATGAATACCGATTTTTTTCCAAGTCTTCAGATCGTTCGACGCCAGGACCTCGATACTGCCTTCGCCCAGTTCGGGTAAATGAATTTCTGGAATTCCATCAACAGAAATCGAAATGTGTTGGATGCTTATGAGCCGCTCAAGTTTGAATTGCATGATGCCGTAATTGCCGTGTGACACGATCAGCCCTTGATCGTCTAATATTATCCGTCCAAAACCATTCCTTTCGGAGGCTGGCCCCAGGTATACACCTGCGATTACTTCCTGATTGGAGAGATCATGAACTTCGATCCGATCTCCCGCTGCTTCATGAATCCCCAGAGCAAGTTGGCCGCCGAAGATGGATACGGCTTGAACGGCTCCATTCGTGGGGAGACTTCGAATTCGGCGTGGGCGATTGGGGACGCTGAGGTCGAGCAAGTGAGCGCCGCTTCCAGCTACCACGGCGGTGTCACCCCAAATATCGATCTGATGTCCAAAATTGCCCGGTTGTGTTTCGAGTGTCAGATGTCCTAATGATTTGGGGGCATCGGAATCATGGACGTCTATCCATTCAATACCCTCATAACCTTTAACCAAATATGCGATTCCGTCGTGTAATTTTATACCCACGGATCCGTAATTGCCCGATACAGGCTGTTTTGTGATATAGGCAGGAGAATCAGGTTTGGACACATCGATTATAACCAACCCATCATGTGTGCCCGCCACGAAAGCGAGGTTTCCTGAAAGCTCCAGGGCGGCGGCAGAGCTGATTTCCAAATCCAGTTGAGAGATTCGCTGTGGTTCCGCCGGATTATTCAGATCAATGGTTTCAAATTGCCCCCTTGAATCCGTCATGTACGCGATGTTATCCAGAATCTCAAAGTCAGTGTAGTAGCCGCGTTCTCGTGTCAATCTGCCCTTGATTTCCAATGCGCCTGCTTCCTGAATTTCATAGATGGTAAAATCGCGTACATCGTTGATTTCATAAATGAAGGAGCCGATCTGCCTGGTTTTTCGAGGTTCCGATTCAAGGTCGTATGTGCTCAGTATGCGAGGCTCCACGGGATCCGAAATGTCAAGCGAGGAAAAATGGCGGATGGGATCCGCCACCCAAAGAGAAACCTTACCGAAGGCCATGCCAGAGACTGACATGCCCGGATGGATATCTCCGAACACATCCGGGAACAGTTCCGGATCAGCGATATCCATCAGGTGAATCCTGCCTCCAATCCCTGATGCCGCGAGGAGCGTGTCGGAAACTGCAATCTCGTAGAGGTAAGGTAATTGTCCCTTGACGTCGAAATCCCAGAGACTTTTCGGATTCATTGGATCGGAAAAGTCTATTTCCTGGACCTTTGCTCCTGATTCCGAAGGCTTGTTGGTAAATACCCGATTACCTGTTGCAGCAATAACGTTGAAATAGTTGTTGCCTTCGGTATAGGTAGCAATGATTTCTGGGTTCAAAGGATTGCTCAGATCCAGGACATGGACGCCAGTGATGGTGGCGAGGTAGCCACGTGAACCCGAAATTGCGATGTCTTCAACGCCGCGAAACAGTCTGTTGCGTAAGTGGTGAAATACCGGTCCGGTGGGATCGTTAAAATCAATAACCATCAAACTTCGAGAACTAGGGGCAATGGAACTATCCCCTTTGGAAACGAGCAGGAATCCATTGATGCCTGCAAGGGTCGATTGACGGAACCGATTTTCCACACGACTCATTTCCCGGGGGATATCATCCGTGATATCGTAGATCCTGATTTCATCCGACCCACGCTGACCTGGATGTAAATCATCTCCGTGACTGGTTCCAGCATAGAGTTGCTTGCCGTCCAAATGGAGCATGTGGACGCTGCCATTGAACTGATGTCTTGAAATTTCCCTTGGTTGTGCCGGAGTTGAAACATCCCAGACAACCAGACCTCGGACTCCATGTGCGAGGTAGGCTCGCGTTCCAGAGATGGCCACATCGTAGATACGATCCTCAATGGTGTTCGGCCACTGTTCGTTGCGCGTCAGCTTCCATTCATCGCCCTTTGCTAAAATTGAGCTTGCACACAAAACCATTACTGCAAGGAATGCAGTGGTTGATATTTTATGGATTTTTTTTTGCATAAGTTGATCCTTTGTTTTCGGCGTTGTGATGACGCCTTCATGGAGTAGTGCGACGTTTGTCGGCGAGAAGTATCAGTCGGGTGACGGCTTTTTGGTGGGATCGGATCCTTTTGTCGGGAAAGCAGAACGTTTCACAACACATCGGTTCAACCCTAAAGATAACTGGATCGAAAAAATTGCCGTAATGAATCAGCCAAATCGGTCTTCCGACGCTTCCCGCTGACCATGCGGTCACAGATAAAAATTAAGACAATGTGAGGGATTCCTGCGCAATGAGGAACTACCTCACCCTACTTTAATCATAATCTTAATACTTTAGGAATCACCCATCACGGTTGGGGCAGGGGGGAAGATGGAGCTGTTGGTGCCGTCATCTTTATTGCTGGTACAAGACGTGATCCTCTGGATGGAGGTGACACATTCCGTTTGAAGATCTGTGTTTGCAACCGTTCTACTTGTTGCTCGACGCTCTTTCTTTTGTCTGTCTCCGACAGACGAGCACTGAGAAGTGTGGCGCTGGATATATTTCCAGCCTTCACCATGCGTTTAAACAGAGCGAACATGAGCTCTTCCTCGTTTTCATCCTGCCGTAAGTCCCGGAGGATGGAATCAGGGGCCATTGGATTCAAAGGGATCGACGCCCAGAAATTAAGACGATAGCCTTCGTTATCTGCAATGTAGGCGCTCAGACGCGAGGCCAGGTTGGGACGATCATCGTAGAGGGCATCGGTGTGCCAGACACGAAGACTGCCATCGCTCAATCCGCAGGCCAGCCACCTCTCGTCAGGGCTTACGGATACTGGACCAAGCTTGTTGTTTGCCTCCATGACAAGTGATTCGGGAGAGCGGTCTGTTGCTCCGCTCATCCAGATACTGCGCCCGTTATTCTGAATATAACCGCGGTTTTCCGCTCCCATAAAAGGTCTTGAGGGTTCCTTGGTGAACATCATGGGAGCCGACACAGGTTCCAAAGATGGATAGCGGAAAGCATGGACATTCGTGCCAACATTCAGAACCATGGATTTGATTGGGTCGAATAAAAAACCACCTGGGATGAAAGGGGAGTTCCTTGTTTTCAGTCTGCCTATTGGTGCATCCCAGATTTCAATGCCATCCCAGGCACTACAGATCAAATGCATGCCGGTGGCATCAAATGCCATTGGTATCGATCCCCAATAGTGTTGGTCAGGAAGCGGGTTTTTCCCTAAACGGAATATTGAAATAAGGTCAAAGGTTTTTGTATCAAAGATTTGAACTTTTCCAACCTGATCTGCCAAAGCCAGCAGACCCGAGACCGGACTGAATTCCATGCTTGCAGCCGCAACCCCGTTGGTTCCCAGATTCATTAGCTTGGCGCCGGTTTCAGGATCCCAAACCAGGGTTTCATAGGCTCTACCTCCCGTGGTCACCAACCATTTCCCATTGGGATCGAATACAAAGGCACGGACGTGGGCGGGATATACCTTTAAGCGACGAGTCAACATACCTGTTTCCAGATCCCAGAAGACCATGGTTCCATCAATGGAACTGGTTACAATCTCCTGCTGGTTTTCAAGAAAAGTGCATTGGGTTACGATCCCGTAATGTCCTTTTCGATCCCATGCCAATCGGTGATCGGATACCTCCCACATGCGGATGCCACCACGGTCTGTTCCTGCCAGGAGCGTCGTGCCATCCGGTCCAAAAGAGATGGAATCGGAATAGGTGTGCTTCATGGTAAAAAGAATTCGCCGGGTGTCCAAGGCCAGATCGCACAGGGCAATGCCGCCGTCCATGCCGACCGCCAACATGCGACCATCGGGGCTGATGTCGATGGCGTGCACCTGGGGTGTGTCAAATTCCAGGCGCATTACAAAATCCCCCGAAGCCAGGTCCAGGATATCCACACGATGGCCCACCGCGACCGCGATCTCTGCATGCCACGGACGGAAGCATGCGGCCATCACGCCGTCTCGATCATTCCAATCCTTGGTCCATTCGTTGATCAATGCACGCTTTTCAACATCAAAGATGCTTACCGCACACTGGTCCTGCCCGGCGTATCCTCCTATTGCGACCAGTGTGTTCGAGTTGTTGACGGCAATGGTTTTGACTGCGCGGGGAATAGCCTGGATCGGATCGCCAATCATACTTCCTTCCTCAATCCGAAATTTGATCCATCCTTTTTCATCACCCGTCACGGTGCCGCCTGAGTGTCCAAACAGGCTGATGGCGGTGATCGGACTTTCATGAGCGTCGTCCCAGATCGAGATTTCATCGGATGCAAAGTGCCACTGACGGACCTTGCCATCTTTCCAACCTGACAGGATGCTCTTCCCGCTCGGGCTGAAGAGCATAGTGCCAGGACTTTCGTCCCGGATCCTTACCGTTTGACTGAGGCTGCCATCTTTCAGGTCCCACAGACGGATGACTCCATCCTGCCAGACGGTGGCCGCGTGACGTCCATCCGGTGCGTATGCAACGGAGGATTCGGCGCGGAGTTCGGAAATTTCCAGAGACTTTCTCCATTCCGGATCACCGGGGAACGTCTGCCAGATGACGGGGTAGTCCGGAGAGGTTCTCAGAAAAGATTCTATCTCGCTTCGCAACTCCGTCCCCAACGGCGCCAGGATGGGATGTGATTTGATGAAATCTTCCGGCATTTCTTGTCTGCCGAAACCCTCGAAACCAATCGTTCTCGCGGCCAGCAATTTCGATTCGAACAAATGCCCGCTGTCCCGAAGCCTACGCGCAGATTCGAGCCACAGATTGGCCAGACTTGCCTTCGAGGCAGCCTCAGTGGTTTCGTATTTATCCTGCAATTCAGTGACACCTTCCTCGACCCTTTGCAGATCCTGGGTTTTGGTTTCCAGTTCCCCCGACAAACGGGTGGATTCATGCCTGAAATGCAGCGCAATAGCGGTCGCCAAGGTTCCCAACACGATGATCATTGCGGCAATGGTCAAACTCCGATGGTGTCGTCGCGTAAACTTGTGGGCTCGGTAGGTCAAAGTCGGTGGCCGGGCTGTCACGGGTTTGTCTTCCAGATAATGTTGGAGATCCTGCGCCAGGTCCGATGCTCTTCGGTACCGGCGTGTGCGGTCTTTTTCGAGTGCCTTCATGACAATCCAATCCAGATCGCCATGAACGCTTTGCCGGAGTTGCCCCAGGCTGAGCCCACGTTCTCTTGCCCGTTTTTCAAGGGTGATGGCGTCCATGGAACTCAATCGCGTGGATGGTTTTTGAGGCTCCGTTTCCTTGATGATCCGGAAGATTTCATCCATCCCGGCCTTTCGCAGAGTGTCGGAATCCAGCGGAGGCACACCGATGAGGGTTTCGTAGAGCAGGACACCCAGCGAGTAAACATCGGTTCTGCCGTCCAGGTTGACCGGTCCCTGGCCCGCCTGTTCCGGGCTCATGTAAGCGGGTGTGCCGATCAATTGACTGAAGTGGGTGAAAAGGGTTCGATCCGTCAGGGTGGTTTCCGTGGCCTTGGCAATGCCGAAGTCGATGATTTTCGGCGCTGGTTTGTCGTCGACGGTTCCCACCAGAATGTTTCCCGGTTTCAAGTCACGATGGAGCACGCCTTTGGAATGCGCATGTTCCACCGCCCTGCAGACCTGAACGATGATCGAAAGACGTTCTTTGAAGCTCAGTTGCCCGGTATCGCAGAACTTGTCGATAGGTATCCCGCGCACCAGTTCCATCACGAAATAAGGGCGACCGGTTTCCGTTGCGCCCGCATCGTAAACTTTGGCGATCCCCGGATGGTCCATTAGGGCCAGGGCCTGACGTTCCACTTCGAAACGGGCCACCACTTGTTTGGTATCCATGCCCAGTTTCAGGATTTTGAGGGCCACCTTGCGTCGTATGGGAGTCTGTTGTTCGGCCATGAAGACGGTTCCGAATCCTCCTTCGCCGATCTTTTCGAGCAGACGGTACGGGCCGATCTTCGCGCCGGGTTGTTCGGTCGGGTCCAAGGGGTGACACGCCTTGTCGACGTCGATGTTCAAACTTTCCGTTTGATCATGCGCTTTCAGAAGATTTTGAATCTTTTCCCGTAATCCATGGTTTTCTCCACATGCCCTCTCCAAAAACGCGTCCCTTTGCTTACCGGAAGGAATGTTGGAGGCTTCCGAAAAAATGGATTCCAGGCTGTTGTATTGGTTATCTGATGAATCGTTCATGATGCTTCTCCATTATCCAGTGCGCTGTTTTTATGCGGGAAGTATCACGGTTTTTGTGAAAGTTATTCTTCTGAGATCTGATCTTTTTGCATGGCATCCAAGAGCCAGGCGCGCGCAAAAGCCCAGTAACGCTTCACTGTGGGTTCGGATAAATTCATCACGGCAGCGATTTCCTTGTATTCCATGCCGACGAAAAACTTGAGTTTGACGACTTCGGCCCGCTTTGGATCCAGCTTGACGAAGTCGTCCAGAACATCATGAACGGCCAAGATTTTCTCATCGCTTTGCTCAACCGCGATGTCGTTGGGGTCGGCGGAATCCGCGCGTTGCCATTCTCCCCCATGCCGCATTCTCAGGCGCTTGCGTGCACGTTCCACCAGAATACGACGCATCGCTTCGGCCGCCGCGGCAAAAAAGTGAGCTCTACCGTTCCAGTGTGTCCCTTCATTCTTGGTCAAACGAATCCACGCTTCATGGACGAGGGCAGTGGCTTGTAGTGTGTGACCGGGTGGTTCTTGGGCCATCTTTCCCGAAGCCAGGCGACGAAGTTCCTGATAAACGAGAGGCAGCAGTCGCTCCGCCGCTTCGAGTTCACCACCCTCAATCTGCTGAATTAACTGTGTGACCTCTTCCATAGCGATTCGCTGCCAAGCTTATCAATAGACTCAAGATGATGTCAAAGTTGTCATAAGCATGGAGATTGCTTTGAAATTGAGCCGTTTACTCAAGGATGCTTCCACTAGAAATGATGTCATTGAAAGTTCTGAGGACCTGAACTCATGGTCTAAAGTTATGGAGATTCAAAACTATGACTCCCCGGCAATGTTGGAAGATGCGGGCGCTTTAAGCATGCGATTCTATCGAGCACGACATTTTCCTTAATCGAAGCATGGTTTTTTCGCTTAAGCTGCCCAAAAACATCATGATCAGTATTCGACTGACTTGACAATAAAGTTAACGAGTTGCCAGGGAGTATGCGGTGGTAGGGCGAGAGTATGCGCTAGTAGCTCCTCAATTTTCGGATGTGCAGGAAGAAGTTGGTCTTGAGTCGGGTAACTTATTTACCCTTATTTAGTTGGTTCTTGATCAAAGATTGGGGATTGGGCTTGAAAAAGCCGATTGCTAATTGAT
>CAYFHO010000104.1:0-12404 GCA_964342825.1 uncultured Verrucomicrobiota bacterium
TAGTGCCGCGTACCACCGCCACTGGTGATGAATTTTCGAGGTTTTCTCATGACTGTACCCAAAGGGTGACAGTTGGATGATTAATGTCAACTAATAAAAGGTCTGTCCCTTTATATACTAAATCTGTGCTTGTAAACGCCCATTTGCATTTTTGGTAGGTTTCTCTAATTTTTCTCCACTCTTTTTTGCCTGGTCTTTGGGTAGAATTTTGTGCTTTGACTTGGGCCGGGAGTTCCATATTCTCGCCGGTCCCTGTGATCATTAGTGTCGATGAGACAATTTAGAACCATAGCATACAATGCGTTTATGGAGCTTCTGCGTCAGCCGGTTTTTCTCCTGCTGATGACTTGCTCCTCTATTTTTGCAGTGTTTTTGGCCAGCACCCCTTATTTTGGGTTTGGTGATGATCCTAAACTTGTCAAAGATAGCGTCTTGGCCACTTTGCTGCTTGTAGGGTTATTCGGTGCGGTTATTAGTGCTTCCTCCTCTGTAGCTCATGAAATTCGCACCGGCACAGCTCTTGCCGTTCTTTCCAAACCTGTTGGTAGGATCGTCTTTCTCTTGGGTAAATATACCGGCTTGGCGTCCACGCTACTCGTTCTCACATATGTCAATTTGATCAGTGCACTTGTCGCCAGCAAAATCTCCTTCACTGCTTATGGCGAAGCAAACAAAACCGCTTTCTTCTTGTTTACTGGATCCATTGCTTTGGCATACTTGGTTGCTGGTTTTACCAATTATTTTCTCAATCGCACATTCACATCAGACGCAATAGCTTTTGTCGTTGTTTTCACAACCATTGCATTCATCATCATCGCCAACATGGAGAAACAGGGATCCATGTTTGAGGAACACATAGATGTCGATTGGCGATTGATTCCGGCTGGTTTATTGATTCTCTGTGCTTTTCTTGTATTGGCGGGGCTGGCGTTGGTCTGCTCCACCCGTCTCGAAATCATACCCACATTAACTATTTGTACCCTTCTGTTTCTGATGGGGTTAATGTCTGATTACCTTTTCGGAAGATGGGCGGAACCTGCTTGGATTGCGTTTCCTTCGCAGAAAGCTGTTCAGTCCGGACCTTTCTCTCTGGAGCAGAAAAAAATACTATCAGCAACCATCGATAAGCTGGATGTTAACGATAACGAAAAAATTGATATCAAAGAAATGGAATCTTTGAGCCCTCAAGACATCCAACAAATGAAAAGTGCTGGTCTTGACAAAAAACTCTGGGCAACTGTTGTTTATGCCCTGATACCCAACTGGCAATTATTTTGGCTCGCAGATGCCCTCGAGAACGACAAAACCGTTCCCTGGTCTTATGTAGGGCGTTCTTTCGCCTATGTGACCTGTTATTTGGGGGCTCTAATGGCTCTTGCAATGATGAGTTTTGAAGGGCGTGAGTTAAATTAACTGATGATCAAAATCGTTCTCTGTATCGAAACGACATATGGAAAGAAACACACAGAAAAATGGATTAGTCAACATGCTCGGGCTCTTGGTAGCCTGTGTGGTTGCAGCTATTATTGGTAAAATTGCCCAATCCGCAACTTCCGCTGTTGGTTCTGTCTTCCTGGGCATGGGTTTTCTCGTGGCTGCTATCAGTTACTTCCAGATGCGCCTTGAAAACCGGGAGCATTTGGAACAACTGGAGTTTGAAGAAATTGCCAAAGATAGAAATCGATCTGCCTTATTTGCTGAGTCCGGTGATGACACCTTTCTCGCCAAAAAGGCCCGTGAGCAGTTTGAGAAATTCTTTGTTCCTTCTTTCACCACCTTATTGGGCATAGGGCAGGCTGTAGCCGCGTATTTTCTTTGGAAATGGCTGCCGGATGCTGCGTTGCCTGACTTGACCAAGGCACCAATCGTCATGGTCACCTTTTCGGCTTTTGCCCTCGTGTTGTTCATGCTTGGGAAATACAGCTCAGGTGTTGCCCGACTGGACAAACTGAGATTGTTGAGACCAGGGGGAGCTTATCTTTTGTTGGGAGCTGTCATTTGTGTCGTTGTGGTTGTTTCCTTTGCAGCTGGATGGTTCGATTTCCCACGTCTGGATTTACACCTGGCCCGAATCATGGTCGTCCTTCTCGGGCTCTCCACGATAGAGACTTTTGTTAATCTTATCCTTGAAATCTACAGACCTCGTACCAAGACAAAAGCAGAGCGAGCACTTTACGAAAGCCGACTGATAGGTCTGCTCGGTCAACCTGCAGGATTGGTCAGTACAGCTGCTCAAGCTCTGGACTATCAGTTTGGTTTCAAAGTTTCTGAAACTTGGTTTTATAAGTTTCTCGAAAAGGCCCTCGCCTGGCTCATTCTTGTTCAATTGGGAATCCTGATGCTTTCAACCACCTTTGTTATCATCGATCCAAATGAGTTAGGCATTCTCGAACGCTTCGGCAAACCACGGGCATCCTCAGCGGTCCTGGAACCTGGACTTCACTGGAAATTACCATGGCCCATTGACAGAGTGATTCGGCATCCAGCCAAGGAGATACGAAGTTTTGATGTAGGCTTCGAAGTTGATGAGGAAAAGGAGGTCGGTCGCACCATTCTTTGGACTGCCACTCACTACGCAGAGGAAACAAATTTTCTAGTGGCAAGCAGAGAACAGGGTTCGATATCGAGCGATGGAACTCAAGACCAGACAGTCCCAGTCAATTTCCTGACTGCTGCCGTTCCTGTTCAGTACATTGTCAGTGATTTTGAAGACTGGTATTACAACCACTCCGATCCTTCTGAACTTCTGAAGTCCATTGCCTACAGAGAGGTGATTAGATATCTCGTGAATGTAGACATTATCGATATTATGTCCACAGGACGATTACAGGCTGCCAGTGAGTTGAAAAAGAATATTCAGACACACGCAGACAGGCTGGGACTTGGAGTCCAGGTATTGTTTGTTGGATTACAGGACATACATCCTCCTGTTGGTGATAAAATGACACAGGTAGCTGGTTCGTTTGAGGAAGTCATTGGTGCCGAACAGGAAATGAAGGCAAAAATACTAGCTGCCGAGGGTTACGAGGCAGAAATTGTACCTAAAAGTCGTGGTGAGGCTGCAAAGCTTGTTTCTGCAGCTGAAGGGGCTCGCTATGAGCGTGTGCTTACCTCCAAAGCAAAAGCCAAACAGTTTCGGGACCTGGTGACCGCCTACCAATCCGCTCCTGATGTATTCAAGCAACGCAAATATTATGATACCATGTCTACTTCACTGACCAACGTGAGAAAGTACGTCATCGTTCCGAACAAAGTAAACGAAACCTTTATCCTGAATCTCGAAGACAAAATTGCCTACGATTTGTTAAGCGCACGTCCAGAAGAACGTTAACCGAAATTCAAACCAACCATCATTTTCAATCAATTTAATTCTATTTATGAATAAACATCCGATATCGTTAGTCACTGGCGGCATCCTCCTTTTGATATTCGCTTCCATTCTATTCTGTTTTCAGGTGAGGCAATCGGAGGTAGCTGTTGTCACCACCTTTGGAAAATATTCCCGAACCATTTCAGAGCCCGGTTTGAGGTTCAAAATGCCCTGGCCCATCCAAAAGGTCTACAGATTCGACAATCGCCTGCAAAACTTTGAGCGCAAATTTGAACAAACCACCACAGGTGATGCCAAACCTTTGATCGTCGAGGTTTACATTGGTTGGAAGATCAGCGATCCAGCCATCTTCCTCGAGAGATTCAATGGAGACATATTAAAAGCCGAGCAAAACCTTGAAAGTCTCGTGCGCGATGCCAAAAACAGCGTCATTGGACAGCATCCATTCAGTGATCTGATTTCACCACGTGAAGAGGAATTGAAATTTGATGATATTGAAACTGAGATTGCTGAAGCCATCCGCGCCGAGGCCAAGGATAGTTTTGGTATAGAAGTAGCCTTTGCCGGAATCAAGCAGCTTGGATTACCGCAAAGTAATACCCAAAAAGTCTTCGAGCGCATGCGTGAAGACCGACAACGTTTGGTCAAGAGATTCCAAGGTGAAGGAGAGCGTCTCGCAATGGAGATTCGTGCCCGTGCCGATGCCGAAAGTAAACGAATCCTGAATGAAGCCAGGGCCAAAGCCATTGAAATTGAAGGGGACGCTGAAGCCCAGGCCAACGAACATTACAAGGTATTTCAACAAAATCCCGAACTGGCGGAACTACTCCTTGGTCTTGAGGCTCTCGAATCTGCCACCAAGGAGAAAACGACGATCATCGCCGATCCCTCCACTCCTCCATTTAATTTATTACAGGAGGGTGCCAAAGCCATGCAATCCGGTAGCAATACAGTTCAATGATTCCGCGATGGTGTCATTATATTCTGATCTAAACAGTCTTTATGAGTTTTATCCAAAGGTGAATCTGTCATGACGGATCAAAAAAAACCTGACCTTCCGGATCTTCCGGAAAAAATTGAAGTCAACCTGGAAAAGCAGCCTGAGCAGCAAATCGACTCAAGGCCTATGGAGGATTCCTCCACCAGGGCTCTCTCTGATGCCCTTGCCAGCAGTTTTAAGATAGTAAAAGTGCTGATGGTAGGTTTGGTGGTAATTTTCCTTGGTTCCGGGATTTTTACAGTAGAGCCCAATGAAGTTGCTATTGTTTTGCGGTTTGGTAAGCCCATTGGTTCCGGACCTGACCAAGTGCTTCAGCAGGGCTTGCATTGGTCCTTCCCCAGTCCCATTGATGAGATTGTAACCGTGCCTATCGGTGAAACCCGTAGTGTCACCGCTACCAACTGCTGGTATGCAACAACTCCAGAAATGGAAGTAACAGGTCAGTTGCCCTTTGCCTCTCCCTCACTTCAGCCTGGAGTGGATGGGTATGCACTCACTGCAGATGGAAACATCATTCATGCTCGGGCGACCAGTCAATACCTGATCAAAGATCCCGTGTCCTTTGCCTTCAGCTTTATTCAGGTTGAAGATCTCCTTCAGAACGCGTTGAACAATGCGCTTCTGTTTGCCACTGCACAGTTCAATGCGGATGAGGTTCTCTATAGAGATCGACTGGCTCACAAAGAAAAAGTTCGTATGCGTTTCTTGGAAACCATCCAGAAGGCCAAGTTGGGCATTGAAATACAGTCGCTTGATGTGCAGACGCTTCCTCCAATCTTTGTCAAAGAGGCTTTTGAAATGGTGACCCAAACAGAACAAAGCGTGAGTCAGATGCGCAATGAAGCAGAAGGTGATGCTGCGGCCATGGTCAGACGTTCACAAGGAGAAGCCCAGGCGATCATTAGCGAGGGATTGACCAGAAGTAATCTTATCACCAGTCGAGTCATTGCGGATGCGAAAGTTTTCAATCAACTCCTGCCTCATTTCGAAGCAAATCCTGAATTTTTTCGTAAACGAGTTCTCATCGAGGGGATGGGACGTGTTCTCTCTAACGCTCAGGATTCATGGTTACTTCCTGGCATCGAGGATGGATCTTCCCAGGAATTGCGTTTGCAGCTGAACCGCGAACCAAAGTTGACCGGTCAGGACCAGCCTGAGGAGTAACTTTTTTCGGAACGTCATATGTCCATTTGAAATTTATTAAATATTTCCCAAGCAACTTCCAATCATAGAAAAATCATGCAAGTCACATCACTCTTAAGTCAAAAACCAGGTGATCATCATCATCACGATGATCATTGCGATGGATGCGGACACGATCATGAACATACAGAAATCCGATTGAATCAAATACTCATCGGTCTTCTGTTTGTGATCAATTCTTTCATCATTCATTACTTCTTCGAAAATGGAAAAGTCGTTGGTGATGTGAACGCGATGATTGGTGCCGCACTTCTTGGGTATCCGATTGTCTGGACGGCTATCAAGGATCTCCGCAAGGGGCGTCTCAGCACAAACGAACTGGTCGCTCTCGCTGTTCTCGCATCCTTCGCAAGTGGAGAATATCAGGAATCAGGTCTGGTAGCCTTTTTCATGTTACTTGGCGAGATCATTGAAACACGTACGGCTGAAGGTGCTCGTGCTTCCATAGAATCACTTGTCAAACTCACTCCTACCAAAGCCCGACGCCTCAAGGGGGGTAAGGAGGAAGAAGTGGAAGTCAAAGACCTTAAGGTCGGCGATGTGATCCGAATCCGCCCCGGTGACAACATTGCAGCGGATGGTGTCATCACCACAGGGCAAGGTTCCATTAACCAGGCCAATATCACGGGTGAGTCACTTCCGGTGGACAAAAAGTCCGGAGACGAGGTATTCGCCGGAACTCAAAACCTCACGGGAGTGTTGGAGGTCAAAGTTAGCCGGGCCGACGCGGACACAACGTTGGGTCGTGTTCATGATCTCATTCTTGCAGCGGAAAAAACCAAATTACCCATCATGCGGATTGTGGATCAGTATATGGGATTCTACACTCCTCTTGTTTTGTTGGTAGGCGCATTGGTTTGGGCATTTACACAGGACCTGAGCCGTGTGATTACTGTTTTCATTATTGCTTGCCCTTGTGCTTTCATCCTGGCGACTCCCACAGCCATGGTCGCGGCGCTTTCATCAGCGGCCCGTTTGGGGATATTAATCAAGAACGTGGCTGACATCGAACTTTCGGCCAAAATCAATGCGTTTATTTTTGACAAGACCGGGACACTAACGACCGGAAAACTGGCAGTCAGCCGACTTGCTCCTCAAGATGGTATCAAACCAGCCGAGCTACTTCACCTTGCCGCTTCGGCTGAAAAATATAGCAATCATCCGACAGCCAAGGCACTGTCACAATTGGCTAACGAGGCTGGCTTGGATTTGACCGAACCTGATGATTTCAAGGAAACGGCAGGTAAAGGTATCACGGCAAAAGTTGGAAATGAAACACTCATCGTTGGTCGTGCAAATTGGCTCAAAGACAACGGACTGAAGGACGATTTCATGCAGAACGTGGATCTGAGCGAAGCTGAAGGATACTCATTGTTGTATGTGGCCAGAGATGGAAAATTCATTGGCTGGATTGGGTTACAAGATCAAACACGACCTGAAGCTCAGGAAGCTTTAACTGATCTGCTGGATTCGGACATACGTCGAATTGCCATGGTTTCCGGTGATCGCGAGCCTGTCGCAGCGCGCGTTGCACGTGAGATTGGTTGCGAAGAGGTTGTCGCTGAATGCCTGCCTCAGAACAAAGTCGAATATGTTCATAAGATGAAGGCCAAAGGTTATCGCGTTGCCGTCGTTGGTGATGGTGTCAATGATGCCCCCGCATTGGCAGCAGGAGACTTGGGAGTGGCGATGGGAGCCGCTGGAAGTGAAGTTGCCATTCACAGTGCGACCATCGCACTCATGAACAATGACCTTCGTCGTTTGCCATTCCTTGTGAAACTTTCCCGTCAGACACGATCCGTCATCAACCAGAATTTTATGTTTGGTATCGTTTTTGTCATCGGCGGATTTGTGCTGGCGTCGATGGCCTATATCAACCCCATCATTGCGGCGGTTCTGCATGTTGTGGGTTCATTGCTTGTTGTTTTCAACAGTTTCAGATTGGTTCGACAAGGCGAGGAATTGGAACCATTTCTCGCAGAAGAATCGAAGTCACCCGACAACAAAGATGCGGCAGCTCCTAAAGCCTCCGCGCAGCCAGCGTAAAATCGATTTTAGCAAACCGATCAGTTAATCTAAAAGGAATCATATGGTAACTGCCAACCCACAGAAAACGCCCGCATCGAACACGGAGAAAGCAGGTGATGTTGTCATTTCCGTAAAGGGTTTGACTAAGGTGTTTAAAGACTTCTGGGGACGTCCCAAAGCTAAAGCAGTTAACAACGTTGATTTTGAGGTTCGTCGCGGTGAGGTCTTTGGATTGCTGGGGCCCAATGGTTCCGGGAAATCTACAACGATCAAAATGCTTCTTGGACTTCTTTATCCAACCAAGGGTCACATTGAAGTATTCGGTCATTCTCCGCGACACGTGGCTACCAAGTCTCGAATCGGCTATTTGCCTGAGGAATCTTATCTTTACAAGTATCTGGATTCCAAGGAGACGCTTGATTTCTTTGGTAATCTTTTCAACTTGAACACGCCAGAACGCAGAAAACGTGCAGACCAGTTGATTGAAATGGTGGGGCTCAACAACGCTCGTTCAAGACAGGTTGGTGAGTTCTCCAAAGGAATGCAGCGTCGCATCGGTCTAGCTCAAGCTCTGATCAATGATCCTGATCTTGTTATTCTCGATGAACCAACTGCGGGTCTGGATCCTATTGGTTGCCGAGAAATAAAGGATCTCATTGTGGCATTGGCCAAGCGGGGTAAGACCATCATCTTAAGTAGTCATCTACTATCGGATGTAGAAGATGTCTGCGATCGGGTCGTCATCTACTATGGCGGGCGTATTCAGGCTAAGGGAACACTTCAGGAACTGTTGGTTGAACCTGATGTCACCCGAATCACCTCGCCTGTTTTGAAACGCGAGACCATGGACAAAATTTTGGACATCATTCGTTCTGAGACAAAGGATGAATCGGTGACCATTGATAATCCAACCCAAAACCTGGAAAGCTATTTTCTGGGTGTGGTTGAAAAAGCTCGAGCATCCGAAGAATCAACCTCCGGTGCCCTCGCCGGCAAAGTTGCCGATTATTTGAAAGGAACGGCTGAAGAGCAGTCAAGCTCGCGCGATAAGGTTTTGGACAGGCTTACGCAGTCGGAAACTAAGGAGGAAGTCAGACCTCAGACAGCCAAGCCAGTTGAAAAGGTGGACCATGGTAAGTTGGACCAACTCACCCAGGAATCCGGTCCTGACAATATTGATCCAAAAGTCGAAAAGGCTCCTGCTCCAAAAGTGGATCTCGACGCAGCCAATGACAAACTTTCGTCCCTTTTGGACTCAGGTTCGGACAATACAACTGAGAAATCGGATAGCAAAAAAGACTGACCATTTTCATGCAGGGACTCTTAGCCATCGTTGGATTAACTCTGAAAGCGGCCATTCGATATCGTGTCGTGGTGGTATTGTCGGGACTTCTGCTGGCTTCAGTGGTTGTGCTGCCTTTGATGATCAAACATGACGGATCGGCCCAGGGATTCACTCAGATCCTCCTCACCTATACGCTCAGTGCCATCACCTTTTTGCTGGGATTTGCCACTTTATGGATCGCCTGTGGCAGCCTCGCTCGAGAGGTTCAGGAATGCCAGATGCAGATGTTGGCGGTGAAACCCGTCCCAAGGTGGAAAATATGGATTGGAAAATGGATCGGTATTGTCTTGCTCAATGCGATACTGCTGGGTGTTTCCTCCATTGCAGTTTACGGAATCACCATTTGGCGAGCTCAGCAATTATCCGAAGCACAGCAGGCTGTTCTTGACAACGAAATCTTTGTAGCACGCGGATCTGCACTGCCAACTTATCCCGACATCAAACCCATTGTTGACGAATACATGGCCGAACGTTTGAAGGAAAATCCCAATTTGGCCGAAATGGATCAAAGTTATGTTCGACAACAGGTGGAGGAACAGGTCAAGGCCGCACAGCAGGTTGTTCGGCCAGCCTACATTCGAAGATGGACCATTCCTGTTGCCTCACCTGAATCCATCAAGGACCAGCCCATGTACCTGCGAATTAAATTTTACACGGGGCGTCCATATGACACCTCCACCTACAATGTTCTTTGGGAAATAGGACCGCCTGAGACCCCTCAGCGGGTTCAGCGTCGTATGGATATCGCACCCGAAACTCCGATTGAATTTCAAATTCCACCTAATTTGCTAGATCCACAGGGAAATCTGGTGGTCGACGTGTATAATGACAATCAGGAAGCACTTCTGTTTCCATTGGAAGACGGGATGGAGGTTCTTTACAAGCAAGGTGATTTTGGGTGGAACTATATTCGAGGAATGTTGGTTATCCTGTGTTGGATGGGCTTCCTGGCTGCTATTGGCCTGGCGGCTTCCAGCTTCTTATCTTTTCCAGTTGCCGCATTTGTATCCATTGCCTTGCTCATTGTGGGATTTTCGAGTGGCACATTGAGTCAGGTGATTGAACAGGGTGGAATTGGAGGAATCAATCATGAGACTGGACGCAAAGATTCTGCATCTCCGCTTGATCACGTTATTCTCCCGATGGCCAAGGGGATGTTGAGTGTGATCAATCTTGTCAAAGAATTCTCTCCGGTCAGTTTCTTGAGTACAGGCCGCAGCATTACATTGGGAATTCTCACGCAAGCCCTGACGCAAATTGTATTGTTGATGGGGGGAGTATTCGCGGCGTTTGGAATATGGGCTTTTTATCGGAGTGAACTTGCAACCGCACAAGGAAACCAATGAAGCTGTTGACAGGTCGATATTCTAGATATGTTTTAACCATCTTCATGGTAATCATGATTATTTGCTCGGCATTCGTGCAGAAGGGCATGAATCGCGCTCGCACCGAGATGGGATTGACAAGACTGCAACCGTTGGAAAACGCCCCCCCTGTGCTTGCTTTTACAACTGTTGCGTTAGGTGGATTCCGAGGATTGATCTCAAACATGCTCTGGATTCGGGCAACGCAGCTCCAGGAAGACGGCAAATATTTTGAAATGGTGCAGCTCGCTGATTGGATTACCAAACTGCAACCTCATTTCGTTACTGTATGGGTCCACCAAGCATGGAACCTGGCGTACAACATTTCGGTTAAATTTCCAGATCATGAAGATCGGTGGTTATGGGTCCAGCGTGGTATCGAACTGCTACGTGATCACGGTCTGAAATACAATCCACAGGAAACCCTGATCTATCGTGAACTTGCCTGGTTTTTTCAGCATAAAATGGGGGCCAATCTGGATGATGCCAATATGCTTTACAAGGCAGAGTGGGCTGCCGCTTGGGATCAACTTCTTAAAGAAGGCAAACCTGATTATGAAGTTTTGTTAGATCCGCAAACCCCTGAGGACAAAGAACGTGTTGAGGTGATTCGTTCTGTTTACAAAATGGATCCGGCCATCATGCAGGAAGTGGACGAAGAATATGGACCATTTGAGTGGAGGCTTCCAGAATCCCACGGCATGTACTGGGCTTACCTGGGATTGAAAGTCTCAGAGCGTGAAAAGGATTATATCCAGTTGCGTCGTGTCATTTTTCAGGGAATGCAAATGGCTTTTCTAAGAGGCCGCATGATTGAGTTTCCGATCGCTGATCCGAACGCACCCGGTGAATTCACTAAAGCATTTGAGTTCGGTCCCAACCTCGACATCACTGAGAAGACCAATCGAGCGTATGAGGAAATGAAGAGCAAAGATGACAAATACATGCAAAACATCAGTACTGCTCACAAAAATTTCCTGCGAACAGCTGTTTACTTTTTATACACGCACAACCGTATGAAGGAGGCGGAGCAATGGTACGACTACGTGCGCGAGATTTATCCCGACTCCATCACTACCAGCCTCGAGGAATATGTTTTTGCCCGGGTTGAAGAAGAATTTGGAAGCACTTCTCAGGA
The DNA here is from genome assembly GCA_964342825.1 of uncultured Verrucomicrobiota bacterium. Taxonomy (GTDB): domain Bacteria; phylum Verrucomicrobiota; class Verrucomicrobiia; order Limisphaerales; family AAA164-E04; genus AAA164-E04. Next base: position 11,410 of record CAYFHO010000104.1, read on the forward strand.
TCGATTGAAAGGCATGTTGATGGGCTTTATCGAGCGTTCCTTGATCGATATTGCCATGGGGCAGGAAGAGAAAGCCATTGCCGGCGAAATGTTGGCTCGCAAGATGCGAAAACGTTACTATGACGAAATCAACGAAAGTCAGATCGTTCGCATCAAGCTTCCTACCATTCAGGAAATGAAAATCGAATTGCTTGCTCGACTTCTTGATCCTGAGGAAGGCTTGAATGAATTAATGGCAAATCAACTTCGAACCCGATTAGGGCTTGCTGAGGATTATGATCCTAAGGCCGCTCTCGGTGAATTGAGAGCAATGGAGCACTTAGAAGGTCCTCAACAAGAGTTGCAGCCTTAGTCGAGGCAAAATGCAACCGGTTCCTATAGGTGGTCTGAGTTCTCAGCTACAAACCAAAACGGTCGCAACCTTGATAGATCGCGACCGTTTTCCAGAATTTCTGATAGTAATTACTTCATTAATTCGCCATCACTAAAAAATCTCTTCAACTCAGCTTCGGCAGCTTCAGGTGAATCCGATGCGTGAACTACATTGCGCATTTTGTCTTCGCCAAGATCACCACGCACCGTGCCCTTCGCAGCGGCAGTCGAATCGGTTGGACCAATCAAGTCACGTACCTTTTGGATGATCTGATCGCCCTCCAGAGCAATCGCCACGATAGGGGAGCTTTGCATGAAACCAAGGATCTCGGGAAAAAATGGAAACTCGGTCAAATGAGAATAATGATCGCGCAGGATCGCTTCGTCCAGTCGCATCATTTTACATCCAATTATTTCGAACCCCTGGTTTTCAAATCTCTTGATAACCTCACCCATGATTTTCTTTTGAACGCAATCAGGCTTTAGCAGAACTACCGTTTTTTCCATAGGGCGCAACACGGTAAGGAAAATAACAAAAGTGAAAAGCTTTTTTTGCTACCCAGAGAGTTAGGCTACCGAACTCAAATGTATCCTTTGAAGGTTCGATACATTGGTCATGAACC
>CAYFHO010000105.1:0-12275 GCA_964342825.1 uncultured Verrucomicrobiota bacterium
GGAGATTCTATCTTATTTTTCCGCCTCCGTGGCACCCTATTTGGGGGGCACCTCACTACCCTTTAAAAATCAATCCAAAGCTATAATTTTTAATCCAACCAAAGCTGACATTTGGATTGAATCCTGCTAGCTTCTCTTCAATCGATCATGCTAACATCTCAGTTTCATTACACATCAAAACTTACTGTAATAAACAAGCTGACCCTTCTAACCATTCTTATGGTTTCAATTGTGGTCCATCAGAAATCACTGGCCCAAACAGCCATCATTTCTGAATTTATGGCCTCCAACGATTCCATAACCATCGATGAAGATGGAGATCGGTCGGATTGGATTGAGATCCACAATCCCGACTTCGCTGCGATCAATCTGGAAGGTTGGGCTTTGACCGATGATCCCAGCCACACCGAGGTTTGGACCTTTCCGTCGGTCACTTTGTTTCCCAATGGTTACATGGTGGTGTTTGCATCCAATAAGGACCGCAAAAATCCCGGAGCTCCGTTGCATACAAACTTCAATTTGAACCGGGAGGGAGACTATCTGGCATTACTGGATCCGGATGGCAATCCCGCTACTGAGTTTGCTCCTTCCTACCCGGAACAAACGACGGATGTTTCCTTTGGAAAAGGTGTTGTGAAGGCGGATGAGATTGTTTTGATCCCTGAGCGTAGAAGGGCGAAAGCACTGATTCCAACCAATGGTGATCTCGGAGCCAGCTGGACTCAAATTGAATTCGACGACAGCGATTGGGAATCGGGTTTTACGGCTGTTGGTTATGACTATGGAGGACTGATCAATCTCGACGTTCGCCCCATGAGAGGTCAAAATGAGACGGTTTATATACGGATACCATTCAGTTATATAAACGATGCTGAATTGGATGCATTGATATTACGTATTCGCTACGAGGATGGATTTATCGCATATCTGAACGGCAATGAAATCGCACGCGACAATGCACCCAATAACCCCAATTGGCGATCCGGTGCTACCCTGAACCGCCCGGACAACATTGCGGTTAATTCGGTAGACATCAACATCTCGTCTGCCATCGATCTATTGGAGCAGGGGCAGAATCTCCTGGCGATTCACGGTATGAATGAAGGAATCAATAGTTCCGACCTCTTAATTCTGCCCGAACTTGTAGGCCAATTGCAATCGGACGCACCAGAAACTATGGGCTACTTGCTCGCCCCGTCTCCCGGTCTGCCTAACAACGATTCCATTCTGGGGATCACTCCACCTGTTGAATTCTCCGTTCCCAGTCAGGTATTCAGCGATCCGTTCGCACTTGAACTTTCCTTGCCTGAGGATGCGCTTCCCAACACCGAAATAAGATTTACCGAAAATGGAACTCGCCCGAATGGTTCTTCCACCCTTTACACCGGTCCGATTCAAATCTCCGAAACTGTTCAGATACGCGCCATTTCCTTCTTACCTGGTACAGGTCAGAGCACGGTGACGAGCGAAAGCTACACTGGTCTCAACGCTCAAACTCAAAATTTCAATTCCAATTTACCTGTTTTAGTTCTGGAGAATTACCAAAGCGGAAGACCTCCTCAAAATTCCAGGCAATCTTCCTTCATGATGCTTTATGAACCCGATGAAGGTCGCACTCGGTTTAATCAGGCCCCAACCATCAGTACTCGTTCTGGAATCAAAGTGCGAGGCTCCAGCACCTCTGGAAGACCCAAGCCTTCTCTCAGCCTGGAGGCCTGGAATGAGTTTGATCAGAACAAAAACATTGCCCCGCTTGGCATGCCAAGTGAGTCGGACTGGGTGCTTTGGGGTCCTTATAATTTTGATCTGAGTTTGATGCACAATCCCTTCATCTACGAACTCAGTAACCAGATTGGAAGATATGCCACCCGTTCCAGATTTGTGGAAGTTTTTCTGAACACCGACGGAGGGCCATTGGATTCCAACGATTATTATGGCGTTTATGCGCTCATGGAAAAAATCAGCCGTGATCAGGATCGTGTCGATGTTGAACGCATTTTCCCTGAACACAATCAGGAGCCCGGTGTCACTGGTGGATACATATTCAAGATCGATCGTGCTGATCCAGGTGACTCGGGATTCGGAGGCGCTGGTCAAACCATCCGATATGTCTATCCCAAGGAAGTTGAAATAGAACGACCAGAAAGGAACGAACAGGAATCCTATATCCGCAGCTTCTTCCAGGAAATGGGGCGAAGACTGGGGAACTCCAGCCTGATGGACGGCGAGGAAGGGTATGCTGGCATGATTGATGTGGATGCCGCCGTTGACCATCACCTGTTGAATGTCATTGCATTCAACGTGGATGCACTGAGGTTGAGCGGTTATTTCCACAAGCCCAGGAATGGGAAACTCACTTTTGGACCTATCTGGGATTTTGATCGTGCATTAGGTTCCACGGATGGCCGCGATCGAAATCCCCGAGTCTGGCGCAGCACGAGTGGCGATCGTGGCACGGATTTCTTCAATTACCCTTGGTGGCGGGACATGTTTAGAGATCTGGATTTCTTTCAACGTTACATCGATCGCTATCAAACCTTTCGAAGGGCTGAATTCAGTATACAAAATATTCATTCGATCATCGATTCCATGGCCAATGAACTCCGTGAGGCACAGCAGCGCAATCTGGAAAGATGGAATCAACGCCCTCGCAGCAGCAATGGCGGCACCTACCAGGGTGAAATCGATTACATGAAAGGCTGGTTACGAGATCGGATTGAATTCATGGACGGTGAATTTGTGGATGCTCCGATTCTGGGAGTCTCCTCTCTGGGAGAAAGCAAAACAGTTTCGCTCAGCTCTCCTGACCGCGGCGTGATCTACTACACATTGGATGGAACGGATCCGCGCCTTCCTGGAGGAGCCATTTCCGACCAGGCCATGGTTTACAATGGGAACATTCAGATAAACACTTCCACAACCATCACCGCCAGGGTTTTCAAAGAAGATCATCGTAGCCGCACGGGAGCGAACAATCCTCCTTTGACCAGCCTATGGTCCGGTCCATCTATTCGTTTGGTCTCATTGAGCGTCACGCCCAGACCAGGGGATCTGATCGTTTCTGAAATTCATTATAATCCATCCTCAGCTGACCAGGATGAATTACTGATCAGTCCTTCCTTTCGAAATGAGGATTTTGAGTTCATTGAACTCAAGAATGTGGGCAACCAAACATTGGAACTTGCAGGATCTGCATTTTCAGATGGCATTCAATTTCAATTTCCCAGCAACGAATCATGGGCTTTACCACCCGGAGAGTACATGACTCTTGCAAAGAATCTGGATGCCTTTAACGCCCGATATCCTGGGTTCGCCGGACACCTTGCCGGACCTTTCAGCGGTAACTTGTCAAACGGCGGGGAAACTTTGTTGTTTGAAAACGGCAGTGGCACCAGTTTGTTGGAATTTCGCTATGACGACAACTGGTACCCGGCCACCGACGGAGATGGATTCTCACTTATTGTAGTCAACGAGGGTCAGACTGGCATCGACTACTCAACCAAAGATACCTGGAAACAAGGTTCCGTATTACACGGCACACCAGGGGGAATGGATTCAGGGGTGGTATCGGTTGCTTTGGAATCCATTCAAATCGTCGATGGCTCCGTGTCGATTCAATTCCAATCAGAACCAGGAATCAGCTACATCATGGAATTCACTACGGCTCTTGCTGGAGCAGACTGGCAAACCCTGAGGCTCATTCCTGCTACTGACAACAAGGAACTAATCACCGTCACAGACCCAACCCCACCAGACGAAGCCAGATTTTACCGACTCAATGTGGTGACGGAATAATGATGGTTGGCAATGGCATTAGGCTCGAGGTTACTTCCGACCGGACTTAACATTCATGGACATGATGCTGGCACCATGGGTGACCAGCCCGCTGCCACCAACAATGACGCGTTTGCAGGGCAAGCCCGTTTTGGGGTCGTGAGTTAAGGGGTCATCGCTCATTTTTTGTTCCACTTCAAACCGCCGTGCCTTTTGGCCTTTCTTTTGCGGAATGGTTTCGTAAACATAAATCGCCATATGAAATCAACTCGGTTAAATGTTCCTGATATTTTGTTTCCAATATGACCATCGATTGTCAAGTGCAGAACCCGTAGAGTTGACATGCGAAGACTCAAAAATCACTTGAACATTCTCTTGAATCGCGTCTTTCGACCAGGGTTGAAACAGCCGGAATCCATGAAAAATGCACCCGCCAGCTATCATCGGATTCCCGCTAGATTGTTTGGTCTATTTCGGTTTGTTTTTGACCGGAAGGTGCATCTTTGGATTCTGACAGTGTTGGTTGGATCAGGTTGCCAATCCATCTCCTATTACCGTCAAGCAGCTATCGGACAATGGCAGATCGAAAAGAATAAGCGCTCCATTCAAAACCTTCGTGTTGATCCGTCTACCCATTCAGTCCTGAAGGAAAAATTCGAAACCATCCATGAGATTCGGCGTTTCGCCTTCTGGAAACTTGGTCTTCCAGCGGAAGATGCCTATGACTCATATGTGGAATTGAAGCGAGACTACGTGGTTTGGAATGTCACCGCCTGCCCTGAATTTTCCATGGAACCTCACCGCTGGTGGTATCCACTGCTGGGAAAACTCAAATACAGAGGGTATTTCGATGAGAAATCAGCCAAGGCATATGCAAAATCGATGGCCTCGGAGGGCTACGATGTTGCGGTCGAAGGTGTGGTAGCCTACTCCACGTTGGGATGGTTTCGAGATCCTGTCTTTGATACATTCATCGACTGGCCGGACAGGGCAATCGCTGAGTTGCTTTTCCATGAGTTATCTCATCAAAAGGTTTTTCTCACTGGAAAAACAGAATGGAACGAGGCATTTGCGGTGGTCACCGCACGTGAAGGTGTTCGAGAATGGTTGAAGGCTGAATCCAGGTTGGACGAATTGGAACAATATGAAGCAGAAATTGCATTGGAAGAAACCTTCATTGAACTGATCCTTGATGCGAAGCAAAAGCTTGAAAAGCTATACCAGACCTTAGATGAAAATCAGACAGGTTCGGGCCCATCAGCATCGGAGGAGTTGGGTCATGATGAAAAGTGGATGTTGAAACAAGCTGTGTTCGAAGAATTCAAAAACCGATTTGAAAAAGCAAAAGTTCAAAATCCCTCATTGGAGGTTTACAGTGGATGGATGTCACGCCCGATGAACAATGCCAGGCTGGCTTCCATAGATACATATTTTCAGTGGGTACCGATGTTCGAAGCATTAAAGAATCAATTCAAAGATGATTGGACCGGATATTTTGAAGCGGTCCAATCCCTCGACGACGATCCTTCCCTGATAAAACACTGAGCCAATTCATGCCCCCGGTTTTCAACATAAAAACACTTATCCAAGAAGCCTCACAAAAACTGGCGGAAGCAGGAGTCGAGTCGACAGAGTTGAACGCCCGCTTGTTACTGGCTCATGTGTTAGGTATCGAAGAGTGGCAACTGAGTCTCTACCGAACCGAATTGACTTCCAATCAAGCAGATCAATTCAGGAAACTCATTCAGAGGAGAAGTGATCGGATCCCCCTTCAACATCTGGTTGGAAGTGTCGGATTCTATGGCTTGGAAATTCAGGTTTCAAAAAATGCCCTCATCCCCAGACCGGAAACAGAGCTGCTGGTGGAAACGGTCATAAAAACCATACAGGGACACGATGCCCACAAAAAATCCATCAGGTTGCTGGACCTGGCCACGGGAACAGGTTGTATAGCTTTGGCTTTGGCCAAGGAACTTCCATTAGCACAGGTTTGGGGGTTGGATATTTCTGACAAAGCTTTGAACCTGGCTCAAAAAAATGCAACCCGTTGTGGTTTAGAGGATCGTGTTACATGGATCCGATCAGATTTATGGGAAGATGTGAACGAACGGAATAGGGTGTGGGATTACATTGTTTCAAATCCTCCCTACATTCGCTCCGAAGAAATCCATGAACTGGAACCTGAGGTGCGCGACCATGACCCAAAACTGGCATTGGATGGGGGAACGGATGGACTTGATTTCTATCGGAAACTGGCAGAACAAAGCTCAAGCTGGACCACAGAGAACGCCCTTTTGTTTCTTGAATGCGGCAAAGATCAGGCATCTGAAATTAAAAAACTGTTTAAAAACGCATCGTGGTTTGCGGATCAAGTGGTTCGAGATTACAATGATATACAACGAATCCTTGTTTTCCGGAGAGCAGCCAACGCCCATCCGTAAGGTTCAATACGAAATAGCCAACTTGCAACAGAACTAAATGGATACCTTTATAATCAAAGGCGGTGTGCCGTTGAATGGAGAAGTCGCCATCAGCGGTGCAAAAAACGCCGTCTTACCGATCCTTGCAGCAACATTATTGACCTCTGAACCCTGCGTGATACGCCGGGTTCCCGACCTGAGTGACGTCCATTTTATGGGCAGAATCCTCAAATCATTGGGTGCAGCCTTTTCTTACGACAACAGCACAGTGACCGCTCATGCCAACCGTATCAAAGCAAGAGGTGATTACGATCTGATCCGAAAAATGCGTGGATCCATCTGTATCCTTGGCCCGCTCTTGGCTCGGAAAGGAAAGGCAAATGTTTCCATGCCTGGAGGTTGCGTGATTGGAACCCGCCCCATCGACCTGCATCTCAAAGGGCTTCGCGCATTGTCTGCAGGAGTCAAAGTACGAGAAGGTTACGTCCAGGTTGAGGCCAAACGATTGCAGGGAACCGAAGTTTTTCTGGGAGGAAGAGTCGGGCCTACGGTCTTAGGAACGGCGAATATCATGATGGCAGCCACCTTGGCGGAAGGTGTCACGATCATTGAAAGTGCAGCCTGCGAACCCGAAGTGGTGGATCTGGCTCATTTTCTCATCGCAATGGGCGCCAAAATCCAGGGGGCCGGAACGCCCCGAATCACCATCACGGGAGTTGAAAAACTCCATGGCGCTGAACACGATGTCATACCCGACCGTATTGAGGCAGCTACTTATGCGATTGCAGCTGCGGCCACCAATGGCGAGGTTACCTTGAAAGACATGCGTTGTGATCATCTGGCTGCGGTTTTGGATAAACTCAAAGAGGCTGGTGTGAAGTTTGAAGCAAAAGGAACTTCCCTGAAGGTTTTATCTGGTGGAGATATTCAGCCGGTCGATGTCAGCACGCAACCCTATACCGGATTCCCCACTGATGCTCAGGCTCAACTGATGGCATTGATGCTCAAAGCATCAGGATTAAGCATCATCACGGAACGTATCTTTGAATCCCGTTTCATGCATGCCAACGAATTGGCCCGTTTAGGCGCGGATATTGCTATTGAAGGACCGAGTGCCATTGTCCGCGGTGGCATGCCTCTCAGTGGAGCCAAGGTTATGGCCAGTGATCTGCGAGCATCAGCGGCGCTTGTGATCGCTGGTTTGATGTGTGAAGGTCGCACACAAGTCAACCGCATCTACCATCTGGACCGTGGATATGAAGTCATGGATAAAAAATTGCGTAGTCTGGGTGCACGCGTTAAAAGAGGAAAAGAGTCATGAATGCCAAAGTAGCAGCAGTAGGAATTTTCATCATTGTGGGATTTGTGGGAACCCGCCTGGTGATCTTCATGCAGGAGGCCGACCAGCACGTCAACAAACAGGCCTATGAAGACGGTTTTTACAAACGCCCCGAAGACAGAAACCAAGTGGAGGAAATCATCCCCATAGAGCTTGAAGGCCTGCCTCCCAGCCTCCAACCTTCTCTGGATGCTGTCATGGACAAGGATGCCGAAGCGCTGAAAGCATGGCTCAAGCAGTACCGACCTTATGTAAAAGAGCCTAAACTTTCGGAGATCGAACTGGATTATGTGGTCAAGGTGGGACGGGTGAATCCTCCAGAAGCGCAAAAGGTTTTTTCAGAAGTCTCGAAGCGAAACGGACCTGACTCACCTCTTCGTGAAAGGATCGACATTCTTTCCAAAACTTACCAGTAAAAGGATATTGACGGCAGCTTGGGGATTCACACCAAAACACCCCCCAGAGGGACCCTATTTTCGTGAAAAAATCTTTCAAAAAGAGGGTTGACCTGCATCTTTTCCCTGCTTAAATCCCCTCTGTCCTGAACGGGGACGGGATTTTCAAGGCGAAATCTCAAACGGTCGATTTAACATGATTTACAGATGGACCGGATTTCGCTCAATCATCATCTACCATGGTGGTTATGTGGAATTCCCATGATCCGACAGGTGTCATTATGCAAGAAGCCTATTGTCCGGAGTGCCGCACCAAACGCGATATCATCCACATAGAAGAGGAAGTCATGAAGAATGGCCGCCGTGTCCTGAAGGGACGCTGCGATAGTTGCAATACCTCCATCATCAAAATCCAATGCCAAAAATTCAAGAGGCTCGCCATTGCAAGGTAGGCTTTTAGAGGGTTATCTCAACAAAGGGTAGATGACCACGGCGGATTCGTTCGAAAATTGCTGACACCAAATTAAGAAACAGGATTTGGTTCAACAGGGTCGGCCTCAATCGAATGAACATGTACAAACTATTTAGCAAAAGAATCCAGCTCACCCTCATTGGCCTCCTTCTAGCATGTGGTTGTGAAACGATATCGGAGCTGAAGATTGCTCAAACTCCCAGCGCCACGGTAAAATCAGTTCGAGTCGAGAAAGCCTCCTTTGAAGGTGCAACGTTACTTTTCGACCTAGAATTGGAAAATCCAAACCCCGTCAGTTTGAATCTTCAGGGCCTTGCCTATGGTTTAAAGATCAATGAGCATCCTTTCCTCAACGGAAAGTTGGAAAATGCGGGCAGGTTGAAAGCGTCCTCCAAATCCAAGCTGACAGCCCCCTTGGTCATCCAATTTGCCGATCTCCTATCAGCTGTCCAATCACTGAGGGGACAAGAAAAGTTTGATTATCAATTTGAGGGCGGCTTTGACCTAAACCTGCCAGGGCTTGGGACTTCAACGATTCCAGTCAAATACGCGGGTGAATTTCCAATCCTCCGTCCTCCCTCCATCAGCTCCATTAATGTAGAGCAGAAATCACTGAACTTTACCGGTGCTGAATTAATGCTGAGTATTGGAATTGAAAACCCGAATCAATTCGACTTCGGGATGAGACATTTCGACTACAATTTTCAGGTAAATGAAGTCACATGGGCTAAAGGAAAGGTGAGGGATTCAATGAAATTGAAAGCCAATGGAAGTGGCAGTATTGAGATCCCGATCTCTTTGAATTTTCTGAAGCTCGGATCTTCTTTGTACCGACTACTGACCGGAGATCAACAAGCCGAGTATAGACTGGAAGGGACATTGGACCTGGAATCGAACTTGCCTTACATGGATCATTTGGACCTGCCCTTTAACCGAAGCGGCGAATTTTCTATCCAGTGATCTCCCCCATTGGGCAAGGCAAATTCACCTAGACCTTGCCCAGTTGCCTTTTAACCCAGTCGGCATCGAAGGCTCGAGCATAAATCCGGTTTCGGACAATCACCCTGTTGGCTTGCATGGAAATCAGCCCTGAGAGTCGCAATGTCTGAAGGCAAGATTCCTGGATGGAAACTACAGGAGCCCCATTTTCCTCAAGTATTCTCAAATACGTTTCCAGCAATTCACGGGAGGATACTTCAGGTGACAATAGCCAGCGTCGGACAAAATTGAGGTTGTCGTCCTCTTCCTGAGCCTTGGCAGTCAGGAACAATTTTTCACAAAGTGCATCCACCCCGTCTTCATCGCAAATGGACTCATCTTGCACCAAACCCCGGCATAGACGTTGAGTGAGGTAAGGATGACCTTGAGTCCAATAAAAAATCCGGGTCAATAAGGGGCCTACCTGATCGGCGGGTCGGTTCAATCCCTCTCCCAGAACAGTCATGGCAGAAGCATCAAAATCAGACAACTCAATCCTCTGGGCAATATTAAAGGGCGTTGACAGACTGTCCTTGATCAAATCATCCGGTTTGGCCACTCCCAGCAAACAAAAAGTTAAACGATTAAAGGCTTCATCTTCCGCACGACGATTGAAACAGGCACGCATGGCGGCAAGGAATTCATCCGCTGCAAACGGAAGGCTCCTGACAGCATCTACCTCATCAATGAAAACAACCAATGGCCCTGAATATTGCACCATGGCCACCTCCCGTAGAGAACCAAACAAGCGCTGAACCGGACTTAATCGGTCATATTTAAACCAATAATCCTCCATCTCGTCTTCAAGTCGAAGTTGACGAGCAGCACGGTTCAACAAACCATCATACCATTGTTCAGGCGTTACATTTTGCCCGACAGCGGTCAAATCCAAAACCACCACCCCCACTCCGAGTTCCCTTAATTTGGAGGCGGTTCGAACCATGAGGGAAGATTTCCCCATTTGACGCGAAGTCAAGACGTAACATAGTTCACTCGATTGCAGGTTTGCCTGCAAATCTCGGTCGGCCTGCCTTTCGACATAGGATTGAGAATCGGCACGCAAGGTTCCCTTGTCATGAAAGAAACTGGCTTCTTTTCGTTGAATGTCCCGCAATTTTTTCTTGGACAGAGCGGATTCAATGCGAGCCAATAACAATGTCGTGTTGCAGGGCTTGGGAAGAAAGTCATCAGCCCCCATTTTGATACAATGAACCGTAGTGGCCGTTTCGTCCGATGCAGAAAGCATCACAACCGGAACCCGGTTCAGGGAGGAGTCGGCTTTCATTTTTGCCAACACAGCGAACCCATCCATCTCAGGCATGATCATGTCCAGCAACACAAGATCCACATTTTGAGATTGGAGGATGTTGAGAGCCTCGGCGCCACCCGAGGCCACGACTGCCTGGCAACCCTGACGAGAAAGCCTGCGCTGCATGAGGTCGCGGTTTAATGGGTCGTCATCCACAATCAGGATGATGGCGTTATTCCAAACAGGCTCGGCTTGATCGAACGGGTCACTGGTTGCGACAGGCACAGAAGGCCAAACAATATCTGCAGTTGTCCCCTGGGACTGATTAGGACTCTCATCGGAAATCAGATGAGCTTCCAGAAGTTCAAGCAAAGTTTTTGCTGCCGAAACTATGCGGCCAAGATCCTTGATGACCAGTGCTTCTTCCGAATCTTCGGCCTGTTCAATGATAATTTCTGCATAACCAATAATGTGATTGAGTGGAGTGCGAAACTCATGTTGCAACCGGGGGAGATCCAATTTTGTGGGTCGAGTTTGTGAATCATCGAAATGAAAACGCACCTGGGAAAGCAGTTGCTTGCCAGCGTTGATGATCTTGTTGAGGTCTGACGAATAGATATCTCTTGATTTGGCCGGCAACTCCTCCAAGAGCATTTCGGCGTAACCAAGGATATGATTGATAGGCGTCTTGAGGTCGTGCCGAATCCTGGCACGACGAGCATTCAGATTCTCAGCCTGTTGCGAGGCATCTTGATGACCATCCGTATTTTCTGAAGATTCACTCACATGAAATAAATTTAGGCAAGCAACGCTTCAATTTTACCAAGCAATCGCGGCAGGTCGACAGGCTTGGTGTCATAATCGTCGCATCCCGCTTCCAGAGCTTTTGATTTGTCCGACTCCATCGCGTGGGCTGTCAGCGCAATGACCGGAATAGACTTCGTAGAATCGTCCGCCTTCAAGCGTCGTGTCGCCTCCCATCCGTCGATCTCGGGAAGACTCATATCCATCAGTATCAGATCAGGATTCTCCGAACTGGCTTTTTCGATTCCCTCCTTCCCATCGATAGCAACCACAACTTCAAATTCACGACGTTGCAGTCGTCGCGAAAGCATGTCGCGATTCATTTCATTGTCTTCAACAAGCAAAATTTTAGGCATAATCTTTTCCTCGAGATTTCAAACTGATCGATAAGAGATAATTGATAAAAAACAATCTAATCAATCAGAGCCATAAGTGCCAATCCTTTCTAAACAGTATCACTGGTCTGATACCATCAAATGACATGCCGCTTCTGGAGTTCATCGAACTGACTGGTAAAAAATTGAAAACATTCTTCATTCCTGAAGGTGTCGGTTCACGTTCCGAGAACTTACCATCGGCACTGTTGAGGGAAAATCCTTTGAGATCGGTCAAAACACCTTCACGCTGGCGATCCAGAACTCATACCGATCAACCGCTGATACGATTGGACAGAATGGCGGTGGATGCATCAGGTAATTTACGAATCCCTGTGGCAGCCGAATTTGGAACGGTCATTCTCGAAAAATCAACGGACCTTGTCAATTGGTCTACCATTAGGGCAAACGCATCGGGCGCATCTCAATTCATTCCATAATTTGAAGCATCTACATGCGGGAAGAGTGTT
>CAYFHO010000106.1:0-12150 GCA_964342825.1 uncultured Verrucomicrobiota bacterium
TCATTGACTGCTGTGACTACCGTGAGTGGCCTCTGGTTGTATGTGCCGCAACCAAGTCCATAGAGCCCGGGTTCACTTGTTTCCACTTTGATGATGACCAGTCTCGCGCTCATCGGGCTGGTTGTGATCGCCCTGACCTTGGTTATTTTCAGCGGGGCCAGACCCTTGGTTGCTTTCTGGTAGTTTTGAGCGGTTGCGTCGGGTGTGGCGCTCTTGACACCAAGCGCCCCGATGGCACCGAGTCCGAAGCTTTTCAATGCGTTTCTTCTGTTCATGGAGTATGCCTTTGGTGAGGTGGTTGTGGGGAACTTACCTGATTGCATTGAGGAAATGAATAGAAAATGGATGACAAAGTTTTGGTTCTGCCTTTAATTGGAGGTCGTATGCCGAAGCGAACGGACATCCATTCAGTATTAATCATTGGAGCTGGCCCCATTGTCATTGGGCAGGCTTGTGAATTCGATTATTCAGGAACTCAGGCCTGCAAGGCTTTGAAGGAAGAAGGATTTCGTGTTGTGTTGCTGAATTCAAATCCAGCGACCATCATGACTGATCCGGAGTTCGCAGATCGAACATACATTGAACCCATTAATCCGGAGACCGTTGTAAAGATCATTGAGCTTGAAAAACAAGTCATGAAGGATGCCGGAGCCCAGGGTAAATTGGTGATACTCCCGACCTTGGGTGGTCAAACGGCCCTGAACGTGGCCATGGACATGCACCGAAGCGGCACGTTGGACAAGCTTGGAATTGAACTGATCGGCGCTCAGCCAGATGCCATTGAGAAAGGGGAGGATCGTCTCGCTTTTAAGGAAGCGATGCTGAAAATTGGCCTGGATGTAGCTGTCAGCGGTGTCGCACACAATTGGGAAGAATCCAAGGCCATCGCCAAGGATATCGGAACTTTTCCATTGATCATTCGTCCTGCCTACACATTGGGTGGCACCGGTGGTGGGATCGCCTATAATTGGGAAGAATACGAAACCATCTGCAAACGTGGGTGTGAATTGTCTCCTGTTTCGGAAATCCTGATCGAGGAATCACTCTTGGGGTGGAAGGAATTTGAAATGGAAGTGATGCGTGATCATGCGGATAATTGCGTGATCATATGTGGTATTGAGAATTTTGATCCCATGGGCGTTCACACAGGAGATTCCATTACCGTGGCTCCAACCCAGACATTGACGGACAAGGAATATCAGATCATGCGTGACGCCTCCTTTGCGGTTATTCGTGAGATTGGGGTTGAAACGGGTGGTTCCAATATTCAGTTCGCGGTGAACCCCAAGAACGGACGCCTAGTGGTCATCGAAATGAATCCTAGAGTTTCTCGCTCCTCAGCTTTGGCTTCCAAGGCTACCGGTTTCCCAATCGCCAAGATTGCTGCAAAATTGGCCGTCGGTTACACGCTGGATGAAATTCGCAACGACATCACCCGAGAAACACCCGCGAGTTTTGAGCCAACCATTGATTATGTGGTCACCAAAATTCCTCGCTTTACTTTCGAAAAATTTCCTCAAGCCGATCCAACCCTGACCACACAGATGAAATCGGTTGGAGAAGCCATGGCCATCGGCCGAACCTTCAAGGAATCTCTACAAAAGTGCCTGCGCTCGATGGAAATCGGTCGTGCTGGACTGGGAGGCGATGGAAAGCCCTGGCGTATTGGCGAAGACACCTATGCGGATCGTGACATCCTGCCTCGGGACGTCATTACGCGAAAACTGAGCACCCCCAACGCTGAGCGTATTTTCTTCATTCGGCATGCCTATCGTGCCGGTTTCACCATGGAAGAAATCCATAAGATCACCATGATAGATCCCTGGTTCCTTGTGCAGATTCGTGAAATAGTGGAAACCGAGGAAGAGTTGGCTCAGATGGCCTCAGTATAAAGGCCTCGATGAGCTCTGAACTTTTCTACAGTCAATCATCATTTAACCTACTTTTTCGCTTCGTATAGCAGAGCGTTTCGTGAGAAATTTTCCCGTCAGGCTTTCTTTTGATTGTTTTTATTGGCTGCATGGAAGTTTTTAAACGAACGCTCATCATAGCAGCTTTTTCCTGTAATTGTGGCAGAACGTTTGTCAGTAAAACAAAGATCCAACTTTCTTAATCGTAGTGGTTTCCTTTTACTTCATCCCCTTTTATTTATTTTTAGAAATAGTGCTTGCCTGAAAGCCATTGATTGATGTTACTTCATCCGATTGAAAATCATCCATAAGATTCTTGGCGCTTCAAGTTCGCTAAACCGGCGACCGTGGCGCATATCATCAGCCCTTATATGCACAGCCATCCTCGTGCTTGCCTGTTTTGTATACTTTCCCTTTGGTAAATCCACTGAATCGGATTTGGGATATTCCCCTCCGGCGCGGGTCCTTGACGATACGAGAGGGGCAATTGGTGAGATCGCACTGAATTTACCCACTGCCTATCAGGAAGCATTGATCCCTGTCTTTGATCAGTTAGTCCGTCAATTGCCTGCTTCCATACGCGTTCGCGTTGCCTGCTCTGACGAAGCATGCGCACAGCAAGTCATATCCAGGTGGCGTCCTATTTTCCTGAATCAGCAACGACGTGTTGACGTTATTGTGACTCAACTTAAGTTGACTCCTTGGGCGAGAGACCGGCGTATCGCAAGGCAAGGTGAGCACGGATATCCAGCTCCCGGTCTGATTCCCCCGATATTGGCGTGGGATGGAACGGATCGCCGTGATGAAATAAAATTGCCAACCATTCTTAATATTCTCGAATTAGCTCCTGAGTCAGAGCACCTGCCCTTCTGGTTGGATGGTGGAAATCTTGTGGTCGATGATTCCAATGCTTTCGTGGGTTCAAATGTCATATCCGTCAATGCAGAGATCGCGGGTAGAAAGGAAATACAGAAAAACCTCACTCGACTGCTTGGGAAGCAGGTTGTTTTTCTGGGTAATTCAAAGGGGCAAGTTCCTTGGAATCACCTGGACATGTACGTAACTCCTTTGCCCGGAAAAAAGGTTCTTGTGGGGAGTCCTTCACTTGCCAGAAATCTAATACGTCGGCAAAATTTATTGCCACAAAACTTTGTCACCCCTGAAGTTGATACGGCGAAAAACCAGTTATACGATTCGGTGGCAAATCAATTTGCTCAACTTGGATATGAAGTGATCAGAATGCCTCTGTTGCCCAACTATGACGAGCAATGGGTATTGACCTACAACAATGTTATCATGGACTACAGAAATGGAGTTCAAACCGTATTTTTACCCACTTACGGGATGCCATCGTTGGATGCATTTGCTCGAAAGGTGTTTCTTGATCTTGGTTTTGACGTAAAATCCATAGACGTTTCAGCCATATATCAGGAAGGTGGAACTATCAGGTGTATAGCTAATGTTTCGCAACGTTTAGCTGAATCTGAGGTGCGTCGGGAGGAACAGAAAATTTCCAAAGGCCATTTCCGTATCCACCGGCCGGTGAGTTGGGCTGTTCAAGAAGTGGAATAATTGGCCCATATCAATAACTCATCAATTGAACATCGACTTTGGTTTGTTCATCACCAGATTGATTTCAGTTTCCAGGCTTTGAGAGATTTGATTTTGGCGTTGCCTCCCACTGAGTAAAACTCCACCTGAGCGTTTTCAGTGGATGGAAATATTCGGTCCGATAGGACGGTTTCCCCATTGTTTCCGAAGACCTCGATCGAAGAGTCATCCAAGAAAATATGCAGACGAATGCTCCCCTCTTGCATCGATAACGGGCCAAGATGTTTCCCTGGAAAGGACTCATGAAATGCAATGTTTCCCGATTGCGTCCGGTCAATAAACAACCTCTGGTGCGCCACATCGTAACCGAGAACCGATGATTCATTTCCCCCTTTTCTCAAACGAAATCCCACCTCGGAGGAATTTCCAGTTTCGATGTCGATGATGATCTCCAGGCGCTTGCCTGAAAGCTCTTCGGCATTGAAACTGTATGTTCCTTCTTTGATATTCCTGTTGTTCAATTCGATAGAATGGCCTCTCAATTTTTTGAGTTCCTTGACTGGTCTTTGAATCAATCGCAGCCCCTGATTGGTTCGTTTAAGTGAAAGAGAACGTGGAATGGTCATGGCGCTTCGCCAGGGGTGAGTGGGGATGTTGTTCGCATATTGCCAGTTGCTCATCCATCCTATCCAAATACGTCGACCATCTTCTTCAGGGATGTCAGACCAACTGACCGCTGCATAAAAATCTTTGCCGTAGTCGACCCAGTTGGCGGGTTCTCCTGAGGGAGTGAAGGGTTTGTCACCCATCACGATATGATCCACAAAGATCTGTCCCCATCCCCCGGAATGACGGTCGACTAGTTCCAAGTGGAAAGATTGCCCCGAAAATTCTTCAAGATTCCATGTTTTCCAGTTCAACATGCCGCTGTTGGTTCCAGTCGCAGAGCGGACTACCTTTCCGTCGATCAGGAGATTAAAGCATGTCTCTTCTGGGTGGTTGCCTCCCCCAATGAGAAAACTCAGATATTTGCCGCTGATTTTGAAATTCGGAGATCGAAGAATACCCTGATCCTTGTCTCCCGATCCCCAGCTGGATGCGATTCCATTTCCAATGTAACCGCTAAACGGGTCATGATCACGAAGTGGACCGTTTGCAAAGGAGAGACCTGTGGCGGTCCATTCTCCAAAATCATCTTGCTCGAAATCTGCAAGAACGATTCCTTCGGGTGTTGAGGGTTGTTTCACATGTGATGCCTGATGCTGTGGATCCAGGTGGAAAGTGGTGCCATCAAAATCTCCAATGAAATACTGACAGCCCGAGCCTCCTGCAATCGAGCTACTGCCGATATTTACGATTAAAACCCACCTTTTTTCGCTGGTGCCTTCGATCGACAATGGAAACAAGTCCGGGCATTCCCAGATACCTTTCACAGCCCCAGCAGGTCCAAAATCGCTTAACAAATCCCAGTCTCTCAAATTGGGGGAACCGTAAAATCTTACTTTCCTCTCCAGCGGCATCGAAACTGTCATCACCCATTTGGATGAAGCCTCATGCCAAAACACTTTGGGATCGCGAAAGTCCGACATGTTCAAATCAATGACAGGATTTCCTGCATATTTCGTCCAGGTTCGACCACGGTCGTTGCTGTAGGCAATATCCTGTGTCTGCTTTCCGTGTCCATGTCCTGTGTAGATGGCAACCAGAGGTGGCCTTTTTCCCTTGCCAAATCCGCTGGTGTTCATGAAATCGACCACCGCACTTCCGGAAAAGATCATGACTCCATAATTGTCCTGCAGAGCAATGGGTAAATGTTCCCAATGCACAAGATCTGTGCTGACCGCATGTCCCCAACTCATGTGCCCCCAGGTGTTCCCATGAGGATTGTGCTGATAGAACAGATGGTATTCTCCATCAAAAAACACCATGCCATTTGGATCGTTCATCCAATTTATGGGAGGAGTAAAATGATATTGCGGACGATGGAGTTCCTTATAGTAGAGATCTGTCTTTTGGTAATCTGCGAGGCGACCTACCTGTTGTTCATCTCCAAGTAGAACATTGGCGATTTGAAGGAAACTCAAACACAAGAACTTGTTCATGGCGCTATTAAAGAAAGGCCACATCTGATCAGAAATCTGGAGCGTAATCCATTTGAAATAAAATTTTCTTTATTCCAGCACATCGAATCCCCTTCGTTTTCTGGGTAGATTTTCTACTTTCATCTGAATGGCGTGATGCATTCTCTGGTTGAAATCGAATCAAAAAATAAACTTAAAAAAGACAAAAATCAGACATATGAAATAAATCGTGAAAAAATTAAATTAAACACTAGACAAAAAATAAACACTAAGTATTCTGTCTACATGTCGATCAAATTCAGAATCTATTTTTGGTTACTTTGGACAATCTCTGGCAGCTTGGCTGCCATGTTGGGTGGTGAGTTTCAGGAAACTTGGCACCAGTGGCGCGGTCCTGCCCGTGATGGTCAGTATTTGGGGAATTCGTGGACTGATGATTTGAAACTCTCTCAATTGAAGCTTGATTGGTCGCATGAGTTGAAATCCAGTTACAGCTCTCCGGTTGCAGATTTGAAGACCATCTACACCTCAGAATCTCTGGATGGCGATGTAGAGTCTGTGAGCGCATTTGACCGGACCACCGGAGAAAAAAAGTGGTCTTCCAGTTGGGATGGTGGAATGAAAGTTCCCTTCTTTGCCAGAGCTAACGGAAGCTGGATACGTTCGACGCCCGTCATCCATGACGGGCACTTGTATATCCTCGGTATGCAGGAAAGGTTGGTCTGCATTCGAACTTCGGATGGTGAGATCCAATGGGAACTTGATGTTCCTTCAAAACTGGGCACGCCAGAACCTTCTTTTGGTGGTGTATCATCTCCTGTTATTTTTAACAATCATCTTTTTGTTCAAGCGGGTGGTGGAACGATCAAAGTGGACGCCAAGACAGGTCGACTTATCTGGTCCTCATCCGTTTCTGCGGACGCAATGAACGAAAGTCCATTTGCATCACCTCGCATTCACACTTTTGAAGGCGTTGATCAACTGATTTCACTTGGACGAACGGCTCTCATGGGAATTGATCCCCAAGATGGCAAAGTTTTGTGGCAGCAGCCAGTACCAGCCTTTAGGGGGATGAATATTTTAACTCCCACCTTTACCAAGGATGGAATACTCACCGCGACATACGGAGGTAAAGCTCACCTGTTTTCTCCTTCAAATAAATCCAATCAGGAATGGGAAATTAGTGAAAAATGGATCCAGAAATTCCAGGGGTATATGAGCAGCCCCGTGATCATTGATAACTTTGCTTACTTGCACGGTCGATCAGGTCGCATGGTCTGTATTGATACACAAAGTGGAAACATCCAGTGGACCTCCACTGAAAGCCTCGGAAAATATTGCTCCATGGTGACAAACGGTAAACAAATTTTGGCACTATCCTCTGATGGAAAACTGCGGCGCCTGGCTGCTGACCATGAAAAATACAATGTCCTGGAAACAACCAAGATCTCAGATGAGGAAACCTGGGCACACATTGGTTTGGCGGATGATCAGGTCTTTATTCGAGCATTGAACAGTCTGGATGTTTTTCGCTGGCAAAACTCCCCGGAATCTGAACAAGTATCCACTGTCAAAACAGAAAATGATCCCAAATTGTTATCGCGGTTTTGAAGTCAACTGACACGGATATTTTAATCATCGGCGGCGGCATCACTGGATTGATGTGCGCCGCTTCCCTGCAATCGCAGGGGCGTGAATGTGTTTTACTCGAGGCGGGAGATCGTCTCGGGGGTAGGATTCGGACAGAAATCCACCAAGACTTCTTACTTGATGTTGGCTTTCAAGTTTATTTGACGAGTTACGAAAATGGATTGCCCTTTTTAATGAACTCAGAACTTGGATTAGGTAGCTTCAAGCCTGGCGCTGTTTTTCTGGATGGGGATCAGATTCAGTGCATGGGGGATCCCTTTCGAGACCCATCCAGCCTTTCCTCTACCTTGCAATGCCGGTCCGCCACGCTCAGCGATAAGTGGAAGATATATAAGCTTTCCCAAAGACTTAAGCGCACTTCCGATGAGATCCTCTGGAACATGCCCGAGTTCACAACGGATCAATATTTGTTGAACCAGGGCTTCAGCGAATCGATCATTGAAAAGTTCTTCAGACCTTTTTTCGGAGGTGTGTTTTTAGACGATCAACTCTCTGTCTCCAGTCGATTGTTCGAGTATTTGTTCAAGCGCTTTGCCATGGGGTTGGCATGTTTGCCTGCGGGAGGAATGCAGGCAATTCCTCAGGCGTTAAGCCGACACATCGCGAGCGATTCCATTAAACTGAACACCAAAGCCGAATCGTTGGAAAATGATAGTGTTGTCACAGCAGGTGGGGATCAGTATTCCGCAAGGAAGATAGTCGTTGCGCTGGATGAGCCGGCGGCTTGTGATCTTTTGAATCTTCCCAAAAATTGTGAATCCCTTTCCACACATGTTTATTATTATTCAACGCGCAGAAAAGATGTCAGCAACCCTTCCATTTTCCTGAACAGCAGCGGTGCTGGCCCGATCCAGCACCTATGCTTTCCGAGTTATGTTCAGCGCAGTTATGCTCCTGAAGGATATCATTTGGTTTCGGTAACTTTGAAGCCTTCTGAATTGGGACGGCACTATGAATTATCTCCAAAGTCTGTGAAGCACGAAGCGCAGAAACTGTTGCAATTGAATTATACTGACTGGGAGTTCCTGAAATCTTTCAGAGTGCCAAAGGCACTTCCCATGATGAAATCCATACCCGGGCCGGGATTCAGGAAATGGTCGGAAAACGTGTGGCAGGCTGGCGATTATCTTTCTTTTCCTTCCACCAACGGTGCCCTGCTGAGTGGAAAAATGGTTGCAAATGAGCTGGCCAGTGAGTGATCGACTCGAAGGGGCCAGTAGCCAATCTACTTCTAACAGAATTCATCGAATCCCATTTTAAAGAGACTTTCTAAACGAATTTTCCCGGATTCAGAATATTCTTGGGATCCAAGGCAGTTTTTAATGTTCGATGAAGCCGGAGGTTTTCATTGGACAGAGCCTGTTCGAGCCAGGGCATCTTTGCAAGTCCTACTCCATGTTCTCCCGTGATGGAACCTTTCCACTTCAGGACTTGTGTAAATAATGCATCGAGGACTTTGCGGCCTTGTTGTTCCTGTTGTGGATCCGATTTGTCGATCATCACATTGACGTGAATGTTGCCATCGCCGGCGTGGCCAAAGCAGGCAACTGGGATTCCGAATTTCCGTTGAAGTCGGTCTGCAAACTTGAAGAGCGCTTCCAATCGGCTTCTGGGAACGACGATGTCTTCGTTCAATTTTGTGAGCCCGGTATCCCTCAATGCATAGGAAAACTCACGGCGGATTTGCCAAATGGCCTCGCAGCCCTCGTTCCCCAAACCCTTGTTGATGAAAGTGGGGTTTTCTTCCCGGATCAGTTTGGCTAGAGATTTCAATTCCGGCTTTACAGAAGTCTCTTGACCGTCGAGTTCAATAATAATGTGCGCCATGCAACCTTTGAACATATCGCTTCCGGTTCGCTTCATGGCTGCCTGAAGTGTGAAGTGGTCGGCAATTTCCAATGCGCTCGGCAGAAATCCTGCCTGAAAAACACGGCCCAAAATGACGGCTGCTTTCGCAGCACTTTCGACTCCAATGGACAAAGCTGCTCGGAATGGAGGCAGAGGCAAAAGCTTCAATGTGGCTTCGGTGACCACGCCAAGTAATCCTTCGGATCCCACGAAGATTCTGTGGAGATCAAATCCAGTTTTGTTTTTATGGGTTCGTCCTCCTGTTTGAACGACCGTGCCGTCGGCCAGGACAACTTCAGCCCCCAGGAGATAATCTCGGGTCACGCCATATTTCAGACATCGTGGTCCTCCTGCATTAGTGGCTACATTCCCACCAATACTGCAATTGGCACGACTCGCAGGATCGGGTGGATAGAATAATCCTTTTGCTTCGGCTTTTTCCTGTAACTCGGCAGTGATCACTCCAGCTTGAACCACGGCGATAAAATCCTGGGTGTGAATTTCCCGGATACGTTTCATTTTTTCCAGAGACAGGACAATACCATTCCTCACTGGCACGCAACCACCCACATATCCATGGCCCGCGCCTCTGGCGGTGACCGGAATAGAGTGTTTGTTTGCCCAGGCCATGATCCTGGAAACAGATGAAGTAGTTTTAGGCAAGGCAACGGCTTCGGGCATGGAGACTGCAAACCACTTGTCGCCAGAATAGGCGTCGAGAGTTTTAGAGTCAGTTTTGAGTTCGCCCGGTCTCAGTTGTGCAGCGAGTTGTTTCCAGTCACGTTTTTTCATTCTTCGCTCGAGGGCGGGGCGTCAGTTTTTGGCGAGACTTCCTTGAGTAGATTTTCAACCAGTTCTCTGGCGTTTCTTGACTCCGTTTCAGGCACCTGGACTCGAATACCACCGGTAGCCATGCTATAGCCCTCCATGCTCAAGGATGCGATTTCATCGGTGACAAAGGGATGGAAACCTGCTGTTTCCAGTCTGGATTTGATCATCTGAGCCTCTGCAGCACTGAAGCTTGTGAATATCGTTTCGTTTTTCATAGTTGATCCAATGTCACTTAGATCGAGGCTCATTGCAACCTAAGCGATCAACGCATACGGAAACCGGACCCTAATCTTCCAGCCATTTTACCGCCCATTTTACCGCCCATTTTACCCATCATTTTCTGCATCTTACCCATCTTACGCATCATTTTCTGCATTTGACCGAAACGGTTCATCAGATTATTGAGCTCTGCAACTCGCACTCCGCTGCCTTTGGCAATGCGTTGGCGCCTTCTGGCATTTAGGATCTGAGGACGCCTTCTTTCCTCTGGAGTCATGCCGCAAATCATGGCTTCCATTCTTTTGAATTCTTTTTCGTGTTTGGACAGATCGGCACCGCCCATCATGTCTGCTCCACCGGGAAGCATCTTTACAATCGACTCGAGAGGGCCAAGTCGTTTCATCTGTCGAAGCTGATCCAGGAAATCGTCGAGCGTGAAGACACCCTTGCGCATTTTTTCCTCCAGCTTCTTTGCCTCGTCCATGTCGACCGTTTCGGCCGCTTTTTCAACCAGACTGACCACATCACCCATTCCAAGGATACGAGTAGCCATTCGTTCGGGGTGAAACGGTTCAAAATCCTCTAATTTTTCGCCCGCACCGGCAAATTTTATCGGTTTGCCCGTGACCGATTTCAGGCTGAGGGCAGCTCCCCCTCGTGCATCACCGTCAAGTTTGGTGAGGATGGCTCCGGATATGGAAAGCGCTTCATCGAAGTGAGTGGCCACATTGACAGCCTCCTGCCCGGTTGCGGAATCCAGGACCAGTAAAATTTCCTGGGGCTTGATGTTGTCCTTTAATCGGACCAATTCCTGAACCAGAACTTCGTCTATCTGTAGTCGACCCGCGGTGTCATAAATCAAAACATCACATTCCTGGGCGGCTGCTTCCTTTTTGGCTGCCTCGGCAATCTTAAGGACATCTTTTTCCCCTCGGCAAACCACCGTGGGGATGTTCATTTGTTTTCCGAGCGTTTCGAGCTGATCCATCGCTGCGGGACGATAAACATCGGCTGCGACCAGAATGGGTTTTCTTCCCTGTTTCATCAGCCACTTGGCGAGCTTTCCGCTGGAAGTCGTCTTACCCGCACCATGGAGGCCGACCATCATCATGCTGGAAGGTGACTCCTTGAGCTCGAGTTCAGCATTGCTGGAGCCCAACAGCTCAACCAGCTCGTCATTGATGATCTTGATGATCTGTTGGCCCGGATGAATGCTCTGAATGACCTTTTGTCCTATGGCCTTCTCCTTGACGTTTTCGATGAACTTCTTGGCGACCTTGAAATTGACGTCGGCGTCGAGAAGCGCCATACGCACCTCACGCAGGGAGTCCGTCACATTGGACTCACTAATTTTGCCCAATCCTCTCAGATCCTTGAAAACACCTTGTAACTTGCCGGATAACGACTCAAACATGATGGGAAACTACGAGAAAGGATTCTGCATGACAAGTCGCATGCGAGTAAGATTGTATGAATTTCCTGGTTTCATCCTGGCAGTGATTGGTTATCATTTTCTCAATTCATGGTGCCAAGAAAAATATATCCTATCAGATGCTGCGTGATTCTTGTGATTTTCACAGGGTTCTGCGCTATGCTCTCAGGTGTGACCCAAGCGGGCGAAGTGTCCTTCTCCAGGGATGTTTTACCGATCTTATCCGAGAATTGCTTCTATTGTCATGGTCCCGACGAAAGTCATCGGAAAGCTGATTTGAGATTGGATCTCGAGTCTTCCGCACTTGAATGGGAGAATGGTCAAGCGGCAATCAAACCGGGTGAACCAGATAAGAGCCTGGTTATCGCGAGGATTTATTCTGATGATCCCGACGATGTCATGCCTCCGCCAGATTCTCACAAAGAGTTGAGTGTGGAAGAAAAAAGCACCCTTAGGAAGTGGATTGCTGGAGGAGCGTCATGGGGCCAGCACTGGGCTTTTGCCCCCCCGGAACGACCGCAAATTCCTTCCGAGGCGACTCACCCTGTCGATTATTTTATTCACAAAAGACTTCTGGCTGAAGGCCTTGATTTTTCCGAGGAAGCACCTCGCCATACCTTGCTTCGAC
>CAYFHO010000107.1:0-12124 GCA_964342825.1 uncultured Verrucomicrobiota bacterium
TTTTATTACTTCATTTTTAGTTTGGCTACTTTTTCAACTGCGGGATTTAGGTTCATCTCAGATTTCAGACACTGAAAAAAAGGACGAGGAACGAAAAATCATTCGTGGAGGAAGTTGGTTCAATGAGCCAGAGGCACTTCGGAGCGCCAATCGACACCGACACCCTGTGGATTC
Source organism: uncultured Verrucomicrobiota bacterium (assembly GCA_964342825.1). Taxonomy (GTDB): domain Bacteria; phylum Verrucomicrobiota; class Verrucomicrobiia; order Limisphaerales; family AAA164-E04; genus AAA164-E04. Next base: position 175 of record CAYFHO010000107.1, read on the forward strand.
CAAACAAACCAATCTGGGCTTTCGAGTCGTCTGGAAACCAACAGAGCGGTGAAAAAGTCACATGCAAAACCAGGTTACTGAAACCGATTAGGAGAAAATGGAGAAGGGTCTATATGCCCTTTTGCACCCGTAAGGATCTCGGCAAGTAATTTCCCCGAAGCTGGAGCCAGGCTGAGTCCAAGCATGTTATGGCCCGTCGCCATAAAGACGTTTTCAAGGCCTGGCGCCTTACCCAAGACCGGCAGACTATCCCAGGTCATCGGCCGCCACCCATACCAAGTCTCCAGGACAACGTCGGTCCAGGGTTCCATCAAGTAGGGTTCGGCGGATCGTTTGAGTTGCTGAATGCGTTTATCTGAAATGGATTCATCAAAACCCACAAATTCCATCATCGAACCAAGGCGGTAAGCATCTTCAAATGGAGTGACCCCCACGCGATGTTCTGGAAAAAGCATCGGATATTTGGGACATGTTCCAGGAGGCTTCATCGTCACGGAATAACCCTTTCCAGGCTGAATCGGGATGGAAAGTCCAAGTTCGGCCTCCCATTCGCTGCTCAATGCACCCGTCGCAAAAACAAAATGATCGCAAGTCATGGGCCCTTGGGAGGTAATGACCGACCTTATCACACCTGCTTCCCGTTCAATGGACAAGGCCTTGCACTCCTCAAGAAATTCAACTCCGCGTGCTGCCAAGTATTGCCTCCATTCAGCACAGAATTTATCCGGCCTGAGCATGGTGTCTCCCTCATACAGAAAAGCCCCCGCAAGGCCGGGTTTAAGGGCTGGATCGAGATCCTGAAGCTCGTTACCTTCGAATCGCTTGGCAGATACCCCGTATTCTCGCGTCAATAATTGATCCGATTCAGCAAAGGCGTCCATCCCCTTTCTCGTTTGCAAAACATAAAGCAAACCAGAATCCTTCCACTCACACTGAATCGCTTCCTCTTTGATCAGTTTGAGATATTCCGACATGGAAGCGTCCAGAATGGCCTTGAGGTGGTGACCTGCCCTGATCATGGTTCGGTGTCGGCATCGACGTGCAAACTCCCAGAACCATCTCAGGACCTTTGGATCCAAGGTAGGTTTGACTCTGAAAGGTGCATCGGGTTGAAACAGAGACTTAGCCGCTACTTTCAGGGCTGCGGGTTCTGTTAATGGAAGCACATGACTGGGGCATACATAGCCACAATTCCCATGTGAGCAAGCTCCGCCTATGGTCTGCTGATCAATCACTGTCACCTTGAATCCGGCTTGCGACAGGTAATGAGCGCAGGCGATCCCAATCACTCCTCCTCCAACAATGAGAATGGTGCCTTTGGTATCGCTCATAGCAGAATAAAATCTCTTGATAGGGGTTCATCCCCTTCCGTATTTGCCCCCAATGAAAGGATCTTCTGTAAACTGCATCAATCGCGCTTCGCTGTAAACATAAGCACGCCCGCTGATGGTCGGGATGATGCGTCCATCCTTCTGATATTGATAAGACCCTTCAAACTGACTCCCAATCACGCTTTCCTGACGCCATATCTCACCGGGTCTCAGTTGTCCATCCGCTGCCAGACAGGCAAGTTTCGCGCTGGTTCCAGTCCCGCAGGGAGATCGATCATAGGCTCCACCAGGACACAGGACAAAATTACGACTGTTGGCCAACTTGGTTGAGGGTTGAGAAAACATTTCAACATGATCAATCAATGCTCCCCCTTCCCCTGTAACACCATGTTCGTCCAGATGCCTCCTGATCTTCATCGCCACAACTTGAAGTTCGGAAGTATTTTCGGATGTCAGGGGACAGGGATGATATTTTGTCAGGAAAAACCAGTTACCTCCCCATGCTATGTCACCCACCACAGGTCCGATCCCGTCAACATCAAGTTCCACATCTTTCCTATAACGCCAGCTGGGGACATTTTCAATGGAGACCTGATGGCGCCCATTCAATTCGAATCCGACTTCTCCGACAGGGGTATCCAGTCGGTATTTTCCTGAGGAAATTTTTCCCAGATGCGCCAGGGTAACCGCAACGCCGATGGTCCCATGACCACACATGCCCAGCAGTCCCACGTTGTTGAAAAATATAACACCGGAGGCACAATCAGAATTCGAAGGAGGGCACAGCAAAGCTCCAACAAGAATGTCAGATCCGCGTGGCTCGAGTATCATTGATTTTCGAAAATCATCGAACTGATTGGCAAAACGATCCGCTTTCTCCTGCATGGTACCATGCCCGAGATCAGGTCCACCCTCGATAATGACGCGAGTGGGTTCTCCTTCCGTGTGGGAGTCAATGACACGAACGTCCATTGCAAGCATAGTCATGCTTTTGCGATCATGGACTTCCGTCAAGCAGATGCCTGATATTTGGCACCTTCCCAGCCGGTCCACCAGGTTTTGAATTGTAGGAGCTGGGCCTCAGCATAGGCTTTTTGACTCGGGGAGAGAGCATCGGACTCATTGAACTGAAGGGTGTAAGCAGGATCACCTTCAAGGACCATCAGATGTTTGTAATAAAGAACCAGATCCGGTCCCTCATCAAAAGAGGACAAAACCGTAAAAGCTTCGTCGAGTTCAGAGGCAAAACGACGAGCAATGCTGTCACCTCCAGCCGCAGCCTTGCAAAGGGAAATAAACTGCAACACCTCTTTGGGCAATGCATTACCAATACCCGTGATGGCTCCGACGGCGCCACAGTGGATGAAACCATGGAACACCTGGGTGTCCACTCCCACCATCAATGCTAGATCTGGATCTGCGTTCGTAATATTCTCGGCTGCATAAGTCAGAGATGCACGGCCTCCAAATTCTTTAAATCCGATCAGGTTCGAATATCTGTTTCGCAATTCAAAGAAGAGGTCCGCACGAGTTTCATACCCGTAATAGGGACTGTTGTAGATAACTGCGGGTAAGTCAGGTGCCGCTTCCAGAATGGCTGCAAAATGTGATTTTTGGGCAACAGGTGAGGTTCCTCTGGAAAGCAAACGAGGAATCATCATCAGACCGGCAGCCCCTACTTCGGCTGCATGTCGCGCATGCGAAACGGCAGATCGCGTGTTTTGCGCTCCGGTTCCAACCACCACAGGAACACCGGCCTCCACCAAACGTCGAACCCCTTCTTGTCGCACCGCATCTGTCAGCAGCGGCCAATCCCCCATCGAACCACAGTAAACCACGCCTGACATGCCGGCATCCATCAGGCTTTTGGCTGTGTTGACCAGAGCATCATGGTTGGGAGTCCGATCCTCATAACAGGGTGTCATCAACGCAGGTATGCAACCGTAAAAACAATCTTTATTCATGCGATTCTGAAATAAATAAAAAGTGTGATCGACCCAGTCTTATTGGATCGAATCATTCTTTCATAGCGAAAGAGGCATTGATTGAACAGCGTAAAGCTTACTTAACATCATGGTGCTATCGAGGCCCGATAGAACAGTGTAATCGGAACACCATTCTGATTAGTCGGAAGTGGGATGCTGGTTTCAACCCCACTGGCTGATCCCAGGATTTCCCAGTTCGTGAAATCAAGTGAGGATTCCACACGATACTGCACTCCTTCCTGTCCATTGATGATCAGGAAAAGCCCCCCACCTTCTCCCCGTCCTATTGAAATTTGAGGAGGGGTCAGTACTTGACCTGTAATGGTCAAATCGCGGTCGATACAGTTTGGTTGGCTGTGAATGGACTGTGCGCAAATTTGAACCGAATAATCTCCGGGTGTTAGGGATCGCATCGATAACTGCACCAGGATGTCTCCCTCATCCCCACTAGGCATTCGGCCAAGGTTCAGGGTGAGGTATGGATCATCAGGTTCTTGATACCACCCCAGTCCCTTGGACATTTCCACATCCTCCAGCACCAGTCCTTCAGGAATTTGAATCAACATCTTCCCTGCCGTTAATTCACAAACCCCAGTGTTTTCGATCTTCAAGCTTTGGTGAAAGACCTCCCCGGCACCAGCTTGATCCTGCCAATTCAAAATAGATAGCTCGATATTGGCACTGGCACAGGCGCTGCAGCGTAAGGACCAGCAAATGGCGTTTTGAAAAAGCCGTTTGCGCTGAAGCATGCTGTGCTGATCCCCCCCCTCTATCAAAGGGAAGTTTTGAATGATTTTTCTTGGCTGATCAAAATCCGGTTCAGTTCCCGCGGGAAAACGTATGAAAGCATCGGTTTCGCCGGTGAATGCGATCACCTCCGCTGATTCATCTGCAATGGCTCGATCCATGGAAGCAGGCAGCGCGAATGACTCAACCGTACCATACGCTCCCTGAAGGATGGTTCTGAAAAAACCTGTTTCCTGCAGTTGAAACACATCCCCCAACCAGTCGTCGCCGAAGGACTGCAGGTGTATCAGTTGATGCCATTGCGCCTTTTCAATTTCGCTCAAGGTATCGGTTCGTGATGCCAAATGATGCCCCAGAACACCAATGGGTAAATTTAAATCAGCATGGGCCAGCCACATTCGATCCACTAATAGAGAGCTGATTCCAAGTTCAGAATCCTCAAGACCTAAAACCAAATCGTATCCAGACAACGAAACCGCACTGGCTTCTTCAACTGAAAGAATGGTGGTCCCGATTCCCATTTCAAACAACCAATCCTGAATCACCATCGGATCCTCCACGGGGGTTCCAGAAACCAGGATGGCAGTCTGCCGGCAAGTGTCAGAAATACCCGCACGAATCGGTTCTGATTTCACCACCGAACCATCTTCCCTGAAGGCATGGGCTGTCACCAAAAAATCCCCCCTCTCCTCAACTTCCCATTGAAAGGAATAAGGCGCAGAGTTACGAACTCCCTGAAGTCGATCCCCGGCAAAAAGGTGAACAACGGTACCCTCGGGCGCACCTCCCGCCAATTGAACCTCAACTTCCACGGTATCTCCCACACAGGCGACAAAAGCATCAGTTGGAGACTGGATGCTCAATGAAAACTCTACGGGCCTTTCAATGATTTCAATGTCGAGAATCGGGGTCGAGGCTTTCGATAGTTTGGAATCTTTAACCTCCGCTCGAAGTTCCAAAGTGCCCAGTTGAGGGGGAACCCAAGAGATTTCGGGCGCCACATTGGAGGATTCACTGATGATTTGGTTGTTGGCAAAAAAGGTGATTTGCTGGATTTCACCCTCGGGATCAACAGCGAGAACCTGTAAATGGATTTCTTCGCCTTCAAAAAAAGTGAAATTACCGGAAGGTTTCACCCATTCAATGGATGGCGGTTCGTTTTTCTTTGGCAGCAAGGTGGCAGTGAAGGTTTGAACAACCGTGGAATTCGCTCCTTGCCCGTCAGAAAGCGTCATAGTGATGGTGGTTACTCCTTCAGCTCCCTCGATACTATGGAGCAACAATACACCTTCAGATGTGTCCGGAAGATGGGAAATTTCTGCTGACGAAAAAACGCTGGTATCAGATAGCTCAACTCCAAATTCCAATACCTGGGATTCCCAAACCGATCCATCCGATATTCCTGTGAGAGGAATGGTGGTTTGTCGTTCTTCGGGATTGATGATCACATTTTCAATGGGATCCAGAGTGGGAGGATCGTTCACGGGACGGATCGATACCCGGAAGGTTTGTTCGCTGCTGGCACCTTCCGGATCCTGAACAATGACGTTGATGTTCACCACTCCAAAGGCGTCGGGAACAGGTTGGAGATGCAGTTCAAATTGATCTTCGATACTTACCAAATTCCACCCCTCATCCGGTGGCAGAATGTCGGGTCGATCGGATTCAATGGTCCAGATCAAACTATCGATGGGATGATCAGGATCCGAAACCTCCACCAGGAAAGATGTTGAAGTATCTTCAAACAATGTTCGATTGCGAATCGGAGCCAATACAGGAGCCTGATTGGCTGCATCCTGAAATTTCACTTCAACGAACTGCTCTGCAATACGTGTTGGATTCTCATCAGTAAACAACCGGACGGTCAACAAGGTGGTGGAACCAGGCTCAGTCGATATGGGGACCTCCACGGCTCTCCAAAACTGCCCTCCGAAACTGACATTCTGAATCTCATCTGGACTGGCCGAAGTGACCAGTTCCATACGATCAATGGGGACCGGGTTTGCGATGTTGCGGAAAATTTCAACCAATTGGGAGGCTGACTTGGCATGCTTGAAGTTGCCGCATGACGCGTTGGAAATGGATTGCAGCAGAAAAGATCCCTCCGATGAGGAATCCCCCAGGTAAACAGTGTGTATTTTGATCCCTAAATCTCGGGAACGAAAAGCAGCTTCGGCAGGACTGCCCACTGAAGATTCGCCATCAGAAAACAATATAATGTTTTGAGCCACTCCGGGCTGGATCTGATCCACCATCTCCTCCAGGGAAACCTCAAGTGCCTGCTTGATATCCGTGCCGCCTGATTGGTCCAGGGATTCTAAGGTACTCAGGACATCTTCAAAATTTTCGGTCAGGGGTTGGAGCAATCTCGCTGAATGATCAAAATCAACTAGTCCAAGGCGAATATTCACCCCACGTGGAAGGGAAGTGATGAAATCCGAGACCGCTTGCCGACGCAAATCTTCTGGATCATTGGATCGCAAACTTTCAGAGCTGTCCAATACCAACAACAAATCGGTTCCTTTCGAGCCTGGAGTCAACCCGATGGTTCCCTGTACTGAGATGGCGTTTTGATTGAAAACCGTTCCCGGTGTCGGAAGCACGATCGTGAGCTGTGGCAGCGGAAGTTGACTTCCATCAGCCGAGACACTGCATCCGTCGACGGCTGTGAAATCAAAACCGTATTCGGGAGATTTACTGGATGTATTATAGAACTCAAGAAGGTAGGTGCCAGTCAGGGGCAAGGTTAAGAATTGGGTATGAGTGGCAGTCGCTCGAAAAGGAGTATCAAAGAAAACTCCCCCGCCTGGTAATGTGAATTTCCAGTTTAAATTCTGAGCCTGATTGGCAAGGGTAGGACTGAAAGACAAAACCTGGCCCTTGGTTCCTTCAATCAAATATACGTCTCTGGCACCTGGAGACTCCAATCGCCCGGCGCCGGCTGAAGGTTTGTCTGGAAGAATGGAGCTTTGATCTGAGGTTAACTGGAATACATGCGGTGCAGGAACATCCCAAAGCCGGAAAGAATAAGCCCCCGTTCCCGCGTGCTGAAATCCTCCAACCAACAAAGTATATTCGCCACCCTTTTCCAATGTGTATTTGCCTGGATCAATACAACGAAGGCACTCATCAAAAAGAATCGCTCCCGAGTCGTCCACCAACTGCCAGGTTAGGAATCCCAGTGATCTTTCGGTTTGCAAAACCTCGAGGAAGATCTCCTGACCGGGTTCTGCTGAAAATGTATAAACATCCTGAGCTCCGGGAACATGAATATTTCCGGCACCTGCACCAGGTAGGTTCAAATGCACTTCATCCCCTATGGCGATGTGGAATTCTTCCCTGGCCGGGACAGGTTGAACATGGATGCGATATTCCCCTGTCCCACTGTCCAGATTACCTCCGATGACCATTTGATAGTCGCCTGCACTTTCCAAAAACATCAAACCAGGATCTCCGGAATAAAAGAATTTTGAGTAGACTTTCTGGTTGGCTGGCCCAAAAAGTTCCCATTGGGAAAATTGAAGTCCCTTGTCAGCTGCTTTTAGATCCAGGAAAATCCAACCCGGTTCTTCCATCGTCCAATGGTATATGTCCTTGGCTGCAGAATTCTCGATGAAACCAGCCCCGGATCCGTCATTGAAAATCTCAACGGCTTCGCTCAAATCCAACTGAATTTCGTCAGGCGCCGGAATCCCCTCCAAAACCAGCTCATATTCACCCGTGGCGGAATTGTTTCTGTCACCAATCACCAGTTCATAAAGACCGGTTTCTTCCAAGGTGAGAATTCTCGGACGATATCGAATCAGGTCCCCAAAATAAAGAGTCCCCAAAGTTGGGCTCTGCAGACTCCAATTAACCGTATCCAAAGAAGGATCAAATCTCAGCAATCGGAATATAAACCTCTGCCCACTCTCGACCTCAAATTGATATCGATCACTGGCCCCCGGACTTTCAATCCGACCAGCTCCGTCCCAAGGCTGATCTGGTCCAATCATTTCACCAAACTGGACCTGGAAAATGTCTGGATCCGGCACATCCAATAGTTGAAAGGAATAGGATCCCGTTTCCGCCAAAGCAGGCGTTCCGACGATGATCTGGTATTTTCCTGTGCGGGTCAGCCTGATAAATCCCGGATCCTGACACAGAAAGCATTCGAATGATAAAACGCTCTCGTCTGGCCCCACCACTGTCCAGGTCATTCTCCTGAAACCTGGATCATGGGAAATCATGTCCAAAAAGACGGTCTGACCGGGGAGTCCGTCAAACACATAAATGTCTTGCCCCCCTTCTTCTTCAATGCGCCCTGCCCCCGTTGACGGTTGATCAGGTTCAATCAGGGATCCCGGGGCTATGTCGAAAGTTTCAATATTTTGCGCATGAACTTGTTGGAGATTTCCTTGCACAAGGACCGCAAGCCATATAACAAGGATGAGGCAATGTTGCACGATATTCAGTCGGTTCACTGAATTCTCTCTACTGCCTTTGTTGTCCTTTGCGGCACCAAAAAATTGACCTTCCATTTTCACTATCGATTCGTCCATGCATGCAAAGCAACCGAGGGTGCTTTGATTTGAATAGGGCAATAGTATAGCACAAACCTTGCCATGCCTCCACGCCCAGCTTGATCAAGCTCATGAAAATCCCTCTGGTTCGATCCCAAATACTGGATTGGAGCCACCAAGTTAGCCGTTTGACAATTGGATACCAGCAACGTATAGATACACACGCATTTTGCGATTTAACCGAACAATAATTGTAAAAACATGGCAATCTCAGTTGGAACAAAAGCTCCTGATTTCGTATTGAAATCCAAAAACAGTGAAGGCGTTTCCGACGTCTCTCTCAGCAACAACATCGGCAACAAGAACACGGTCATCCTGTTCTTTCCCCTGGCTTTCACCGGCGTCTGCACATCAGAATTGTGCGACGTGACCGCTGGACTGAGCCAATACGCGGATTTGAATGCCGATGTCATCGGTATCAGTGTGGACAGTCCGTTCGCACAAGAAGCATGGGCACAGAAGGAAAACATCGGCATCACCCTGGCCAGCGATCTAAATAAGAAGACAGCTGCCGACTATGGCGTTTTGTTGGATGATTTGATGGGGTTTGGTGCCACCAGCGCACGAGCCGCATTTGTGGTGGACAAAGATGGCGTGGTTCAATACTCAGAACAAACCCCGACTCCAAAAGATCTGCCCAACTTTGACGCAATCAAAGAAACACTTCAAAAGCTTCAGTAAGCAGAGAAGAAAAAACTTCTTTCAATGCCACGCTGAGGTTCAGAATCTCATTCTTGGACCTCGGCTGGCCATACCGCCCAACACACTTCCCCCAGTATCAAACGGGCACCCCCCTCTCCTTCCCAGATTCATTCAGCTCAACCAGCAAATCAATGGCACGCCCGGCTGGATTCGAACCAGCGACCCACTGCTTAGAAGGCAGTTGCTCTATCCAACTGAGCTACGGGCGCAACCGTTTAACCAGAACAGGTTACATCAGAAGAAAACGAACTGATTTGACGATTGTATACTGAATTCGGATACTGGTCAATATATGAGCCAGCCAGCATCCCCAAAACCGAAGCTTTGGCAGAAAACACAGTATGCAAATCTGATCCGTTACATTCCATCGGGCACGTATTTTGCAAGAATTCGCGTTGCTGGCAAGCTCGTTCGTCGAAGTTTAAAAACTAATGTGCTGTCCGTGGCCAAGTTGCGACTTTCGGACTTCGAAAAAGCAGAAAGAAGCGCGGCAGAATCCAGGCAAGGAGTCGAACGAGGGCGTGTAACCATGGAGGAAGCAGCGAGAACCTTCCAAGAAAGGATTCACGGAGATCCGACCCTCAAACCCCGCAGTAAAGAATACTACGATCAGCGCATCAAAGCCCTGTTTAAAAGCTGGCAGCATCTTAGAGATACCGATGTCAGCCGTATTACCAAAGGGCAATGTCTGGAATGGGCAGCAAAATTCGGAGCCAAAACCAGTTCGAGTGCCTTCAATCACACGATCTCAGTCCTCAGAAAGATCATTGATATTGGGATCGAAAACGGAGCGAGATACGACAACCCAGCTACTTCTCTCAAAAGAGTCCCCGAACGCAGCAAAACCCCAAAACTACCGGAACCGGAAATCTTCAACCGATTCCTGCATGAACTGGACAACGGAAAAGGACGATTCTCCCGACACTGCGCCGATCTGGTCCGCTTCCTTGCCTACGGAGGATTCCGCATCAGCGAAGCCAAACACATCACCTGGGCGGACATAGATTTTCAACGAAAGAAAATCCGAGTCCAGGGCGATCCCGAAACCGGCACCAAAAATGGGGAATACCGGGAAGTTCCCATGATCCCAGACATGCAAACCATGCTCACCCGCATGCGGGAAGACCGCTACTTCGAAACCGAAACCGACAAGGTCATGGCCGTCTTCGAATGCCAAAAAGCCATGGACCGCGCCGCCGAAGTCATCGGAATGCCCCGCATCACCCACCACTCTCTCCGTCATCTTTTTGCCACAAGATGCATAGAAAGTGGTGTAGACATCCCCACCGTTAGCCGATGGTTAGGACATAAGGACGGAGGAGCACTGGCCATGCGGGTTTACGGGCATCTGAGGGATGAACACTCGGTGAGCATGGCTGAAAAAGTTCAATTCTAATTTTTACCCGAGAATCAAGATGGAAAAACAAGGAATCAACAAAATGAATTTGGAAGATTCAGTCAACGTTGTAACCTCAAGTGGATCTATAAGCTTAAAAGCATTGCACTACATAGCACATCGTAATAGCGGCAGCAAAAACTTCACTCAGGAAAATAAGGAAGCTTTCGAGTCATCCCCCGAATGGGTTCAAAAATTTTTTGAAAAGTATTTCAACACGCTCCATTACCCATTTGCAGAAGCAGGTCAAAAGGTCATGGAGAATAAAAGCAAAGATGAGAAAATTGACCCTGAGGCACTTGGTTTACTAAACGGTGAACTCAAGAGGAAATTCCAGTTACTTCAAAATGAAATCCCGAATGGACAAGGAGCCATTGGTGAAGCATTGCATCAAGCCATACACTCAATTCAGGAGGCAGAATCCGTAATGGATCCAAAAGATCTGCCCGAATTTAAAAACAATGTATCTAAGTTGACAAAAATTTTCGACTCAGCGGGTTTCGATAGCAGTGAGCACCTAGAGCAGTTACCTGCGACAATGTTCAGCGAACTAGCAAAGAATCTTGACTTGCTTTCGAGCAATGCCGAAAAATCCTGCAATCATGGTTACTATTCGTCCAGCGATTTGGAAAAATTCCATAAAAAGCAATCCTATGGGTTCAGTGCCACGTTGAAAGAAGACGGAAACTTTACACACGATGGAGGTCGAGCAGAAATTTATCATCTCATTATGTCAGTTTGGAAAGATATTGATGATCTGCAAAATAGACCGGGATCGATTACAAGAAAGGAGCTTGCTGAATATCTGCAAGAAGTTCATGGAAAGAAAGTTTCAAGATGGACGCAAAAATACATCGGAGAACTATTCAATGAATTTGGCTTTAAATTTCCACCTCGTGGAAGACCTCGCAAGAAAAGTACGAACGAATAAATTTCAGCTCGGCTATTAACCATGCGCATTTGGGAGTAATCCTGATAGCGCATGAACATAAACGACATTTTAACTGAAATCGGGGTCAAACTCGCCTACAATCGAGAAGAGACCGCAAAACTAATCAGTCAAAGCCCAGCGACCCTTGACCGACTCGCGGCCAGAGGTCTGATCCACCCGAACCGCGCAACGCGTAGGCCGGTTTATCCCCTCGAAGAAATCCTTCGATACCTCTCATCTTCACAGCAGGGTGAAAAATGGCTGAACCGTAGTGCTGTGGACCGGACCGGTCGCAT
>CAYFHO010000108.1:0-12049 GCA_964342825.1 uncultured Verrucomicrobiota bacterium
GAAATTAAATGAAATTCACTACCAATTCCCACCTCGGTGACGAACTTGGGTTAAAAAATGGACTATTTACCAAAGCAAAGCAAGTGCTGGAGAAGATCCTTCAAGAAAACCCGAACGACGAGGCATCAAAGAACCTTCTTCAGCAATTAGCCGGGGAAAAGACCTCGAGCAATACCACGATTTCCTTAAAAGGATTTGATGAAGCCAAGTTGATCACCCTTGCTGGAAGCTTCAATGACTGGAACCCAATTCACACAATCTTCATTAAGAAAGGTAAGGTATGGGAGACTAGTTTGGATCTGGCGGCGGGTACTTATGAATATAAATTAGTGGTGGATGGCAATTGGATCCTTGACCCTGACAACAAGGAGAAAAAATCCGATGGAAACGGAAATGTCAATTCTGTGCTGACAGTTACCCCGTGAAGGGAAAAGCCCACTGACATCATTGAATAAAACAAACAACCTGAGCTTGGGCATCATCACCAAACTCAGGTTGCGCTGTAACGCAATTCACTTAAAAAGTAGATTCAAGGGGCTATACGAATGAATCGGGTTGGCTGATTCTCAATGGGCATGGTAACTTCATATACAGAAGCTTGGCCCGCCTGGAGGATCGAGGATGCCCCACCTGATTGCCATGGACCTTGTAGCTGATCGGCAGATTCAATGACCGGTGCTTCACCCCCTGCCCCTACATCCACCTGAACTACGAGGAAAGCCCCATTCCTGCGGACGCTCAGGATCTCCAATCCTTCAGGTGCTTTACTTGTCACAACAACATGCGCAGCGTCACCCCAGGGTCGCCATTCTCCCTTGATAAAGGCACGACCACGTAACGAAAAGGAACCTTCCTGACCTGAGGAGATTTGAAAGTTTCTTTGAACTTGTTCTGGCAAAAACTCACTGACCAAACTATTCAGTCCTTCTGCGGTGATGGTGTCAAAGTACCAACCTGTTCCTACGGTTTCCTCATTACCCACAATACCCCTAAAGAAGCCTCCACTGGTGAATCGATACACCCAGCGGAAACGAATCGTTTGACCTGCAAACTCAGACAAGTCTATGGAGCGAGTGGTAAAGGCCGTTTCGGATGGGGCTGGGAAGATGGCGCCGTTTTGGGTCGTTCCATTTTGAGACCACAGAGTTTGCCAGGTTTGCCCCTCATCATTGCTGACCTGGAAAGTGGCTATTTCACCTTCGAATGCGCTTCCCAAACGACTGCGAAAGCTCAGGCTGGCCTGGTCTCCAACTTCAAATCGACGATTCCACTCAAGGATCTCATTAGAGATTGGAAGATCGTGGGCGAGTCTGAAAGCCTGCCCCCCTTCATCGAAAAGCCGTGTTTGTATCACATTGTAAGATCCCACACCTGAGTAATTGAATTCATCCAGACCCGATGCTCCTCCCTCAGTTTGTGCAAAGACGGCACTGCGACTTCTTTCCAATTGGAAACGCTCAGCGAGGGGCATGGAGGGCAATTCATACCCAACCGTTTGATTCACTCCCACCACTGAAGGTCCAGAAACCACAGGCTGATAAGGAAGCATATAATCCAATTTCACATTGTCCTGGTTGGCAACAGTGACGGTGGAGTTTTGAGAAGGAAGGGCGTTATTTGAAAATTGAACTTCATAACTACCATCACCATTCACAGGAACGGCATATCCTCCAGAATCCACGGTGACGGTATGAAAGGCATTCCCCGGGATATCGACTGCAACATCGCCCAACCCTTCACCTAAATCGTAAAACTGGTTTTGATTAAAATCGTAGAAAGCGACTCCTGTGACAAAAACCATATCATTTAAAGGGGAAGCCATCACTTGAGCAACAAGCTGTGGTCCTACATCCCGGTAAATGGGGTCGGGATTGCCGGGAAACGCATTTGGCCGGCTTCCAATTTTCACTCCAACTCCTATTTCCCGGTATTCAGTGTTGTGAATCGTTAGACGGTGTCCAGGAGGACTTTGAATCCCTCCGGGTCCAATGCCCCAGTCTATCTGAAATCCAGCGTGTCCATGAATGATTGAATCTACTGTGGAAAAAACATTCTCCCCAACCCGCCTCCAATTGTATCCCTGGCTCTTAACCCGGTCACCCGCTCGGGACCCATCGCTTCCATGGTGAGCTTGAAAAGTGTTCACAAACATATCCTCGACATGCACTCTCGCTCCAGCGTTCAACAAGGCGTTGGGTGCCAAGGGAGGGGCGGAGGGCAATTTAAGAAAACCGTGAATGGGATCATCCAAAACTTGATCCAATTCCACATTAAAAAAACTGAGGTTTCGCAACACATCCGCATCAGTCAGGGACAGAAGCCAACGGCCTTCCTCGGGTGGATTGGCACGGGCTCGGTTAATCAATTCCACGTACAACTGCTCCTCAGCAGTCATATCCCCTATCTGCCAGAGCGTGCCTTCGGCCAATGGCCGAAAATTATTTGAGTCATCGGAGCTTGCATCACGAATGAACTCTTCCGAAGAGGGAGGCAGTTGAGGGGACCAAACTGAGATTTCCTGAGCCTGAAGTTGCCAATGAAAAGTGACAAACATCAGAGGAAAAAGAATGGCTTTAGGAATGAATCCCGAGATGAAGAATTGATAAACTTGATAGAATTTTTTTTGTAACATGATTTGGCCTCCTTTTAACAAACACACAAAGCATTTTTCAGACCAGAAAAGCTTAGATCAAAAGGAGACTCAGGGCAACCATGCTGATGGTCATCGAGAGTGGAATGATGATAATTTGTGGGAAAAACCTGTGATCAGTGCCACCTCAACTTTAGAGATTTTCGCTGATCAATTGTTTCTTGGATCCCGAAATGTCAGGATTTTCCAAGAAAGTCACTTTACCACTTTTGACATCGTAAATCCCACCCACCAGCATGATCTTCTTTTCATCAATCATGGTTCTGAGAGTCTTACTGTTGTGATAAATATTCTGCATGGTTTGAACGACATTGATTTCTGCAACTCGGTCCACAAAAGCTTCGTTTGACGAAGTCCTGTTCTCCTTGGTCTCGGTTTCCGCCTTAACGGAATGAGTGATCACCTCGGCAACTGAATCCAGATTTTCACAGCCTGTTGCCTCAAGAGCTGTCTTTCCTTGATCCACAAGATCGATGGTAGCCTTGACCGCACCACATCTGGTGTGCCCCAGAATAAGGAGTAATTTTGAACCCGCAACGGAACAGCCAAATTCCAAACTACCTAGCGCTTTGTTAAATACGATATTCCCCGCAACCCGAACGCTGAACAAGTCTCCAATTCCCAAATCAAAAACCATTTCGGTCGCAACTCGGGAGTCCATGCATGCCAGGACCACAGCAAGAGGATACTGCCCCTGAGCAGTCACATCCACCTGACGCAAAAGGTCACGAGATAATTTTTCACCCCGCACAAATCTCTCATTTCCTTCCTTGAGCATTTGCAGCACTTTTTCAGGGTCAACCTGCTCCTGCACATCTCTGGTGGACACATCAACATAATGGACCTTATCGGAAAGTTTGTAGTGATCCTGAAAGCCAACAAGACTCAAGGTCAGTTTATGGGCAGGAGCAGTTTCTTTCTCAAAATCTGCGATGAAATCCATGATATCGGGATCAATATAATCTGTACTTCTTGCATCAATGACAACTTGTGATCCATGTGGAATTTCATGCAGGGCTTTCATCAGTGAGGCCTTGTTGAGGAAACTGACCTGGTTCGCCAATTCAATGCGCATCACGTCGCCACCAACATGTTTCTCAACGATGCGCCGGATAGGTCGCTTCAGGTTGCTTTGCAGGATGAAGAAAATGGCGACAGCCATACCGATAAGAATGCCTATCAGCAAATCGGTAAATACAATTGCGATGATTGTAATGATGAAAGGCGCAAACTGATTTTTTCCTTCCTTCCACATCTGCTTGAAAAGGGGAATGCCAGCCAGCTTGAATCCGGTCACAATGAGGATAGCTGCCAATGTTGCGAGAGGGATTTGATTGAGCAATCCAGGAAAGAAAACCACCGTCGTGAGAAGGAAAATACCGTGAATAAAGCACGACATGCGGGTTTGACCTCCAGTGGCAATGTTTACGGAACTGCGAACAATGACAGAGGTAATTGGAAGCCCACCAAGCAAACCTGAGAGTATGTTACCGGTTCCCTGAGCAACGAGCTCCCGGTTGGGCGGAGATACACGTTGAAGGTGATCCAGTTTGTCAACCGCCTCCAAGTTCAGAAGTGTTTCCAGCGTGGCCACGATTGCAATGGTAATCGCAGCAATAAACACTCCTGAGCTGAACATGACTGAGAAATCAGGATTTGGTAGAGTACCCAGAAAATCCTTGGCGCTGCCAGTACCCGGAACCTGGACGAGATGGGTTGGCCCGATTTCAATCAACTGTCCCATCGGTTTCAGCAAAAATGCCATGAGGGTGCCAAGAACGACAACTGCCAGGGGAGCAGGAACAGGTATCTTCTTAAGAGCGGTTCTGTCCCATAAAATCAATAATGCCAGCGAAACCAACCCAACCAATGTGGCCCCCGGATGTATGTCGAACATGGTGGCGATGATCTCAGTAAAGGTATTCTTTCCATCTTGTTGTTGAAAAGTCATGTCCCCAACCCAATCGGGATCATGACCAAATAAGTGAGGAATCTGCTTCAGTATGAGTATGATTCCAATTGCAGCGAGCAACCCTTTGATCACACTCGACGGGAAAAAAGCCGCCAGGGAACCCGCCTTGATCCACCCCAAAATCAACTGGATAACACCTGCGAGAATGACGGCACATAAAAAGGCTTCATAGGAACCAAGATTGTTGATTTGAGCAAAAACAATAGCCGTCAATCCGGCAGCAGGACCACTCACACTGGTATGTGATCCCGAAACCCAGGAAACCACCAAACCGCCAACGACACCTGCAATAATACCGCTGATGAGGGGAGCATTGGAGGCAAGCGCAATTCCTAAACAAAGTGGCAAGGCTACCAAAAACACCACTACGCCTGCCGAAAAATCCTTGGAGAAGGATTTCTTGTAATTTACTGATTCCATGGAATAAGTAGTATGTGCCCTTAGAAACCATTGACCATTACGAATATTCAATTGTATACTTAGAAAAAATCGAATAATTTGAAATCAGATGGAATTCCTGAATTATCATCATTTGAGATACTTTTGGGCAGTTGCGAGCGAGGGCGGTCTGACACAAGCATCAAAAAAGCTGAACGTTTCTCAACCCACTATCTGCACCCAAGTGCAATCACTGGAAGATTTTCTAGGAGAAAAACTGTTCCGTCGCAACGGTCGACACCTGGTCCTGACCGAGACCGGTCATAAGGTTTACAGTTACGCTGAGGAAATATTCTCTCTCGGTTCAGATCTGCTGAATACAATCAGGCAGCGTCCCACATCACATCCATTGAGGTTCTCGATCGGTATCGTTGATTCCGTACCCAAATTGGTCAGCTACAAAATACTGAAACCCGTTTTTCAGTTTCCCACTCCGATAAAAGTTTCTTGTTCCGAGGGGAAAGTCATCGACCTGCTTTCCAAGCTTGCCGCATACCGAATCGACATTGTGCTGTCTGATGAACCCGCACCGAGTTCTACCAACTTCAAAGTATTCAACCACCGCTTGGGTGAATGCGGAATCGTATTTTGTGCCGCTCCAAAGTTAGCGAACAGGCTTAAGGAAGGATTCCCTCATTCGCTCGATGGAGCGCCCGCCTTGTTGCCAACCGAAAACACAGATCTCAGGCGTTCTCTGGAAAAGTGGTTTCAAAATATTTCAATCCACCCGGATCTCATCGCAGAATTTGACGATGCTGCCCTGATGAAAGTGGCAGCGGAAGATGGTCTGGGATTTTTCCCAGTAGCCAATGTAGCCGCCGCTGAAGTCGTTAAAAGGTATGGAGTCAAAATCATCGGAACATCAGAAGAATGCCTGCAACATTTTTACCTGATTAGTGCCGAACGACACCTCAATCATCCTGCCGTCATGACACTTATTGAAAATGCAGAAGCTTCTTTGTTTGGAAAAAAGCGTGGACAGAATTCTAAGCCGGAGAACCAAGTCGAAGCTTTTCCTGAATGTGAAACCATGGGCACGGTCAGCAAATCCTGAATAGGCTTTTAAATTTCCAGCCTAATCACGATCTACCTGCAGAAACAACTGAATATCTCCAGCAGTCTGCCCAACCAATAAATCCATTCGCCCATCCGCGTTCCAGTCCAGAGATTTGGCTTCAGATTGCTCGCCGAAAAGCAGAATTCCGCTTTCTTCGGAGGATAAGGGTTTAAATTGTTGAAACCCATCCGAAACTAAAACCAATCCCAAACCTGCATCGGATCGAGAAATCTCAGGTTGAAATGACTGATAGTTTTGTCCTATGAAAATATCAAGACGGTCATCTCCGTTAAAGTCACCAGAGGCCAGGGAAACAACAGGAGTAAACTGAGCCTCAACCGGCAATACCTGCCACCGAAACTTGCCTCCCTCATTCCATAGAATACCACTGTCCAATGTATTGATTTCAACCCATTCCTCCAATGGAGCGATGCCTTTGAAAAGTTCATCCAAATAAGTTTTGGACATACCCGCATAAGTGCGATGGCGTTCGCGCACAAATGGGAAGGCATTCCCCAAGGCGATCAAATCTCTTGCAGGCACCCACTGTTTGATATGTTCATCAAAGTAACTCTCCAGGAGGTCATAAGTCCCATTATCATCCAAGTCTCCATGGTAAATGCGTATCGTTGGTTTGAGGAACCTTTGGTAATCGGTATTCCTACCCCAATTACCAGCCATTACATCAGCATCTCCATCTCCGTCGAAGTCGGCAACTTCGAGGGCAGACCAAATTCCTTTCCTTTCGCCCAATTGAGCCTCGTCGGTCTTTTCGAAAAATTTTCCGTTTTGATTCTCCCAAAGCCTTAAAACGCCCCATTCACAGGCCACCAGGAGATCCATATCTCCATCACCATCCCAATCCATCGATTCAGCATCGGTCACCAAACCCATATCAAACCAGGCACGTGACTGCTCCAAATTAAGTTTAAAGGTTCCATTCTGATTTTGATATAATCTGGAAATGGCGGCTTCAGGATACCTGCCGGGATTCATCCTGCCGCCCACAAATAAATCCATATCTCCATCGCTGTCATAATCGATCAACTCCAGGGAACCAGGGACTGCCCTTTGCCCGGGAAGCGACTGGATGAATTCCATCTCATCTCCATCTTGCTGGTAAATTAGAACGCTCGGTTGGGATCGGGTAGATTCGAGACCAAATTTAACGGCCTTCGACATGTTACTGATGGAGATTGCCAGTCTCATGAATCCGTTGGTTTCCTTCCAGGCAACAAGATCGGTCTGATCTCCCAACTCGGTATCTTCAAATCCTGCAAGTCGCACTCCGAGCTCACTGATGGATTTACCCTGTATGACGGTCGTCCTGTGCCCCTGACCCTGACCAATAACAAGGTCCTGGTCACCATCTTGATTAAGATCCGAAACAAGAAGACTTGGTCCCGATCGATCCAAATAGACAGGCAATAAAGGTTGAAAATTAAGGGCACCCTCCAAAGCCGATTCAAGATGCTTGGCATCAAACTGGGAAGCAGGAACGGATTCGAATAAAGGATTGGACGAAATGGATTGAGTCTCCTTTGACTGAACGAAATTAGACCTCGTAGGCTCCAATAGGATGTATTCGTGGCCAGATTCCACGCCATCAATATGAGTTTTCATTCCGGTGGGCCATTCGATTTCCAATCGAGCCCCACCAACATGTTCAGTCATGGCGAAAACGTGAATGGAATCGTCTGAAGACAAGTAGCGTCCACCGGAAATGACTGTTTGAGATTGAACCTCTTCTCTCCCTGCGTTTTTTAAGACCAGCCGAACTCGAGTCCCTACCCCACGGGAATTTTTCCCCAAACCTTGTAGTCGAACACTAACTCTGGGTGCAGAAGTGTGGTTTTGATAGATGCTGGGAGTTCCCTGAAGGTTATTCAGAATAAGATCCAAATCGCCGTCCCGATCCAGATCTGCCAGACACATGCCTTGTGAAATACCAACTTCGTCGAATCCCCATGAATGGCTGACCTCCTCAAAACTTAAATCACCTTTGTTTCGAAATGCCAGGTTGGCTGTATGTAAGGAGGGATACATCAGCAGGGTTTTCGGGGTTTGCCCGCGTGGAGCGGACCGCATGGCAATCACCGCCGCAATCGTTGAATCTCCATCGAGAAGATCATGATTATTCCCATTGGCTACCAGCAAATCATCCCAACCATCCAGATCCACATCCATAAAAACCGTACCCCAACTCCACTCCGTTGAATCCAATCCCGCCAAGCGGGCAATTTCAGCAAATGTTTGGTCACCCCTGTTAAGAAACAAGGTGTTGCGTTGGGTCTGAGGTCGATCCAATTCCATCGCAATGGAAGGCTCCTGGATTCCTGTTTCGTAGTTTGCCCGCTGAGTCTGACGTCTGCTGTGGAATCGACTCAACATCTCTACGATGAAAAAATCATCATGCCCATCCCGATTGATGTCGGCTACATCCACCGCCATGGAGGACCAACTGGACTGTCTCATGGACTTGTTAGAAAGTTGATGAAAAATGGCACCACCCTGATTGATCCAGACTTGATCCTCACCATAGGCAAAATCATTACAAACGATGAGATCAGGAAGCAGATCACCATTCAAATCCCGAAACATAACTGAAAGCCCCCAATAACGTGGAATTTCGGTCAATGCCTTGCCGTCCTCATCCCGAAAACGGCCACTCAACCAAGGCTGATGTGAAAAGGTTCCGTCACCATTGTTCAGATAAAACCGGTCAGGCTCACCTACTTCGGTAATTCCTGGTTTGACACCTGGACCATTGTCAATGGCTAGAAAACGATCTTCAGGAAGCGCATAGGATCGATTATCTTTCTGCACAATGCGAGGAGTCACTCCAGGAGGTAAATCCTTCCAGGTATTTTCCCGGTAATGGGTCACGTAGAGATCTAGATCACCGTCCTGATCAGCATCCGCCATGGACATGGACATCGCTCCACCGAGATGTGCGAGTCCGCTGTCAACTTTCTCTGTGAAGGTACCATGACCATCGTTGATGAATAAACGTGTGCCGGTTCCAATTCCATTGACCAGCAAGTCAAGATCTTCATCTCCTTCAACATCCACAAGTAGAACACCTGTTGAGGCTTGCCCAGCGCAACCAGCACCCCCAGCGAGGTCAACTTCTCGAAAAGTCCAATCTCCGTTGTTGAGGTGTAAATGGTTCGCGCCCTCAATCGTGGCAAAATAAAGGTCACAATGACCATCGCCATTAACATCCCCAGCTGCAACACCCGAACCATTTTCCAGAACCCTGTTCTGTTCTGCCAAGGATGGGGACAAATCGTTCCTCCAATGGATTCCCACTTGATGCGGGGCCATCTTGGTAAATCCAGGGGTTGGTTTACTTCCTCCCTCCATAAAAGAAAGAGGGGTTTTGGTGTGGTTTTCTTGAGCGGACTTTTCAGCAGAATGAAGGACATCAGAATTTCCTGACCACAAAAAAGACAGCAAAGCAAAAAGCATCAGCCTACGCTGAGTCAACTTTACCTCAACTTTTTGTGCGAAAATGAACATACGTAAGAATCTGTCAAAAGCATTCAATTCAGGCAAACAGGAAGTCCAATGATAAAAATAAGCACCCACAACGAGGACCATGTTGTGACATGTCATTCTAACTTCCAATTTCGCGATGAGAGCAACGTTATTTTATTATTCAATAATTTTTTATTGTTTTAAGATAATTTTTTATTGTAATTATTACGTAAACTCTGCATACCTTTCTTCATGTCAATCGAATTCAAACTGGATGTTGTCATGGCTGACCGGAAAGTACGCCTGAAAGACTTGGCCAATGAAATAGGAATTACGTTGGCAAATCTCTCCAATCTGAAAAACGGGAAGGCGAAAGCAATACGGATCAATACACTTGAGTCCATCTGCCGCCATTTGGAATGCCAGCCAGGGGACATTTTGAAGTTTGATCCCGCCAGCAATCAAGCACCAGCCACTGGCTTTGCATCGTCAGGAACTATGGATCTTCCCTCCGATTTTTTAGATTAGGCAGAGAAAACTGAACTTTGTCGCCCTGGAAAGTATTTTTGTATTCTGAAATAAATGCGGTCGGTGACCTATTTAGCTGCATCGCTTGATTGAAGACGTTTTATCTTAAGCCAATCTCGATGCACCCGTGCTACCTGCCCCATATACCCGTTACTTTTGTAATGCTGCGCTGCTCTCCGAATGTAGGTGTAGGCTTTTTCATCATTACCTTTGGCTTCATGATAGAGCCCTAAATAGAGATGGGCATAAAAACTTTGCCTGATTCGCCTACCCCCAATAGACGTGCCTTCATGGGCGGCTTTCAAAACGCTTTCCTCATCCCCATCCCCCTTAAAAAGTCGATAAACCTCCATCATGGGTATGCGTGTATCTCCTTGGATGGGAATAAGCGCCTTTCTGGCAATTTCAAATCCTTCCATCCGACTGATGCACATGAAATGCCAGACTGCGTTTTCAACATCATGACTATTGACCTTTTGATGCGATTCGAATAATTCCCGCCCCTCCTTGTGTTGCCCAGTATAATAATAGGCAATGCCCAGTTGCCATAGATGCGGTTTTTGCTCAGGCACAAGTTCAGCAAACTTCTCAAAATCTGAGACGCTTTTCGAAAATTCTCCCAGATTGAAATGCTCTATAGCACGCCGAAAATAAGGATCTGGATTGGAGGGATTGATTTGGATAGCTGTGGTGAAATCCTTGGCCGCCTCTTTGTAATTTCGATCATACTGATACAAATACCCCCGCGCCAAATAAGAATCTATGTGCTTGCTGTCCGCACGAATGGCTTTGGTAAACAGTTCTTTGGCTTCATCAATTTTACCGGCCGTGTAGGCACTTTTACCCCTTTGGTAAAACCTCACAGCATCCAGATTGTCGGCAGCCAATTGCCACATCATCAGGAAAAATAACAACACGGTAAAAATAGCGTTACCGGCTATTGAACAAAAATGGCTGCGTAATAATGGCATCTTGATCATCCTCAACCAATACGGCGGATTCAATGAGGGTCAAATCAATTCTTCTGCAACTGCAGGGATCTCTATGGCTCGATCAGGACTGGAAATTAAATGTCATGTCTCCTGAAATAGAAGACAGTTATGTTTACCTGAACGAGAATTTCGTATAAAAGCATCAGTGGATCTGCCTCAACAACTCAAAAAGTATAAATAGTTGGGACTGACCCCAAATGATTATGAATAGTGCGGAGGAAATTCTCAAGGAACTGGAAGCCATGGGCAATCCTGGCACCAAAAAGATGCTGATGGATAACCACGGTGTTCAGGAGCCGTGCTTTGGTGTCAAAATTGGCGACATGAAGTCTATCGTTAAGAGAATCAAGGTAGACCACGAATTGGCTCTGGCCCTTTACGACACGGGAAATTATGACGCCATGTACCTTGCAGGCCTGATTGCAGATGATGCGAAAATGACAAAGCGCCATCTCCAGAAATGGGCCAATCATGCCATCGGAGGATCTCTTGCCGGAGCTACTGTTGCCTGGACAGCCTCTGGTTCTCGCTATGGCTGGGAAATGGGTTTGAAGTGGATCGAGTCTAAAAAAATTCACGTGGCCATGTGTGGTTGGAACACGCTTTCATGTCTGATGGCTCTAAAGGAAGACAAAGATCTTGATATCGACCGAATCCAATCCCTGATCAAAGATGTTGAAGAAAAAATACATCAATCACCGGACCTTATCCGATATTCGATGAACAACTTTCTCATCTCGGTGGGCTGCGGGGTAGCTTCTTTAACAAAGGAGATATTGACGGTTGCGAAGCGTATTGGCCCGGTGACCGCAAACCTTGGAAACAATCAATGCCAAATCCCTTCCATAGCAGAATATATTAAGAAAGTTGAGAAAAGGGGATACATTGGAAGAAAACGAAAAACAGTAAAATGTTAGACGCAAGCCTAATAT
>CAYFHO010000109.1:0-11889 GCA_964342825.1 uncultured Verrucomicrobiota bacterium
TTCTCCGATTTCCTTGTTCCAGGCAAGAATACGTAACTCGTTGCAATCCTGTAGCCACGATATTTTTCCCCATTACACGGGATTTTTATTGCAGTGGTCGTTCTACTGGACGTCGCTGTCGCCGATGAAGTCGATAGAGATACAAAAGGCGAACAGGGTGCGTTTGGTGCATATTTCGGTGTATGGAAAATGGCAGGTAAAGTGGCGCGAGCCTTTGCTCTGGCTGCATCTGGACAAATACTACATTGGATTCAGTTTGTCCCCAATTCCCAGCAGACAGAACATACCACGCAAATGTTGAGGTATCTGTTCGGGCCTGGAGTCGGGCTGTTTCTCATTGCCGCAGCCTTTATTGTGCTGACTTACAAAGAAACCAATCCGATCCAGAAAAAGGCGGCTTAGTAAAGTGCCTGGAAGGTCATACCAAAATCAACGATCATTCCGAGAGGGGTTCATCATTCATTGAGCCATTTACGTATTTCAATTGAATTTTGAATGGGGTTTGCAGTTTTTAACGGAATCTTGGTCACCATATTTGGATCTCTCTTGGCTACTCCTTTCGCGTAATATTTGTCGTAATATGCAAGCAACATTTTAGCCAAGTCATACATTTCCCCCTTTTCCAAATGATGTAAGGCGTGACGTGTATTTAATCCTCCTAAACGAGAGGAAATCCGATGGATCGAATCTTTTAATGCCTCTTTATTGACCTCTCCATAGTCCTTTAAGAGATGCTTGACTCTTTCCTCTCGCGAAATGTCTAGAAAATACAGACGACATCTTCTCATCTTTTCAAATATTGCTTGTGGAATCACGACGTTACCAATCGCTCGACTTTCATCTTCAATCCATATCGGCTTATTCGGATCCAAATCCTTCCACTCCCAAAATATATTGTTTTCAAATTGCTCAGTAGTGGGCTGTGGGCCTTGATCGATTCCCCCAAACGCAGATCCCCGATGATTTGCCAGCCCCTCCAGGTCGATCACCTGCTGATCACTTGTCTTTTGAATGTGTTTGATGATTTCGGTTTTCGCGCTTCCTGTGTAGCCACCGATAACGACCAATGGGGCATCGTGACGGAAACCATTTAACACCACGGTTCGGAAAGCCTTATAACCTTTTTCAATCACATATACCCTGAGAAATCCATTCTCCAACAAATGTTCTGCGAATGATTGACTACGCATGCCACCTCGCCAGCAATGCACGACGACGGTTTTATCAGGAGCAACCTGAAGTGTGTCATTGATAAAACGTTGCAGCTTGGGCTGAACGAATTCCATCCCAATTTCAATGGCATGCTCCCTCGATATCTGCTTGTAAGCCGTTCCTACTGCAGCCCGTTCTTCATTACTGAATATCGGAATGTTGACCGCGTTTGGAATATGCCCCTTTTCATGTTCGGCCGGGGAACGCACATCCACAACTGGCAAAGAGCTGAAGTCATCGAGATATTGTTCTATGGTGATTCGTATGAGCATTTCGCCAAAAGTAAGCCTTGTGTTGAAAGACAAGGTAACCTGTTATCATCTGAATTTCGATGGTTCTTCCGCCTAAAAACGTAAAAATCTTTGAATATCAATTTCGGAGCGAATGACTCAATCACCGATGATCCATTCATTCGGCTGGTTGAGAGGTGATGGACGAGTTATGCTCGAAAAATGACGTTTGTTAAAATGTTCCTCACAGCGATTTGCGGATGGCATGCTATGGCTGTTTGTTTCGCCGAATCATACATTTGGGTCGAAGGTGAGACACCTACCACATCCGAAGTTGTGCGTCACCCATGGTATGATCAGGTGAGGACCGACTTGTTCTCCGGAAATGATTTCCTGAGTCATTTCAGCCGTGAACGGGATGGTCAGGCTTCTTACGCATTCAATGTTTCAAAAGGTGGTATGCGATCATTCTGGATCCGACTCAATCCGGTTCAGACCGCCATATCATTCAAGCTTAATGATGGTGAATGGCAAGCTATCAACGTCGAGCAAAACATACAAAGTGACAACGCTGCGGCTGACGGGAAACCGGATTTGCGATTTATCGCCTGGGTTGATGGTGGACCGTTGTACCTTCCCGAGGGAAGGAACTCCCTTGACTTTCGGTTTCACAGCAAAAACCACCATCATGGATACCTGGACTGCTTCGTGATGGCCGAAACCGGGTTTCGACCACGCGGTTTGGCAAAGCCGGACGAGATTGAAGACCAGATACGGCGCGAACAAGAGGCTAACGCCGGCTGGTTCGAATTCAATCCACCTCGGGATGCTGAGCCGGAAAACAGTATCACCGATCTTCGACACCTCAACGAAGAACGCGCCGGCAATAGAGGATTCATCAAAACCCGCAACGGGCAGTTTGTTCATGGAGACACAGGGAAAACCATTCGTTTCTGGGCGGTTAACGGACCTTCCTCATCGGCAAAAACTCGCGAGGATCTCCGTCGGGAGGCTCGCCTGCTGGCCGGCATGGGTGTCAACATGGTGCGCATTCATGGCAAAGTATTCGATGATCAAGGCGAACCTGACTTGGATCGTGTCCGACATGTGATCGATATCGTGGAAACGATGAAAGAGGAAGGCATCTACAGCCATCTTTCCATCTATTTTCCTCTGTGGTTTCGTCCCAAAACGGACAATCCCTGGTTGACTGACTACAACGGAGAAAAACATCCGTTTGGTGCTTTGATGTTCAATGAAAGTTTTCAAGAAAAGTATCAGGAGTGGTGGCGCGTACTCCTTCAGACTCCGAGTCCAGTGACGGGTAAACGACTTATAAACGAGCCCGCACTCTTTGGTGCGGAGATCCAAAACGAAGATTCGTTCTTCTTCTGGACATTTACAGAGAGAAATCTTCCAGAAACGCAACTGAATTTGCTGGAAACAAAATTCGCCCGTTGGCTAATCGACCGATACGGTTCATTGGCGAAAACTATTGAACGTTGGAAAGGCAGAAAGCTCCCACGGGATGACATCAGCAATGAACGGATCGCGTTTCGCGGACTCTATAATATTTTCACGGATCAAACACCGCGAGACATCGACACCGTTCGGTTTCTCTATGAAACACAGGAACGGTTTTATCGCGAGCAATCCGTCTTCCTGCGCGATCTTGGATTCAAAGGATTGATCACGGCAAGCAATTGGAAAACCGCCCATGCCAAAATTCTGGGACCGCTGGAAAACATGAGTTACACCGTTGGTGATTTTATCGATCGTCACGGTTATTATGCAGGGCATCACAACGGGGACAATGCTGCTTGGTCCATCCGCGACGGACATGTCTATGCTGACCGAAGCGCTCTGAGGTTCGACAGCGCAAAACCAGGTGAAGCCAAGACATTCGTTCATCCCGTCATGGATATTGAATACAACGGATTGCCGTCGATGATCTCGGAAACAACGTGGAATCGACCCAATCGTTTTCGCGGAGAAGCCCCGCTCTACCTGGCATGCTACGGCGCGCTGCAGGAAAGCGACGCCATCGTCCATTTTGCCTTTGACGGTTCTCAGTGGTCGGTAAAGCCAGGTTTTTGGATGCAACCCTGGACGCTCATGGCGCCTACCATGGCAGGGCAGTTTCCCGCTGCAGCATTGATCTTTCGTAAGGGGCTGATCGAGCCAGGCAAGGTGATGGCAGAAGTTCGATTGAAACGAGACGATTTATTTTCGCTCCAAGGAACCCCCCTTCCACAGGACGGGTCCTTCGATTTGCTCCGACTACAAGACGTTCCAAAAGGCACCCTCATTCAGGCGGATAAGGTGATCGATCCGTTGATTCACTTTGTTGGACGAACAAAAGTTGAATTCAACGACAAGGCCAGCGAGATGCACCTAGAGGATTTGCGTCCGCACATCGATCGACAAAACGAAACTGTTAGTTCAAGCCATCGGCAATTGGAACTCAACTACCGGAGCGGTCTTCTGCGGATTAACGCCAGCAAAGTTCAAGGGGCGTCTGGTAACCTGGCAGCACTCCAACCAATCACACTGCAGGATCTCACCATAAGATCTTCCATGGATCTCGCCCACATTGTTCTGGTTTGCCTGGATGACCGCCCCATCTCGCAAAGCAAGCGCATGTTGTTGCAAATCATGAGCGAAGAAAAATCAACCTCCTTCCAAACTGAGTCCGCCGGAAATGGTTTGCTCCGCATCAATAACATTGGGCGCGACCCGTGGCGTGTTCGAGAGTTCGAAGGAGAGGTCCACTTTGATGACGTTATAAAGTATATTTCTCTCGATCTGAATGGTTATCCCATTGGCGAATCATCAAGTGGAAAAACGATTATTCTAGCACCTCGCACCACAAGCTATCTGGTGACCAGATAATTGTTCTGCCATCTTTTCATTCTGTATATTTCAAGTTTTCATATTGATTGTAGATTCCCCGAACCAATCCTTAAATACATGTGACCATGAAGAAGTAGCTACCCCATCCAGAAACCTTTCCGATGCGAAATGCCAATGGATTTTCGACAGTGAGGACAGAAATAAAGATACCGAACTCCGAGCATGGATTCTATAGGCTTGTATTTGATGGATCGAAGTTCCTTTTCGCAGTGGGGACAAATGGGATCTTCATTGGTTTCTTCCGCACGAATCTTTGCGCTCATGCCGATGACATTAACGCCGTTTTTCATATGGGGAAATTATAATTCACTCACCGGATTGTAGGATATACATTGAGCGGATCAAATGCATGGAAACATCCTGGAAATCCTCAGAGAATGCAGGTCGTCTGTCACTTGTTCACGACAACCGTTGGTTAGCCATTATTGGGGTACCCATCATGATGGTGGGGTTGACAATTGCGATTGGCCTCTGGTTCATTGACTCAGTCAGAGATTCAGACAACTGGCCCATACTTGCCACCGGGAGTCTCATCGGAGTTGGTTTTTTCGTAATGGGTTTAGCACTCTGTTTTAAGTATGAGGAAGTGATTGGAAACCGCGATGATGGCACATTGACTCAAAACAAAGGTCTCCCCCCCTTTCGACGCTCAAAGACATGGACATTAACCGATATTCAAGAAGTGGTTTGTCTGGATGCACAACTTGGCCGGGGTTCCAGTGGCAGTCTACATCGTCATCTTTACCTGATGGGCCCTGATGTTTCTGTTCTGCTCGCTTCCGATCTGGAAGCAGCTCCGATCCGATATGAGGCAGAACGCTGGGCAAATTTTCTAAATTTACCCATTAGGGATAAAATGGATGAAACTCTCGAAAACAAATTCCGGGAACGATCTAACAGTCTCAACAAGTGACAGCTTCACTTTTTTGAAGCTTCCTGAAAACTCCACCTTAGAGTGCGAAGCATCTGTTGCCTTCTTTCCCGAATAAGGCATATTCGCCAACGTGTTTTTAAGTGAAAAAGACAAAAACATCTACCGGGTCAAAGATCTTCAAAAACGATATGGAAAAACCACCGTATTGAATGATGTTTCATTCGAACTGGCTACTGGAAGCATGACGGCCATTATGGGACCTTCAGGTTCAGGCAAGAGTACCCTGCTCCATTGCCTGGGAGGTGTCGATAAAGCAGATTCAGGAAGTATCCAGTTTTGCGGGGATGACATGACGCAAATGCCACCCCATGCCATTGCCGAATTAAGACGCACTCAAATCGCCTCTATATTTCAGTTCTTTTATCTGCTCCCAACCTTGACCGTAGAAGAAAACGTTGCATTCCCACTTCAACTTCAATCCGTCCCTTTGCATCAACGAAACAATCGTGTCGTCACCATTTTGAAACAGGTGGATATGACACATCGGAAGGAAGCCTTTCCTAACCAACTCAGTGGAGGTGAACAACAGCGAACTGCAATCGCCAGGGCCTTGATTACTCGCCCAAAAATCATTCTGGCAGATGAACCAACAGGCAACCTGGACAGTCAGAATGGCCAACGTATTCTGGACCTCATGCGAGAGCTTCTAAGCACTGAAGAGATTGCCCTATTGCTTGTGACTCACAGTCAGGAAGCAGCTGCCATTTGTGACACAACCTGGAAAATGCAGGATGGGAATCTGATCCTGTGAAACAAAGTATTCAACAAGTCCTGATCCTGTTACGGATCATTCATATGCGGCATTGGACACGTCATCCATTGTCTGCCTTGGCATTCTGCAGCATCATTGCAATTGGTGTAGCGGCTTTCTTTTCCATCAGATTAGCAAACCAAGCTGCGATCAGCGGGTTCACCTACTTTGACCGAACACTTGGACTTCGACCCGATCTGGTTCTGACGTCTCCTTCCGGACAATTCTCAGAGAACGATCTTTTCACGATTCAAGATCTACTGGATTCTATCCCTTGTGTCATGGCTCCAGTGTTGGAGACCACGGCCACGGACGCCAGTCAAACAGAAGACAGTCTCAACTTACAACAATTCCTGGTCGTAGGCCTGGATACTTTCGCCATGTCCAATTTGATTTACTATGAATCGGGCAACAGCAATGAATCAACTTATCAAGCTTGGCAGGAAACGCCCAACGCGATCCAAATTGAGAACATGAAAGCCACCTTCGGAGTGGTGATATCGCAAGCGCTGGCAGCTGAACGTCAATTAGAAACAGGTGACCTTTTAAAGGTCATCATCGATGATCGTGAAACGGCTCTTTCGATCCTTCACATCAGTCGAGACGAAGTTTTCAAGGTATCCCATCCATCAACTATCCTGTTCATGAACATCACAGACCTGCAAGAGGTGATGCAGCAACCAGGACGCACCCATCGCGTGGAACTCTATTTGCCACCGGGTCATGAAAAAAACAACCTCGTGGAAAAGGCGCGAGGAGTGTTGGAAAACCATCCGCGCTGGAAGGTGGATACACCCGAAACTTCCTTGCAAGGCAACGCTTCCATGACGCGGGCCTTCCGTCTTAATTTGACCATACTTTCCATGTTGGCATTGGTGGTTGGAATGTATCTGATCACACAGGGACTGGATGCAGCGATTGTCCGAGGCAGAATGGAAATTGCGACACTACGATCGCTTGGTGTCACGCCGGGAGCTTTGAAAACGGCTTGGCTGATGGAAAGTCTCTGGTATGGCATATGGGGAAGTGCCGCTGGATTAATCCTGGGGTGGGTCGGAGCGCAGTGGGCAGTCCGTTTGGTGGCTTCTACTGTTAACGCTCTTTACCTTCAAAGCGCTTCAGAATCGGCAGATTGGAACCACTCAGAAGCTGCCCTTGCCACGGGGCTTGGATGCCTGGCCAGTCTCGCCGCCGGCTGGTTTCCATCGCGTGAAAGCGCTGAGACAGAACCCGCAGAAATATTCAAACAAGGAAGGCAAGGTGGTTTCATGACAGCGTTGAACAAACCCGTTTTGGGCATGGGTATTGCTTTGATGGGTTTGATTGCTGCCAACATGCCGCCATACCCGGATGTTGACGGGTGGATCCCCATAGGCGGCTATGCTGCAGCATTGCTATGGGTAGTGGCTTCCACGCTTATTGCACCAGCAGGGCTTAGGTGGATCGCTCCCCTCCTCCAGCCCATGACGAAAGCTCATGCTGTTTTCATGTATGCTTTCAGTCAATTACGTCGTCCCACAGGACGTCATCTATTGAGCGTGGCAGCACTGACTGTTGCGGTGGGTATGGCTGGAGGCATGACGTTCATGATCCACAGCTTTGAAGAAACCATGAACCAATGGATTTCAAGATCTCTCAATGCCGACCTATACGTCGCCTGCCAGGGGTTTGGCAGTGCCTCGAGCCAAAACCGAATGTCCAAAGAAACCTGGCAATCCATCTCGAACCATCCTGAAATTGAAAGAGCAGATGTCGGGCAGGTTTTCCCAATTGAATTCCGTGGACGAAAAACTTACCTCACAAGCATGCCTGTCGCAGATCCGCTGGACTGGGAGTATGCCATGTGGGTCGATTCACCCAAGTCATTGACTTCCTCTGTGAGGAACAAGAACCTGCCAGCCGCTGTCGTGAACGAAAGTTTCCAAACTCGATTTGACACCAAACTTGGCGACCAAATCAAAATACCAACACCTGAAGGAAACCAAACTGTTCAAATCGTAGGGGTGTTTGCTGAATACGGCAATGAGCATGGAACGGTTGCGGTCGACAGGTCTATTGTCAGCGATTGGTTTCAGGATGAACGTGCGGTGAATATAGCTATTTACCTCAAACCTGATGCCGATCCTGATAAAGTTCGAAATCAAATTCTGGGCACTCAAACAGGTATTACCGTACGAACCAATCGTATTTTGCGTGAAGAGGTTTTGGAAATATTTCACCAGACTTTTTCGGTGACTTATGTGCTGCAGTGGATCGCGGTGACCGTGGCCATCGTTGGTCTCACCATGGCCATGATCACATCCCTGATTGAACGGCAGCTCGAATTTCAATTGATGAAAAATTTAGGAATGACACGTGTTCGAATGGCCATGGCCACCGGAATGGAAGGATTGGCTTGTGCATGGACCGGATTCGTTTTTGGATCCATCCTGAGTGCATGCCTTGGGTGGTTATTGGTTGTTATCATCAACAAACAGGCGTTTGGATGGACACTGCAAAGTGCCATTCCCTGGAACGATCACTTTCGTTTGCTGGTGATACTTACAGTGGTTGTCCTGGCAAGCACGATACCGGTTGGCTGGTGGGTTTCCACAAAGCGCATGCATAAAGAAGAATGAAGAAGCATCCAATACATGGTTTAAATCCGATCACCAAAAAAGGCTGGCGTCATCACGCCTCTTTCCTATGGACCCTGCTCTGCCTGATCCAGATGCTTGCTGTTCTACAAGCGGCGAGCAAAGAACATGCGATAGCAAGGCCAGGGTATCAGTTCGAGTATCCACGAGATTTCGGAAGCCACCCGGAATTCAAAATTGAATGGTGGTATATCACCGGACACCTAAGATCCGAAGACCAGAAACGTTTTGGTTATCAAGCCACTTTTTTTCGACTGGCATCGGATGCAGAAACATCCAATGAAAACAAGAAAGGCGCACCTCCAGACCTGCACCTGGCTCACATGGCCTTATTGGACCTGGAGAACAGAACATTCTACCACCAGGAACGACTCCAGAGAAGCCCGTGGATGGCTTACGCCAAACAGAAGGACATGGATCTTAAGAACGGCAACTGGAAACTGCGGCGCATTAAGGGCACAACACCTGAGTTTGAATTAAATGGCAGCATTCTTGCAGACATAAGTCTGAACCTGAAGTTCACCGCCAGAAAACCCATCACCTTATTTGGTGATAAGGGATATTCTCGAAAAGGATCGGATCCAATGGCTGCCAGTTATTACATGACCTTTACCCGGCTACAAACCAAAGGTGAACTTCGAATCAAGGGAAAATCATTTCAAGTTCAAGGGTGGTCGTGGATGGACCACGAAATCAGCTCGAGTCAACTTACGGAAAACCAGGTCGGTTGGGATTGGGTCAGTATGCGGCTGAACGACGGGAGGGACCTCATGGCCTACCGCATGAGAACGACCGAAGGAAAGGCAGATCCATTTTCCACTATTGCGTGGGTAGACGAATCAGGCAATGCCAGCCATCAACGATTAAAGGATGACACGTGGCAGGTCTTGAGGCTCTGGACCAGTCCTGAAACGAAAAACACCTACCCTGTGGAAGTTAAACTCACTCTTCCTGATCCTAACGGAGACGCGGCATTCCATGCTCACATAGTCCCCCTGTTCGATGCCCAGGAAATGCTGGGACATATCAGCGGCATTGAATATTGGGAAGGCGCCTGTGATGTACTGGATTCAAGCGGCAACCGAATCGGTGAAGCCTATATGGAACTGGCAGGTTACGGTGGAGAGAGTGACTTGAATGCCATAAAGTGATGAAAACCATTCAAACTTCTTAAAGAAACCTGACATTCAAGTTCAAACAAAATACCGATAAAGAAATCCATCCCTTTCTGATGAGAGCCCCCATCCCCATGATCGTCCTCCCTTGGCTGGTTGCCTCAATCTGCACTTTTGGTGAGCCCTTGGAATCGATCCTTGCGCAAACCAATAAACCGTGGAGCCTGAGCCACCAATTTGGAATCCCTAAGTGGTGGGACTTTCATGTGGAACACCGGACACGGTACGAATCATTGGATGGACAATTCCGCGCAGGTCGACGTGGTAGCGATCAACTGCTTGTAATGCGAACATCCATTGAAACTCGGTTGAAGTTGGATCCGATCAATCTTGTGGCTGAGCTGGTCGATTCGCGTCAAGCTTTCGCCGACTCAGGTACGCCACTCAATACGGGAATCGTGAACACAATCGAACCCCTGCAAGCCTACCTTGAGTGGGCTCCGGACAAAAAACTGCTCGGCACGGGGGAAATGCGCATCAAGTTCGGACGTATGACTAAGGATTTGGGAAGTCGTCGATTGCTTGCACGCAACCGATTTCGAAACACCCGGAATGCTTTTACAGGTTTAGACTTGGAGACGCAGTTTGGGCGAGACTTTGCATTCAATGCCTTTTACCTTTTACCCATCTCTCGAAGGCCATCTGCCCCTGCTGATCTGTTGAACAACGATTCGAAACTAGATCGTGAAGGTTTCAATACCCAACTTTGGGGTGCGTTCATTCGAAAAAACAATCTGGCGCTCAAGGCCACAGGTGAAGCGTTCTTAATCGGGCTCCATGAGTACGATACATCAAAATATCCGACCCGGAACCGACAACTTTTAAATCCTGGGTGGCGATTTTTTCAGAAACCGAATCCTGGAAAAATCGACTATCAAATCGAGTCTGTCATCCAATTTGGAACATCCAGGGCGAGCACCGCCGTGAACGATCAAAATGACCTCGATCACCTGGCTCACTTCCAACATGCAGAAGTGGGGTATACATGGAGAATACATGGCGAACCAAGAGCTGCTTTGCTTTATGATTATGCCAGTGGGGATCATTCCTCTACCGATGGGCGTAACCAACGTTTTGACACACTATACGGGGCGAGACGATTTGATTTCGGTCCCACAGGAATCTATGGAGCCTTCGCCAGAAGTAACATTCAGTCACCGGGATACCGATTCACGGTCAATCCTTACAGTGCATTACGTCTCATGGCGACTCATCGGTTCATTTGGTTAGCATCCAGCACAGATGCTTGGACGACAAGTGGTCTTCGAGATACCGCCGGCCTTTCCGGAAATTACCTGGGTCATCAAATGGAGATGCAGTTACGATGGGATATTGTGCCGAGAAATATACGGCTCGAATTAGGGGGAGCATATCATATGGCTGGTTCATTTATACACAATGCACCCAATGCGGCTGACAAAGGTAATACCACTTATGGATATCTTCAGTGCACTTTGAATTTTTAGCCGGTATGAATTACTTCTGCGATCAAGTATTCAGAATGCTAAAATTCAACCACACACCGTACTTTAATTAAACCACTTGAACATTGATCAAACGAAAAACAGATCTGTGATCCCACTCTCAAAAGATGAATTGATCCTGTCCCTATTCAAATTGCCATAGCCGTAAAAACTACTCCGTTGCCAAAATCTCATCTACCCAGCACAACAAAACCAAGACTGGCATCAGCAACCAAAATACAAGTTCGATCGAGCAACCTATTTGAGTATCGATAGTGTCAACAAAACGCGTGTCTCAAGAGTACAATCCGTCAGTTTTAAAATGGTTCACCAATGGTTGGAAAAACCCGCTGAATGTTACCAAGTTCAGTGAATAGCTGAGTCTTTGATCATAAAGCCAGGAGGGGCTGAGTGGTTGGATGCCGTGACTTGCGCCCCGAATTGCGAGCCAAACCTGATTTACGGCTGCCATGCTTTTGAACAATTTGGCTGGCAATTTCCCGGTGGTCACCACCCTTGCGGAGTGCATAGATTCTTGCTGCGGCTTCCTTTCGGGAGGTGTTTTCGTCCACTAA
>CAYFHO010000110.1:0-10964 GCA_964342825.1 uncultured Verrucomicrobiota bacterium
GTTTTGGGTTTGTGAATTCCCAGGCAGAGTAACTTTTTTATTCGAAACTGTCAGAACTGATCGTAACTAATACATTTTAAACCAAAAATGCACTAGATTTTCACAGGTGATTTTTATGAAATTCTTTTCTGAGGCTTTGACGTCATCGAGGTTTTTCTCCCCGCTGCAATCCATTCTTTACCTTCGTTTGGAGAGTTGCGATGCGCTAAACGGCTCTCTCTTTTGTAGGTCAACATTTGATGGCTTTAGAAAAAGTTTAGATCTCCGGCATTATTTTCAAGTCATCACGTAGAATACGAATGAACTCGCTCTACATGCCAAGGTGCTTCCAATGAAAGTAAGTTACCGATGGCATTCTAAATGAGTTCAATCGAAATTTTTCAAGGAACCATGAAATTACGCTTTTGGCATATGCAACATTTATCCCCGTTATTGACCTTATCTCGACGCATCACACTCTTTGTGGTTGTTTGTTTGGCTTCTTTCATTTCTGGACATGGACAAGTATTTGATTTCTCGGTAGAGAATCATGGGTTTCAGGCATCGTCAGGAGGAACTTCGGATAACAAAGCCCCTTTTGTTTATGATGATGGGAAGTGGACAACCGAAGGTGTGGAGGGAGGCACTGGCAAGTTTGCAACCTCCACCTTAACTAGCCCTTCGGTGAAGGTGAGTGGACGTGTCGAGATCACCATTGCGCATGAATACTTTTTTGAAGCGGATTGGGATAGTGCCCATTTGGAGATTGTAGTGAATGGAAGTGACACCTTCCGAGCCGGGGTTGACTTGGGGCAATTTATTCAGCGCGGTTATGATAAGGCGTTACCTGCCCAAGGATCGAATCCCGAGAAGGATAAACAGGTTTGGACCGGTGAGGGGCGCGGCGATGTGCTCTCTCATCTGGTGATAGAAAACCTCCCGAAAGGATCCGAGATTTCCTTGAAATTTGTTGCGACTTGGGATGATGCGACGCTTGCTGAAGGTCCCAATTGGACCATCACCAGAATTGATGTGGTTTCCGAAGAAAGTCAACCCACCGAGCCTAAGACATGGATCGTGGACAAGGATCCGAGTAATGCGTCTGCTAGATTTCCTGACCTGCAAACGGCCGTCAATGAGACTCGATCAGGTGACACCATTTTACTCATGCCTTCCGCGCAATCCTACGGTGATGCTACGATCAACAAAAGTCTGACCATTTTAGGAGGTGGATTTGGCGGGGGAGATGTGCTCTCTCTAGCCAGGCATAAATCCTCCATTACAGGAGTGATAAATATTGCACCAGGTACCAGTGATGTTGTGCTCAGTGGGCTTACCATTGCTCGAGTCTCTTTTTTAGCTGGAGGAGGAATTTCCAATATTTTACTTTTCAGAAATCATGTTTTTTCTTTCGTAATGAATTCTAATTTCCATACTTCCATTTTTTTTACAGAGAATAGTCAAGTCAATGGTGTCTATTTAATCAATAACTGGATTGATCACGGCATTACCTCAAGATGGAAGGCCGGAATAGTCGAAAATGTGTACATTCTCAATAATGTGGTCAACTCACATATCCGCTTACATATGGAAACCTCATCACACGCGATTATTAAAAACAATGTGTTTCCATCGATTAACAGTTCACTATGGATTCAATCAGGAGTCTTTGCTTTTAACATCATACACCGAGAACAGGATATTAATTGGAGAGAGCCTTGGGGACAAACCTATTTACCTAATATGCGTCGTCAAGGAAACCTATATGCAGGAGCACTTCCTAAATACATAGAAGGTGATACTAGTTTCACACCTCTTCCACTTGAAAACGGTGAAGTTTTCGCAAAACAATTCTCGGATGTTGTTGCACTCGAAGGGAAGTGGTGGGAGCAATTTGTTTTGACCGCAGACAGTCCTGCAAAGGGGCTGTCTGCTGATGGAAGCGATGCGGGGATATTTGGTGGAGATTATCCTTGGGATACTGAACAAATGCCTCCTTTTCCATTTGTTACCGATCTAGTGGCGCCTGCAGTGGTCACCCAGGGACTGCCGATGCGGATAGAAGTAGAAGTGCAAACCAACAACTAGATGAGCCAATGAAAGTGCTTTCTTCCTGTATTCAGGTTTTGATGGTTTTTGCCTCTGTTTCGACACTCGTCGCACAGCAGATCCATCCTCTTTCAATCCCCGGCGGACTTGGTTTGGCTCGTGCAGAGTACTACTTTGATCAAGATCCAGGTATTGGCAATGGACATGCTCTCCCGGTAGATCCGAAACAGAAGCATCAACGCATCACTCACAGTATCAGTACCGAAGGTTTGAGTCGGGGGGCACACAAACTATTCATTCGTATGTTGGATACGGAGGGTCAGTGGAGCGTTCCCCACCAACACACCGTGTTTGTGGTTCAGAATGCGTTTCAGCGTCCCGTCAGCTTGGCCAGAGGAGCTTGGCAGTTGAATTCATTCTTTGATGAGCAAGCCAAGCCTTTACCTGCTGCTGGAAAGGAAAGCGAATCTTTTGCATTCGAGCTGAACACAGCACCATTACAACCTGGTAGTCATTCTCTCGAAGTTCGGTTTCAAGATGAGTATGGAAATTGGGGCTTACCTGAGAAGCACGCTTTTTTTGTGCTACCGGAATTTAAGGCGACCGAGGCAAGATTGAAGGTGTTTGAAAATCAAAAACTCATCGATTCGAATCACTTTCCCTTATCTGATGCTCATATCGGCAACGCTTTCCCTCTACAAACCGGACCGATAGTTCCATCGATTCCGGAAAGTTCGTTCTTAGGTGAATGGACACTCATCTTAAATCATGAAATTGAGTGGTTAAGATTTACCATGCCCTTTCAAGTGGAGAAACCGAGTTTATCCACGATTCATTTCTCTATTGCAAATACAGGACAGGGTGGTGGTGGGAATTTTAGGATATTCCTTCCTGATCCTCTCGCAATGGAAGTGCTCATCCAACAGTCCGAAGATTTGGTTTCCTGGGAAAACGTTGGCGTCATTCCTGAGGGACAAGATACGTTTGAATTCCCTATGGAAGGAGCCATGCGATTCTTCCGAGCTATGGTTCAGTAAATTTTTTGATCCTTGTGTGGATATGGATTCGGAAAACCAGGGGGATTATTGGTTCAGATCATCCGCTTGTAGGTGGTCGCCTTGGAACGCTACCTCATATTAGTCAATCTTTGTTCGATTGAGTTTGTTCATTTTTTCTGCATGATGGGTTCATATGAATCGAAAGATCTTACGAAAAAGTCTGGTGGAGCGGGTTGGTTCTTTTAAATGGGTGTTGGCGGTTTTGTTGTTTGCCGGGGTTGTGAATCTTTATTGTTATGACAGCATGTTCTACACTCCTTCTGAGAGTCCGCATCCCATCGATCAAGAGTTTGAGGGTAAATTGGATTTTCTGGGGACGAATCTTGAAATGTCCATCAACATTTCTAAAGCCCAGGAGGCTTGGTTCAAGGAGATGAAGATCCAGGAGCAGCGGATTACCGCTGATTTACCTGCTGAACGTGCGGAAAGTTTTCGACAAACACAGCGTAAATGGAAGGAGTCCTGGGAGGCGGATCGAGTTTTCTTTGTCCACCAATTCAAAGACCTCCGCTACGTGATCGGTCGCGAAGGGGAGCTGGGTGTTCATCTGGATTTCATGGAAAGAGTTCGAGAAAGGGTGTTGCTTCTGACGGATTTTCATACGGTCCATGGCTACACGGATGACCCGGATGCGGAATGAATCGCCATGATATGGGGAGGAGGTTATCCGTGGAATCAGCACCTGTCGGTCAGGTAATGTCTGTTACGGGTTAGTTCTGGGGATAAGGATCACCCTCATGCCCACTGCATCTTTGCGTAATACAAAATCAATGTCTTCAGTGCGGGGCGGATCAATGGTGTTGAACGTCGTGATCCCAAAGTTCCCTCCGCACGTAAGCATGCCTTTGAGGGGATCGGATGCCCAGAAACTGCCCCTCGAGTAATCATAATAAGAGTCGCACCACTCCCACACACCATTGTCCAAACCAAAAAGTCCGTTGATCGAAGGAGATCCGCGATCGGTGGGACCGAGGTATGTTCCGGGCTGGATTCGCTTATCTTCATAGTCATCCCGAAATTTGTTGGATCGCCATTGGTTTTCATCCGGATAGATTGCTCGTGGAATGCTGCCTTTGATATCCCCAGTATTCAAAAGTATCTCCCAATCCATCAAACGCGGAATCTTCCCGGTAGGGCGGTCATGTTGTAAGAGTTTCGATCCAACCCAGCTTGCGAAATTGAGAGCATCCTGGCGAGTGATCCATACAGCGGAATCCGTGGGGCCTTGGGTGAATCCAGGATTGATCCAGTGTTTTGCCGTAATGGGAGAGATTTCCATCCTTTCTTCGACCCATCGTGCAAAATCCATGACGCGCACTTCGGTGACACCCCAGTAAATGCCCCCTATTTTCGCAAAACGCATTCCAAGACCTTCGATGTATTCGGTTCCAGGCATTATGGCCTTATCGAGCGCGTGTTGGTGTCGCGTCACTTCATCGGCCCAATGGCGTAAGGTGTTCGAGGTTTCGTTCAAGAGATGGATGGCCTGAATCAGATATTGCTCCGTGTACAACACCAAAGCATCCGAAGCGTGAGAGTGTGTGTCCGAAAGAAATGCCAGGTTTGGAGAGCCGAGATTTGGAAAACAAGCATTCCAACGGTTGTTCTGCTGTTCGTAATCTTTTCGAGCAGCTTGATAAAGAATGTCGAGTTGGCTTTGGGTTTGGTTATTCAATTTATCCCAAGCGAGAAAGGCTTCACTCCATTTTTGGTTTTCATAGGCCTGGGATGCCCGGCTATGCTCATTGTGCCAGGTTTCGATGATTTCCGAATCAAGATCCATCGAATCCAATTCCTTGAATCTCTGGGTGATCCGGTATCTTAAATGTTCGAGACGAGAAATCAGGTCCAATTCCGAACCTAATTTATCAATGTGCTCTGACAGTTTAGCCTGATTGTCCTGGTAGTCCTCCAGTTGTTTGGCGGTGAGCAGGTTTCGGCAGTCGATGAGGCGTTGATCGAGGGAAATAAACATGCCGTTTGAAGTCAGTTGAGGCTCGATCCATGACCAGACTTCTTCCGCATGTCTCAGGTCGCGTTCGAGATTCAGTAGACTGATTCTTTCCTCCATGGTTCGAGGCGTGACTTTGCTTTCTCGTTCATAGGCCAGTTCCATGAACATTCGGCTCCGTCGTTTTTCCTCTACCCTTTGGGCCAGTTTGGCTGCTTCCTGCTTGTGTTCGTCCAGTTGTACCCAGGCTGCTTCCACCTTCGATTGCCTGGTTTTATTGAATTGAATCCAATGGTTAGCCGGGATGCATAGAAGGACGGCAGTGGTGCTTGCGACGAGCGCTGTTTTCGTGACGGGGTGCCGATTTCGCCAGAAATCTTTGAAACGGAGTGTCCAGCTGGCTTTTTCGGATAATCCAAGTTCAAGCTCGTTTAAGAGCGCTTGTATATCGGGAAAGCGTTGTGAGGGATTCGGAGACAAGCACCGATCAATGGATTGTGTAAAACGCGAACTCAAGGATGTGACTCGGTCGGCAAGCGGGCGAGAGAGCCCAATGGGCAGTTCACCGACAATGAGTTCATAGGCAATCACACCAAATGAAAACTGATCACTACGTGGATCTCCCTGGTTTTGCGCGGATAATAATTCGGGTGCCATGTAGTACGGAGTCCCCCCGTTGAGTTGAGTGACTGATTCTCTAAAAAGACTGGAGTGGATCCGTGAGGTCAAACGTGCCAATCCAAAGTCCATGATCTTGACTTCGCCCAGGTCGGTGATGCCGATGTTTTCAGGTTTCAGATCGCAATGGGCAGTGGTTTGGTGGGCGCACTCCAGTCCTTTGCAAATGGCCAATAGGATCCTGCATCTTTCCTCCATGGAAGGGGCGAGTTTCTTTGACTTGTTTACCCATTGTCTGAGTGTGCCCCCTTCCAAAAATTCCATGACCAGGAAGTGAGATCCCTGGTATTCCTGGACATCAAATACCCGGAGGATATTTGGATGACTGATCAACATGGAAATCTTGGCTTCCTGTTTGAAAGCCCTGATGGCAGCGGGTTCCTGAAGCATTGCCGGACTTAAAAATTTGAGCGCAACCAGGTGTTGACGCGTGTGATCGTATGCCTTGTAAATCAGGCTCATGCCACCTTCGGCGATGCGTTCCTTGATGGTGAATCGTTTGGCAAGCATTTCCCCGGGTTCGGGGGAGCCTATGGCCAGTTCAAATCGTTTGATGCGATCTTTGGCATGACCTGCCACGGCTTGGCTTTGAGTTTCGCTTCTGGGGTAGCTCCAGGGGCTGTCGGATTCTGATGTGGAGCCTTGGTTATTCATCGTTTTTGATCGCGTTGTCCAATACGATTCGAAAGCCGATGGTTTCCATATCAACGAGATTCGGAAGGCGAAACGAAGTTTTCATTTCAAAATCAGCGCTGGTATACCACCCAGCTCCACGGATAGCGAAGCTGACAAGATAGTTCGAAAGGTCCGCTTCTTTCCTGTAGGGGGACATGGTCCATTCCCAGACATTGCCGCCCAGATCGAAGAGTCCGGATGGATTGGGTAAAAAACTGCCAACTGGCGCTGTGGTTGCATAATGATCATAAGGTTCAGGGAGCGGATCTGGCATGATATCATTCGGCCAGGTGTAGTAATTGCCACGCTGTTTTTCCGGCAGGTTGACGGGCCACCATGGCACATGATCCAGAGCTGCCCCGCCTCTCATGTCCGGACTATCCCCGACCTCGCCGGTCAGACCCGCGAACCGGCTCCACTCGAGATCCTTTGGGAGACGATAAAAGGCGTTGGTCCGGATCACTCCTTGCAAACGTTCGAATTGGGTCAACCAGTCACAAAAATGCGTTGCATCCAATTGGGTGATATTCACAACCGGATGCGTGGGGCCACTCAATGCCGCACGTTCCCGCCAGAGGTATCTTCGATCCGCCCCTGATTCCAGGATGTATCGTGCGAAGTCCAAGTTGCGGGTTTCCCAGATGGAAACCCACAAATCGTCAACACGTACGAATCGCATGGCAAGCGAGTTCACAAAATGGGAAGGTTCCTTTGGCGGAACCGAACGAAGTTCTTGAGTCCAGCTTTCCCAGCGTTTTTGAATATGCGCGAGTTTTGGAATGTCATCCGGAAGATGGTTCAATTGGACATTTTCTTTCAGGTCCTTCAATGTGCCCGAGAGGTCCTCTCCAGGTTCCACCAATCGGAGTCCGTGTTCTTCAAGCAATGAAATCCAGGCCTGTTGCGCTGATTGGGCGGTTTCAAGTGCATGTTGCCAATGCAGTTTCAACGATTCTTCTAGATCGATTCGGAGCCTTAATGAGCGGGTCACGGCTTCATTCAATTCTCCCCGCTTCAAAAGGCGATGGATGTCCTCATACGTTTGCTTCCAGGTTGAATTCTTTTCCTCTTGGATCGGTAAGGGGCCTACCGAGAGCGCATCTACGATTTCTAGCCATGAGAGGATGGGGCGAGCTGCGGTCAATAAATCTTCAATGGCGGTTAATTTAATTTGATAACGACGAATGTCCTGCTCGGCGCGAATCCAATCTTGCGTATCGTCTGAAAGTGACGCATTCAGGCGGCGAGCGGTGTCCAGCAGGATGGGGTCACTCAGAAGTGTAATGATCGGAGTAAAAAAGGGAGGGATTTCATGGGCTGCTTTGATAAGTTCCATTCGGTCAAGTTCAGCAGATTGGATCTGTTCCGCCAATCCAATGGCA
This sequence comes from uncultured Verrucomicrobiota bacterium, assembly GCA_964342825.1. Taxonomy (GTDB): domain Bacteria; phylum Verrucomicrobiota; class Verrucomicrobiia; order Limisphaerales; family AAA164-E04; genus AAA164-E04. Next base: position 7,773 of record CAYFHO010000110.1, read on the forward strand.
TGACTCGAATTCGAAGCTTTTTTTGTGTTATTTTCTGACATCCATTGCGTCATCCAGAAACCTGTCAAAAGCAGGGCTGCAATGAAGAAAGCGAGATACATTCGCTTGGGGGAGTCGAACTGGGGCCTGTGTTTTAAAAACGTTGTTTCTGGGCTTTTGCCGGTTAAATCCTGAGCCAAGGCCAGGAAATTGGTTGACCTCAAGGGAGGGGAGGAGTGTGTCAATGTAGTCAACCATCGCTGGGTCTTGCGACTTGGTTTGTGCGGCTTTTTTTCATTCTTCGATAATGCATTCAACCATAAGGAACCCAATGCAAACGCGTCTGCCGCTGCTGGCTGAACATCATCTGACTCAAAAAACTCAGGCGGTAAGAACCTTCGATCTCCTGTTAATGTGGTGGCAGCGCGAAGCTTCTGTGGGGAAACCAGGCGGTTGAGTCCGAAATCAGTGATGATGGGCTCTCCGCTTGAAGAGACAAAAAGATTATTTGGTTTGAGACCAAGGTGTGCTCCCGCGTCACTTGCCAGATGAAGGTTCTTAGCCAGTTTGCCGAAAAACTGGTGGAGTTCGGGTTCGGTTGGTTCTTGGCTGGCCAACCAGTTCATATAGGGCTCACCTTCAACATACTCCATGGTGAGGTATAGGCCTTCCTGAATCAAACCATAGTCGAAAACCCGGGCAATACCGGGAACACTAAGATGGGTGAACTCATTCAAAACGAAGCGCATGTCACTGATTCCTCCTGCATCCAACAGGATGTCCTCAGAAAGGAGTTTGATTGCAATGATCTGCTCCCGAGTTTGGTCAAAGGCAATATACTTCTCCCCGAGTGCGCTGATTCCCAGAAAACGTCGCACAATCCATCTATTATCGATTTCCTGATCAATTTGAAGGATCGGCATGATCGGCTTTATCAGACGTTGAATTTAGGCTCAAGATGAGGCTGAGGTAATATTGAGTCACTTCCTCTCGGTTGGACGGGGGTAGGCGTAAGCGGAGTCCGTTGATAAGAGCAAGTTTTCCAAACATCAACTGGGATTGAGCCGTCATTTTTGCTTGATGCAGTGGGGAGTGTTTTTGGCAACCTTTTGCGAAGGCATCCTGCAATTTCGATATTTCAAGTATTCTTTGGCCCCATAACAGACCTTGAGAGCTCTGTGGTGCGGTTGCTTCCCAGGAAATAAGGGATTGAATGGTTTGGGTGGTGCCATTTTGGATCAGAGCTTCAAGGGGTTGCTTTAATTGGTCGATCAATTTTCCTCGAATTTCCTGCAACATCCTTTCAACCGATCTTGTCACTTTTTGCTTTTGAAATTGGAATTTCCTTTGTTGAGCCCGTGCTGGAATCACGGTCACAGCATGTTCAGCAATACGAGATGCGAGTCCCTGCCTCTCCCATGCGCGAGACTCCCAGGAATGTTGCATGTAATCAGATTCGAGAGACCTATATTCAATTCCAAATTTATGAGGTTTCGTTTTGGGGCCCATGCGCAAGACGGCGTAACCAATCGGTAAATGAGTTTCTATGCTGAGTCGCACGGTTTCTACCCGGTCGGTTAGACCATTCAATCGGAAAACGCCAACAAGGTCATTCCTGACCTGACTGACCACGGCAAACTCAAAAGCTTGGTGCGTCTTGAAAGCTGGTTGAGTGCGAAAAACCTCCAAATGCATGCTGTTCTGACCAAGCCCCAGGAGTTCAGCTAATCTAAATAAAGGTGGAATTCGTTTTTTGCTGTCTACCCCGCCAAAGCTCTCAACGGCAGGACCCGAACTGAATTTTACCTCTTCAAAAGGAGGCACAAAGTCTGTTTCTTGATTCGGTAAGGACCATGGATCCAGCGTGATGCTCTGGTCAGAGCACAATTTTTCCAAAACTATTTTCAGTTGTTTTTCGTATTCGGTGGCTACTATTACATCGAAATCCCTCCAGCATGTTTCGAACTTTTGATAGTCTTTGATGCGCTCTTTCCAGTCTGAAATCAACCCTGGGTGGTCAATGTATTCGGCACAGCTATTAAGGATCGATTCGCTCGCTGACACTTTGAAACCCCACAGGCAACACATTGCCATGAACACGAATCGGCCGTGTGCAAGGCGTCGCTTAATCTTCTTCGGAAAGGGGAGATCCATGGTTGTTTTCAGGACCAGGTTGATTGTTGCAACTATCGATGCTTTTGTGGGAGACCGAAAGGTTAGAGTCAGTGCCCGATGCTTCGTCGTCGGAATCTGCCCAATCAAGTAGTTTAGCCAGCCGCTGTCTGGGCACGCTTCTGATATCTCCGTCTTTAGGCATACCTTTTCTACGTTTCAGTCATCAAAATGGTGCAGGTTTTTGCTGAGAAATCCTTTTAAGAAAGCAATCTCTTCCTCAGCTTCCCTATCGTCTGCTGTATACTCAGCGACAACGGCTTTGAATTCACGTCGGAAGATTCTTTTGGCTGTTGTTAGTTTTTGACGGGCGGTGGAAATAGAAGAGATATTTAAATCGCGAGTCAGGGTGGCGTAGTCTGGTTTGGGCAAATCTTCAAACAAGGGACCGATGATGCGGGCAAACATGACATTCCACGAGTCGCTTTGCTCTGTTTCCATGCAATAGCCATGAGTTCGCCGAATAGCTTCAGCAATCAATTTTCGTGCAAAAACCTCGTTGAAAATGATTTCCTCTTCATTCGTGTGAGGTGATCCCACAACTTCGAAATCCAAATCATTTAGAGGAATAAAGCCTTTCTCTGGGCGACGTTTCTGTGTCCGGGAAGCCCTGAGTCGATCAGTTAAAAACGATCGGATTGCTGTGAGCAGGAGTGTTCTGAAACGTCCCTTTTCTGCACTTGCTTGAGTAAGTAATTTACCACTTACCATGCGATCCGATACAAAATCTTGAATAATTTCTTTCGCTTGTTCAGTCGGGATTCGGTAAAAACGTTTAAGAAAATCTTCAAGAGCAGGTGCGTATATGAGAAACAACTCCCCTAACGCTTGCAGGCGATTCTCTTCCGATCCGGAGTTTGCATTTTTGACCAATGTCCAATTCGTTGTGTTGAATGACTGGGCTCCTCGCATGTGATGCAGGAATTCAATAACAAAAAACCAGATTCAGTAAAGAGGTACTTAGGTTCTTGATCAAAGATTGGGGATGGTTCTTGATCAAAGATTGGGGATTGGGCTTGAAAAAGCCGATTGCTAATTGAT
>CAYFHO010000111.1:0-10819 GCA_964342825.1 uncultured Verrucomicrobiota bacterium
TGGAGGTCAACGTAGATGCGACGACAGCACCTCTCACCTCCTTGACGCCGCGAATAGCAGCTTCTCGCATGGAATCTCCCTCTTCGCGACACCTATAAATGGATTCCAAAACCACAATTGAAGAGTCCACCAACATCCCTATCCCCATCGCCAATCCACCGAGTGACATGATATTCAACGAGACTCCAAGTATGTTCAGAGGTGCAAAAGTCACGAAGATGCTGATTGGAATGCTCACGGCAATAATAGCGGTGGTCCGAAGATCGCGCAGAAAAACCAACAAAACAAAAATAGCGAGGAAGCCACCCATGATCGCCGTGGATCTGACCTCCTTAATGCTGTTGTCGATAAAAATTGAGCGGTCCGCGACCACTTCAAGAATGACTCCTTCCTCCTTGAACAACCTGCCGGCAATCGTCTGACTTTGGCCACGCGAGGCACTTCCAACTGCCTGTTTGATCCGCTCCGCCACACTCACCATGTTGGAGTCGGCTTCTTTGTAAACATCGATTTGTACACTCTCTCCACCATTCGTACGGGTCAACATTTCCCGATCTCGCTGGCCGTATACAACTTGAGCTATATCCTTCAGACGAATTTCACGTCCCATCTGACGGTAAATGATGGTATCAGAAATTTCCTCCAGGTTCTCATATTCGTTGATGGTTCGAATCATATATTCCGTCTCACCTTCACGAATCCGCCCCCCAGCAGCATTGATATTTTCGGCCCCTAGTCGACTGATAACCTGGTTGATGGAAAGATTGACTCGCTGCAATTTGTCTGCGTCGACGAGAACATGGATTTCTTCCTCCAGACCACCCCGAACCCTTGCTGCCGCAACACCTTTGATCGGTTCCAATGCACGTTTGACCTGCAATTCACCAATACGTCGCAAGCGCCGGGCTGAAGATGCATCGATTGAGGAACCTGACTGTTGACGAGAGGAAGCAAGTAGAGAGTTATCAACAGCAGACAAACTCAATTCCATCACTGGATCAAGAGATGGATCATAGTGTAACAAGAGGGGCTTTTCAGCTCCCCGAGGCAATCTGACGGTATCGAGTTTTTCCAGGGTATTCTGAATGGCGTCCACCATGGAAGTCCCCCACATGAACTCAAGCACCACATCACTGACACCGGCTCGACTGATGCTGCTGATTTCATTCAACCCACTGACAACCCCAAGTTGTTCTTCAATCCTTCGGCTGACATCGTTTTCAACTTCTTCAGGTGCGGCTCCCGGATACTCCGTACGAACGGTGAGGGTGGGATAACTCATCTCGGGCATGAGTGTCACAGGCAATCGCCCAAGGGAAAAATAACCGAAAACCACAGCAGCCACGAACACCATCAAAACGGCAACAGGCCGATCGGTGGTGAAATTGGACTGAGCAGGACGAGGTTCCATAACAGCAAGATTGCTTAATTAGATTTCACCTGAGCAGCCGCCCCCTCTGCATTCTTGAGTGGCTTTTTGGGTTTAAGGGATTCATTAGCCGACGCATTGGAATCAGGTTTAGGTTCACTGACTTCTCTTACCGCAGCACCGTCCTTCAAAGCGCCGTGCCCAGCCACTACTATCAAATCTCCTTCAATAAACCCTTCTTTGGGTTCGAGGAAATCTTTGTCCACATTCAGAGGTTCTACCAACTGCCTTTGAGCGCGAAGTTGTCCCTCTTCATCCGTATAGGTTTTGAAGGCAAATGTTTGATCAACAGAGTAAGTAATGGCGCGCTTGGGAATCAGTAATGCGTTTTGCTTTTCCTGCAGGATTAATTCAACGTTGACCCACATCCCCGGCGACAAGGCACCCAGCTCGTCCAATCCGACAACAACCTTAACCGTGCCCGCGTCTGCATCAACTATCGGAGAAATGCGCTTCACGAATCCGTCAAAAACCTTATCTCCCAAAGTGCCCGAAAAAAGCCTGGCTTTCATCCCCTTCCTAAGTTTGGGAAGATACTGCTCCGGCACATGAATCACAGCCACGGTAGAATCCAGGTCAATGATTTCAAAAATAGGGGTTCCGGTGGTGACCTTGTCTCCGACTTTCACCGTTCGACTTGTAATCGTACCCTTGATGGGGGCACGAACTTCAGTGAATTCCAATTGCCTTCTGGCTTCTTCTTCAACCAATTTGGCCTGATCGTATGCGAACTTTGCATTCACAAAATCGGATTCGCTGATGAGGCTTTGAGTGTAAAGCTGGTCAACACGCTCATATTCGATACGTGCCTTGTTGAGATCCGTATTCGCACGAGTATGAGCTGTCTTCTGGGCATCATTTTCCAGCCTTAACAAGATCTGATCTTTTTCCACCAAATCACCTTCTTCAACCAACAGTTCAACGGCAGGGTTTTGGGTTCGAGCCAGAACGAGGACTTGTTCCTCTGCCTGCAGAGCTGCGGAACGCTCAAGAACTTCTTCAATGCTTCCACGCTGAACAGTTGCCAACTCGACCAAAACCGGTTTGCCGGCAGGACCTTTTTTAGGGGCAATCTTCCCAGCTCCTTTACCAGACTTGCCTGTCGATTCACCAGTGTCACACCCTGTGAAAAACAGAAAAAGACCCAAGCAAAAAAGTATTTGAATGGATTTAATTATTTTCAATCTCATTATCGGTCGTCATTGATTGCACACATTCGATCTGCATTCCAAGAATCTTTATATAACGCCTAACTTGTCCATGAAATAAGGAAAAGTGCGTAAAAACTCCAGTTCATGAAAAGTTTGTGAATGATTGTGCCATTCGGCAAGTTTTCTTAAGCTGATTGGATCTATTGAGGCAACATGCATTTTTTTCCTGAGGGCATTTACATTTTGAGTTGGCTGGGGGCAATGTTCGCCACCTGGTTGGCTGCTCGTCTATGGATTCCCTGGTGCCTTCAACACAACTGGATGGATCAACCTGGGCCGCGCAAAATCCATCATCAGCCCATCGCACTGGCGGGGGGACTCGCTATCGGCACTTCATTGTTCACTGTATTTTTGGGAGCCTGTGTTGTTGTGTTTTCCAACACCCTGCCTGGTGAAGCCCTTTCCAGTCTTGATTATGGATTTCGAAAACGAGGATTGCAATTGATCGGGCTTACTGGAGGCATGCTGATCATGCTGGGTATTGGATTATGGGATGATAAGCATCTGCCAAAACCTGGTCCAAAATTTCTTGCCCAGTCACTGGCGGCACTCCTTGTAGCAGCCTGTGGAATAAGGATCACCTTATTTGTTGAAAACCCGTTATTCAGTTATTTTATTACCTGGTTTTGGATTCTATTGGTGGTCAACGCCTGCAACTTTGTCGACAATATGAACGGGCTGTGCTCTGGGCTGGCAACCATCAGTGCCTTCTATTTTGGCATTCATTCCGCAATGCAAACTCACTACCTGGTTGCAAGCTTAGCCTTCACCATAGGCGGGGCATTGTTCGGATTCCTGCCTTACAACTTCCCCAAGGCAAAATCCTTCTTAGGTGATTCGGGGAGTCATTTGACGGGCTTTTTGTTGGCGGTGCTATCAATCCTCCCTCACTTCTACAACGAAACTCAGCCGAATCGCATGGCTGTCCTTAGCCCAATCCCTATCCTGGGTGTTTTCCTGCTGGATTTCACTTGGGTCGTTTTATTCCGATTAAAAATCAGACAGCCGATATATCAGGGTGATAACAATCATTTGTCTCATAAATTAGTCCAAAACGGAATGAGCCAGAGGCGCGCCGTAGCTGTCCTCTGGCTCATACAAATTTTGTTGGGATTTTTATCCCTGGGATTTGTCAGGCCATGATTTGATGAATGGGCTCTGCCCCTTCTACTCCGACAAGTCGCTGATCCAGCCCACCATAAAAGTAAGTGAGATCCATGGGATTCAATCCCATCAGATTCAACACAGTGGAATGGAGATGTTTCACATGAAATCGATTGGTAACAGCACGACTACCCAGTTCATCGGTCTCCCCAACACTCACTCCCCCCTTGATACCTCCACCAGCCATCCACATGGTAAATCCATATGCATTATGATCTCTACCAGTGCCCTCTGCATATTCCGCGGTAGGTTGACGACCAAATTCACCTCCCCATATCACCAGGGTTTCATCCAGCATTCCTCTCTGCTTTAGATCTTTGAGTAAACCGGCGATTGGTTTGTCAGTATTGCCAGCATGCCAATCGTGATTCTTTTTCAAATCACCATGAGCATCCCAATTTTGATCATTATGCGCTCCTCCTGAATAGATTTGTATAAAGCGCACACCACGCTCAACAAGCCGTCGGGCAAGGAGACATTTCTTGCCGAAATCCTCCGTCCTATCATGATCGATTCCATACATGTTTTTGACATGTTCGGGTTCCCCGTCCACATCGACCGCCTCTGGCGCGGAAGACTGCATTTTATAAGCCAACTCGTAACTGGCAATGCGAGCGGCTAGGTTGCTGTTGTCGATTCGATCTGAAAGGTGACCATGATTAAAATGGCTCAAATGCTTCAAGAGAACCTGTTGCTCATTGGCGCTCATGTTTCTGGCATTCTTTAGGTCGAGAATGGGCGTCCCTTTTGGCCGGAATACGGTACCTTGATAAGAAGCCGGCATGTAGCCACTGGTCCAATTCTTGGCACCACTGATTGGACCTCCCGATTGATCGAGCATCACGACATACCCTGGTAAGTTCTGATTGACCGTCCCGAGGCCGTAATTGACCCAAGATCCCATAGATGGCCGACCGCTTAAAATCTGCCCACTGTTCATCATCAACATGGCGGAACCATGAATAGGTGAATCGGCGGTCATGGAATGAATGAATGCTATATCGTCTACGTGCTCGGCAACGTTGGGAAACAACTCTGATACCCATTTTCCACTTTGCCCATATTGCTTGAATCCCCACTTCGGCCCAACCACTCGCCCCTGATTCTTATGGCCTCCACGCCCAAAGGTCTTTACCTCGATGGTCTTGCCATCAAGCGGGTAAAGTTTGGGTTTGTAATCGAAGGTGTCTACATGGGATGGACCTCCATACATGAACAGAAAAATGACGTGCTTGGCTTTGGGGAAGAAATGAGGAGCCTTGGGCATCATGGGACTCTTCCATTCAGTCTGCCCATCTGCAGCAACGGTCTGTTGAGAAAGAAAACCATCTTTCGCCAACATACCGGTGAGAGCCAGCGACGTAAAACCACCCCCAATGTTGTGCAGGAATTCTCTACGAGTTCGACGGCAGAATCCGCCACCGGGTTTGGATGGATAAGGTGAACTTTTCATGTGTGGTATCAATAAGATGCTTCAAAAAGCCGGGTTAATCAAGATAGACGAATTCATTCATGTTCAGGACCAAAAGGCAAAATCTTTGCATTGCCTGGTCCTCATTGAGCTGCAGCTGTTTTTTTAATTCCTGGATCATTTGAAATCCCTGCTCCACCTCTGAGGTAGTAGGTTTTCTAGAGGTAGCAAGATGAAGCGCCTTTTTTATCCTTTCCCTGGTCGAATTCTCTTCTTCTTTGAGTCGATTGGCAAAGGCCTCGGCCTGATCATTCAGAAATTCACTGTTCAGCATCGTCAAAGCCTGAGTAGGAACGGTCGTTGCAAATCGCACCGCACAGGCGGAATCCGTGTCAGCCATGTCAAAGGTCTTCAAAAGCGGTTCGTGCAAGGATCGTTTGATGTAAACATAAACGCTGCGCCGGTTCTGCTGATCTTCAGGAGAGTGTCCCCAGGCAGCATGCGGACGTGAAGCGGTGGCAAGTATGACTTCAGGCACTGGGGTGTAAATACTAGGTCCACCCATTTCAAGGTTCAGTTTACCTGTCAGATTCAGGATGGAGTCACGAATTTCTTCGGCTGTTAAACGCCGCATATCAAACCGCCAAAACAAATTATTTTCAGGATCCACAGCCAAGGCATCCTCCCTGCCACGAGAGGACATCTGATAAGCCTGAGACATCATGATCTGCTTGTGTAATTTTTTAAGACTCCAGCCCTGCTCCATGAAGTAAGATGCCAGCCAATCGAGCAACAGCGGATGGGTTGGCTTTTCACCATTTTGACCAAAATTACTGGGTGTCCGACAAATGCCTCGCCCAAAATGAAATTGCCATACCCGATTAGCCATCACTCGAGCCGTCAATGGATTATCCTTTCGAGTCAACCACTCGGCTAAAACCTTGCGACGACCACTTGTAGTAGCACCTTGTTCGGGCACCGGAATCTCCGGATCAGGAAATCCCAGGACTTGAGGAAAACCGGGGCGAACTTCTGCCCCCTTTGAATGAGCGTTCCCTCGCAGCAATACGTGTGTTGTAGGAGCCACCGGGCCGTTTTCCTTCATGGAAAGGGCTTGAGCCAGCTGAGGTAGTTTCTGTTTTCGCAGCTCTTTCAGCTCCTCCTGAATGGCCAGGTAATCTTCCAACTGCTCTTTGTTCAGGACCTTGTTTCTTTTCTCGGCAATCAATGTGCGACGAGTGCGATTGTCTTTGGCATCTTCCTGTTCAGGATTTGAGAAAGTTGCTGTGATCCGTTTTTCATAATCATCAACTTGCTCTTGAAGAGTCTTGATTTGTTGGTCCAAGGCCTTCTTGAGTTGGTCGTGCCTTTGAATCTCTTCCTCAGAAGCAATGATGGTGGTGGTGTTAAGTGAGTAAGGTGATTTCTTGAACTTGCCTTCCCTGATGTTGTTGTAGGTATTACCAAAGAAAGCCAGCAAACGATAGTAGTCCTCATGCGGCATGGGATCAATTTTGTGCTCATGGCAACGAGCACACCCAACCGTTAATCCCATAAAGGCCTGACCTGTGGTCGATAAGACATCATCCAATCCATCGAAGAATGCCTGATCCGCATCGACCGGTTCGTCGTCCCATATACCAAGGCGTTGGAAACCGGTAGCTATGATGGAATCAACCGTTGCGTCTTCAATCTCGTCACCGGCGATCTGCTCTACGACAAACCGATCATAAGGCTTGTCCTCATTAAAACTCCTGATGACGTAATCACGATAACGCCAGGCTTCAGGTTTGGGGTTGTCTCGTTCATAACCGTTGGTTTCCGCATAACGGACCAGATCGAGCCAATGACGCCCCCACTTTTCGCCGTAATGCTGAGAGGCAAGAAGATGATCAATCACCTTCTCGTATGCTTTTGCCGAGTGATCACTTTCAAAAGCAGCAACATCTTCAGGTGAAGGGGGTAGCCCGGTGAGGTCATAGTAGGCTCTTCGAATCCATTCCTGCCGGGAAGCCTTTGGGTTGGGTGTCAGGTTATTCTTTTTCAGTCGATCGAAAATGAAGGCATCGATTGGGTTTTTGTTCCAATGTGACGAATCCACTTCGGGCACCTGCGGGGCTTCGATAGGGCGAAAGGCCCACCAATTGCGGGTATTTTCGTTGATGGAGTTATCGTAGAATTGACTATGCGATTGAATCTCCTCCAAGGCATGCTTAACAGCCTCTTGGTCAAATGGAAGCCCATTATTGACCCATTGGGTCAGGGCTTCGATGGACGCAGGTGAAAGCTTTCCTTTCTCAGGCGGCATTTCATGATCGGAATCCTTGTAGGACACCATGGCCAAAAGGTAACTTTCTTCCGGGCTCTCCAAATCTACAGTAGCACCGGAATCACCGCCTGCCAGAATAGCATCTCGAGAGGTCAAATCCAGCCCCCCTTTGCTCTTGCCCTCAGCTCCGTGACACTTGAAACAATGTTCATTCAGGATCGGAAGAACTGATTCTGAAAAGTGCGTGGAATTTGATTCGTCTGACCACGCATTGAAACCAGAGAAAAGAGCCCCGATGAGCAGGAACTGATTCTTCAAGCGATACATGGTATTGACCGCAAGCCTGGGTCGTCTATTTCTTTGAAACATTGAACTAAAATTACAGGACCCATAATAAAGGTTCAACCCCCCTTTCCTGCTTGAGAAAAAAATTTCGCATACGTATAAGCAAGTCCATGCACAAGACTGAAAACCGAAACAGGAAGATCCACGGGTTGCTTTTGTCAGTTGGGATCACATTTTTAGGGGCGTTTGAATTATTGTCTGCGCAGGCATTCACCCTGACAGACTCCGGCAATCACCAACTGGATATCCACATCGGGGACAAACCTGTTGGACGGTATATGTTTGGACATGATCCATCTACTCCAGAATCACTCCACCAAACCTACAAACCTTTCCTGCACATTATCGATCCTGAAACCAAAAAACCCATTACCAAGGGACCAGGAGGTCAGTTTACTCATCACCGAGGGATTTACCTTGGATGGAACAGACTGACGACCGATGAGGGAAGATTTGATTTATGGCACATGAACAAAGGATTACAAATACACCGGTCCTTTGAGGAGAAAAACATAACACCTCAAAGTGCATCTTTCACTTCCAATGTTCACTGGATCGTCGCTGGAGAGAAAGTAGTCATTGATGAAATGCGAACCATGACATTTACACATGATGGGCTTCCCGAAACCATCGCCATCGTCGACCTCACCACAGAATTATCCCCGATGGTCAATCTGGAACTCAACGGAGATCCAGAGCACGCTGGTGTTCAATATCGCCCCGCTAATGAAGTGGATAAGAAAGCTACGAAATATCTGTTTCCAAAAGAAGGGCAAGATCCGCGTAAGGATTTCAACCTGCCCTGGGTGAATGAGTATTATGAGTTGAACGGTAAAGGATATTCCGTCACCCATATGAACCATCCAGATAATCCAAAGCCATCCAGATATTCTGCCTATCGCAATTACGGGCGTTTCGGGGCCTTTTTCACCAAATCTCTGGATAAAGGCGAAAAATTGACCCTCAAATATCGATTTGCCATCAGGAAGGGGAAACCTGAGGATCGCAGTGAAATCCAGGAAGATTATACTAAATGGATTTCGAAAAACTGATGAAGCTTAAACATCTTCCGTATATTCTTTAGTGATAGCAACCTCTCTGCGGAGAAGGTCATGAAGAGTCACGATACCGATCAATCGTTTTCCTCCAGGTTTAACCAGCCCCACCAAGCCGGATGCTGATTCAATAAGCGAGAACTGTAATTCGCGAATACTCTGAGAAGGGTTACAGGTCACCAGCGGTGTTAATTTGGGCTCTCTCTTTTCAAGGAGTGACTCCATGGCTTCTTCGCGCGTGAGCACCCCCTGAATTTCATTATCCACCACAACTGGAAAGCGCAGATAGGGATATTCTTCCAGCGTTTCAGATAAGGCTTTTGGAGATAAGTCTTTGATGATAACTGGTGAAAAATTGGCAATCGCCGAAACTGGAAGTTGCTGCCAACTCTTGAGATCACGTGGAGGAATGACATGCTCCAACTGGTGACCATCCTGCTCAAGGAGCTCTTCATAAAAGTTGGATTTGCAAAACTTATGACTAACTGCGGTACTGATTAATGCGCCCAGCATCAAGGCGGGAACCAGATAAAATTCATTGGTCATCTCGAATACAATCAAGATCCCGGTGACGGGTGCTCGAACCACAGCTCCGAGGCAGGCACTCATGCCAACAACGGCCAAGGTAATCTGAGCCTCGGGTGTGAGATCAACAAATAAACCAAACAATCCCGTCATTAATACTCCGGTCATACCCCCAAAAAAGAGGGTCGGTGAAAAAATTCCGCCACACCCACCCATTCCGTAGCAAGCAATGGTGGCGATTAATTTTCCGACCAAGAGCAATCCCGCCACTTTCCAACTGAATGGACTCGTTAAAGCAGCATTTAGATCCTCATAACCAACTCCAAATACCCCAAGATGTCCCTGTCCTGTTTCTGCTTTGGTATAAACAAAAATCCAAACAGCTATCCCCCATGCAACAAAAGCACCTATCGCTGGCCTGATCCAGACAGGTATACGGCTCATTTTTTTACTCGCCGCCCTGAGCCCGATACTTGATTTCTGGAAAAAAACACCCACTAAAGCAGCCACCGCAGCGACAACAGGCGTCAATAGATAAATCAGCCAGTCAGGTGATCCCACTGCTGATATTTCCAGGGCAGGATGTTTTTCAGAAAGTGAATGCACCGCAAAAGCTCCGATCACGGAAGCAAGGAGTACGCTTCCAAGGAATCGACTGTTGAGGTCCTGAACAATTTCTTCCAAAACAAAAGTAATCGCAGCCAGGGGGGTATTAAAGGCAGCCGCCAACCCCGCCGCCGCGCCTGAGGAAGCTGCGTGTCGTCTGTTTTGTTTGGGTTCTCCCAATAACCCAGCCACATTGGAAGCCACTCCGCTGGCCAACTGAACACTTGGTCCCTCCCGTCCTAGACTGCAGCCACCACCGATGCTCAGGATTCCTGCTACAAATTTAACCCAGGTAACCTTCCAGGGGACATGACCAAAATCTCCCCAAAAAGCCAGCTTGAGTTGCGGGATTCCACTTCCCGCCGCATCTTTACAAAAATTTGATAACAGGAATCCTACAACCAGCGAAGTGCCCATGATCGAACAGAAACTGCCAATCAGAAATGTCCTGGTTGAAAATGTTGAGAAGTGCTCAATGGTGAAGCCAAAAACAAATTGAATGGATTTGTGAAAGGCAACCGCAGCAACACCGGCTGTGATACCATAAATACAAGTCAACACGATGGATCGTGTTTTCTTGGGCAATTTTCGCAAGTAACGTGCGATGAATTCCGTCATCTCAGGTAGGGCATCATTGATGATTCAACTGAGGTTTACAAGATTTCAAAGGTATGAGGTGCGATTGTTTCTTTGGAAAATGATTTAGCAAGCGATCAAGACGATAAATCCAGAATTTTTAGATGGATAATCTCCCTGAGATCCTACTTACCTTCAGGCAACCCTCTCTTATTTAATTCGAGGAAT
>CAYFHO010000112.1:0-10556 GCA_964342825.1 uncultured Verrucomicrobiota bacterium
ATTTACAACAACCGTACTTTTGTAACTTAACAAAAGTGACGAACTTGGGTTAACATCTGGACTTCGATCCGATTGGCCTTTTTTGGTCCGAGGACCTGCCGTGGTTTATGAACCTCTAACCGCTTTACCGATCGGAGAATTGCTTGATTCCCATCGTGCTTCGCTTTCCGATCCTGGGAGCTATAATAAGGATTGGCCTCTCAGTGCCCGCAATGTGGTCGGCCCCGCAGCACTCATGAACAAATTCGGAAAGGGGATGGTGCTGACGTTGGCTGGATCACCTGATCAATCGACAGCGGGTGAACATCATATTGTCGAGGCTCGAAAACTTTTTGCGAATGCGGTCCGCCTGCTAAATCCGCAACCCCGTGTTCGAGTGATGGCACCGTCCAATGTTGAAGCCGTGATCACTGACGATCCTAAAGAGCGCATTCTGCGCATTCACTTGATCGCCTACAATCCAAGCCCACAAACAACTCCTATCAAGGATCGCCCTTATGTCTTGCCGGGACTGATCGAAGATACGCCTATATTTCGTGCTCGATTCAAGTTCCGCGATAAAATTCAACGGATGCAGGCCCTCAACCCCTCAACCGAGATTAAGATGATTGAGACGACAGCAGACGTGATGGTTGAAGATATACACGAGGTAATCCAATGCCATTATTGATATCAACAATGTCATTAAATGTGGCATTGGACATTGCGGGCATTTGCTCAGATACCTTGCCTCCTTCATTTAAGAGCACATGCGCTGATCGCGAAGTAAAGGGCGATGATGTTCCAAAGTCAAACTTAAACCCAGAAACCGGTCACCGGGAGGAAGAGACCAACGAAGAGGTGGAGTTCGATTCAGCTTTTGGCAATTGTCCATGCTCTCTCATGGAGACCAGAGGCTCCTAAATAGTTCAGAATATGACGCAAGAATCATCTCAACACCGCTTTCCTTTATTCACCGATCGCATTTTGACGGATCGGCGCACGTTTCTAAAAACAGCAGCCGCCAGTGCAGGGGGTGCCTTTTCTATTGATTGGGCAACTGGACAAGGCTTGTCTCGGTTGGAACTTGAGAATGAGGCCTCCACCATAGAGAGACGGTGGTTCGAAAAGACTTGGCGACGAGCGGTCATTGACATGCACATTCCGGATTGGGATCCTGATTTTCTTTCAAAGATTGATCCAGACAAATACGTCAAGGCGTCGATTCGATCCCGCGCCCAATCCATCGTACTTTATGCCCAATCCCATGTAGGATTGTTTAACTATCCGACCAAAATCGGAAAGCAGCATGCGAATCTTCGTGGACGGGATCTGGTCGCGGAACTGATTGAGCGCTGTCACGCTCACGGTATTGCTGTGGTACTTTATGTTAGCGTTATTCATGATCGCTGGGCTGCGGATCAGAATCCTGACTGGAGAATTATCCACCCAAACCGAGGTGAATTTGGCCGTGGGAGCCGACACGGATTTGTCTGCCCGAATTCCCCATACCGCGAATATGTCAGGGCTTGGGCATCTGAAATAGCGCAGCGCTATCATTTCGAAGGGATTCGGTTTGATATGACTTTCTGGGTTTGCGTTTGCTCTTGCCGTCATTGTCAAAAGCGCTGGGAAGAGGAAGTCGGTGGAACCCTCCCAACCAAGGTTGATTGGACGGATCCCAAATGGGTTCAGTTTCAACGCAGGCGAGAAGTTTGGTTGGGCGAGTTTGCTTCCATTTGCACCGGGACCGTTAAACGATACCAACCGACTGCGACGGTGGAACACCAATCGTCGATCTATCCGGGTAGTTGGAATAATGGCGGCTCATGGCCCTTGGTGGCGCAAAACGATTTCCTGCAGGGTGATTTTTATGGAGATGCTTTGCAAGGTTCCTTTGTCCGCAAAATGCTGGAAAACCTCACACCCAATCGCCCCTTTGGCTACGAGACCAGCTTTTCCGTGAGCCTCCAGGATCACACAGCTCGCAAGTCGGAGGCCTTGCTTGAAACCAAAGCCTACGCTGCCATCGCTGATGGTGCTGCGTTCATATTCATTGATGCCATGGATCCGATTGGAACCGTGAGCCGACGCGCGCATGAGCGAATGGGAGATGTGTTCGATCGCTTGATGCCTTATTACCAGCACCTGGGTGGAGATCGCATCATGGATGTTGGAGTCTATTTCAGTCTCGAATCGCGGTTTGATCCGCGGCAAAATGGGCGCAACGTGATCGAAGTGGACAACGGGGCGGATTCCCATACCCCCGCTGCCATAAAGGCTGCTGGCCGTCTAATTACTAAGCATCGCCCATTCGGTGTGATTACCAAACGTGCTCTGGGTTCTAAGCTACAATCCTTGAAAACATTGGTCTTGTCGAATGTACACCATATGGATGAGGAAGAAGTTGAAATGATCCGCCAATGGGTAAGACAAGGCGGTACGCTCTACGCCAGCGGCACGACTTCCCTTGTGAACACACGGGGTGAACTTCAGCCTGATTTTATGTTGGGTGATGTATTGGGAATTTCAGCGGTTGAAATCAACTGGTCAGATTATGATCATTATATTTGCCCAACTCAGGCAGGGCAACCGTTCTTCACTGAATGGACTTCCAACTATCCTGCGTTCACTCCGGGACCAGGAATGCGAATCCGAGTTCGCGACCAAGCCAATGTATTAGCAACGACAACGCTCCCTTGGCCGGCATCCAGGCCACGGCAATTTTCAGGCATTCACAGCAATCCGCCTTGGGTGAGGACAGCTCGCCCTGAAGTGGTTTTAAATGATTTTGGTCGCGGTAGGGCGATTTACAGCGCCACGGTTATTGAACAGCATGATCATTTGGCGGATAGTTTTGCGGCATTGCTTTTTCACCTGCACGAAAACCTTACATTCGAAGTGGAAACGCATCCGGCGGTTGAAGCCACCTTGTTTCATCAAAAAGATCAATCGCGCTATATGCTCTCCTTGATCAACTTCCAGAAAGACCTGCCGAATATCCCAATTAGGCATATTCCAGTTACGCTTAGACTTCCGCAAAAGATCCATCGAATTCGATCCATACCTGAGTTAGGGGATATCCTGTTTCAAGATTTGGATTCTTCCATAACCTTCACAATCCCGGAACTTGGCACGCTGAAAATGATCGAAATTCAATACGCTTGACTGATGAATCCGAATCATTCTACCCGTCGAGAGTTTCTTGTTCAAAGTGTCGCAGGGGCGGCGGCTTTGTCCACCGCCCCCTGTGGTCTTGCGGCATCCTCGGAGACCGTTCCCGGTCCGCGCACCGAAGTACGCATGCATCATGGACGTCCCATGTTTTTTCTAAATGATCAACCCTACAACAAACCGGTATTTGAAACCTACGTGCCGCAGGAAAAATACTTCCGACAGTTTGCCGATGCAGGTACGGAAATCTTCTGTTTCTCGACGAATCTAGGTTTGGGATTCGGCGCTCCTTTGTGGAAAGGACCGAACGAATGGGATTTCTCACAGTTTGATGAAATCGCACGGCGTGTCATTGACGCCAATCCTCGAGGGTTGTTGCTGCCTCGTATCTATCTCACCACACCGGAGTGGTGGACCAACGCTTATCCTGAGGAATGTCAGGTGTTGTCGCACGAGGGAAAACACTATGGCAATGGGGTCGGTCACGGTCGAGACGGCAAAGCTTTTCCATCCCTGGCTTCCGACAAGTGGCGTTCCGAAATGGTTGCGGCACTCAAGCATATCATCCGACACATGCAGGCATCCGATTATGGAGCTCACATGTTCGGGTATATGGTAACAGGGTTGATGAGTGAGGAATGGTATCATTGGAGCATTCACACCGACGAATTGAGCGATTACAGCTCCCACGCCCTCCGAGCGTTCCGAGATTGGTTAAAAAGTAAATACAAAACTGAAGAAGCCCTGCGACGATCCTGGTCTGATTCGAGTCTCGACTTTCAGACTGTGCAGATACCTTCGAAATCTGCACGCCAAGCCAACCGTCGACGTTGGACCTTTCGCAATCCGGCTGAGGAAATGTCTGTCATCGACTGGTACCTTTTCTACAACGATCTTGTTCCAGATACCATGGAAGTGTTTCTGCGTGCAGCAAAGGAGGTAGGTGATTTTCGTAAGGTTGTTGGAGCTTTTTATTGCTACATGTTCGAGTTTGGCGGTGATCCTGAGTTCGGACACAACGCCATGGGGCGGCTTATGCGTTCTCATTACCTTGACTTTGCGGTAGTCACGGCCAGCTATTTTAATCGACAATTGGGCTCAGGTGCGGATTACGCACGAGCACCGATCACTTCTGCCGCCTTACACGGCAAGCTGTGGTACCATGATAACGACACCGTTTCGTTCCGTTATGATGAAATCAACGCTCATAGAACAGACCGCGAAACAGTCGCTAGATACCGACAGGAATTGGGCGTTACCGAAAACCCAAAAGAAACGATTTGGCAATATCGTCGTGGAGCAGGTTTTGTTCTCGGCCACGGTATCTACCAGAGCTTCTTCGATCTCCATGGAGGGTATTTCGATGATCCTGAATTGATGGAGGAAATCAAGAGACTGAACACGCTCTTTGTCGATGCACAGAGAACGGACACATCCTCAGTCGCTGAGATTCTGGTTGTGTCTGATGAAGCAAGCTGCAGTTATGCTGCCTTCGAAAGTGGATTACTGCAGCAGATCCTTCAACCGTCCCAGGTTCAGCTCGCCAAACTCGGGGCACCGCATGATTCGATCCTGGCCGATGACCTTAGCACTGTGGACATGGACCGTTACAAGCTGGTGATCTTTCTCAATTGTTTTCATTTGACCGACCGTCAGCGAAACTTGATTCGGCGGCGGGTATTGAATAGCAATCGCACCATCCTTTGGTGTTATGCTCCAGGATTATTCAACGGTTATCAAAGATCTGTGCGGCGATGAGTGACCTGACAGGGATACGGCTTGTGATGGCTCCTGCCCTCGAATCTGTCAGGGCCCGAATTCAATTAAGTGAACAAGGCATGCAACTGTACTCCAGGCTGGAAGAATCACCCGAGGTGATAGGACACAAAGATGTATGGGCCAGGTTGATTCATGTGAAGGATCAGGATGCTGTGAATTGGGGCAGTTTGGAAAATGAAGGGAAAGTTGTGTTAGCCATGAAATCATTTGCTCACCATACTTCGATTTATACTTTCAGCCCGGTTTTGCCGGCTTCATTTCTTCGGGGATTAGCACGATATGCGGGCGTGCATATCTATCATGATCGCAACGACACATTCTATGTATCCAAAAGTTTCTTATGTTTAAACGCCGATGGTGCAGGAAAACGTGTGCTGAATTTCCCGCAGCCCGTGGATCTCAGTGATCCGTTCACCGGTAAAACACAACTGCAAAACGCAACTCAGAATTCTTTTCATTTAAATGACAAAGAAACCAAGTTGATACGATATGCAGCCGTCCACTAATCCTTTCCTTTAGCTAATGCACAATATGAAAATATACAGAATAAGATGTTTCATGCTTACAATGGGGGCCATTCTTCTCTTATCCAGCGCTTTTGCCGGAGCAGGTAGTCATCCCGAAGCAGTCGAAGCGCTCAAAGCACTCTTCGATCGTGAAGTTCCTGAGCACAGTCGACAGCTTCGCTCCCTTTGGGAAGAAGAAAAGATGCTGAAGCAGATCCTGAGCATGGATACCGTTCGTGATTGGGCGGGTCTACCTCCTGGGGAAATCACCGTCAGTCAGGACTGTCAACAAGGCGAAGGTGCGTTACGGGTGCCCGTCCAAATTGATGCAGGGAAGTATTTGCGTATTGAGAATAATTTCCTCGCAGGTCATCACGATGGATTTCGCAACATGATGAGCATGGGGATGGAAGTCGAAAATTTTACTCCTTACCGCACCATACAGTTTTACTACCAAACTCACCTCAAGGGGGCATACACATTTGTATTCCGTTTGTACGACCGTACCGGAGGATGGATTGATTGGAACATTCCGAGTCCTGCAGCAACTGAAGGTTGGTCAAAAGTGACTTTAATGGTGCCACCAGAGTCTGAAAGATGGGTTGATATCAGACGTATTGGCGGTCTGATGTTCGAACTGCAGGCTCAAGATACGGCCGTCACCGGAGAAATCTTCCTGGATCATATTGAACTCATCAACGAGAGTACGGCAGGTATCGAAGCCAATGCGCCTGTTCGGCCCGACATGTCCTATTCCATCAATCCTCCTCGGCTCGAAATCCCGCATGCTCACGCCCAAAAAGAAGTCGAGCTCATCTTCAACATGTCTCCGCTGGAGTTGCCTATTTGGGAAAACGATCATGAGGCGACAATGCGTTGCCTTAAAGAGGAACTGAAACGATTCAGCAACCTTAAACATGGCGCCATCTTTATTAATCCAGGCACTCGCAAACCTATTCATGAAGATCCCGATTACCTGCCGAATTTGAAGGAACTGCTGATCAAGGTCGCTAAATACTGTGAACGTAAAGGCGTTCCCTTTTATCAAATGACGGGTGTGGAAGGTCTTGGCTTTTATCCGTCAGAACTCATGTTTGCAGTAGAACAGGCGGCCCCACAAATGTGCCGAGGATTCTTATTTGGTGAATGTAGTGTGGAAACCAATAACCATGTGGGTTACCTGATCGAACTGCTCGATTACCTTGCTCCCAAAAAGAAAAAAGTGCTCTACTTTCAACAAACCAGTTACTGGCTTGGCGTCATGCAGCACCAGAGCGGAGAACCTGGACGATTCCTCAGTACGATTCAAAACTCAAAGTACAAGGATGTTTTTGTGCCTATGTGGGAAAACCTTTTGCCTGCTTCTCAGGGACTTTGTTTTGGTTCCACACTGGGGTTCTGGCGAGGGGGGCTGACCTCTGACTGGGGCGTTTCAGCTCAAAGTTGGGGATATACAAATCTCAATTTTGGAGGTACGGCTGATATGCCCGGACATTGGTGGCTGCGCATGTTTTTGTATGTGATTACTTCAGGTGGGCGTTTCGTGGAAATCGAACCGATATGGCCCTTTGACGGTGAAAACACAGAAGGCCAGTTGCGTCATTCGAAGCAGTGGGGCCATACCCAACGATGGATTGGCGATACACGTTCGCAGTTGCTTTGTGATTTGGAACCGGGCGACGAATTACGCGCTCTACGTTACGTCGACCGATTGATTGACGCAGGCATCGTCCGATCACCCTCCAAACCCGATTTCCTCAAATCTCTGCCGGATGTTTCGCTCAAGGTCATCGATCAGGATGTCGAATCACCGACGCGATATCGATGGGGTATCTTCCGGCGCGCGCTTGAGGAAAATTGGTGGAACCTGGGTGACTGCCCCAACGCCTGGGAGATGGCATTGCAGACTCCAATAACAGATGTTTTCAGAAGCCTGTATCACTCCTCACATATCTATGACCAAACCGTGCCGCAGACACCTTACGGCATGGTTTCGATTGTACCTCCCGGTAGTAGATTACCAGACTCAACACACATCATCGAATGTGACGGATACAGTGTTTATAAAAATGGCAATTGGCTTGATGTGCAACAAGCCCATGAGACCATCGTTCAGGCTTTTGAGGAAGCTGCGGTTCATCTGCCGTTCAAGGCAGAAGGTTGTTTTATATCAGTGGTCGAAGCAGCGCCAGATTCTTACCTGGTTTATCTCATCGATCCAGAGGAACGATTCCCGATCGGTGTGGACACCAAACTTGAGATCAGCCTTGAAGGCGATTTCACATGTATCGATGCGTTAAGTCACCGTACGCTGCCAGTGGATGCTGGGAGCATTGCAGTACAAATACCGCCGGCCGGATTCAGGGTGCTTAGTCTGAGAAAGGAATGATGAATTCAGAGAATCGTCCGAGATCCATAGGATACTTTTAAGGCTATTCTGCGATTCTGTATCGGCGAAGGTTTTTTGCATGAGATATTGAAATCGTTTACAGTCGGTGAACTCAGTATTACGAAGATTATGCCATCAGCAGAAGATTATCTTTCTCAAGGATCAACCGAGTCATCAGTCAAGACCTACTCGCGGCGAGCATGGTACTATGCTCCGCCCAACTCAATGGCTTTTGAAAGACCCAAGATACCCGTGCATCGGTTTGTGGCTGAACGCGACAAGGCCTTTGCTCCTGATACTTCCACCGGTTTCATTGAGCTCGATTTACGAAAATCTCTCGATTTCGAGTTTACTGGAACAACGCCTCTACTTCAGTTACGATTTGCAAGGATCCGCCAAGGGGAAACTTTGAAGAGCTCCTTTAATGCGAGCACCGAATCTATTTACGTGATTCGTGGACGAGGCCAAAGTCAAAAAGCTGGAGATCGTATTGAGTGGGCGGAAGGAGATGTTTTTTGTTTTCCGGGAGGTGGTATAACAACGCATGAATCGCAGGAGGACTCTATTTTGTTAGTGGTCACCAACGACCCGCTGCTTGCTTTTGAACATGCCCGTGCCCCCATTGTCCGAGAGAGTCCTTTCCAAGCCGTTCATTACCCTGCAGAGGAGATTCGGTGCTTCCGTCATCAATTGTTAATTGGGGCAGGGTAGCCCGATAAATCCTTAGCGCATTGCGGTATTGAGCCGAGTTTTTCTATCCAGATTATCGAGATAAGGAAAGTGAAGACATCACGGAATGTGAATCTCCGTGTTGCAAGCCCGGCTTGCATGGCTGGTGTGCGAATCTCAGGTCCGAATTTCAAAGCGCGATGTGGTCTGAGGAAGTTGTAATGGCATCGGAGAATGTCCAATTGTTTTTCGAGGAATTCCTCAAATCAAGTGAAGCAGGTTGTTCGTCTGGTCAGCCCTTCGACAGGCTCAGGGCAGGTATGAAGTTGATTGCCTTATCGTCAAAATGAGAAGTTCGATGAACTTTGGTGCAGACCCTCAAGGTGTTGCAAAATGGCTCCAGAGGTTGGACTCGATTTTTTTACACCGGTTTTTCGGCCGAATTTGGGTCAAAATAACCCATTTTCCCGAGTCCCTCAAGCCAACTCTTCACGAGCTCGAACCAGCTCGGTTACTCCTGGCACCTGACAGTTAGCCTGACAGTTTGATTTGACGGAACTACATCTGAGGATGGGTTGATTTCGGAAAAGAACGCCATGTTTTGATATGCTTATACCTAGTTTACGTCCTGTTTTTTCCGATGTTGGGATGTCTTGCACCATGTAGGACACTTAGAATGTAGAGCGTGTCTGGAGCTACGATTTGATATCTGACGGCGTACCATTTAAATCTTTTCAATCTGGCTCTTCGCACATCTTGATATGCTTTGGGATAAAGCTCGGGATTTTTAGCAATCTTTCTGATGATGAGCTCAACTTCGCCGCACAGTTCATCTCCAAGTCCTTCTCGTTGCAAGTTATGGTATTCGACAGCTTGCTGCAGGTCTTCCTTGAAAAGAGGGTGATAAATGAGGATCATTCGGCGCTCAGCGTATGGCCAAAGACATCCGCGTGGGATAGAGGTTTGACTGCTCCTGATGCCAATTCTTCAGCACGATTGGCGGAAAGGCGGTCCGCTTCCATGTCAGACAGCAATCCGTCAACAAACGTGCCTACCTTTTGGATATCCTCTGGAGGCAGTTTTTGGATTTCTTCAATGAGTGTGTCCGCATTCATTCCAAGGATCTTAACATACACCAGCGCGGTTTTGCAACTAGTGGAATTTGAAGCCCATGATAAAACGGGGGCTTTCGTTGGATCAATAAAACATGAATCAACAGCTAAACTCTAACTCAGCGGCTGAAGAAAAGATCGCTTTGTTTCGATCCTTATTTCGGGGGCGGACAGAGGTGTTTCCTCAACGATTCGAAAGTCGAAAAACAGGACGCGCTGGCTATTCGCCGGCTTGTGGTAATGAATGGGTGAGGGGAGTCTGCGAAAAACCGAAAGTCAAATGTTCGGATTGTACTCAGCAGGCGTTTCTTCCCGTAACCGCGGAGACTATACGTTGGCATCTTTCCGGGTTGGATGACCGAGGTAAACCTTTTGTCATGGGGATCTATCCGATGCTGTTGGATGAGACTTGTCATTTTCTGGCTGTGGATTTCGACAAAGAAACCTGGCAGGAGGATGTGAGGGCTTTCCTAGATTCTTGCTCGGAGTTGGGGATTCCTGTGGCATTGGAACGTTCAAGATCTGGTAACGGCGGACACGTGTGGTTCTTTTTTCATGAGACTCTTCCCGCGTCTCTGGCAGGTGGTTCCGTCATCAACTGTTAATTGGGGCAGGGTAGCCCGATCAATCCATTGCTCTTAGTGGTATTGAGTCGAGTTTTTCCATCCAGAATAATGCGACAAGAAAAGTGAACACATCACGGAATGTGAACTGCCGTTTTGCAAGTCCGGCTTGCATGGCAGGTGTGCGAACCTCAGGTCCGAATTTCACTGCTCTATGAGGTCTGACGAAGTTGTAATGACATCGGAGAATGTCCAATTGTTTTTCGAGGAATTCCTCAAATCGAGCGAAACAAGTTGTTCGTCTGGTCAGAAAAGAAGTCGATTGTCGGATAGCGGTGGGCCCGGAAGTTCGGCCACTCGGCCGCCAGATTAAGCTAATGCCTGA
>CAYFHO010000113.1:0-7288 GCA_964342825.1 uncultured Verrucomicrobiota bacterium
AAGGACGCTCCTTCAAAGAGAACCAAACTTATTGTATCTCACCATCGAGGATATTCACGAAGTGGTCTGGATGGATGATTAGATCTTCAGTTTTTGATCGATTTTAACGATTCGATCCGGGATATTCAAGCGAGTTCAAATATTGGTATTGGTGTCGAGTCATCTTTTCTAAATTTGGGGCATTGGATTGATTGAAAGTGAAAGGAAAAACGGAATGGGAGATTTAATCAAAATCTTTATTGCTGACGATCATCCCATTTTTCGGTGTGGCCTCAAAGAGACCATTGAAAAAACTCGTCAGTTCGAAATTCTGGGGGATGCTGATCATGGTGAAAAAGCGTTTAAGAGCATTCTTGAGTTAAATCCAGACATTGTCGTTTTGGATGTGGACATGCCGGGTATGAGTGGACTGGATATTGCCGAGCAACTCAAAGGAGCTGCACCTCGCATCAAAGTTGTCATTCTGACAAGTTATAGGGAGGAAAGCTTCTTTAATCGTGCCATGGATCTGGGAGTCAAAGGTTACATCCTGAAGGAGAATGCAATCAACGATCTCACCGACGGATTGCTCAGTGTATCTCGTGGTGAAATCTATCTGAGCCCTTCCATCTCTTCCTTCCTACTTAAGCGTGCACAGCGCAATGAGAGAGCAGCTTCCAAAAACACCGGGTTTGACAGTCTGACGCCCTCAGAGCTTCGAGTTCTGAGATTGGTTGCCGATAACCTAACCAGCAAGGAAATAGCCAAGAAACTGTTCATCAGTCCGCGAACGGTGGATACCCACCGAAACAACATCTGCACAAAACTGGGTTTGCGAGGAAGTCGAGGGTTGCTGATGTTTGCCTTGGAGCATAGGGACGAATTGATTGGGTTCAAATTATTCCCTTCCGACGATTAGATGAATGCCAATATCTCAACTTTTTTGAGGTATGTGATCCTGATTTGGATTCTTGCCGGTTCTTTGGCCGACTCGGGCCGAGCTATGGGGCAGGCGTTTCGTTCGATGAATGAAAAGAGCCAAATGAAATCAGCGGTTAATCCGTTTTTAACCATTGAGGAATTTAAGCCCATCGAGGCTCGAAAAGTCAGGTTCACCATTTTTGCAGTGAATGGTCGTACTCCTTGCATCGATGAGTTGGAAATATTCACAGACGAATCCTCACCCAGAAATGTTGCGTTACATTCAACAGGGGCTGTTTATTCTGATCCATTTGGATCTCACCCTTCTGGACTGTATCCAATCGAAAATATCGGAGACGGAGAATTTGGAACGGTAAACAGTTGGATCAGTGAGTTGCAGACAAACGTCTGGATAGAGGTGGAGTTTCCGCAAATAGAACGCATCCATCGCATTCAGTGGAGTCGTGACCGAAACGGAATACAATGGGATCGGACGCCCGTCGAATATCGCATAGAAGCGACCGCCGACCATCAAGATTGGGTAGAATTGGCCTCATCCAAGGCAAGATTACCCGGATTGTTTTTGGGCCGGAACAAACTTGAAATACCCAATACAAATCAATCAGCCGGCCCCACTGAAGCCCCTCGTCCACCTGTCAATGTCTACTTCAATTCTGAGCAATTTTCTCTGGTTCAGGCTAAATTTGTTCGCTTAACCATTACAAATGCCTTGGGGGACTCTGTTTGTTTGGATGAGTTGGAAGTATATTCAGATGAACTCAACGTGGCTTTGGCGGCTCTGGGTAGTTCGGTGGTGACATCAATCTCGGGAGAGGGGAACACCGATCCTGCTTTTCTTAATGACGGGACTTATGGGGACGCTTCCAAGTGGTGTGAAGAAGGAGGTTCCACCAAATGGATTGAGGTTCAATTGCCTGAAATTTTTTGGATTGACCGCGTCGTCTGGAGCCGGGACCGCTTGGGGGGAGCTTTTGATGGTGTTCCTCTCGAATACAGGATTGAGGTGGCAGTCGAGCCCGGCACTTGGACGACGGTTGCCACTTCATCAGATCGAGAGGTATCCGATTTATTGGAGCTTTATCCCAATCAAAGAAACCCTTCAGAATTCATTGTCGACACTTGGGACGAAAAGGATGGTATCCCTCTGAATTCCATCAATGATTTCGCCCAGACGCCCGATGGTTACTTGTGGATTGCGACAGACAAGGGTTTGCTTCGTTTTGATGGGCATCAGTTTTCAGTATTTGATCCCAATAATACTCCTGCGATTTCCACACCCAAAGTTTTTACTCTTTATGTGGATCAAATTGGAAAACTATGGATTGTGAATCCGAAACATTTTTACCAGCCCCAGAACAACCTGGTGGTTTACGAGCACGGAATCTTCAATAGAATTGAAATTCAAATGCCTCACAAGGTGCTGGAGCTATTCGAGGAAAAGGAGGGTCCATTGTGGGTTTTTACCAATCATGGGGCCATTCCGTGGCATGATGGCAATTTGGATTATGACCGTTTGCTCTCCCAATTTAATCTCAAGACACTTGAATACATCCCTGACGAATCAACGGTAACCGAAAAGACCGTCTGGGAAGGAATAGCCGGCAAGTGGATTCATGGTGAGTTTATTCCATTTTTTGGTGGTCGAGGGTACCCTGTAAGATTTCCTTCTGAACCGAATGATTTTCCGCTTCAACTTTCGCGTCGAGACGGCGGAGGGTGGGTTTTGGGTGGCGGTTGGAACGCCGGGCGTCACAAGGGGCAAAACCGATGGCGCCGACTTCTTCCAGACGGAGACCTCACGGATCCGGCTCCTTTTCCATGGACCACCAAAACCTTTGATTACCGATGGCATCTGGTCGATCGTTCCGACAATCTGTGGATTTCTACCCCCGAACAGGGGCTGAACTGCTTGTTGGCGAACGGCGATGAATATAGATCTTTCAATGGTACTCCAGGCTTGGAAGGTGTTGTGGTTCGCAAAATGTTTCAGGACCGCGACGGAAATATCTGGCTGGCGACCGAGCAAAGCGGTTTGAAGTGCCTGCGTAAGCGTTTGATCCAGTCCATTGATTCAGTTCAGGGGATGAACAGCTCCATAGATGGCGTCATCACCGACAATGTCTATTCGGTAACTCCAGCTCAAGAAGGGGGGGTTTACATCGGGACCCATATGAGCGGTGCCTATCACTGGCAAAATGGAAAACTATCCTTGCTTCGAGATTCGCACCCTCTCAGTTGGTCCGTTTTTCAGGATAGTCAAGGTGGACTATGGACGGCGGCGTATGACAAGGGACCGTTTCTTCACAATGACGGGCATTTGTCTGTTTTACCGTCCATAGCAAAGCACCCCGCATCCTTTTTGGAAGATAGCCAGGGGCGGATGTGGTCCGGGGGGGATTTTGGTCTTCTGAGTTTTGATCGCAAATGGTTGACGGGTTATGTACCTCCGTCCTTTGAGAAGACCAAATTCGAGTGGATCATCTCCTTGCTGGAGGATGAAAGCGGGACTCTTTGGGCCGGAAGCAAACTAGGCTATTTATACCGCTTCAAGGATGAGCGGTTTGAGGAGGTTTGGGTTCCCAAAAAAGGAGATGAATTTCCTGTATGCGCGCTCTACATTGATCCATCGGGAGCACTCTGGATGGCTCGTTTTGGATTTGGGATGACTCGTTTTAAAGAGGGTGTGTTCACTCATTATACCCCGACGGACGGGCTGCCGGTTGCTTCCATCAATGGGGTGCTTGAGGACCAGTCAGGTTCGCTTTGGATGACTTCCAAAAGCGGCGTCTACCAGATATCCTCTGCAGATTTTCAAACATTTTCAAATGGGGAAGGATCTGTCGGCTCTTGGAAACATTTTACAGCCAAAGAAGGACTTCCCAGCAATTTCTGTCAGGGTGAGCAAAATCAACCCAGCCTTTGTCAAACCTCGGATGGTCGCATTTGGGTCCCCACGCTTGAGGGAGTGGGCTGCATCGATCCCGAAGTGATCAGGGAAAGAGTCATCCCTCCATCCCTAACGATTCAGGAGGTGACACTTTACAGTCGAGATAACCTGGTGACCACTCTTCTTGCTGACGGTGAGTTTTCCAGCTTCAAAAACTCCAGTGCGCCTGTGCTTACGATTCCACCCGGGAAGAACAATCTGCACATTCGATATACGGCGATTGATTTTATTGAGCCAACCCGTGTCGGCTTCCTATATCGACTGGTTGGTCTTGATGATGACTGGATTCATGTTCAGAACGAACGAACCGCTTTCATCACCAACCTGAAGCACGGAAACTACACCTTCGAACTCAAGGCCATCAATCATCGGGGGCAGTCCTCCGATCCAGTAAAATTGGCTCTTTCGGTATTGCCTTACTGGTGGGAGACTTCGTTGTTTAAAGTCATTTCGACACTTGGAATGCTCGTCGTTTGTGGTTTCTATCTTTATTTCTGGATACAAAAATTGAACCGGAAAAGCGCAGCTCAGGCCGACTTCTCGCGTCAATTGATTGAACGTGAGGAAACCGAGCGAAAACGCATCAGTCAGGCTCTTCATGACAGTCTTGGGCATGAACTTTTGTTAGTGCGTAACCGAGCGCTGGATGGAGCCAACAAGACTGGTTCGCAAGAGATCAAACAACATTTTGAAGGTATTTCCGAAATGGCGGGCCAGGCTCTCGAGAATGCCCGTGGTCTGGCTTACCACCTGCGCCCTTTTGAATTGGATCGTATCGGCTTTCGTAAAGCAGTTGAAATGATGATCGATAGGACAGCCGATTCTTCAAAAATCCGGTTTTTCAGGGAAATTGATGACCTGGAGGACGTTCTGCCAATTCAGTCTTTGGTGCACCTCTATCGATTGATTCAAGAAGGGCTGAGTAATATTATCAAGCATGCCAAAGCTTCCGTAGTGATGATAGAGGTTAAGAAGGAAAATGAATGTGTCCGGGTTGAACTCGATGACAATGGGATCGGATTTAACCCGGATAGTTTTTCTTCCAGCATGGGGATGAATGGAATGAGGGAGCGTGCGGCCCTTATTGGGGGTGAGTTCTCTTTATGCACTGCACTTGGAAAAGGTACACGCTTGCGAGTTTATATTCCACTCAAGCCCTGATACACATCTTTCGGGAGGTTTCCCTTCCTCACAAAGTGAGCCCTTTGGCTGAAAAATACGTCATTCAACGTAGGAGAATACGTTGTGGTACGTAATGAATTTACGCCATAAAACCTATTCAAATGCTCTAGCAATTGAGTTACCATTTCACTCTTCTGGCAGGCACCGTCAGGTTCTTTTCTGGTGGCCAGAGAACTCGGAAAAGTACATCGACTTTCAGGTAAAGCGGAGGAGCTGCAAAAAGGTGGGACAGGTGGGATATATGATGATGAGTGGATTGAAATGGGACCGTAGATTTTTGTTGGCATTCCTTGTTTGCCAGATCTTTTTTCTCTCGCCCTTTAGTCGAGCTGCTGCGCCCGGTGGTAGCTCTTCTTCACTTGAATTTTGGTTTAGGGCGGATGCTGGCACATCGACGGTGATCGATGGCGCATCCATGAATGTGTGGGATAATCCAGCTGGTTTAGGTTTTGATGCCATAGAGTTTTCCAATCCTCCTGTTTTCAAAAACAGCTCAGATAACCAAATCAATTTCAACCCCACGATTGAATTTGATGGCATTGACGATCAACTTTCCATATCCATGGACCCTTGGGAGGGCGACACGGATTACACTTTTTTTGTCGTCGGAGTTCGCGAGGACGATTCTCCAAATTTCGTCATTGGCTCGAATTTGCCCCAAGACAACTTTCAACTTGGATACCCCTTCCCAACGGGCTTTAGTTTTTCCGTCAAAAATCCCTTGGCACCACCAACCATTCTAACTGTTCAAAATTATAACGAGCCCACACTAACTCCATTCATTCTGGTTGGTCTCAATAGTTCGGCTACTGAAGAGCGCAATGGATTGACCACCTTAAATGCATCAGGAAACAACGCTGCTTTGCCTGATGCAACGACTTATTATATCGGACGTGCAGACAGTCAATATTTTAAGGGACGGATCAGTGAAGTTGTCATTTATGACAATGATATCAGTTCAGTAAATCAAGCGAAAGTGATGTCCTATCTGGCTATCAAATACGGGATCTCATTAGGGCAGAATGAATCGGCTCAAGACTATCTGGATTCAAGTGGGAACGTCATTTGGGACGCCTCTGTTGTGGGGGCAACATACAACAAAGACATAGCGGCCATCGGACAGGATGACACCTCAAGTCTCAACCAGACACAGTCTAAAAGTGGCAATAACGGCGCGATCCTCACCGTGTCGGAGAGTGGAGGAGGTATGGGCGATGGAGAATTCCTCTTCTGGAGCAATGACGGGGGGAATTTGGATTTTTCTTCTAGTGAAGCACCAAGTGGAGTGGACAAACGCCTGAGACGTGAATGGCTTGTCAAAGAGACGGGGGAAGTTGGTGCGGTGGACATGATTTTCGATTTGAGTGCAATCACACTACCGACAGGAATATCTCAAGCTTCAAACTTTGTTTTGCTGACCGACGCGGATGGTGATTTTTCTTCGGGAGCCATAACACTGGCTGCGAGTTTCTTCAGCAACAACGTGGTGGCTTTCGCCGGTGTGAACGAAAATGTGCTGGAAGATGGAGTATTTTTTAGCTTGGGAGTGATTGGAGTCGATGTGGCATTTGCAGGTATGGAAGTTTGGTTGAGAGCAGATGCAGGGACTTCTACGATAGTGGATGGAGGCGTCTTGACCGCTTGGTCCGATCAAAGCGGCAACGGGAATGATGCCGCAGAACTAACCGCTCCTCCGGTTTACAAAGACAATGCATCGGACAACATCAACTTCAATCCCACGATTGATTTTGATGGGATCAACGATCAACTCGTTTTTTCCTTGGACGCCCTGGAGGGAAGCTCAAATTATTCCTTTTTCGCGGTGGGAATCCGTGAGGATGATTTGCCTAACTTTGTTTTTGGATCGGACCTGTTTGTGGATCAATTTCATCTCGGGTATCCTATTCCTGTTTTCTTCAGTTTTTCGGTTAAAAATCCAGCAGCTCCGCCTGCCTTGTCTCCTGTTCTGAATTTTAATGATCCGGCAGCAAGTCCATTCCTCCTGGGAGGCATCAATGATCTGGCGATCGAAGAGCGCAATGGGACGACGACCCTAAATTTGGCGAGCAGCAACACGGCATTTCCAGACGCGTCCACTTACTACCTGGGGCGTTCTTTCGCAGATTTCTTCAACGGACGGTTGAGTGAGGTATTGGTTTACAACACAAATTTGAGTGCCACCGATCAAGCGAAAGTGATGTCCTATCTGGCTATCAAATACGGGATCTCATTAGGGCA
>CAYFHO010000113.1:7388-10488 GCA_964342825.1 uncultured Verrucomicrobiota bacterium
TAACTTTGTTTTTGGATCGGACCTGTTTGTGGATCAATTTCATCTCGGGTATCCTTCGCCACTGGATTTCAGTTTTTCGGTGAAAGAAGTGGCAGCTCCGCCTGGCGTTTCTCCTGTTCTGAATTTCAATGATCCGGCAGCAAGTCCCTTTCTCCTGGGAGGCATCAATGATCTGGCGATTGAAGAACGCAATGGAACGACGACCCTAAACTTAGTCAGCAGCAACACAGCATTCCCAGATGCGTCCACTCACTACCTGGGGCGTTCTTTCACAGAATTCTTCAACGGACGGTTGAGTGAAGTGCTGGTTTACAACACGGATTTGGGCGCCAGCGATCAGGCGAGAGTAATGTCTTATCTGGCGATCAAATACGGGATCTCACTGGGGCAAAATTCGTCTGTTCAAGACTATGTGGATTCAGGTGGTAATGTCATATGGGACGCTTCTGCAGTCGGAAGCGTCTTTGATGAAGATATCACCGCCATAGGGCAGGATGATTCATCCGGATTAGATCAAACACAGTCGAAGAACGGAAACGACGATGCAATTGTCACGATCGCAGAGAACGGGGGAGGTATGGATGACGGGGAGTTTCTATTTTGGAGCAATGACGGGGGTAGCCTTTCATTCAGTTCGTCTGACATTCCATCAGGCATCGATCAACGTCTTTTACGCAAGTGGTTGATCAAGGAAATCGGGGATGTGGGGGCGGTGGATCTCATTTTCGATTTAAGCAGTATTTCAATTCCATCAGGAATATCCCAGGCTGCGGAATTTTTTCTTTTGACGGATCAGGATGGGACATTCTCGTCGGGGGCTGGTTCCTTGGTGGCAAGTTCATTCGATGGCAATCTGGTGACGTTTAACTCGGTTGATGGCAGCCTACTGAGCGACGGAGTGTTCATGTCGCTTGGGATGACAGATTTTGTTGGACCAGGGGATGTTTTTTCAGATGTTCAGCTTTGGTTGAAAGCTGACGCTGGTACATCCACTACGACTGATGGATCCTTGCTCACGACGTGGTCAGATCAAAGTATCGGCGGAAATGACGCCACTGAGTCATCGAACCCTCCCGTTTTTAAAGATAACGCCAGTGATAATTTCAATTTCAATCCTGTCATTGATTTTGATGGGACTGATGATCAGATTGTCTCGACTCTCAACGACATGGTGGGGATCAGTGAATACACTTTCATCGCGGTGAGCCGACGTCAGGATGCAGACCATAACCCGATCATCGGCCATGCTATTCGAGGATATTCAGGTGCGACGGGATTATTTGGTTTTGGATACTTGCTTAGCGATGCTGATTTGGGAGTTGAATCCATGACTATGCGAAATGGTGCATCGAATGCGACAAGTCAGGTTGCAGATTTTGATGATCCCGAGGCTTCGCCAGCTATCTTGCTTGCCAGTAATAGCGTGTTGATTGATGAGCGCGATAGTACAACGGTGTCCACTTCCGTTGGCTCATTGGGGGCTCTTAATAATTTCCAAAAACATTTTATCGGCACGGGTGGCGGGAGGTTTTTCAATGGTGAAATTGCCGAGTTGATCGTGTTGGCAGCAGACTTGAGCACAAATCAGCGAGCCAAAATAGTTTCTTATCTCGCCATCAAATATGGGATTTCATTGGGGCAGAATCTGGCTGCCCAGGATTACATGGATTCCCGTGGCAATGTCATTTGGGAAGCTTCTGCGGTCGGAAGCGTCTATGATGAAGGTATCACCGCTATAGGACAGGACGATCTGTCTGGATTGAACCAATCCCGATCCAAAAACGAAAGTGCTGGCGCCATAGTCACCATATCGGAAAACGGAGGAGGCATGGACGATGGAGAATTCCTCTTCTGGAGTAACAATGGTGGTGCCATTGTCTTTGGAGCAAACGAACTGCCATCAGGTATTGATTTGAGGCTGGACCGTGAATGGAAAGTGGTGGAGACCGGTGAGGTGGGGGCTCTGGATGTTGTTTTTGATTGCTCCAACATATCACTTCCCTCAGGAATAGCAGATTCCTCTGAATTCATGCTCATTTCTGATAATGATGGTGATTTCTCAAGTGGTTCGAATCTGTTATCGGCCACTTCCTTTGAAAACAACTTGGTGACATTTACGGGAATTGATCAAGATGTTTTGGATGATGGCGTTTTCTTCACCTTGGGTTTGGTTGACATTGTTGGCCCTGGAAACGTAATCGATGAAATGGAGCTTTGGTTGAAAGCAGATACTGGAACTTCCACTTCCACCGATGGTTCCGCTCTGACAACGTGGTCGGATCAGAGCCGCCAAGGTAACGATGCCACTGAATCAAGTGTTCCCCCTGTTTTCAGGAACAATGACACCGATAACATCAACTTTAACCCGACTGTTGATTTTGATGGCGTGGATGATTTTCTAAATTTGCCATTGGATTCCATGATAGGCGCTTCCAACTATTCCTTTTTTGCGGTGTGTATTCGAGACGATGTTCCGGCACAACTTTTTGTTAACCAAGATCCTGTGATCGGAGTTGATGTTGGTAGCTTTTTGGAGTTGCTTTATATTGATTTTAATGGGTCCTCCTATTTTGGTTTTGTGGCTCGTTCAGCTAGCGGTGGCATATCGCTTGAAACTACTTTCCAATCCAATGACCCAGGATTTACACCTGCTCTGCTTAGCGGAATTAATGATCTCGGAGTTGAAGAGCGTAATGGTATGACTACCGAGAATAGCCGTAACGATAACGGTACCATTGGGAGTTTTACTAAAATTTTCTTGGGGCGGAATACTTCCGTTTATTTCGAGGGTCGAATCAGTGAAGTCATTGCCTTTCAAACAAACCTGACTGACGCCCAGGAAGAGAAGGTTAAATCCTATTTGGCCATCAAATATGGAATCTCACTTGGGCAAAATCTGTCTGCTCAGGATTACAAGGATTCCAAGGGCAATGTCATATGGGATGCTTCGATCGTTGGAACCGTTTACGATGAAGATATTACCGCCATTGGTCAGGATGATGCCGCCGGGCTAAATCAATCCCGGTCCAAAAACGGTAACGTCGATGCCATTGTCACGATCGCAGAGAACGGTGGAGGCATGGACGATGGGGAATTCCTT
>CAYFHO010000114.1:0-10230 GCA_964342825.1 uncultured Verrucomicrobiota bacterium
TGGTCGCGCTGAAAACGGATGGTTTCAGGATGTGGATTTTTCCGAAACCGATCCGTGCACCACAGTCAGCCGCTGGCGCCCAGATTTTCAAAACGACTTTGCCAAACGCATGAGCTGGACGTCAGAACCTTGACTGAAATTTTAAATCATATCCTATAGATCAATCGTGTTTACCTTGAAATTCCGGAATTGATTCCGGAATTTCAAGGTAAACACGATTGCACGTTACCTGACATCGAGCCTGCTCAAGTGGCTTCAACAGTCGCCCGCGGTTGCACTGTTGGGATCGCGGCAAGTAGGAAAAACCACTTTGGCCAGAGCACTGGATCCGGCTAATGACCAGAGATCCAGTGGATAATCTAAAGCGACTCCAAAAACCTCAACAAATGACTCAGGTCCTGATCTGAAAGTTCACCCTTGATAAGGTGACGATGATCTTCAAAGACACTTCGCAAAGACTTGGCTCGACCGTCGTGGAGCCATTGCGTTCTTTGTGATACCCCCAACAAAGATGGTGGATTAAAATGTGTGTGACCGACTTCATCTGTGATTCCCACGTCGTAAGACTCGGAATCCGTGTAGTGCGGAGGCGCATGACATTCATCGCAACGCAGTTTTTCGAAGACCTCCTTACCTTTTGCCCGCTCTATTTCGGTGAGGGAGCCACGCAGTGCGGGTGCTGGATTGAGCGTTTCCATAAACGCATGCAGAGCCTCAGCTTTCTCAGGAGAACTGACTTCTCCCATGGTCGTTTCAATCGATTGGTGTACTTGGTGAATGAGATCATTGCGCTCACCCAGCCAGCTCCATGGTGCAGTTTTGACAACACCCAAAAGTGAAATCACTTTTTTGGGAGCCCCGAAACCGCCATCAGCGGCATTGTCGTTCAGCCTCCCGTTTGCGTGCCCCTCCGTATGGCAACTATGACAACTGAACCATCCGTGAAAAGATTGGTGGGCGTCATAGAACAATCGCTCCCCTCTGGCAACCTGGCTCAATTGCTTGCGAGAATCCAATCGAATGGTGCCCGTTGTTCTAGGTTCTGGATCAAGGTGGATGATTGAGATGGAGTCGGACAAACTGTTCGCAACGAAGGCACGCCGCTGATCCGGATCGTATGCGATAGCACAAGGACGTCTCCCCACACCCAATCGAATGCTCGCTGTGGAATCCTCATGCAAAACAGCTACTTCACCAACACCTGCCAATGCAACGAGAAGCTCTCTATGATCCGTCCACATAATAGCTTCTGGATCTCCGGCAGCATTGCCGGGACGTTCCAATTGCCCCTTGAGCTGGAGGGCATCCTGACGCGTGAATCGGTCGGCCATATCGCTCAACGGATATCCGCTGACCCTGTTTTCCATCAAGAATCCCCACTGAATATCCCCTCGCAATGTGGTGGCATCGGGATGCAGGAGTTGATGCGCCACCCAAAGGGTGCTTTGATCCGGACTCAAGGTCAGGTCGCGGATGTTGTGGACAGGACTTTCAATGGTATTTTCGATCATACCTGTCTGTGCGTTCAGCATGCACATTCTACCACCGAACGCCGAAGTGATAATCCAGTTTTTTGAATCAGGTGTGATGATCTGACTCCAGGGAGCAAAGGGAAGTTGTATATCACTTTTCAAGGTGTACCGTCCCGCGGGTTGGGAATCATCGTCAGGACTTCGTTCCAATATGGAGGCCCTGTGATTCCAGTGATGAAGGACATAGAGATATTTTCCCTGATGCGAACTGGTGACGTCCAAGGCATGGTCAGGGAGGTCCACACTAGAAATGAGAATTGGAGTGTTTGATGAGCTTCCATCAAACACAAACGCTCGCCCGGGTTTATTTTGAAGCACGATGAGCCTGGAAGTACCGGGAATGATGTGCAAATCGTAAAGCGGTCCCTCGCTGTGAAAAACAAGCTCCACAGATTTCGAATCAGGGTCCAGCCGCAGCACCTGTCGCCCCTCCCGGGTAATAGTCCACAAAGACTGACCTTCAGGCACCCAGGCCAAACTGACCGGCTTGGCAAAGTCCGTTTCCTCTGGTGTGGAAGCTCCAGTTTCGCTGACTCCAATGATCAAGAATACAAGAAGACTCAGGCACAGCAATGAAACGATTCTTTGTGAGGTGTTCATGTATGAAAAGCTGAAACACAT
Source organism: uncultured Verrucomicrobiota bacterium (assembly GCA_964342825.1). GTDB lineage: Bacteria > Verrucomicrobiota > Verrucomicrobiia > Limisphaerales > AAA164-E04 > AAA164-E04. The sequence continues at coordinate 2,154 of CAYFHO010000114.1, forward strand.
GGTCCTCTCATTGTGAGCAGATCACTCACAGGGTCAAATTCGAAATTCAGATGACTGCTGGAGAAAAGAATCCGTCTCACGGAATGCATTAACCACGGATTCTAAGGATGGACACAGATGTTGGGAAAGTGGTTTTGACTGATAATCGAAATCCGGAGACTTATGGATGTTGCCCTTTCATCAATCCGCGGGATTGGCATGATAGAGGAGATAAATCGCTCTTGATAACAAAATGAGGATGAAGAATGGAGTCACCGGTCGCAAATTGAACTCAAGAATGCCATGTCAATTTCACTTCTGTAAGCCTGAAAAGGCTAACTGCTCCATCTAAAGTTGATGATCTTATCAGTAGGAAAAATTTGGCCACCAGATCCGTCGCTTTCAACTAAAATGTATGTTTCAAAGAAATGTATTACCTCAACCTTTTGCCCCTGAGTGCCCGTACCTGATGTCTGGTTTGGTCCTGATTGAATTTCATAATAAATTTTCAAAGGACCCTTTAAAGATTTCGGCCGATGGGCTCTCGGATTTCCCAATGCCGAGTTGTCCGTGCAGCCAGCAAACAAAAGCAATGCAGTGAAGAAAATGAGTTGAAGAAATACTTTAATCTGATTTTTCATTGCGCAGATGAATCGTTTTTTTAGGCGTTTTTCTTACGATACCGATAATCTTCTGAAGCCGCAACAGCCTCGGGCAAAGCAACCGTTTTTCGATCGTGCGATCCACTTGCGATGCCTTACTGGAGAGCCCACTAAGAATACCGCTGACCTCGGATAATTGATGATGAATCCTGTTAATTTGATGTAAGACCTGGACTTAACTGGCCTGGTCAATAGTCTTAGATTCATGAAGCTGAGGATAAGCTGAATTGCCCTGGCTGAGCGTTGTCAACGCGGTGGCTGTTGGGAGTATGAGATCCAGACCGAAATCTCAAATGACACTATTTTCCAGGAATTGCTTCAGATGCAACGGCTTCATCATAATGTGAGAACGAGGCTATTAATGATGGCGAATCACCGTAAGATAGTAAAAAAATCCATTCGGATCAGTGTTATTTCTTCCATCTTAAGTTTGATTACTTTCCTCCTTGTTTTCCGGGTCCTTCAAATCTTTGCCATTCAAAGCCCCAAACAGGCTCTCATAAACCTCTGCACGTTGTCTTTCTTATGGACGCTCGGATTATGTATCGTGTCTTTTGACAGAGAAATCAGTTCCTATCGTTCTATAGCAATGGTGGTTGGATTTGGCAGCCTCGTTGCGCTTTTGAACTGGATTGGATGGAGCATGATCTTTTCGTGGGGCTTTTCACGCATACCGTAGTTGTTTGGGTTCCGTCCCGACAAACGGTTAACCCCTGTTGTAAACCGATCGACAGCACGCAATTTCGGTCCTGACTCAAAATACAAATGAGGTTGTTTTCAGTTCTGGTAAAATTGGATTAAGTCCCATCTATGACGATTCTTTATGGCCATTTCTTATTTTGTTGATGAAGGATGCCAGCCCCATTCCAAACAAAGCTGAAACCAGCAGAACTCCTGCGATGAGCAGGAAAAGCCATGCAATCGGAGGGAATGCCACAGTGGCAATCAGTAGCAAAATCAACCATTTGATTTCAGAAAGATGACCTTCGATTCTTTCGAGTGTCCGCATCTTGTGGCGTTCTAGTTTTTCATTCATATTCATTCGTCTAACGATTGAAGTGTACCGGGAGTTTTAGCGATCACTACCACTGATATGTTGTCATTATTCCCACTCTCGGACATCGCTTACTGAATCTAGAAATTCACCTCGACCGACAGACCCCATAATGCTGCCTACATCCAGGAAATATCAATCCTGTCCTCAAATGCTGGGCATTGATGAACACACGTTTCATTTTAGATCAGGGAACAACTTTCGTACTAATTCCAAATCCTGATCGAGGTCAGTGGTGTCGAAATTAACGGGGATCTCTCTCTTGCCGAGTTCATCCTGAAATTCGGATCGAGACATCCCAACGATCTGTGCGCAACGCCCCAATGACCATTGCTCGCGTTTGTAGATTCCAATTGCGACGTCGAGCAAGGCCGTCTCCTGGGTCAGGTGACTCGCCTCTGCGATGTTGTCTGGAACCGTTATAGTCATATTGTGAATGTAGTCCAATATAGGACCTTTGTTCAACCATCTGTGCCGCTTGCAAATAGTTCATTGCCGAAAATATGCCCACTCCGAAACCACTTCAGGATGGGGAGAGGTGATGGTTTGGAAAGTGATTTCATGCATAACACCATTTTACCCAATTGCATTGTTCTCATCAACAGGTTGACCGTATCTGCTTTCCGTCTCATCATTGATGACCAGTTCAGGAAGAGAATTTGAATCAGTTTGTTTCTGCTCTGGTTGTGTTGCATCCTCAAGGGCTTCAGAATCCGATTCATCCGGTGCGGTGAGACGCAGTTGCGTTTCCAATTTGCCCACGGTCGAACTCAACCGAAGCGCCTCTTCCCAACCCTCACGCACTTGGCTCAACAATGCCTTTCGATCTTCCGCCATGTGATTGATGAATTGTTCTTTGGCACGGTTATCGATTTTCAAATGCATCACTTCCATTTCAAGATCCTTGATTCGCTTTTCGGATTCTGGATTGTCAGATGAATCTTCGTTCCCATTGGACTTCCCACTAGACGCGGCATGTCCCGACGAGTCGCGAACCGTCGCGTCAGGTCGAGACACGTCGCGGTCCGCCGCGACAATCGGCTTCTGACTTTCGATCTGCTTCAATTCCTGTATCCGACGATCCACTGATTCCGGAGTGATGAAATACCGCTGACCATTTTCCGTGTCACCCAATATGGCATCAAAATGTCCACGCTTACAGGCACGCTGAATCGACCGCTCCGAACGGGGAAGTCCAGCAGCCACAAACAACAAAACCACCTCCTCAACAGAAAGCGAATACCGCGACACGTCGCGACTCACCTCGACAGGGGATTGATTGGCGTCTGATTCCATGGTTCCAGTATATCATTTCCATTGGCGAATCCGCCATGGTGGGTGGAAGGGGAGTGGAAATTAAACACGGACTTCTAATCACTGTAAAAGAGGAATTTTCGAGATAACCACAGAGGATAGGTTAACAGAAGAACATCATACACGATCTTAATCAGTACATGGGCAAGCCCTCGACGGGATTACTCATATGTATGTTATTTGTCCTTTTCAAGCTACTACACTCCAGCTAGCATCTCGCTAAACAACAGTTGGTTAACTAATGAATGAATCGCCTGTTAAAACAAGTAAGCTTGGTTGAGGTAGTAGCCTAATGAATGAACGAAAGGGCATTCATAAGTACACCATCAGCTGACTGCCGACCATCACGTTATGTATCTGATTGCCGACACAATTGACGACCTTCTGAGAAAGAGTCAGGAGGTGCTTCTTGATCAGGGCATAAAAGAAACGTCGACTCGTGGCGAATACTTCGCCTTACCAGGTGTACTTCTTGAACTCACGAACCCTCTCGCCCGACTCAGCCGAACAGAATCTAGAGGAAAAATTGTCTCCTGCATCGGCGAATTGATGTGGATCCTCTCCGGTTCAAATGCTCTGCACGCAATCGCTCCGTATATTTCTAAGTACATTGATGAATCTGAAGACGGGGAGACAATTCACGGAGCCTACGGACCGAGGATCTTTTCCACGTATCAGCCAAATCAGTTTCACCGGGCCGCAGAGCTACTACACCTGAAACCAAGCAGCCGTAGGGCAGTCATACCCATCCTTGCACAAAGCGACTTTGACAGGGATCACAAGGAAATACCTTGCACTCTCCAACTTCACTTCAGGATACTCGAAAACAAGCTGCACCTCTTTGTCTCAATGAGGTCTAGTGACGCATTTCTCGGGCTCCCGCACGATATCTTTGTTTTTACCATGCTTCAAGAAATAATGGCTAGGCATCTTTCCGTCGAACTCGGATCATACAAACACTTTGCGGGCGATCTTCACGTGTACACAGAGCACATCCCAAAGGTCAACCACTTCCTCTCCGAAGGATGGACATCGAGACTCAATTCTATGCCTATAATGCCAGCAGAAGGAGTCATGGATACAGTGGCGATGGTGGTACAGGCCGAAAGCCATATACGGCAAAACCACTCAATTCCTCTGGTGTGCAACAGGCTTAGTTCCTATTGGAACAACCTCCTTGGCTTTATAGGGATGCACTTTGCAAGACAACAGCGTGACAAAGAATCAGCCAAGCTCTTCAGAGCAATGATTGATGATCCAGTTTATCAAATCTACGTTTTCGATAGGGAACTAAATGAATAGCCTAATTCAGGAATTACTTCAAATCCACGAACGAGATGCTGAACACCTCGGCATCATCCCGTGGAGTTCTCCTATTCCAGGTTTCGGTAATTTTCAGAGTGCTCCCTTGGCGACAATGGGTATTAACCCGAGTAACCGTGAATTTACATGTTCTGAAAACATAGAGCTAGAAGGAGCTTCCAGGAGATTTCCCACACTCAGATCAATGGGCCTAGAAAGATGGACAGCTGCCGGCCCCAGGGAACAGAAGGCGATTATCTCTGCATGTCTTCACTACTTCTCCGGCACTCCTTATGACCTGTGGTTCGGTAAACTTGATGGCATCATTAAGGGAACTGGATACTCCTTTTATCAAACTGAGACTCCCGCTTGCCATTTAGACCTAGTACCGTGGGCGACTCGTAAGAAATGGTCTTACTTAAATTCCACCAGCCGGCGACGACTAGTGAATCAAGGTGCCCCCTTTCTTGCCGAGATCATTAATTCTTCTTCAATTAGAGTAATCGTACTCAATGGCAGGACCGTGATAGAAGGACTACTTGAGATTGCGGAGCATGAAGGGCAATCGCGGAAGATGAAAACCTGGGAATTACCTCGCAACTCCACACCAGGAGTATCCGGGTATGCATTTGAAGGATTCTTGCATTCAATCGGAGGTGTGAAGCTCAGGAAAAAGATCTACTACCTTGGCTACAATCACAATCTTCAGAGTAGCTTTGGTGTGACGAAATCCGTTCAGTCATCTATTGGCTCATGGATCACACGCAAAGCCGCAGCTCACCTATAGCATGAAAAAACTACTACGAAATACAGACTGCTTTGATGCTCTTCAAACATTCTCACTCAAAACGTGCAACTTAGCAGGAATCAGCAATGAGAAAGCTGCTTGGTGTTTCGTCCATCAGATTGAGGAGAGCAAGCGGCGGGAGAGGTACATTAATCTGCTTTGTCGACGTGGAGTCGATTCAAGCACCACGGACCCAGCTTCGCAAGCATTTGATCCAATCAAATGTGCAATCTTCCATTTGCAGTCAGGATTGATCGAGGATGCATGCTGGATGATCTTCCTGGCCACCTATTTTGGACGACACCGTTCACTTAAATGGCAACTCTGTGCAGAGGTTTATCGCGGAGAGGACGGCATCGTCTGGAACTGGGACAGGGTAAGACAAGAGTTTGACGAATTTTCCGCTTGGACCACCCGCTATGGTACTTTGGCGAATTCAACCAGGAACACGCTCGGCTTTGGTAACCATAGAAAATACGAAAGCATTAAAAGAACTGCTTCCGCTGTAGAATCCTACATTAACTGGGTCCAGAAATCAGGCACGCACGAGCAGCTGCTGGCGTATTCTAAAACGACAGCACATCCGACAGGAGTGGCTTTTGACGCACTCTATCGCAGATTGGCTTGTGTGATAAGTTTCGGCAGAATGGCGCGGTTTGACTATCTTTTGCTCCTCATTAGAATTGGCTTATTGGACGACAAACCAACCAGTCTGTACTTGAGTGGAGCTACAGGCCCCCTGCAAGGGGGTCGTTTGTTAGTTTCTGGCCAGATTGATTCGGACCTATCTCCCCTCGATCTTGATCAAATCTTGATTAGACTAGGGGAATCTCTTGACGTTGGCTGTGATGTTCTTGAGGATGCGATTTGTAACTGGCAAAAGTCTCCGAGAAAATTCGTTCCATTTCGGGGCTAATTAAACTGCTCAAATTCAAAGTGGCGTTTGTAGCTGTTAAGGCGATTCCAAGAAAGATTTCGACGAAACTGCAATTGGCCAACGACGACTCCAGGTGATAACCTCGCGTGTCTAGCAAATCGAAGAATATCTTTTCCTGTACGTCGCGTATTATAGTTGATGCTGTAGAATTCAGACTCAATCTCCTCTGGAATTAATATTTTTTCTGAGAATTCGTTTGCTTCACACTCAGCATTATCAACCGAAACCTTAAGATCATCCGTGAAGTCGAGGTTTATCGCGTCTCGATGAAGAAGAAGATGGGCCGCCTCATGGAAGAAAGTAAACCAAAAGTGGTCGTCAGTCTTATGCCGGAGCGAGAGCATTATGACTGGTCTACCATTAGAAAGAAATCTAGTAGCGCCACTGGCTGCACAACCTTTAGGCGCTTCCTCGACAACAACCGCAACTCCTGCTGAAGAGCATATCGTTTTTAGAAGCGGAAAAAACCTTTCAGGACTCTTCAACCGAACCAACTCCCTGATTTCGGGCAACTTTTCTAAGAATGTCTTTGGGCACCAGCCAGACAAGTCCTGCTGTTGTGATAAAACTTCGCAACGTCGAAACCAAGTTGCAGTCGGGGCGAGATGTGTGGCAAAAGTAGGACTCTTCCGAAATGAAGCAAGTGCCAGCTCACCATGATATTTTCGACGCCAATCAGCAATCGACTGAACCTCAAAGAAGCGTAAACACGCCTGGATGATGTTTTCACCGGGATTCAAAGTAACCCAACCCTTTTTTACCAAACTTTTTGGAGATAAACTTCTGAGCCATTCTTCTGCCTCAGTTTCCTTCATCTCTTTAGCGAGACGAACTAACTCCGACCTATAGTTTCGTTCACGGTTTAACCAGAATCCTATTGTCCCACCGAGAATCTCAGCCAGCTTGTTAGCCACATTTTCTTCAATTCGGCTATCTCCAAGGATCAACCCAATAGCAAAGTCTTCTTTAAGATCGAGACGTTCGGTGAACTCATTCGAAGAAATCCCCTTCTTCATGAGCATGTTGGCAATTGTTTGACCAGGTCTTGACACCCAGTTGGGTTGGAAGGTTTCGGTGTTCATATCTTTATGATGCTCACAATCTTCAGCCGCCTTACTTGGTGTCGATTACGCGAAGTTTTGGTTTTCTTATGATTGGAAGAGAATGTCAACGACAGCCCAGACAACATAGTAATTCTGAACAAGTTGTCTGGCATAACTTCAGGCCGATCTGGTAGGTCTGCCAGGCTCTCAGCAACAAGTAAATCAGCGAGACACTGCCGGAGCTCCGACGCACTGGAAGCACCAAACGCCTTTTCTCCTGCCGCCTTATCCTCGCAGATTTCACGCAATTCGGTTGTCTCAAATGCAAGTTCCAATCGTCGCTTGAGTTCGTTGGTTTAATTAAGGAATTTGAAGCGGCATTTTACCTATTGCATTTCAGAGCGCAAGTTCGATTCGAAATATGGGTCAGCCCCTCGCCTCAAATTCTATATGCAGCCACCGCCTTCCGTTAAGCAATGCAAAGTAAGAGGCCAGAGCTTCAGTATGATCAAGACGGCAAAGCCCCTATTAGTAAGCCAGGGATGAACAAGCTGAGCGCTTTGCTAATGATCGACAGCAACAAAATGTTGAATCAAGGGCTCTAACTTTACAGAGCCGACTCTCATCAAATTGGAGCATTTCAGTAGCATCGACCGGCTCAACCTACTAATAAAGTATGATTACGAGTGCCTCAGCATGGCAGCGCGTAGGAGAATCGAATCTGTCCCGCAAGCGGCCAAATTCACATTGGTTTCAGGCACCTAGGTCACCTTCAACCGAATTGCATTCTGACCAAACCGAAATATTGAGAATATTGAACTGCTGAAATGCCAACAGAATTGTAGCATCTCTTAGTGAATTAATGACCATTCATTCCTACTTTTATTCTTACTTTTGGATTATTGAAGCCTTAATTTTGCGTAAAGCGTTGAAAGAGAAAGAATGGTTCTTGATCAAAGATTGGGGATTGGGCTTGAAGAAGCCGATTCCTAATCCATG
>CAYFHO010000115.1:0-10181 GCA_964342825.1 uncultured Verrucomicrobiota bacterium
CCGAAATTGAAGGAAATTCGCTGCCAATTCCCACTTCAGTGACGAACTTGGGTTAGTCAAGTGGGAATAGGTTAAACGTAATATTCCTGTAAGTATGATTGCTCAACTATTAAAATTCGATTCTTCAAAAAGTCAGGACGATCAGACATATTTTTTCCACTCGATCCATCATGACAAAAGTACATCCAATATTCACGATGCCCTTCCAAAAAGTTTATCCGATGTATATCCAAAAAGCCGAAAGGAAAGGGCGTACCAAGCAGGAAGTGGATCAATGTATTCGATGGTTGACCGGATACGATCAGGAGGGTTTGGAGAAGCAAATTGAATGTGAAGCTAGTTTTGAATCGTTCTTTGCTGAAGCTCCGAAAATGAACGCAAATGCTTACCTCATCAAAGGTGTTGTCTGTGGCATTCGCGTTGAAAATATCGAAGATCCGCTGATGCAAAAGATACGATACCTTGACAAATTGATCGACGAACTTGCCAAAGGAAAAGCGATGGAAAAAGTGCTTCGTTCTTGAAACCTCCAGAGCGGCATAGACTCAAAGATTCCTAAAATAACATGAGTTACTTTTCAGTAACACTCGTCCTCTTTCCGCCTGTGATCGCAGCTGTTTACATAGGCCTTATTCTGCTGAGGAGAGCCTTTTCATATTCAGAAAAATTACCAGAAGAATTTGCTCTGGCAGTTGCTTGGGTATTCGTGGTTGGTGGACTTTTTTGGCTGGGAGTTTATTTCAGTGATTCGATATTTCTTGGATTTGGTGTTCCCTGGACTTGGCTGGCGGCTGCTCATTTTATATTTGCAGGTTATGGTGCCCTGACTATCACCGCAATGACTTGTCGAGTTATTTCCAGCAAGCTTGCTCAGAGGTGGATTCGAGTCTTAATTTTCATTCATCCTGTTTCGTATTTAATAACGGCAGGTGGAATTCTTGGGTATCCATACTGTGATGAATTGGGGGCGACCGGCTATGCTTTTATTTTTATCACACAGCTAGGTGCTTTTTTCTTTGGTAAACCAAATCGCATGAGCAAGGGGCCGCTGGTATTATTTGCCATTTCGCTTATCGTGCCCCTGGGAACAATAATTCCTGCACTATCCTGGGCATGGGGATCACCCATCTTTGGTATTTATGACATGGTTCGCTATCATGGAGTGGCGAATGCCATTGGACATGTCTGCCTTGGATTGACGGCGTTTGGATGGGGACGGCCCAAGGCCCATTCCAAACCACTTCCCTCGGTCACAGAGATTCACTTGGACCCTTAAAAAAGATGATGAAGATTTACAGTTATCACCTTGCGACGACAACTCCCGATCACGCTTTGCGGGCTCTATATTTTCCTCCTTCATCCGACAAGTTTCCGGGTTTACTCCATGCAGAGTGCATGATGGCTATGTCACTTGGTTCACCAATCCTTTCCAGCTCGCGATTTCAACTACGCCACATTGCCATGTTTGCTTCTTGGGAAAGTGAAGGTGCATTGGAATCGTATTTATCCAAAACAAAATTGGGAAAAGTGCTGTCCTGCGGGTGGCACGTTCGCCTGAGATTCATGAGACGATGGGGATACTACGAAGGATATGAAGACTTGCCAGAAAGTCTCGGTGAGCAGAATCCGTCTAAACCAGTCGTAGCCGTTACCATTGCCAGGTTAAAGCTGCCAGAGCTCTTGCGTTTCATTCGTTGGGGAAAACCCGTTGAAGAGCAAGTAAGGGATCACCCAGCGACAAGCCTGGCGATAGCATCTTTTCGCCCACCCCGAACGTTCAGTACTTTTTCAGTGTGGAGCACATTGCAGGAGATGAAGGATATGGTTCATGGTTTTGGAGACGGACCGCATGCATTACGTCACTCCAATGCAATGCAAGAACGCGCCCGCAAAGATTTCCATCACCAATTTACAACGCTGCGTTTTAAGGCAATCTCTGAATTTGGTAAATGGCAAGGAGGAAGACACTTTGTTCCCGGATTGTAGGAGAAATCCAAATAGTCCCTCCCGTGATCAGAAGTCCTAAGATTACGCCAAACATAGAATGGCTCTTTTACCTGGATGATCCTTCGCAAATTGGATCGCAGCGTTGCATTCTTTCAAAGAAAATACTTCTCCAATGAGATCATCCCAGGGGAGAACGGCTTGTGAATGACTCATGAAACGAGTTGCTGTGATCAGGTCTTCCGGTTGGTAATTGTGAAGTCCTTTGATCGTCAGGCATCGGCGTACTATTTGGTTCGGATCAATGCTAAGGGGAGGAGAAGGAAACACAGTCCCAGCCAACATGAGGCACCCTCCCACACGTAAGAGATCGGACCCCATTTGGGCGGCCTCTGTCGATCCTGCTAATTCCAGGACAAGATCAACACCTCCTGTGTCCGTGTTGTCTTTCAGCCACTCAATGGCGGTTGGATCACCTGGACTAAAAACGGCACTGGCGCCAAATGCCAAGCAGCGTGTGTGTAGATATTCGTTGGGTTCAAAAACAATGATGTGACCGCAGCCTTGATCCTTTGCCAAAGCAACCGCACTTAATCCCACATAACCGCCACCCATGACTGCCATCACAGTGTTTTTCTGCAGTTTACATCGACTTTCTCTGAGCAAACCCGCAGAGGTGGCTACAGCACAATTGATTGGAGTAGCATTCTGATCCTTGATCGATTCAGGAATTTTCAGAATGGGGGTACCCGGTTTCAAGATGATATAATTCGCCATTCCCCCGCTGGATCCCGCACCATTGTCCTGAACAGGTTCGTGTCCGTACTTAAACAAGCTTTTGCACTTTTGCGGCAGGCCGTTCTGACAGTAATAGCAGGTTCCACAGTGTGCATAGATGGCCCAGGTTACACGGTCGCCAACACAAATCGTTTCGCCGTTCAGGTCGATGGACGGATGCTCGTCGCCAGTGGCCTCTACTTTGCCAATGATTTCGTGACCAAGTACGGTTGGGGTTTCCACCTGACGACGCCCGCACATCGTATGCACATCGCTGCGGCAGATGGCACAATGGGTAATTTTAACGAGTATTTCCTCACCTTCCGGCGAAGGCCACTCTACAGGAACAAGGTCGACTGTTTTGTCGGGTCCATAAAAAAGTGCAACCTCTCCAGTGTATGTTTGATCAGTAACTGATTTCATTTATATAGAACGCGCCGGACTCTTTCTTGGAAGTTTCATTCTAAAATAATACCAAGCCAGAAAAAATGATCCTATGCCGAATAACCCAACCAACCAACACAGTTTTGTGAAGAACGTCAGAGTATTGCCTTGAGCTGGGAGCGAATCCTTGAACAGCATCAAGATGACGTATCCCAGATAACCAATGGAGTCTGCCAAATACATCAAATAGCCGATATTTCCCTTATCGGGTGTAACGGCCATGATGCGTTCAAACAGGGTTGTGTGCACCAAAACATAGGGAAGGTAAAGCCCCAAACCTATCAACACCATGAACCAAAATGGAGAGATCCAATTTTGGGCAAGAGCAACGAGGCTCGCTGGAATTAAGCCCAAACCCAGAATGCATGTTGTGATCGAATGTGAGAGGGCCTTGCGATTGTTTCGGTAAAAAGAGAAAACACCGCTGCAGACCATGATGCCCAAAGCAATCCACATTTCAGAAATGGAAAAAAGTTCGGGGCTTGTTTCAACACCCAGTCCCTTCCATATCTCCGGAGCAAAATCACCACGAATGCTTCGAATGAGGGTAATGAGAAGATAGGAAAGAATGATCGCGCTGAGTCCGGGAGCGTAATGCATAAAATACCGCCGACGATCGGATCCGTTCATTTGAACACGTGTTTGTCTTTCGCTTTGATCCGTAGAGGATGGTTCTGGGATCCGACTGAGCATCCATAAAAAAACCAGCAAAGGAAGCATGAAGACCGTTCCAGCTGCAACTGGCATCCAAGTGTCGCTGACGCCCTGTTCGATCATCCATGCGCCGACAGATTTGGTGACTCCATCTGCCAAAATAAAACTCGCGCACAAACCTGCGGCTAGAAGTTCGGTCATGCGTCGACCTTCCAGAAAACCCAGCACAAGCCCAAAGACCATTCCCAGCATGAGTCCATTTCCGAACAAAAACACCACGGATACTGGAGCGGGGATCAAAGCGAAACCCAGCAAGCAGGCAAGAGCGACCGACGTCAGCAATAAAATTCCGCGGACACGCTTATGCGGGGGTAGTTCTGCGATCACTTTAATTCCGATGAATTTGGAAAGCATGTACCCAAAAACCTGGGTAATGATCAGGACAGATTTCAACTCCATTCCAAAAGCTGTCATGCCTTCGTAAGTTGTGGCAGTGAAAGGTTTTCGAATACCGTACATGCAAAAATAGGCACCAAAGGCAGCGGTAATACACCAAATAGTAAAAGGAGTTCCGTTCGGGGACCATGTGGCAGGATTCCAACCTTTAGGCTCCTGGCTTTGCAGCTTGTCGTTCATATTCCACAAATCATGCTTTTAGCGCTTAAGCACCATCCAAACATTCTTTGCATGCAGGTCCAAGTTACGATTTGATGACTTCAAGCCTGACATTGTTCATAAAGGGACAGACCTGTTATTGTCTAAGAAATTCCATGGAACAGCTCATCAACGGAAGAGGAGGAAAAAAACCACGTGAAACAGGAAAGCTGTTCTAATAGTCAGAGTCTCATAATTGTAACAACGGGTTAATGTCTTGAGATTACGGTCCTTTTCGCCTAAATATCTTCTCTTATGGGATGATAGTAAAAATGATAATGCACCTGAGAGTTTTTATATGTCTCCATACCGTAAGTTTACTTTTAGGAAACGGACCACATCAGCCGAAATCAGATCTACTTTGAGAATTACCAAAACAAAAATTCATGCAGCATCATACCCCGCAACACAAAGCAAATAGAAAATGAATTCAGTAAAGGTAAGTTTTTTCATCTTTTTAATAAGTAGGATCTTCACACTAGCTGATGGCCCTGAGTCATGGAAACGCATAGAGCCGATTCAAAATGAATTTCAACCAATCAGAACCAGACCAGGAGTTGATATCAATGATATAACTTTCGGTGATTCAGCTCAAAACATGCTCATTGAACAAACTTCGTTAAGACATGATCAAGGTTGGCTTGCTGTCGGAGATGATGGACTCATTTTAAACCGGTCAAATAGATTTAATTCCTTTGAAAGGCTTTTCCATAAAGCCCCACCTGAAACTGATTTTTACACGGTTCGTTACAATCAAGGTGTTTGGCTCATTACAGGCGAAAATGGAATTATTCTAACCTCCGATAATAAATTTCAATGGAACATACAGAAGCTAGATGCTTCCGTTAATTGGATCGATCAATCCTTTTCTCAGGGAAAGTGGATCATTGTAGGATGGGAAAATAATTCGAGTAAAAATAACGTTCGATTCGAAAGTTTTATTGCTACTTCGACTGATGCACTTAATTGGTCAATCAAACGCATTCCGAATTTGAGAATCCAATCTGTTGCGGCGGATTCCTCAAAATGGATACTGGCAGGCCAGCATGATCAAGATCCATCCCAATCTATACCAGCGTTATTAAGCTCAACGGACGCTGTCAAATGGGAGCCTGTTTCTTTAGACAAATCCTTGCTGATACATCAAAAAACTTTTAGGCACGTCAATTTTTATCAGGATCACTGGATAGGTGTCACAGAAAGACATCAACCTGATGGAGATGTTGAAAGCGACTTGTTGTTTTCCCGTGATGGAAAGGATTGGCAGCTGACTTTAAGCGTTCCTGGTAAAACCTCCAAACCACGCCATGGCCAGGATGAATGGATCTTTTTGACGAAACCTAATGATTCATCCAATTCAGCCATATTGTACCAGTCCGGTGATGGTCGAGATTGGAATATTGTTGATTCCATAAGTCCCAATCTTACTCTAGGCCAATCCGCATTTTCTGCCGAAGGCATACGAATGATCGTCGGAAAATCAGGTAACTCAGGATCAAATAGTATCCTCCGCAGCAACCGCTATCGACTACTGAGCTCCGATCAGAAATCGGATATCAAAATGTCTGTCAAAAATTACGAAAATTCCTGGCTAGCGGTAGCACATAGCGGACAATTACTGATTTCGGACGATGGGCAAAATTGGACGCCAATCACAACACCATTTGAAGAATACCCTAGTGTTTTCGCTTTCGGGAAAAAACAATGGGTCCTCTTTGGCGCGCAAGGAGGTGTTTGGACCTCTCAGGACAGACTCCAATGGACTAAAGTCGCAACGCTGGAAAACTTCTCTCCCTTGTTTGCAAAGTTTTCAAACGATCAATGGGTTGTTGTAGGGAATAATAAGGAGAACAGCCGAAAATCACGGATCTATTCTTCTGAGAACTTGAAGGATTTTCATCAATTTGAATTTGATACCCTGCCATTAAAGTATCTTGGTTTAGCCTATGGTAATGGATTTTGGTTAGTCCAAAACATATCAAACTTTTTTAGATCTGAAGACGGAATCCATTGGGAAAAAATTGAAGATTGGTGGATGAAGGACCTTTGTTCGTTAGCCTATGGGGATGGATACTTTATAACCTCATCCTGTCAATTTGGTGGCCAGGGATATCTCGTTAGTCAACATCGATCGGCCGATGGTAAAAACTGGCAACACATACGGATGAACGGTGGGCCAACTTGGTATAAAAATGGAATATGGTGGTGCAACCGCCTAAGTATGGACGTTTCGTTCAACCAAATAGATTCCATTGAATCCTCCACTGACGGCATCCACTGGAACACTTTAATCAGCTACTGGGACAACAACTTTGAATTTGAATGGAATACTTCCACGGATATCGATATAGAGCCCACTGATGAAGGATTCTTCTTATGCTCAATTTCAGGGGCAAGATACGAGTTTGGTAGCAACATCATAGGTCAAGGATTGAGCGCAGGACCAAACAGGCCAACCAAGATTGCCCATGGAGTTGGCTCATGGCTGGTCGCTATAGATCAGGAGATTTATTTAGCAAAAGATGGATTCAACTGGTCTAAGATTGCTTCAACAGAATATCCAATTGAAGATATTGCTTTTGGAGGAGGTGTTTATGGTTACGTAGATTATGCCAGAGAATTGATGGGAACGCGTTCGCATTGGAGAACCGCATTTTATTTGTTGGAGCCAGGAATAGGGTCGTCTAAGCAGTTACAGATTTCAGGTCGCCAATCTGGCCCCATAAGGCTCAGATATCATTTTGAAAAATGGTGGTTACTCGTGGGTCGGGATATTTACATATTCGATCACGCTTTTAATCCGAGGAAAATTTTTATGGGAAGTGGGCAACTAACAAATGCTGAAGTGATCGTTGACATTTCATTTTCGAATGAAGCAGTCATTGCTGTTACTAACTTTGGCACCATCTTTCGGACAAGTAGAAGCACTGACTTTCAAGATTGGACAAGGCAAACGATTGAGGACCGTTTACCGGGCAATTTGCACCAAACAGATGTCAGTATTCAAGATATAGCCTACGGGGATGCGGAATGGATGTTGGTCAGCGTTTATAATGACGGATCGGATAGAACTCTTTGGATTGAGCGTTCAAAAGATGGAATCTTATGGAATGGATATCCAGTAGAAACAAGCAATCTGATTGACGATCGATTTTCGGCAAAATTAGGTTATGGAGAAGGAAGGTGGGTACTATCGATAGGAGGACACAACAGCAGCCGATTACCTTCGTTTAAGATATTTTCATCTGAAGATGGGAAGCATTGGGAGCAGAATTATGCGTTTGCCTATCCAACGGTATCGGGACCAATAGAGGTCCTTTATCATGAAAATCACTGGTTTGTAAATTCACCCTATGGGATTCTTAGATCAGGTCCTATTTCATGGCTGGCAACCTCGATAGAAGAGCAAACAGGAAAACCTCTCTTGGAATTGCGAGGTGTCCCAAATCAGCGCAGCAATATCCAAACATCGACTGATTTAGAAAACTGGCAAGCTTGGAAATCCGTTAAGATTCCATTGGGACCGGCAGTAATCAATTTACCAAAGAGCAAAGAAAATAAGGCCCAATTTTATCGATTGGCCCCGTGACAGCCATTCCCTCGAACCCTTTAGGAATTATTACCAAAAATTGGCCGCTTTATGAGTAATAGTTGAGGAACGGTTTCTTTCACTTAATGGGCGACTTCCTTTACTTTGAGTTATGCTTCATTACCACCCAGGTGGCGAGCATACATCCGAGGGCCAGACCCACAATGGCTAGGTTTTGAATTATTTTTTCGCTATCCCTCAAACAAAATAAAGGGACAGACCTATTATTATCAAAAGGCACAAGGGCTCAAGAGTTGAGAAGAGTAAATATTGATTAGTGCCAATTGACTTGAAGTGAGTGCGCGAGAGGTGGGTACTCACTCAATTATTGCCCGAATGAATTTGGACTTATCTACATCAAATTCAGAATTCCCAAGAGGAATACGTACTAGGCCATCCAGGCTTGGAACCCTCAGAAATGGACTCCAATCGCCACTCATCGAGGATGCTGATTCCAACACAACAACGCCTTGTTTTACATTCCATCGCAATTCCAAAGCATCGTCTTTTCTTTCGAATTGAAGATGAAATGGATCGCTTT
This sequence comes from uncultured Verrucomicrobiota bacterium, assembly GCA_964342825.1. Lineage (GTDB taxonomy): Bacteria > Verrucomicrobiota > Verrucomicrobiia > Limisphaerales > AAA164-E04 > AAA164-E04. Next base: position 8,604 of record CAYFHO010000115.1, read on the forward strand.
TAAAAGGTGCAGCCAATAAGAAGGGCTGTCCACTGGCAGCAACCATTTGGTTTTTACCCACCGCAACTTTGCGAAACCGGAGATTGGATTCCAAGAGCTTAGGTTTTATCCATGTTTCTGCATCTTCGGAGAAAGCTATTCGTCCATCACCTGAGGTGGAAAACCAGATACCTTGCGAAAAAGTCAGAAAATCCAGGTGGGGTGGTCTGGACTTCATTTTGGTCCATTGATACCCGTCCTCCGATATGAATCCGGATTGGCCATATGCCAACCAGTGAGTGTCACCTCTTATGACATTAAAAATGCCCCCTCTTCCATCCAAAGCGACTCTTTGCCATGATTCGTCGTTTTTTGACACATGGATCTCGTGACTCATTCCGCTGCTAACAATAAAATGTCCTCCTCCGTAAGACATTTTGTCGCCTAATGCATCGACGGATATTTCTTCCCACTCCATACCGTCGGCGCTTTAGCTGACGCTTGCTTGCCCTGAAATGATGGTTGTTCCATCTGGTTGTCCAAAGCCTCTAAGGCGCGAGGAATACAAGTAGAATGCTCCATCCGCTGCTATCAGGGATCGAGGGGATAAGGGATTAAATCGGTCCGGCAGTCCATCCGGTTTGGTGAAGACAGATTTCAGGGTCCAGAACAGCCCGTCATGGGATCCCAGAAAAATGGGCTCTCCTGTATCGGTATTCAAACAGGACATGAGCCACATTTCCCCATTAAATGCCAATTGAATTGGGGAAAAATCAAACTCAACATCAACAATTGCTGATTTCCATGTGTAAGCGTCCGATGAGGTGATGATATGGTTATGGGTAGCGGTCAACCATCGTCTTCCTTCAAACCAAATATGATTCCAGACAGTATCTCCGCACCCGGTTCCAACAGATGGAATCTCAGGGGCCTGACCAAAGGACGTGAACGTGCGTCGGGTCGGCCCACTGAAATCTGTGTGAGTTCTTATTTCAAGCCAATAATCCGTTCCGGATCGCAGGTTTTGTAAATTGCAAGTTCCGGACATAGTGTGAGATGACGTCCAGAACTTCCCGTCAGTCGAATGCCATACCTGCACGCTGGGGCCTCCACCAAAGGCAGACCCTCCATGGTAAGAAGTGGCCAACCAACCGTCGTGACCATGTCGCACACGAGAAAATCTCGCGACGTTAGCTGCTTCCCAATTTAATCCATCGGCTGAGGTCCAGGTTTCATAGACCGGTGCGCTGAATCTTCCATCACCCCCGCCAGCTACAACGACCAAATGCCCGCCTCCAAAATCTGCATCCAGAGCACCCGATTCCATCCGCAAAGTACCCATTTTTGCGATTCTCCAATTCACAGCATCGTCAGAATGAAGAATGACGACTTGGAACTTATTCCAAAAATCGCCAATGACACCGGCCGCCACAAAGCCATTACCAGTGAAGAGAACCTTGCTGAGATGAAGTGGTTCCTCATTCGGGTCGGGGATTTCTGAAGAGCGCCATGAAATCGCATCGGAAGAGGTAAGAATACGTTGATCCTCAACCGCAACCCAAGTGTCTTGTCCAAAAGTAATCGAATGAAAATCAAACT
>CAYFHO010000116.1:0-9893 GCA_964342825.1 uncultured Verrucomicrobiota bacterium
AAGAAGGGAGAATTCATCACCTGCGACATCACACAGGTTGACTCCATGCTCAAAGAACCTTCCATGGTGTATATCCATCCCTTGGATGCAAACGACCGAGTCATCCTACCCCTGATCGAGGACCCGTTCCGATTTCAGGGTTGATGTTTGATTGACCATAAAAATTTCGACTGGAGGTGGGTCAAGCGTTAGGATCGATGCATTGTTCGCCGTGGTTAAGTTTTACCGGCTAGTGATACAGAATCGGTTACCCCTTTGGAGAGCGATCTCATCTCCTCGATGAAGTTGTCTAGCAAGGCAGGCTCAGAATAGAAATACAGCTCGCCTCGGCTAGCAACTTTCTTGAGTCCGAACTCAGTGAATTCCGACTCGACCAATCCTGAGATGCAGAGTCGGGCATTGTGGTAGAAGTGGAACCTAATTCTCGCGGCGCCGCTTGCAAATTCAGGGCCGAAAACGCCCCACTCCAGATCGTAAATGCCGCCGTGAACTTGTGGCTTGAAACGGTTGAGTCCTTCCACGGTCTCTTTAAGGGTTTCGTGCCCGACGTAAATCTTGGTGGCGAAAATTGATTGGCCGTCTGCGAATGAGAAAACGACTTCGATCATGTCGTCATCTTCCCATATCTTCCGAATTTGGAGGTAAGGTTTCATTCTTTGGCGAACGTCATAGGTTTGGCCCGGCTACCGGCGGCACGCCTTCGACTGGAGGTTAAAGGTTGTAGTTACGGAAATCATTTCGACTCGGAGCGGGTAGCCGGTTGTCCAGCACCGCCTTGTTCGCTGCCTTCCGATCTAGAGAGCACGACCTCGTTGCACTCGAAAGTGATCGTTCCACGGTCAAAAAAGTTGAAAACGATACAAGTGCGTCCCGAGTCGATAGTGCGAAAAGACGCTTCTGAAGTCAGTGGAGGGCCTCCTGTGTTCTTTTCCGATTGGAGATCGATGGAAACTGAAGCTGCCCAAGTGCAGACGAGGGAGTGACGTCCAGATTGCGGTAATTCCAGATCGAAAACAATGTCCCTTCCGTCATCGGACCATTGAACGCCGAACAGCGAAACATCCGAAGTGATCAGCGGATATATTTGTTCACCTCGTCCTATCTCGGTCATTTTTACAGCTAACGATAAAGTTGAGATTAGCGGGACAAGGAGATCCGTGGGCGAAGCGAATCTTTGATAATCTCCGGTTTTCTCCAACGTCTTGTTTTGTAGAGCTGACTGTGGTTTTCAACATTCATAACGCTGAATGGTGTTGAGGGTTCCGTGACAGGCTTTCATTATATCTCGACCTTCATCTGCTTTCCGTTAATTTCGGTATTAGGAGGCTGAAGGTGAAGAACAAGTCGAAATCCATTCCTTGCCCCCGAGATTCCAAGAAACATATGACGGAACAAGTGCGTGTGATGATGCTGATACGTGATTTTGCATACTGATGTGAATCAAGCTATTGCCAGTGAATTGGGGAGTTCATTGATAAATCAAAGATTGCCATCTGCGAACAGGGATGAGTTCATATCAAGGTGTTTGCCGGGGATCACCTTTTGATATGACAAGGATACAAGCCAACCTGACGCTGTTATTGGCGGGTGCGATTTGGGGGATGGGATTTGTTGCACAGTCGAGTGCGATGGACTCCATAGGGCCTTACTTGTTTATCGGGTTAAGGTTTCTGATTGCCACGATCATTTTGATTCCGCTGGCCCTGAACGAATCCCGAAAGGCACCTACGGCACTTAAAAGAAAAGATTGGTCAGGACTGGGAATCATTGGATGCGTTTTATTCCTTGGAATGGCTTCACAGCAGGTGGGGCTACTCACGACAACGGTCACCAACTCCGGATTCCTGACGGGATTGTATGTGGTCATTACCCCCATACTTACCGTGGTATTTTTACGTCAGACGCCTCACTTTGTGGTTTGGCCTGCTTCTATTCTGGCGACCATTGGAATTTATCTCTTGAGCGGGGGAGATTTCACGAAACTACGCACAGGCGATCTACTCACGATCCTTTGCGCCTTCTTTTGGGCCATTCAGGTGATCCTGGTGGGAAACCTTGGCCGACAAACCGCACGTCCATTGACACTTTCAGCCGTGCAATTCGGGGTTTGCTCCTTGTTGGGATTTTTGGTGGCTCTGTTTTTTGAATCGTTTGAACTCAAGACCATTCAAGCAGCCGCCAAGGAGATTCTCTACGCGGGTGTCTTTTCCAGTGGAGTCGCCTTTACCCTGCAGGCAGTGGCACAACGTTATACGACCGGTCCTCAAGCGGCCATCTTCTTGTCTTCCGAAGCCTTGTTTGCGGGTCTGTTCGGGGCCTTGTTTTTGGGTGAAAGGATGGGAGCCATCGGTTACCTGGGCTGTGGACTGATGTTTTCAGCCATGATTCTGGTGGAAGTCATTCCTGAGTGGACAAAAAGCAGGAAGGGACTGTGAATAATGAGCACTGAGGGTATCGTCATCATACATCAAAGTTCAGGCAACGATGCTTCCCGAAATTCATCCGTGACAGCCCAAAGATTGAACGGACTGAAAGCTTCACCGAATTTGAGATAACGAGCGCTGCCATCCACAAAACCGTAGTTGGAACCCCCTGAACGATCCTGATTCCCTGTGCGATGTTTGCCGTGATCGATTTCTGTCAGATGATCACTGCCATACTCTGGGGGCCATATGTCCATATAGGCATCACCTCGAGCGGCCTCTTTCCTTTCTCCCAGGAGTATCGTTTCCGACGGCTGCGGGATGGCGGAGATCTTCATCCCCTCGAAACCGCCCGTTTTGTAAGCTCCGAAAAAAGCATCCCAATCCCCTTGAAATGATTCCATGGCAAAGAAATCCACGAATCCATTGAGCAAATAACTCGAATCCATGTCCACTCGGTCAACCGGACACTTTAAAATGGCTCGACTACCATAATAGGATTCAAGCCGATCCGTCCAAACCGCGCCCTGTTGATAATCCCTCGGTGGAAGCAAACCCTCATGATCATCCGCATACATCTGGACACCCAATTGCAATTGACGAACCTGACTGAGACATTGAGTTCGTTTGGCCCGCGCTTTGGCGCTGGATAATGCGGGTAAAAGCATGCCTGCAAGAATGGCTATGATGGCGATCACCACTAGAAGTTCGATCAAGGTAAATGCGTATCGATAAACTGAGCACTTTTTGAAATTCCGGGTCACCACCCGGCTTGGTTTGGAATAAGGAGAATCGCCTGGAAGCGAGTCAGCATGAAGAAATGTCATTCGAGATTCCCCCCCCCTTTGACTTGGTCTGATCAGAGGTAGATTGTTTTTTCTGCAAATATTTCCCCTTACCCTTTTCCTGTTTTTGCTTGATCAGAAAATCTTTGACCTGTGATTCATCCAGATAATGTTTGTCCATGATCTTCTGGATGTATTCTTTCTTGGTTTGGCGTTTGTTGATCTGAACCAATGCCTCCGCCAGTCGCAGACGTGCCTCTATTTCGGTCATCTTTCCTTCAGCCACTTGTTCTTTAAGAAAAGCACGGGCACTTGATTCATTTTTGAAATTTTCAGGGAATGAGACTTGATCATCACGCGTCTGTGTCCAAAGGACCAGGAGCAAGACAGGCACGAGGATGGCCAAAATCACATGAGGCTTTTTCATAAGTCTGATGTCGAGGACTGTCTCAGTTTTCTGGCTTCAGATCAAGGATTACTGGGCGGTTCTTCAGGAAGGAGGATTTGCCATTTAATTCATCCTGCACTTCGGATTTACCTTGCGAAATGGGAGAATCTCCTCAAGCTGGATTCATCCCTTAAGTGCTCCATCCTTGTTTGGGTGTAGAAGTGTCTCGACATTGCAGAGGTTAATTGAAGATATGAAAAAAAATCGAAAATCTACCATTCTTTTGCTCGCTGCGGCGTGCCTGTTTTCAACAAACGTTCAAGCGGAGGTTAGTGTACCATCCATCATCGGAAACAACATGGTGTTCCAAAGAAATCAGTCCAATCCCGTTTGGGGCTGGGCAGATCCCGGTGAGACCGTCACGGTCACCATCCATAGCCAATCGGTAAAAGCCCAGGCAGGAGATGACGGTGCCTGGAAAGTCCAACTCGAGGCCCTTCCAACAGGAGGCCCTTACGAGATGAGCATCCGTGGTAAAAATACTCTCGAATTTGATAACATCCTATCAGGGGAGGTATGGATCTGTTCCGGTCAATCAAACATGCAATGGTCGGTCAATGCATCGAATGATCCTGATCTCGAAAAATTGAGCGCCCAGTATCCGGACATTCGTTTGATCAGTGTGCCGAGAGTTGGAACACAAGTCCCCATGGACGATTTTGAAGGTCAATGGGAGGAATGCTCCCCGGAAACCGTGGGCTCATTTTCGGCCGTTGGATATTTCTTTGGCCGCCAATTACACACCACGCTCAATGTGCCCATTGGATTGATCAACAATGCCTGGGGTGGTTCCGCAGCAGAAGCCTGGATCCGACGTGATTTGTTGGAAGCTGATGAACGTTATGCGCCTCTGATCAAGCGATGGGAAAAAACAGAAGCAGATGAAAAACTAAAAACTCAAATTGCCAATTACGAAAAGGCGATGAACGAGTGGAAGTGGAAGGCCATTGAAGCACGAGCCAAAGGAGAGCCCACCCCGAAACGCCCCAACCGTCCCAACAACCAGCTCTTTGGCAACCATCGCCCATCGAACATTTATAATGGAGTGCTGCATCCCACCATTGGATATGGCATCAAGGGCGCTATTTGGTATCAGGGAGAGAGCAACGCAAGCAGAGCCTATCAATATCGCGATCTGTTTCCGCTCATGATAAAGAACTGGCGAGACGTGTGGAACCAGGGAGACTTTCCGTTTTACTGGGTGCAATTGGCGGACTTCAAATTAGAGCGGGATCAACCCGGAGACAGTGACTGGGCTGAACTGAGGGAAGCCCAAACCATGACCATGAGCAAGCTGCCACATACGGGCGAAGCCGTCATCATCGATCTTGGAGAAGCCCAGGATATTCATCCCAAAAACAAACAGGATGTCGCCAAGCGCCTGGCTCGTTGGGCTCTGGCAAAGGATTACGGATATGACATCGTCTACAGAAGTCCGATTTACAAATCAATGGATCGTCAAGGCAGCAAGATCACATTGACCTTTGACCATGTCGGGGGAGGTATGGATCTGTTTGATATTCGAAAACCCATCGGTTTTACAATCGCTGGAGCCAATCAGCAGTTCGTGCGTGCTGAAGCCAAGATTATTAACAACACACAGATCGAGGTATGGAGTGAATCGGTGCCCAATCCCGTCGCAGTGCGATATGCATGGGCGGATAATCCGGTTTGTAATGTCCAGAACAAGGAAGGACTGCCTTTGACACCTTTCCGCACCGATGACTGGCCAGGGATTACGATCGACAATCACTGACATTTATTAGAAATCAAAAAACAAGAAAGGCGCATCTGGGGATGCGCCTTTCTCATGCAAAAGTAAAACCAGGCCAATCAACCAGTCTTTGATTTGCCCTTGGCACCGGACATCAGAAAATCGAGATAATAGGACAGACGGTTCTTAAGATCTTTCCTGGGAATGATGGCATCGATCAATCCGTGGTCGCAAAGGAATTCCGATGTTTGAAAACCCTCAGGCAAATCAGCCTTGGTGGTATCCTTAATCACCCTCGGTCCCGCAAATCCTATGCGAGCGGCAGGTTCGGCCACAATCAAATCCCCGACACTGGCAAAACTTGCCATCACCCCTGCCATGGTTGGATCTGTGAGCACACTGATGAAGGGGAGCCCCTGCTTTCCGTGATAAGCCAAAGCACCACAAGTTTTGGCCATTTGCATCAGACTGAACATCCCCTCATACATTCTTGCTCCGCCACTGGTTGAACAGATGATGACGGGTAAACCAAGTTCGGTCCCCTTCTCTATCACGCGAGTGAGTTTTTCACCAACGACGGATCCCATCGATCCCCCATTGAAACTAAAGTCCATCACGCCAAGGGCAACGCGGTGGTGATTCAAATTTCCCAATCCGGTAACAACAGCATCCTTGAGCCCGGTCTTCTGCTGATTCGCTCCAATCTTGCTCATGTACCCGGGGAATTCCAGAACATCGACGCTGGACATGTTTTCATCCAACTGCTCAAAAGTGTCTGCATCGATCAAGGAATGAATCCGCTCCCATGCCGTCAGAGCAAAATGATGACCGCAGTTAAAGCAAACATTGAGTTTGGCTTCCAACTCCTTGTCGTAGATCATTTCATTGCACTTGGGGCACTTGGTCCAGAGACCTTCGGGAATCACCCGTTTCCGTGGGCCACCGGTGACCGGACGCGGCCTCTTGAGCATCATTTGGTCCGGAGTATTGGTTGGAGGTGTGACCGTGGGTTCCTTGGCTTCCACACCTGGGATACTGCGGGTCATAAATTTGGTATCATGCTTTTCTGGAGATTTACTCATCTTATTTGCACATTGTTGAAAATTTTCCTCGTAAACCAATCCACGCTCATTGGCCTACTATCCCCAGCCCTCTGGCCAGGGTCCATACATTGACTGTGTCACATCCAGCCTGAAGGCAGACACGCGCACATTCGCTGGCAGTTGCACCGGTGGTCAATACATCGTCGATTAGCAGAACCCTTCGATTCTTGATACGTTTGCCATCAACCACTTCAAAAGCCTGGGCCACATTGGCCGCCCTTTCTTTTCGCGTAAGCATAGTTTGTGATTGCGTGTGAGCAACCCTTTTTACGGCATCCTCGACGCAAGGCAACTGAATCCTTTTGGCCAGATTCCGAGCCAATACACCGGATTGATTGAATCCCCGTTCTCTTTTTCGGACAGGATGAAGCGGTAAAGGGATCACCAGATCGTATTCATCGGCTGCAATCTGATTGGACACCGCTTCTCCCAATAAACGTTCAAACAAAGGTTCCAACCAGCGAGCATGGCCGTATTTATAGCGATGCAACAAATCGAGCATCAAGGAGTTTGCAACACAGGCCGATCGAGCGGTCTCGAAATAAAGACGAACTTCATGACAATTGGGACATTGAAAAGCATGATCCAGATCCCCCTCAAAAGGCAGGCCACAACAGTTGCAATAGGGAAATTTGATCCTGGAAATCCCCTGAAGACAATTCTCGCAGATAAAGCCATCCTGCGGGGATGCTGAGGATTCAGCGCAAACCTGGCATGCCTCGGGGTAAAGCAAACGAATCGGGCCCTCAACAACCGATCTGATGCGATTTTTCATCTTACTCAATGGGAACACCATATGCGTAACGCCTTACGAGTTACCTAGCTCATAATAAAAATCCTTGATCCCTCCAAGGTCTAAAACTAACACTTCCAACATGAAGATTGGAAATAATCACAGCATCATGGGCAAATTTTCCCCCTGGTAGAAACCGATATGCTCAATTTCTTTGGAAAAAAGAATCAATCGGAAGGGGATGCCGTTGGTCCGGGGCCATTTGGGCCTTATCAACTTCAGGAACTGATCAACAGTGGAGGAATGGCCGACCTGTGGCTGGCGACCAACCCTGAAGGACAGACCGTGGCTGTCCGATTACTGCTTTCAAAACTCAAAGGCGATTCAACCGCCCGCAAACGGTTTATCGCAGGTTGTGAAATCCTTGCTGCTGTTCATGAGCACGAATACCTCATCCATTACGTAGAGCATGGCAAACTCCAGGGGCAGCATTTCCTGGTCATGGAATATGTCGAAGGATTGAATCTGAAAGAGGCCATGGCTGACGAATCCATGGATTTGAGCGATCTGATCGGCAACATATTGATCGACAGCGCGGAAGCACTGGAACATGTGCACGATTGCGGGTATATGCACCTTGATTTCAAACCGGAAAACATTCTTGTATCGCGCAACGGGAACGTCCGCCTGCTCGATTTCGACCTCTCACAACCTCGTCCTGAGACTCCGGTCAAATTACAGAAAAACCCAGGCACACCAGCTTACATGGCTCCCGAACAATTAAAGAGAGAACCTCTGGATCACCGGGTGGATATATTTGCCTATGGTGTCATGGCCTACGAAGTATTAACCGGCCAAAAACCATTTCAGGGGCAAACACCAGACGAGATCCTTCGCAAACAAATCAATCGTGGAAGTGAATTTGCAAATCCCAGGGACATCAATCCACATATACCGTTGGCGGTGGAAAAAAGCATACTGAAAGCTTTGGAATCTGATCCAAACAAGCGGCATGGGCTGGTGAGTGTGCTTTTGCATGAATTAAAAACCGCCCTTTACGTCTGATCTCTACAAGCATTTTAAACTTTCGAAAAAGCAAACCGTTTCGTAAGTTCGAGATGTATTCCTTAACCATCGAAAACTATTGCTTATGATCAAACCAAGTTTGGCATTTCTTCTGGGCTGCGTAGTGCTTGCTCAGGCAACTCATGCAGCAGACTGGCCACAGTGGCGAGGTCCGAATTTCAACGGATTTACCAACGAAAAAAACCTGCCTGAAAACTGGTCCAAGACCACAAACATTTCCTGGACCAAAGACCTCCCTGGAAGCAGCGCCGCGACTCCGGTGATTCACGGAGAAAAAGTTCTGGTTTCCACAACAGATGAGGTCAATCAAACCCTTCTGGCCATGTGTCTCGACCGTAAAACAGGAAAAACACTCTGGTCGAATACCGTGGCTGTGGGAATGAAACGTGACGACCGAAGTAATTACGCCTCACCTTCGCCCGTCACCAACGGTGAACAAGCTATCTTCTTCTATGGCAATGGTGAATTGGTGGCTTTCGATATGTCAGGCAAGAAACTATGGGGATTTAATGTGGAAAAAAAATGGGGTGAATTTTGCTTCCAGTGGACCTTCAGCAGTACGCCACTGCTTTTCAACGACACATTGTATCTTCAAGTTTTACAGAGAAACATCCCGGTACATGGTCGAGGCTTTACCGACAAACCCAACGAATCTTATATCGCAGGCATCAACCCCGCTACAGGCGAGGTGAAGTGGAAAATAAATCGTCCCAGCGATGCCAGAATGGAATCACTGGAGGCCTTCTCCACTCCCATGCCCTACACACATGACGGACGCACTGAAATCCTCATTGTCGGTGGTGATGACATCACCGGTCATGATCCAGAGACCGGCAAGGAAATCTGGCGCTGGGGTACCTGGAACCCCAACCGTATCACCCATTGGCGACTCGTTCCCTCCCCTATCGCCGGTGGCGGTGTTGCTCTGGCATGTGCACCGAAGAAGGATCCGATTTATGCAGTCAAATTGGGAGGCAACGGAAAATTAACCGATGGAGCCCTGGCATGGGTAAGTAAAGAGGAGCGTCATTTGAGTTCAGATGTCCCTACCCCGGCATATGCCTACGGTGACTTTTTCATATTGAGTGACGTTCGCGGCGCCCTTTCGCGCGTTGAACCCAAAACCGGGAAAATCAAATGGACTCTGGAATTGCCCGGTAGAAGTAAATTCGAAGCATCGCCTCTCGTGGCGGATGGTAAAATCTATTTGATGAATTTTGCGGCTGAAGTGGTGGTTGTCGATGCCGCCAATGGAACCATCAAAAACACCATCTCCATGGGGGATAGAGGGGATAACATGACTCGTTCGATGATCACCGCCGCGCACGGTAATTTATTCATTCGAACCAACAGCAAACTTTATTGCGTAGGCAAATAAACAAGTCCAATCAAAGCATGAAAATAACACAGAATATTATCCTTGTTGGATTCCTTTCGCTCACATCGGTTTTTTGGACCGTCCAAGGTGCAGAGTCAGGAAAAAAAGAAGAGGCACCGAAAATTGTCACACCCGGAACAAACGGATCGGCCCCATCGGATGCCATCGTCCTGTTTGATGGATCCGATCTGGATGAATGGCAAAGTGGAGATGGTCCGGCCAA
>CAYFHO010000117.1:0-9533 GCA_964342825.1 uncultured Verrucomicrobiota bacterium
GCTCATCTCATCCGTTTATATGCGAAATTATGATCGGCTCTTTTGACACCGTTCCTATGACGTAAAGTAAATATCTTACTCCAGACAGCTTGCCCTTCCGACTCCCCTTTGGCAGACTCACCCCGAATGCGGTTATCAATCAGGGATTGGACAGAGGCCATTGAGACATTGGTGTTGGAGGTTATCTCCGGACATCGTCGCGACCGGAAAGCGACGGTGATACGGGGAGGGCTTTTCTGTCTTTCCATGGTTTTCAAGGCGATTATCAAACTCAGACATGCCCTGTATGCCGTTCGACTCCTGCGAGATTCCACCCTGGGCGTGCAGGTGATTGCTGTTGGCAACTTGACAGTTGGGGGAACCGGCAAGACCCCTGTCGTGGAGAAATTTGCCCGTGAATTACAAGATGCGGGCCGCAAAGTGGCCATTCTGTCACGTGGATATCGGTCCAAGCCCAGGCCGCTGCATCAGCGATTGCTCGACAAGATTTTATTCAGGCAGGACATCACCCCTCCCAAGATTGTCTCCAACGGTGAAGCCTTGTTGCTGGATTCAGAAACTTCCGGTGACGAGCCCTACATGCTTGCTGCTAACCTTCGTGACGTGGTGGTGCTGGTGGATAAAGATCGGGTCAAGAGTGGTCGATTCGCCATTGAAAATTACGGTTGCGATACCTTGCTGCTGGATGATGGATTCCAATATTGGAAACTCAGGGGGAGACGCCACGACGTAGTCCTGATTGATTATCAAGATCCTTTTGGGAACGGCCATTTGTTGCCGAGGGGAACGCTTCGGGAGCCGCCCAGTCATTTGGCCCGTGCCCATACAATCTTCATCACAAAAATCGATGGTTCCACCGATGAATTAAGAAAACAGATTGAAGAATTGAATCCCAAAGCAGGGATCATTGAGTGTGTGCATCATCCTCTGTTTTTTGAAGATCTCTTTACAGGCGAACAATTGCCCTTGGATTTTGTTCGTCATCGACGCCTGGCAACGATTAGTGGCATTGCCCAACCTGAGAGTTTTGAACAAAGCCTGATTCGGCTTGGAAATCAGGTGGTGTACCAGCGACGTTTTGCGGATCACCATCGATACAGTCAACAGGAGGTGCTGGACGTGATCAATCGAGGTGTGAAACGTGAAGCAGAGATGTTGATCACCACACAAAAGGATGCCGTGCGATTTCCAAAGCTGGATCGACGTGATCTGCCTATTTATTTCATGAGGGTGGAAATTAAAATCATGAAAGGTGCGAACGATTTCCAGGATTGTGTGAAGAAGATCTGCTTTCATTGACCTATGAATCGATTCCTCAATTATTTGCTATACCTTCTTGGCCGTTTGATGGTGGGGGGAATTCAGATCTTCCCCCTGAGATTCGTGGCATGGGTGGGACGTTGTGCAGGTCTGCTTGCGTTTCAATTGGATCGGCGACACCGAATGGTTGCAATGGGGCAATTGGAATGGTTTCTCAAACAAACAGGCCGTGAGGGAGATCCCAAAAGGTTGGCCAGGGAGCACTTTCAGAGGCTGGGTGAAAATTACCTTTCCGCCATTAAAACTGCGGGGATGAGCACTGAATCCTTGAGACAGCATATAGAGTTCAAGGGAACAGAACTTTTTGAGAAACCGGCCAATGCTCAATCTCCCGATGAATGGAAGAATGGCTGGATCATTGCGATCGGCCATTTTGGGAATTTTGAATTATATGCACGCAGTATTGGGAGTTTGAACGGTCGTGTTGGAGCGGCCACTTATCGTGGACTGAACCAGCCCGGATTAAATCGGTTATTGCAGGAGCTCCGAGCCAGTACCGGAGTTCGGTTCTTTGATCGTCGAAAGGAAGTGGGTGCTTTAAGGAAATTGATGGCCGATGGAAATGTCGTACTGGGATTGCTTGCTGATCAGGTTGCCGGAAGTGGAATCTTCCTGGATTTTTTTGGTGAAAAATGTCTGTGCTCCACTGCGCCCGCCATTTTTTCGCAGAGATATCATTGTCGACTCGCAACGGCTGTTTGTTACCGGGTCGCACCTGCAAAATGGATCGTTGAATTCGAGGAGGAAATACCCACGCTCGAAGATGGAAAACGTCGGACGGTGAATGACATTACCAAGGATGTGAACCTTGCATTTGAACAAGCGATTCTCAAAGATCCACTCAATTGGTTCTGGGTGCACGACCGCTGGAAGCGCTACAAGAAAAAGCGCAAAGGGTGAATGGATGGGGGAAGTTGAGCTAAGGTGCGACATTGCACGACTTACAGCCCATTAAGGAAGAGGTGGTTCCTGGCTTTCGCGGACGAGCAGCAGCTCATCCCTACCTTCTCAAATTGCGCTTATTTATCTGTTGGTGGCCAATCCAGGTGCTTATGTAGGAATTGAAAGGTTTCTTTTCCATTGATGGTATGGGGGCCAGGAAACCATTCAATTTCACAGCGATCTCCAATGCCTAATTTTGCTTGGTACAGGTGCCTGACTTTTGCGAATTCATACGCGACACGTTCGTCGGGTGCTACTCCGTCAAAGTGGCCTCTTTCCACCATAAAAGGGCGGGGGGCAATCAGGGCTGCCATTTCTGCGTAATTGAAAGTTCCTCCCAAATTGAATTCAAAGATCTCGTACTCTCCCGACCAGACATAGCTGTACGGGGTCAATGTGGACGCGTTCTTCCAGACCCAATCATTAAAATCGGCCGAGCAGATCGAAAGGCAATAATCGGTGACCAGTGCCGGAACGCGCATCGCCGTTTTACCCCCATAAGATAGACCGTAAAAAGCGATCCGATCCGGATCCACATTGGGTTGAGTCTTCAGCCAGTTGACGACCTGTTGGTGTTGAGGAGTAATGATGGAAAAAAGTGTTTTTTTCAGTAGATTTGCCTTGCGTTGCAGGGTGCGAAAACGGTCCTGAAATATATACAGGTTTTGTGGTGAGAACGTGATGAATCCACGCTCCGCCAGCTTGGAGGCAAAGTCGTGATAAGCCTGATGATCTCCCTGAATAATATTCTGTGGACGTCCTTCCAATCCATGCTGACACACGACCACTGGCCGTTTTTCCCCTTCCTTGATGTCGTCAGGCAGGCAGAGGATACCATATGCTATGACATCTTCAAAAACATCCAAAACCACTTCATAACCCGTCCAGTTTTTACCTTGATAAACTTGGCGACTGCGGGGATGCATCGGTAATAATGGATCCTTGAAGTGGCCGATGATTTCATCACGAAACTGGGTTCGGTAAGGTTCGATTGTTTCTTGAAAAGATTCCAATGACGAGGTGTCCAAAGCTTTGAAAAATTCCTTCCTGATGTGAGGGCTTTCCAACAAGACTTTCTGAGTGTGGCGGTTCCATGCATGGATCAATCTTTGTTGGCGCGCTTCGTAGGCCTGTGTGTCGGGAAGGGAAGGGGAGATGGGTTTGGAAGGCCCTGGTTGAAGACCCAATTGAAGTTTAACCAAAAAACTTTCCAAAGCGGGTTCACTTCCAAATGGGAGCCCACTCCCAAGGATGAGTCGAATAGGAATTTCTCCCGGGAAATTTGACAACAGTTGACGAGCACGTTCCACTTCAGTGTAAACCACTCCCGGATCGGGGCCGGAAAGTTCGGCGGGAGCCCCACCTTTACCTGGGAGTTCGACTTCCGGGCCAGGGGCGGCTTCAATGATCAATGCTCGGGGAGCAATCAAGGTAGCCAATTCGGCATCGCCGAACTGTTCCAAAAGTCCAAAGACGTTGCGCGAGATCGGTTGCTTCCAAACCTCTTCACGTGGCCCGAAATATCCACTAACACCCACGGAATCTATGCGGGTGTCCACAGCTCCCGCGTAAAGAGCGATCATTCCCCCTTCTCCATATCCCATCACTCCTACACCACGGCGTTCTGGTCCCTGGTGCTTTTCGATCCAATCCACCAGACTCAGCACGGTTTGGATTTCGTATCCGATGATATGTCTGCCCATCTCAAAGGCTGACCGATAAAGGAATTCTCGATGTGACAGTTCCGAACCCCAGCCTCCGTATTTGGATTGTCTGCGGATCATCTTGCGGCTCACCAAATCCGGAATGATGACTCGACATCCGGACTCTGCCAATCGCCTGGCAAATTGACTTTCCGGCGAGATACCGGGAGCCAGTCCGGCAAGTTGCTCCGGTGTTTGATCTGCATCGGGCAAGGCGATCACTTGCCCAGCCGAATAATAAGTATCATAGGGCGCGCGTTCTTTGTAAGCGGCAGTAAATTCAGGCTCAGCCGGGAGGTCGGTGCCTCGAAAGGTCAGTAAATTCGGCACCAGCAACAGACCTTCGGCCATGACATCACCGACAACGGGCCATCGGATCTGATAAGCATCGAAGGCTTCGGTGCTCATATAAACAGGAGATTTTTCAGTGATGCTTAAATCAAATTTCGGATGCGCAAACTCAACCCGGTCGTCCACCAATCCCAGAATCTTTTTTAACCGAATACGATTGGGCTCAATAGATGCCTCATAGGCTTTGGTAGAGCTGAAGTCACGCTTCCAATGGTTCTCTCGGTTTTTGACAGATTCCTTAATTTTTCGGAGCAAAAACCGATCCACACCCTCGACCAAAGTGGAGGCGATGTCACCCTCCATGGTGAGCAATTGGGTGCCGGGCAGAGCGGTTCCAGGTGCCACCTGAGCCAAGATGGGTAATGAGCTTCCTGCCTGTATCAAGATACATAGAACCACAGTAAACACTGCGTGCGGATATGATTTGATTTCTGTCATGATGGCTCAAATTCTTATCCCATGACCGAGGACAGGATGCAATCTTTTAGCTGTGATCCAAGCTAAGGAGAAAGTGGAGCAGGTTTCTTCCGTTTACAAATCCAGGTTCAGAATGCGATCAACCGACAGCCGGATGCGATTCAAACTGAGTGGGATTAACATGGTAGATCCCTGCTGTCGCAGGGCCGGGAGCACGCAGGTAATATACAACAGCCTACAACAATGTGCGGACACGCCACCGGACGCGCAGCCCCGACGCGTCGTGGACGTCCCTACCAAGATTCAGGCAGCACGGTAGGGCACCGCTGCCGCGGGGCCGTGAGCGCATTGGGAATTTACAATAGCCTACAGCAATGTGCGGACACACCACTCAACGCACAGTCCCGACGCGTCGTGGGCATCCCTACTAAGATGCAGCCTGCTTTACCCCCATCCTGAATCGCACCCCTGAAGGCAAGCAGATTGAATACTTCGTTGACGAAAGTCAGTGCTTGGTGTGTGTTCGCAGGTATGAAAGTCGTTGATCTGGCTATCAATGCCGCTTTGGGCATGAAGGAATCTGAACCAGGGGAAAGTCATTTGCTGGAACTGCCTGTTTCTTCTTTAAGCAAAAATCATGTTGGTAGTGTTCATGCAAGTGCGCAGTTTGCTCTCGCGGAAGCCTGTAGCGGACAGTGGCTTTGTTTGCAACTCAAGGGTATTCAGGATCGCGTTTTTCCTTTGCTTCGACATTCCAATGTCAAATTTCGTAAACCTGCACAGGGTAGATTATTGGCCTTTGCCGATCCTGTGGAAGGTCAAGCCCACAATTTGACTGATACTTTAAATACCAAGGGACGATTGCTTGTTGCAATCCAGGTCTCTGTTCAGGATGAAAACCAACAAACAACCATGACCGGTCAATTTGATTGGTATCTTCAATGGTTGCCACCAAACGAGTAATTTAACTCGGTAACAAAATTGATTGCTTATGTCGGATCCAACTCAAGTTTCAAACTCATTTGAAATCAAGTCCTCCATCCCAGTGTTGCGCATGTTGAATGAAGAAGAAACTCGGAAATTTTATGTGGATTTTTTGGGTTATCAGATCGATTGGGAACATCGGTTTCGGGATTCTCATGACTCTCCGCTTTACATGCAGATTCATCTCGGGGACTCGGTTCTTCATTTGAATGGCCACGCAGATTCTGAATCCCCCGTAGCTGAGGTGCGCATTCCGGTCAAGGGATTGGACGCTTTTTGTGACTACCTGAAGGAAAAATGTCAGCGAGAGGAAAAACCCGAGGTCGTTGATCCTCGCTATTCAGGAGAGAATCAGGACATGAATCTTTATGACCCTTCCGGCAATCTGTTGGTATTCTGGCGAGATAAAAATGGATAACTCAATGGAGAATCACCAATGATATCTGGGATTAACGCGCTCCTTTTCCGACATGGCCTCGCATGCTGAAGAATTGACGAATGGGATGCTCCACCGGCTGATCGGTCCTTAACAGCAAATGATCCACTCGGTGACGTTTGAGTTCAGCATGGAGGGGGGCGTTATCCAAGTGCCTGGATCGTCCGTGCGCCACAAATTCGGCTCCTGTTTCCGCTTCACGTCCTCTGAAAAAACCGCTTCCGGTGAGTGATGCTTCCGCCGGATCCTGAAGTTGAATCACCGCACAATCATGTCTTTGCCCCATGAGTTTCAATGCCGGTAATGCCTCTGGATCATGCAGATCACTGAGGATGATGACCAATGCACGGTTCGGAAGGGTGGCGCTGAGTTCTCTTAAACGCTCGGCCAATGTGGTGTTTTCATCGATGCGGTATCGTCTGAGCTGATGCATCCACTGCAAGATTCTGGTTCGCGAGAGGCTGGGTTCTATACGCAAAGCCCGATCGCCTGTCCCGATCAAACCGACAGGACTGACTCGATCCAGTCCGGCAAAAGCCAGACCTCCAGCCAAATGAACCGCCAGCGAGTATTTGCTGCGTGAAACAGAACTCACCGTCATGGAAGCAGAAGTATCCAGCAACAGATACATCGGCAGTTGTTTGGTGGCTTCAAATTCCTTGATGTAAACTTTCCCCAAACGGGCAGTGACTCGCCAGTCGATCGATTTGACGGAGTCCCCAGGTTGATAGGGGCGGGATTGGACATACTCGATTCCTGATCCCTTGAAAGGAGATGCATCCATCCCGAAATTGATGCTGTCCGCCAAACGTTTGACGGCAATCAGAAATTGCCTGTCATTCAACCGGTCACATGTTTTTAATTGATGCTCCATTCGCTTTCTTGAGGATTGATTCACGTGTTAAGTCATCCATGTGTCATGGAAAGACATACCTGGATCGTCGGCTCACTGAAACTCCAGGAGTATTTCATTCAAAACATCGACACCACTCAACCCGTCAGCCAAGGCTTCGTAGGTAAGTCGTATGCGGTGCAGAATGACATCCTCGGCCAGGGCAAAGAGATCTTCAGGAACCACATATTTGCGGCCATGAATAAAAGCACGAGCCCTTGCAGCCTGCACCAGTGCGATGCCTGCACGAGGGCTTGCTCCGAGTTCAATCTTTTCATGATGGCGTGTACGCCTGACGGCTTCCACACAATGTTTGATGAATACTTCACTGACGTGCACCTTCTGTACTTCGCTCATGACCGCTACCAAAGTTTCAAGGTCGGCAACGGCGCCATCGGCGACCATGTCAAAAGCGGTCTGCGGAACGGCTCCCTTGTCTTCCTTCTTCAATCCAAGATCGAGGTAATTGGTGAGGACCTTTTCTTCTTCGTCCGCAGAAGGGTAATCGAGTCGATGACACAACATGAAGCGGTCCAGCTGGGCTTCCGGCAGCTCAAAAGTTCCGCTCTGTTCAATTGGGTTTTGGGTGGCGATCACCAGGAAAGGAGCAGGCAAAGTGAAGGCATCATTTCCAATGGTGACTCGACGTTCCTGCATCGCCTCAAGCAAGGCGCTTTGAACCTTGGGAGCAGCGCGATTGATTTCATCCGCCAACAGGAGGTTGGTGAAGATGGGGCCCTTGTGGACTCGGAATTCGTTTTTCTTCTGATCCAGGATTTCGGAACCAACGATGTCCGAAGGCAAAAGATCAATGGTGAACTGGATGCGGGAGAAATTGAGTTCGATGGTTTTGGCAAGGGTGTTGACAAGCAGTGTTTTCGCCAGCCCCGGCATCCCCTGCAGCAGGATGTGACCACCGGTAAACAATGAAACCAACAAACGTTCCACCACAACGTCCTGCCCAACCACCACCTGGGAAATTCGCTCACGAACGGCAGGCACAAAATCACTGACTCGATTGTCCATAGAATGATCCACACCTAACCCTTTGCAGCCAAAATGTAAATGGGCATTTTCAGGGTTGAGCAGGCTTTGGGGGTTCTGATATACACTTCGACTGTATTCACTTGTCAATAAATGCTGAGATCCATGAAAAGTTTTCTCCTGATCTTATTGTGTGCCTGTTTGATGGAACATTCTGCCAACGCGATTATCATGCAGGCTGAGCACACCGGACGGGATGGTGTTTTTTACTCCAGAGAAGCCATCAATGCCATGGCTCTGGAAAAAGGGGCGATGTTTCCGAGCGTGGGGATGGGTGTTGGAACCGTTTTTTGAGATCCGGAGTCCAGATACCGCGCCGGTTCTTGTGTCCATGTTCGGTATGAAAGAAGGTCGGGAGAAATATTAGATCTGGTTCTGTCAGCCAAGCATACACGAGGGCCTTTTGGGGCTCCAATTAATGGTCATTTTGACTTAGTTCGTTTTGTTTGGGGTGACAATGCCAAGGAGGAAGCAGATGCGGGACGCATATACACTCCAAAAAATGTGTATGAACACCCATCCATGGATCTGGTGATTTATGATTTCGAACCCGGCGTCCTGGATGATGTTCCCGCAACAGAAATCAGTTTTGAACCACTTGAGCTTGAGCAGATGGTCTACTTGGCGGGAATGGGGACACATGCGCATTTCAATGATCCCGAATTGGTTTGGGATTTTGCTCGCAGAAGTGTTAGAGCACCTATAAGGAGGTTTGGTTGGGTAACTCGTGGAGATGAGTTTCTTATTGCTGATTATGAATACAACCGCTTGTCTTCGGGCTTTTTTGTTGATGGGGGCAGTGCATCAACTGGAGACAGCGGAGGTGGTACTTTTGTTGAGATGAATGATGAGAGTTTTGGGTTAGCTGCAATCAATATTGCTATTTACGGTGGGATCGGTTCTGCCACTAGCACGCGTGGGGGGCAGACCGCATCACTCATCCTAAGCGATCCCGAAGTCAGGCTGTTCCTGGATCCGATATTGGAACCAGATCCTGATCCACTTGAAGATGACGGAGATCGTGATGGAGATGGTTATACCAATCTATATGAATTTGCCTTTGGCAGTGATCCGCGCGACCCAGAATCGAAGCCCATTGTGATCACCCGCATAGAAAATAATCAACTCATCGCAAACTATCTCAGCCCATTGGGAGGAAAGGTCGACGGGTGGTTTTACATAGCGGCGGGTTACTGGCAATGGGGGGAAGTATCCACCACAGGAATGGAAACCTGGGCCTTCGCCACTGCTTGCACTCCGAGCAAAAACCTGCCAGCTCCACCGCAAGGTTATGTATGGAGTGCCAACTGTTACCGCATGGTTGCCCCCTCAGCAACCATCCGCCTCCTGGTCGACAGGCGACGTCAACCCTAAGCGTTGGAGTTCAACCTTAAGCCCCTGCTCCTAACGGAGGAAACGTTCGGGTTGCACCCTCTTGAGACTA
>CAYFHO010000118.1:0-9334 GCA_964342825.1 uncultured Verrucomicrobiota bacterium
TTTTTAATTCAATTTACAGCTCCGCAATTTGCTTTTGATTTTTCAGACAGGCTCTGAGATTAAAATCTAATTTCGCTCAAAACTATGATAATTTAAACAAAAAAGACTTTAAGGAATTTTTTGTTAACCTCACCTTAGGGGCGGTTGAGTCGGTGTGGAATAATCCAGTTGTTCAAAAACAGGTGGAAGATTTCTATAAAAACACAGAACCAGTACCTGAAAATCCTTATGAATTTGAACACTATGTGGCTAGGATATTAAAGAGGAATGGGCGGGATTCCAGAACAAGCAAAGGAAGCGGGGATCAAGGAGCTGATATTATTGCGGAGAAAGGAAAAATTAAGCTTGTGGTTCAATGTAAGAAATATAAAAAATCGGTTGGTAATAAGGCCGTTCAAGAAGTCCATGCTGCAAAAACTCATTTCAATGCCGACATTGGTATAGTGGTAAATTCTTCAGGAAAGTTTACAAAATCTGCTAAAGAATTGGCATCATCATCAGGTATTTTACTTATGCATCCAAATGATCTTACAAATTGGAGTCCATAATAAGATTGAACGATGTTCATAGGGGAGAGCAAGATACCCCCCTGCACATGTGTAATCCCTCCATTGCTACACTCAAAAAATACGCAATGGCTACAGGAAGCCAGTTGAAGATTGACTTGGCTAATTGAGAGTTTTCAAGGATTTGAAGATTCGTGGGACGACGTGGAAGTCCGTCCCTCCAAGTCATATTTCCAGAGGGATGAGCTCCGCGAGTTCCCACTCTTATCCTTGTGATTTGCGAATCAAAAAACCCGGAAGGATCAGGTCTTGCCATTCAACTTTAGATTAAAATTTTTACCCGCACACATCGCACAGTATTGTTCTCTCTCCTACAAGTTCCACCCTTTGATGGCTGGTTTTGACTGACCGCTGGCACTCACCTTGATATTGCCTCAATTCACGATAACAAATTTTGCTATCTTTCGTTATTTTATGGTAGCATGGTGAAAATTGGAGATTGTTATATGAACGTTTCACTCACGCCAGAATTAGAAGAGTTTGTGAACCTCAGAGTACAAAATGGTCGTTATTCAACGGCCAGTGAAGTCATTCGTGAGGGACTTCGATTGCTGGAGCGCCATGAGAACACACCTCCATCATTCACGAACCTAGCAGAACTCAAAACCCTTTTGCAGGCTGGTATCAAGTCGATGAAAAATGTAAATACCGTTGATGGCAAAGAGGCCTTTGAAAGAATCAGAAGGAAAGCCGGATGCAAGACAGCCAAGTAAGGATGAGTTCCTTTCGTTTAACCGCAGACGCTGAGAATGACCTTAATCTGATTTGGGATTTCATCGCTCAGGATAATGTTGATGCGGCAAATCGTGTCCTTGGTAAAATACAGGACTCCATAGAGTTGCTGGCAGAAATGCCCGAAATGGCCCAAGGAATATCGAGGAATTATTTGGTGATTAGATAATTCCTGGCCAGGTTTTCCAGGTCCGCCACAGAAGTTAAATCAATATTCATGATACACCGAATCAAGTCACTCATTCTTCTATTAGCCCTGTATCTCTCAATTTCCGAATATTTGGGTGGAGACACTCCTCAACATAAGTTCAAACACCAATGGGAAAGAATTCATTTCCCATCAATTCGCCTTCCAAATTCTCATTTTGAAATCAGTTACGTCATTCAATCGGTAAACAGTCACATAGGACTACAGGTAGAAATGACTGTAACTTTTTCATACCCGACACCTCAATGGCCGCCAAGGGAGTTTGATGACTCCATGGAATCACCCAATGAAAAAGCAAAGATACGTTTAATTCAAGAATCCGGAGATGTAATTCCATGTGAAGACTTGACAAGCAATCGTGGTTCAATAAATGGCTTTAAAGCTTATTCAAGATCAACATCTGCTTATTTTCCCTGGAAAGATCGCTGTCTGGAATCGGTATGGGTAGAAATTTCATTTGAGGAGCATCGTCATTTTTTAGAATTACCCTACGGTTTTACATGCCACCCCGATTCAAGCCATACTTCTGATACCAACTTTTCTGGTCCACCAACATTTCCGATAAAGGATTATCCGCTGAAAAAGACCGATCACATCATTAGCTGGGAAGCCGTCGACTATGAATATGGAGAAATAAAAAATGGACAGCACCTGTCTCTCATTCAGTCAAATCCAGGTGATGGTTATTCCGAACTTGTTCTATACAGAGAAGATTCTGCAGTTGGTAAATCAATTTATCTATGGGAATTAGATACGCCCAAAACGACCTTAAAGATTCAAGATATGCTTGGAAATGTTAGCTTAGAACGCAATCGTCAAATGGGAATACGGCTACATGAGGATGGCATGCGTCGAAGTGATACATTCAAATGGTTTCGCAAAGGAGATACCAAAAGATCCTGGATGAAAATGGTCATTGGAGTAGACGGCGATTCGTATGCCTTGATGATACCAACCAGCATGTATCAATTCGTGCACGGACAATCCAGAAATCACCTGGAGAGATAAAGCATCTTCAAGGTGCTTTGTTTAGACGAATCCAAATCCGTACGAACCGTAAGGATCAGGCCTCGCCATTCAACAATTGGATTGAATTTTTACCTACACACAAGCGCACAGAGTCGTTCCCACTCCAACAAGAACTCCCCTTTTTCGTCGTTGTCTTACGATGGTTGGATGATTAGGGTTTTTGGATGCTCGATTTCCTTGCCGATAAACATGCGCCTCTTTGTGGTGGGAGCCATTTGAAGCGTCGCGAGTTCTTGCAGGTGGGTGCTTTGGGGGCCGTTGGCTTGTCGTTGCCTCAGCTCCTGGCAGCCAAACAGAAAGGTGCCGTTTCAAAGGACCGAGAGAATCGTTCCTGCATCATGATCTTTAATCTCGGCGGCCCCAGTCATGTCGATCTTTGGGACATGAAACCTGATGCTGCACGGGAAGTGCGTGGGCCGTTCAAACCGATTCGGACCAAATCACCCGATATCGATATTTCGGAAATCCTGCCACGTCATGCACAGATCGCCGACAAGTTCTCACTGGTGCGCTCCGTTCATCACAGCGGAGCGGCGGTTCATGATGCCGGTTGGCAGATCCTTCAGACAGGGCGGCGTTTTACCGGAGGGATTCAAACACCACACGCAGGTGCGGTCGTGAGCTACTTGCGTGGGCGAAAGACCGACCTGCCCCCGTTTGTGGTGTTGCCCGAATTGATGGGGCGCGGCGGTGGTAATTTGCCCAATGGACAAGCCGGCGGTTTCCTGGGCAAGGCGCACGATCCGTTCGCGTTGATGGCCGATCCATCCAAAAAGAATTTCAAGGTACCGGATTTACTACCGCCAGACCAGATTGGTGCCGGTCGTTTGGAACGTCGCAGAAAAATGCGTGACATTGTCGAACAGACATTCACCGATTTTGAGGCCAGCGAAGATGCGCGTCTGATGGATGATAATTTCCAGGCCGCTTATCGAATGATGACCAGCGAGCAGGCCCGATCAGCATTCGATCTGGCCAAAGAACCGCAAAAAGTAAGAGAACGCTATGGAATGAATCGCTTTGGGCAATGCTGCCTGTTGGCCCGGCGTCTGGTGGAAAGCGGGGTGCGGTTTGTAACCATCAACACGTTCCTGACTGTATTCGATGAAACCACCTGGGATATCCACGGCTCAAAGCCGTTTACTTCCATCACAGGGATGCGAGACATCGTTGCACCGATGTATGATCAAGCCTATTCCGCCTTGATTGAAGATCTTTTTCAGCGTGGTTTGCTGGATGACACCATGGTGACGTGCCTGAGTGAATTCGGTCGAACCCCCAAAGTCAACCCGGCAGGCGGCCGCGACCATTGGCCACAATGCTTCACGGTCTCATTCGCAGGCGGGGGCGTCCAAGGTGGCCGAGTTATCGGAGCCAGTGATCCGATCGGCGGTTTCCCTGCAGAGCGTCCGGTGGAACCTGCCGACATCGTGGCAACGATTTTTCATTCTTTAGGCATCGATCACGAAGGGCACTTACCCGGACCTTCCGGTCGCCCGTTTCCTCTGGTCGATGTTGGCCGTCACCCCATACAGGAGTTGTTCGCATGAATCGGTGGATGAACATGAATTACCTAATCAGATTATTTTGTTTGAGATGGGCGGTGCTTTTGGGAGTATCGATTCTTACCGCCCAGGCGAATGAGAGTCTCCAGCTCCTGCCGGATCAAATTCATTTGAAAGGAGAAGAGGCTTTCCAACGATTGATGGTTGTCTCGAAGCAAGACGGAATCGCCCGAGGTGAAGTCAAGGTACAGTCCTGGAAATCAAGTAACGGATCCGTTGCCCTTGTTGATTCGGAGGGCATTTTACGCGCTCGTAGAGATGGAAAAGCCATCATTACCGCCATCACCGATCAGGGAGAAGCGTCCATCAATGTCACGGTGTCTGATCAAGACCAGCTAGAAGAGTGGAGCTTTGATCGACATATCTTACCGGTAATGGCCAAGGCAGGATGCAATCAGGGGGCCTGTCACGGGGCCCTGGCCGGCAAAGGAGGATTCCGGCTCAGTTTGCGAGGTTACGATCCCGAAAGCGATCATTACAATATCACAAGGGAAGCACTGGGAAGGCGTATTGAAATGATGGCTCCCGAACGTAGTTTGATGCTGACCAAACCCACGATGGCGGTTCAACACAAGGGCGGCAAACGCCTTGATCCACATTCGCGGAATTACCGGATCCTATCCGAATGGATCGCACAAGGCGCCATACCCCCACAGAAGGACGAAGCCAGGCTCAAACGAGTGGAAGTTCTGCCTGCCCATAGCATTTTAAGAAAAGGAGACAAACAACGCCTTATCGTCCGTGCTCATTATGGAGACGGTCGTGTGGAAGATGTGACCGATTGGGCCAAATTCACCTCCGTCAATGAAAGGGTCGCTGGAGTCGACGAAAACACCGGCACCATCGATGTCACCGGACATGGAGAGGGCGCGGTGAGTGTTTGGTTTTCGAGCCAAGTCGTGATCGCGCGTGTGACTTCTCCTTATGAAAACGACTTGCCTGAATCAGAATTTGCCAAACAACCGCTTCGCAACTTTATCGATCAGATCAATCTGGATCAGATGAAGCAGTTGCGATTGCTTCCTTCACCACGCTCTGGAGATGCGGAGTTCATTCGTCGGGTCTATTTGGATGTCATTGGAAGACTCCCCGTTCCCGATGAAACCAAAGAATTCCTCTCCTCAACGGATACCAACAAAAGGGATCATTTGATTGATCGCTTGCTCTCCAGCGAGGCATTTGTCGATTATTGGTCGTACCGCTGGTCGGATGTATTTCTGGTGAGCAGTCGATCGCTGCGGCCGAAACCCCTGCAATCTTATTATCAATGGATCCGCGAAAACGTCCGAAAAAATACGCCGTGGGATGAATGGGTGGGAGAGGTCCTGACCGCTCAGGGAGACAGCGTGGAACGCGGTGAAACCAACTTCTACGCATTGCATCAGGATCCAGAGACCATGGCGGAAAATGTGAGCCAGGCATTTCTCAGTCTCTCCATCAATTGCGCCAAATGCCACAACCATCCCCTTGAAAAATGGACCAATGATCAATACTACGGTTTCGCCAATCTATTTGCCCGCGTGCGCGCCAAGGGATGGGGAGGTGACGCCCGAAGTGGAGATGGGGTGCGCACATTGTATGTCGAAGAACGGGGTGACTTGATTCAACCACGCACAGGCAAGCCACAGCCCCCTGCCCCTCTGGACGCAGAACCACTGGATGTCACGGAAGCATCTGACCGCCGAATCCGTTTGGCAGAATGGGTCACTTCACCAGAAAACCCCTATTTTACCCGATCAGTGGTCAACCGAATTTGGGCGGCATTTTTTGGATTAGGCCTGGTGGAACCGGTCGATGATTTGCGTGTTTCGAATCCCGCCTCGAATGAGGCATTGCTTGAGGCCTTGTCGGATTTTTTGATTGAACGAAATTATGATTTGAAGGCCCTGATGCGGGTTGTGCTTCAATCGGAAACCTATCAACGTTCCAGCCGCGTATTGCCGGAAAACCGCGAGGATTCTCGTTACTTTTCCCGCTATTTTCCACGGCGACTGATGGCTGAAATTCTACAGGATGCCATTGCATCGATCACCGACGTGGCAAATGTTTATGATCAGCTTGTATTGACCGATGGCAGCCGTGAAAAAACCGAACTCTATCCACAGGGCACGCGTGCATTGGAATTGTTTGATGCCTCGGTGTCTTCTTATTTCCTGAATACCTTTGGCCGCAATGAACGCGCCATTACCTGCGAGTGTGAACGATCCAATCAACCCAGCATGGTTCAAGTGCTGCACCTTTCCAATGGAGATGCAGTCAATGACAAACTGCGCAATGAAAAGGGACGAATCAAGAAACTGATGGATGCTGATTTGCCAACGGAGACAATGATCGACCAGGCTTTTCTATGGTGCCTCTGCCGTTATCCCACCGAGCAGGAACGTGCGTCTTACCTCGACATATTTGAAGAAACCGAACCGAACCAACTGCGAACGGCGACCGAGGATCTCTTTTGGTCATTGATGACTTGCCGTGAATTTTTATTTCAACACTGAAAGGACACACGTGGAAATGCGGAAAGGATTATTATTGCTGATCGGGGTGTGCTGCCTGATGACATCGCAGTCCAGGGCGGAAATCTCCTTTGGATCGGACGTGGCCCCGATCTTGAGAAATTATTGTGCGGCTTGCCATAATGATGAAGATCTGGAAGCCGAGTTTTCTGTCGAAACCTTTCGTGCGATGAAGCAGGGAGGCGAAAGTGAGAAAACGATGATTGTTCCAGGCCGACCGGACGAAAGCTATTTGATCCAGGTGCTGACCGGCGATGCCAAACCCAAAATGCCGCCAAAGAGAGAACCTCAACTGGAAGAAGCCCAGATTGCCCTGCTCTCTCAATGGGTAAAAGAAGGTGCCAAAGGACCAGAAAGCACCGACGATCACTCGATTTTGAAAGCTTTGACCTTGCCTGCAATCAAGCCTTTCAAGGAGGTTGCTCCATCAATCACAGCAGCCGAAATATCCCAAGACGGTAATTGGCTCGCTCGCGGAGGGTTTGGCTTTGTCTCCTTGTCGTCGATGCCCAATTTGACCGAGCAATGGCGAACGGAGGAGATCCCGGGTAAAGTAACCGCTGTTCATATTCGTGGAAACCGAGTGGTTGTGGCTTCTGGAGTCAGTGGTCTTCGCGGGGAAGCATCCGTCTGGGATCTGGACACCGGCAACTTGATTCGTCGCTTTGAGGAAGGGCATGGGGATTTACTTTATGACGCGGATATTTCACCGGACGGCACCCTCTTGGCGACGGCGGGATACGATCGTATCATTCGATTCTGGAATCTGGAGACAGGCCAGGAATTCTCACAGATCGATGGACACTATGGAGCCGTTTTTGATTTGGCCTTTCATCCTTCCGGAAAACTAATCGCCAGTGCCAGTGCAGATCAAACCATCAAGATCTGGCGGGTTGAAGATGGGGTTCGCATCGACACCTTGAATCAACCTCAAGGTGAACAGTATAAAGTGGCCTTTTCACCGGATGGGCAATACATCCTCGGCGTAGGAGCTGACCGTCGGATTAGAATGTGGGAGCAAGCCGGAGTCGAAACTCCCATGCTTCATCCTCTCAAGTATTCACGGTTTGCCCACGAAGGAGCCATTGTCGACATGACCCTGTCTCTGAGTGGAAATCAATTGATCACAAGTTCCGCGGATCGATCCACCAAAGTTTGGTCGCTACCTGATTTGCAACCTCGGCATGCATGGGAATCCCAAGAAGATGTGGCTCAAGCATTGGCCGTTTCAAACACCGAGGACACCTTGCTGCTTCATTTCATGAACGGCGCATTTGCAGTGAGAGAAATGCCCCGAAAAGAGATGAGTGCTCAATCCCCAAATACTGGCGATGCTGTGAAGGATCCATTTTTCGAGGCAACAAAAAACCATCCCAGAGATGAATGGCCGGTGGTCAAATCAGCAGAGACCAACCAAGAATGGTCCACTGCCCAAGCACTGGAGATCCCTGTAGTGGTAGAAGGTCGTCTGAGCCAACCGGGCAAAGAGGCTTACTTTCGCTTTCATGCCACCAAAGGTCAAACCTGGGTCGTGGAGGTCGATGCCGCCAGTTCCGGATCGCCACTCGACTCTCGTATTGAAATATTGAGCGACAAGGGAAATCCGGTAGAGCGCGTCCGTTTACAGGCATTACGTGATTCATGGTTTACGTTTCGCGGAAAAGATTCAAAGACCTCAACTGACTTTCGTTTACAGAACTGGCGGGAAATGGAATTGAATCAATACTTATATGCCAACGGGGAAGTGACCCGACTTTGGCTTTATCCACGAGGCCCGGATTCGGGATTCCTGGTTTATCCCGGATTCGGCGAACGACACACCTACTTTGGAACGACAGCCATCACACATGCATTGGGAGAGCCTTGCTACATTGTTAGGCCGGTTGCTTCAGGTATCGATCCAACCCCCAACGGTTTGCCGGTTTTTCCAGTTTATTACCAAAATGATGATGAACCGTCCCGTCGATTAGGCAAGGATTCCAAACTCATTTTCGAAGCTCCCAAAACCGGTGATTATATCGTCAGACTCAATGATGTGCGCGGTTTCGGCGGAAAGGACTATCGCTACCGCCTGAACTTCCGACCAGTCAGCCCCGGATTTACTGCCCGCATTGAAAATTGGCCAACCGACATCAGCCCTGGCAGCGGTCGTGAATTCACGATACAGGTACAGCGAAATGACAACTATCAAGGCCCCATTACGATTGAAGCCTCGCAAGCGCCAGAGGGGTATCGCATTTCAACACCCATCGTGGTGGAAGCCGAACAATACCGTGCTTTCGGGATCGTTTATTTGAATGGTCCCACTGATAAGGAAGACGAGTTGCCTGAAGGAGAATTTAGGTTCAAAGCCACAGCCAGCGTCAACGGTATTCAGGTAGAGCAGGACCTGGATTTTGTGGGGAAAATTAAAGCCGGAGCGCCTCCAAAAATTCAGGTGGAAGTGCTGCCCCTTCTTGATTCGGAACACATTAACGGTCCGCTTGAATTAACCATCGCACCTGGTGAAACCATCTCTGCAAGAGTGCGAGTTCACCGAAACGAATTTGATGCACGCATCCCTTTCGGAAACGAAGACGCTGGACGCAATCTGCCTCATGGATTGTATGTCGATAACATCGGCCTGAATGGACTCATGATCATAGAAGGTCAAACCGAACGTGAGTTTTTCATTACCGCAGCTGATTGGGTTCCCGAAACCACTCGGATGTTCCACCTTCG
>CAYFHO010000119.1:0-9193 GCA_964342825.1 uncultured Verrucomicrobiota bacterium
CCGGGCTGCTCCACCCCGCGAACCGGGTGAGGAGGGGAATCTAGGGTGAGAGAGGGGGGACTGCAAGAGATTTTTTCGAATCATTGAAAGTTTTTTTCATTTCTTCTTTTTCATGTGGTGTGTGGTGAATTTTGACATGCCTGGACATATCAATCTTGTTTTGAGACGGGGTTTGGTTAGTTTTCAGGGATGATTCCGAATCTGATCCATCCAAAGTCGTTTTGGGTTTCGCTTTTGGTCGGTGTTTGCTCATCCATTTGTCTCTCAAGTTTTGGAGCCAGCCGTCAAATCGACCACCATACCTTTACCTTGCCTGACGGCTTCGAGATTGAACGCGTTGCAGGAGCGCCATTGGTGGAACGGCCCATTGTGGCTGATTTCGATGATCGGGGACGACTTTATGTGGCCGATTCCTCGGGGTCTAATGCCAACGTTCAGGATCAGCTGAAAGAAAAACCGCATCGAATCGTGCGTCTGGAGGATACCGATGGAGACGGTGTATTTGACGAAAGTATCGTTTTTGCAGATCTACTGATGTTTCCGGAGGGAGTTCTTTGGCATCAGGGAGCCATCTACTGTGGAGCACCACCCGAGATTTGGAGGCTTGAAGACACGGATGGAGACGGAGTGGCGGACCAACGAGAAGTCTGGTTTGATGCTAAAACACTCACCGGTTGTGCCAACGATATTCACGGACCTTACCTCGGTAAGGATGGTTGGATTTATTGGTGCAAGGGCGCATTCGCTGAACAGACCAACACTCTTTTTAATGGGACCGTCATCAAAGATTCGGCGGCCCATATCTTTCGATGTTTACCCGATGGAAGCGAATTCGACTCGGTCATGAGCGGAGGCATGGATAATCCTGTTGAAATTGCTTTTGACGATTCCGGGGACCTGTTTTTTACCACCACCTTCTACTCGCATCCCAGAGCTGGTAAACGGGATGCCTTGGTGCATGCCATTTATGGCGGGGTCTATCCCAAGGAGCACGGTGTGTTGGATGGCCTGACTTTGACGGGGGAATATCTTCCTGCAATGACTCATTTGGGCCCCGCTGCACCCAGCGGATTGATGCGTTACGAATCGGAAATATTGGGTGAAGACTTTCGGGGAAACCTTTTCAGTACACACTTTAACTTGCGCCGAATTCAACGACATCAACTCATCGAGAAGGGTTCTAGCTTTGAAACCGTGGACAGTGATTTTCTGGTTTCCTCGCATTATGATTTTCATCCGACGGATGTCCTTGAAGATGGGGATGGTTCATTGCTCGTTTTGGATACGGGGGGATGGTATAAACTTTGTTGTCCCACCTCACAATTGCAAAAGCCCGACGTCTTGGGGGCCATCTACCGAGTCAAACGTCAAGGCGCTCAGAAAGCGTCTGATCCGTTTGGCAATATGATTTCGTGGGATGAAATTTCAGTGAATGCATTGATTCAACTCTTGGGGGATGCGCGCCAGGCTCTTCATAAAAAAGCCATTCAGAAACTGGCTGAAAGGGGGAGATCCTCCTTACCCGCTTTGAAAACTTTACTAGAGCAAGGGCATGTTGGGACTGAGGTCAAGCAGCGGGCGATCTGGGCATTAACCAGAATGCATATGCGGGAGGCAACGGATGTCGTCAGATCGGCCCTTCAATCCAAAGATGATCCGCTGTTGCGAACCGCCATTCACAGCGTGGGGATGCGTCGCGATAAAGAATCCATCGACGCACTAGCAGCGCACCTGGGCCATGAAGACGCTCACGTGCGTCGTAAAGCTGCGGAAGCCCTCGGACGCATTGGGGAGCCGCGGAGTGCGGTCTCGGTTCTTGAGCAATCCAAGGAGTTGACGGATCGAAATCACGAACACTCTCTGGTTTATGCATTGATTCAAATGAAAGCCGAAATCCACGATCTACGTCATGCTTTGACCCACGGGAAACATCCTGACGTGCGGCGTGTTGCTTTGACTGCCATGAGTCAGCTTTATCCGGCAGAACTCAAGGTGTCTGATATTTCCCCGTTCTTGAATGCGAAAGATCAAGAATTAAGAGAGCGAGCGATATGGGTGGCTGGATTTCATCCTGAATGGGGTGGGGGGCTTGCCAATCATTTTGAAACGACCTTGTCCGATCTCAGTGATGACCAGCAGGCATTGGTTGAACTGCGCAGACAGTTGGAGGTTTTTGTGAATCAAACAGAGATACAAACCAGATTGGGGCAGTGGTTGAGCGATTCGTCCATTTCTGACACATCCAAAGAAATGATCCTGAACGTCATGAAACACTCAAGTGTGCGCAAGGTTCCAGAGACCTGGCTGGCTCCGATGGCTGAAGTGCTGGAATCGAATACCCTGGTTTTGGTGGAGAAGGCCATTGACACCATTGGTTCATGGACACTAACCCATCGTGAGCGTGGGATACTACTGCCAGCATTGAGGCGAGTGCTGGACAGGGAGGGACTCACGACCTGGGCTAAACTTTCCACCATCAAAGCCATTGGTCGATTTGAACCTGTTTTGAGCAAACAGCAAATTCAGCTCACTCAACACGTTTACCAGGAATCCAAGGAAAGTTCAGTGAGAGACCTGATCATAGACATTTGGCGGGACTCCCATCTTAAATCGCATCAATTGGAGTTACTGCTTGGATTATTACAGTATTCTGGACCCCTTCATTTATCTCAGATGATTGACCTGTTCAGCGGCCAAACATCGTCGGAATTGGGATTGGCACTGATGAGTGCCATACGTGAAGCCCCTGCAAACGCCTCAATCCGGCCGGATCTTCTGCTGCATGTGGTTGATTCGTTCCCGGATGAAGTTGGCGAGGAAGCCCGCAAGTGGTTGAAAACGATGGAAGTGGATCTTGAAGGTCAGAGAAGAAAATTAGGCGAAGTTCTTTCAAAATTGCCGAAGGGAGATGTGCGGCGCGGGCAGGCCATCTTCAAAAGTGATGTTACTGCTTGCTCGGCGTGTCATCAGGTTGGGTATGTCGGAGGACAAACAGGGCCCGATTTGACACGTATAGGTTCGGTGAGGAACGAGCAGGATTTGTTGGAATCCATCCTTTTTCCAAGTGCCAGTTTTGTTCGAAGCTACGAACCCATGATTGTCGACACAAGTGACGGAGAATCCTATTCGGGAATCCTGCAACGAGAAGGGAATAACCAGATCCGCCTTGTCACGGGAGCCGGACAAGAACTGCAGTGGGAAGAGACGGCGGTTGATTCCATTCGACCCGGACAAGTTTCGGTCATGCCGACGGGGTTGGGTGAACAATTGTCTTTGCAGGAACTGGCGGACCTATTGGCTTTTTTGAAATCCCGTCAGTAAGTGCGAGTATTAATCAAACATTCCCTTCAGACCCAACAAAAGTTCTTTCAACCATTTAAATCCGATCCATTTTTCGGAATATGCGAAAAAGGTGACTCCTAGAAATGTGTACCCAAACATCCAACGGAGGCACATCTTTCGATCCGTTTTTGTTCGTGTCCATTTCCAATACACCAGAAAATTAAAGCCCAGAGCAATGACCACACCCCACAGAGTCAGCATATGCCAAACCGGGCGCGAAGAAATCTGCAGAGTGCCCAGACGAAGCGAACTGACCGCAGGAATGCCGATAAAAATAATCGCCAACCAAATGCTGTTGAGTGATTGAATCAGGATTCCTTTCATTCGCTGCGGGGAGTGGGCTTCAACAAAAAAGGCGGATGACCGAAGTCACCCGCCCGTGGTTAAAAGGAGATTATTTCTGTTTTCTGCGGTTCGATCTCAAAAGTTTCTCAGCTCTTTCCTTGGCGTCCTCTTTCAGATCTTCTTCCAGCGAACGGATGCCAGGTAGAGTTTCGCGTTCTTGCTGTGCAACGACGGCAGCTTCTTCGGGAGTTTCCAATACGGTGGCTCGAAGAAGGATGATCAGTTCGGTCATATCATTGCTGTCAGACTTGGACCTAAACAGCGCCCCCAAAAGAGGGATGTCCTTCAAAATGGGAACACCCGATTTACTTTTGTTTTTAGTTTGTTTGATAAAGCCGCCGAGCATGATGGTGTCACCATCCCGGACAGACAAGGTGGCCTGAGCTGCGCGTTGGTTCACCACCGGATTGGGATTTCCGTCAATGATCACATCACCACCTCGCTGATCCACATTTTGGCTGATCTCCATCACGATATACCCCTCAGGAGTGATGAACGGCTGAACCTGTAATTGGATGCCGATGTTGATGTATTGAACAAAAGACTGTGCACCGACCGAATTAAATCCACCCGTGAAACCACCGGTTACAATGGGGACTTGTTCGCCCAGGTTGAAAAAACCAGGAATACCGTGAGAGGTTTGAATTCGGGGACGTTGTACCACCTGGACGGACCGATCCGTTGCAATCGCTGAAACAGCCACATCCAGAGTGTCGTTGTATTTACCGAAGTAGCTGAACCCACCCGGCAGTGCTCCGAAGCCATTGGTGGCTGTGTTGGTCAAGAAATTGTTTCCAACGTCGAGATTGGAATTATTGGACATGGCACCACCGTAGGAGTATTTACCTGAGGTCTTAGGGTTTTGTGCCATGCTGACACCCACCGTCTGATCATCACCCAGACCGACCTCAAGGACGATGGCTTCAATGAGGACCTGAGCCAACAGAACGTCCACTTTGGAAACCATGTTGGTGATCATGGTCAGGTCTTGCTTATTCGCAAAGATCAGGAGGGAATTGGAACGTTCATCCGGCACGATGCGTGCGTTGGCAAGCAACTCGACCTCTTCTTCTCCGTCTGCGGCTTTATCAATAACCTTTCGCAAGCGGTCTTGAAAGCTGCTTCGATTACTGCTGACGGAAGAGCCTGAGGAGGATCGATTCACTGAAACGGGAGAAGACGTTTGAAAGGGTCTTAAACCACCCCCAAAACCGCCTCCAAAGCCACCTCCGAAAGAATTGCCTCCAAAGCCACCTCGACCGCCAAAGGACGATCTTCCCAGAGAAGAACCTCCGAAACCACCACCGAAACTATTTCCTCCGAAACCGCCTCCGAATCCGCTGTTAAAGCCTCCGGAATTGAGATTTCCCCCCGTATTGGTTCCGCCACCGGCCACTCCACCGCCGCCGTCGATCAAGGCACTCATGGTTCCGTAAAGATCGGTCACCTTGCTGTATTTGATTGGGATGACCTCCAGGGAGTAATCGAGTTCGGGTTCGATATCGATTTTTTCAATCACTTCGAGCATCTGCCTGATATTCACCGCATAATCGTGAATGATCAGGATTTGGGTTGAATCGATGGGGATCAAACCATCCGGATTACCACTCATCGGGCTCAGGATGTCGGCGACCTCGGAAGGGGTGGATGAGCTCAACTTGATGGTTCGTGTGAGGAATACGCCCGATTCCGGAATGTTTTCCCGGTCCTCACTACTGATTTGCGGCGCATGTTGCATGGCTTCCTCTTTGGGAACTGCCTTGACAAATTTCTCCCCCATGGGAACCAGAATGACATTTGCGAGAGATAAACTGGTGGTGATCGCCTCGATAGCCTCCTCCGTAGTCAACTCGACTCCGGCCGCAGTCACCAGGTTCACGGTTCCGCCCAGATCAGGAGAATAAAGCACCATTTTACCCGTCAATTCACTGTAAATAGTGAAGATGGGTTCCAAGGGCATGGCAGGGAAATTAAAGGAATGTAGATTATCCTCTTCATCGCCTGCTTCCGCGTCTCCGTCCGCATTTTGACCACGCGCCGCAGCCAAGAGACCCGCGATATCCGGAATGCCCCGTTGGGTTCCAGATTCTTCAGTTGTGGTATTGTTTGAGCCTGCCGCACTTGTTGGAATGGATATTGAGCGGCGGCCTCCGGTAGGGGAAGGAGTGCCTTGTCGCAATGGAGTCGTGCGACCTCCCAAAGTGGGGCGCGGTGTGGCATTGCGATTGGTGCGGCTCATGCTGGGGATGGTTGCGCCTTCGGAAGCTCTGGGTGTGATCCGCGGTAAAGGTTTGGGGCCCGAGGTGGATTTTGCTGAATCCGGTTTGGCTTCCTCCGTGTAGGGAGCCTTGGTTTCTTCGGTCACTGGTTGGGTTGACTCAGCCAGCGGTTTTAGATCCCGGGTCACATTTTCATTTTGTGACATGGCTTGTTGCAAAACCTCTCTGAGTCTCGCATCGAGCTCTTGTGGGCTTTGGGCCTTCAGGGATGGGCCCATTACGAGCGTGACGGCAATCATGGATAGCCACACGAGGGTTATGGTCCTATTGAGTGATTTGGGTGTTGTGGACGGTGCTGACATGATCCTTTTAATAATCGGATTCGTATCCAGTGGTGAACTGGCTTGAAATTGATGTGTTGTCGTCATGATTGAAATCGAATCCTCTTTTTCGGTTTGAGTGATAGTATTTAGGTGATGTGGCCAAAGTTTCTGTTTTATGAACACCTTATTCCTCCGAAGGTTGCTTTTGATAATTTGCCACGAGCGTCATGTTGCAGGTTAGCTCGGAATTGTGGGGTGGTTTGGGTTTTAAATCCAAATCGTGCACCCGCACCATGGATTCCCCAGACCCAACAGCTACCAGGAAATCGATTAAACTTTTGTCATCTGTGGTAACGGTCAGGCGGTATGCCTTTTGATCGAAAAACATGTTGTTGGTGCTTCGTTCATTGGAAATACGTACTGGACTGATATTCGGTGTCGGAAGATTGCTGCGCCTCGCCTGAGCTTGAATTAATCGGATTAAATCATTTGCCTGTGATTCTGTTGAGACGTTGGAACCGATCCCTTCCAGTTCCGCCAGTTTGGATTTAAACTGAGGCGTTCTGCCAATTAACCGGTTAAAGGAGGCAATTTTTTGGCGCGCCTGATCCATCTTTTTTCCCATTTCACCCCAGTCCGAAAACCTTGGCCAAACCAGTGCCATATTGATGATGAGGAATACAATCAAGCCTACGATGACGACCAGGCGGCGTTCAAAGGCGTTGAGGTTGTATCTGTCAAAAAAGGACTGCATCATTCGAATCCCGATCTTCTGAGTTCACAATTAAAGCTCCAGGTGGACATGGCAGCATCGGTGGATCTTCGGCGAGCTGTCGAAGTGCTGATGGTTGGATCACTGACACTTGAGAACAGCGGGTTTTCTCCCACCTTGGCATCAATTAAAAATCCGTGGTAATCCGTTACCTTGAGCGTTTCGTCTGTTGGAACATTGCCGCGTAAAGTCAGTACCTTGCCCTGTCTGAAATTAAACGACAGAAGTGACATCCCGTCGGGCATCATTTCAGAAATGACCTTCAGGCAATCCAAAGCAGAGTATTTCAAGTCCACCTGCTCCTGGAGAATGTTGACTTTGGCCTGGAGCTGCATGGCATTGGTGTATGAGTTGGCCTTGCTCCTCAAACCCGTTTGTAAATCGATGCTTTCACCCCTGCGCCACTCCAGAGCGACGAAATAAATCAACACGGCAAAAATGTAAACCAAAGCGATTCCGCCCAGACTACTCATCCATAGGCCGTCGATGTATTGCTGCCTGTATTTGACCCGGATGTCCTCCTCCATCAGATTGGTGTTGGACAGTCCACGAGCTGCACGTTCAGCGGAAGTTTGAGCCTGCTCGTCTTCATCAGGGGCCGGGTCGTTATGGATTTCTCTGGAAGTCCACTGCCTGGCTGCATCCATCCAGGTCGAAGGAACATCC
The DNA here is from genome assembly GCA_964342825.1 of uncultured Verrucomicrobiota bacterium. GTDB lineage: Bacteria > Verrucomicrobiota > Verrucomicrobiia > Limisphaerales > AAA164-E04 > AAA164-E04. The sequence goes on from CAYFHO010000119.1 coordinate 7,668, forward strand.
TCTCCACCTACAAATCTGAGTTCGGGAGCTTCATTTAACCATCCCTCCAGTTCACCGGACCAGGCCGTATTGTTCAGGTTGTCGATGAGCAGTCTGGCTCCCTGATCCGATTTGGGCATTTTGGACAGGCCCACATGCTGGATCCAACCGTTGATATGCCATGAAATCAGGCAGTCAAAGGACTCTTCATCGTGCTCCTGAAGGTGAATGCGAACACAATCCTCTTCAAACTGTGTGGTGGAAAGAGGGTGGATCAGAGGGCTTTCAATTCGGTCGGTTTGGTAGCCGGATTCCTCAAGATTGCCCAGCAGTTCTTCAATGCTTGAACGTTCAGCCAGTGCCAACAGAACCGTTTGCTGTCCTGGGTCCGGACAAGGTAAAATTTCAAAAGACCAGACAATCTGGTTTATCGGAACGGGTGAGAGTTTCTCCAACTGAAACTCAAGCATCTGCTTTGTCTCATCCAGATCCTCTCCCTTGGGCAAATGTACCACCCGCAGAAAAATATGCTCTGCTGGTAACCAGGCTATGTTCAGCCGTTTTTGAAGGAATTGACGCCAGGTTTGTTCAACCTGTTTTGGGGGAATGGGCTTGGCCTCTGTATGGTTGAGCTTTGCCTTTTGGGAAACCTGTTTTTCGGTGATATTGAAATGCCACAGTCTCTTGAGATCAGGAAACACCTGGATGACGTTGCAGTCATTCCATTTTTGCTTACGTTTCTTTTTCTTTTTGGCGGAGATTTCCATGAATCAAATAGCGAAATGGCGGGCTGAAAACTCTTATTCTGCGAGCAACTCCATGTGTTCTTCGGTTTGGGTGACGCGAAGAACCTCCTCGATGGTGGTCACTCCGTTTTTCACCTTGCGCCATCCATCCATGCGCAATGTGCGCATGCCTTGCTCCATGGCTTTTTGAGCCAGTGTCGAAGCAGCGGAACGGTTCAGAATCAGGGGCCTCAAGGCCTCCGTCAGAACAAGCAATTCGTAGATAGCGATGCGGCCCTGGTAACCCAACTGATGACAAGTTTCGCACCCTGCCCCGTAATAAAATTTTGATTTACCAATGTCTTCTTCAGGAAATCCGATTTTCCGAAGATAAGTTTCGTCGACCTTCTGTTCTGTTTTGCAATGTTCGCAGATGGTTCGAACCAGGCGTTGTGCCATGACCGCCTCGACAGAAGATGCGACCAGAAAAGGTTCGATCCCCATATCGATCAAACGTGTGAAAGCACTGGGGGCGTCATTGGTGTGCAAAGTGCTGAAAACCAAGTGACCCGTCAAGGCGGCACGAATGGCAATCTCAGCCGTTTCAAGATCTCGAATTTCTCCAACCATGACCACATTCGGGTCCTGACGGAGGATGTGTCGCAATCCCATGGCGAAGGTCAGTCCAATGTCAGATCGAACCGGGATCTGGTTGATTCCCTTGAGTTCGTATTCCACGGGATCTTCAATGGTAATGATACGCTTTTGAACAGAATTGATCGTGCTCAAGAACGCGTACAGAGAAGTGGATTTACCGGAACC
>CAYFHO010000120.1:0-9132 GCA_964342825.1 uncultured Verrucomicrobiota bacterium
TTCAAACAGCATTTTCAGAAATGGTCCGTTCAGGAGCAACAGTTGGGCTTACTTTTATTAGGTGATTTAAATATCGAAGGTGGTGTACAGATGTTGAATGGTCTCATATCTCAACTGCTGGATGAGACTTTAAGTCCGAAACTTGCGCTGGACGTTTTATCTGCTTGTGAAAAACTGAACGATCCAGATCTTCAATCAAAATTACGCCTCTATCGACAAAGACAAAAAGAATCGGCAGATGAAGTAAGCGGCTCAGAGCTGTTGTTCGGAGGAAATGCCGACAAAGGTAGAGAAATTTTCGAGGACCACATAGGAGCCCAATGTGTCAGATGCCATGACGCTGGAGGCAGCCACCGGCAAGTAGGCCCTGAGTTAAAAGGATTAGGCAGATCCAAGAACAGAGCTTACCTACTGGAATCGCTACTCACACCATCTGCAAAGTTGGCTGAGGGTTTTGAATTGACCATGATGACACTGACCGATGGCATGACCATGGCAGGCCGCGTTGTTCAAGAAACAGAAAAGGATTTGAAATTTGTTTCGGTCACCGGAGAATTTAAAGAGTTTACCAAAACTGAAATCCGCAACATCCAAGAAGTTCGAGCATCCTCCATGCCCCCGATGCAAGGGATTTTGTCCCCGTTTGAAATCAGAGACCTCATCGAATTTCTGGCTACTTGGGAATAATTAGTTTTTTTGATCCCAAAGTCGAAATGGGTCATCCAGACGAATCATTTCTTGAAGCAGCAGGGCTTCCATTTCAGAACGTTTGCTGGCGAATTCTGGTAAATGGGCAAGATTCGTCATCATTGGATCATTTTTCTTGTGTTCAGGTAAATATTCCAGCGGATTGGCGGCAAGGTTGAACAATTGAGTCTCTCTTACTTTTCCTTCCATGACATCGTATTTGATCAGTTTCCAGTCACCTTTTTTTACACAGCGCATGCCTGGTTTGGTTCCACCACTATATACTCCATACAGTGTATCTCGGACGGTGTCCTTTTGCCCAAACAACACAGGTGCAAAACTGATTCCTTCATTGGTTTTCGGTGTTTCCACCTGAGTCAATTCACACAAGGTACTCAGGGTATCCAGTAGGTAAATATTCCCTTTAGCCCTTTTGTTCGCCGGGATGCCGGGGCCCATCATCAAATACGGAACTTTCCAGGTGTGTTCATAAAGATTCTGTTTTCCCTGTAAACCGTGCCGACCAATTGCCATTCCATGATCGGCGGTGTAAATGACATAAGTATTCTCAAGGTCTCCTGTTTTTTCCAATTGCCTGAGAACTCGCCCAATCTGCCGATCTATGTTTTCACTGCAGGCGAATTCTCGTCCAAGTTCATTACGAATAGTTTGTTTGTCTCGATTTCTCCAGACGCCCTTGACATTGACTTCGTCGCGCAAATTGGGGTGACCGTGGTGAAACGGATGTTGCTCCAGGTGATTTAAAGGAAGTAAAGGTTGTCCTGGGTGCGCTTCGGGTAATCTGTTTTTGTCAGTGTGGTTAACTGCGCCATATTTTTCTAATAACTCAGGAGTGCCGTCGCGTGTGTCATGCGGATGCGAAAAACCAAAATAAATAAAAAAAGGATCTTCATCGGAAGTTTCCTCTCGAGTTTTCAAAAAATCCAGCACCTGATCAGCATGCCACTGACTTCCCGTTTCCGGCGTTCCACCTCTCTTTGTGGCATCGCGAATGACTGTGAACTGTTTGTTGGCCGCATCATAGCTGTTCCCCTTTTTACAGGTTCTCATGGTGTCATATCCTGCTCTTGTAAAAATAGCTCCCAGAGTCTGCATATGTAAATTGGGTGGTACCAGATTCGGGTTGTTGGCATTTGGATTTGAGCTTGTGCGTCCTGGTTTGCGATCCGGAATGTGCCAGACGGTTCTACCTGACATGATCATGTGACGTGATGGGGTGCATACGGCGCCCACCCATGCTCCCATATGATGAGCACCATCAAAAACCATGCCTCGATTTGCGATAAGATCGATATTGGGAGTTTCGAGTATGGATCGTGGATTATATATCTTCAGGTCAAAAGGTGACTGATCATCCACCAAAATGAATAATACATTTGGACGACGTTTTTCTGCAGACAATTTCAAACAGGGTGCCATCAAAAAAGCCATCAATACGATGATTGCCAGATAGTTGAAATGTTTCTGCGTGGTATTATGAAAAGTTGGTTTTCCTCTGAAGGGATTAAGTGGGGCAAGGTTCATGTGAAGTCAGAGTTTTTGCCAACTTCGCGCCAATGTCAATAGTCACTGTGCGGGATTACTTGAATAATGGTTGTAAATTCGCAATGATTTTCCGCGTTACCAAATCCAGAAAACCCATGAAAAAACCTGCGATATTATCGATTTGTTTCTCACTCACAATCGGAACCCATTTCGCTGAAGAATGGAAATTGAAAGAGCTTTCTTACAATGATCCTGATCTTACGGTAGATCTCGCTGTAGGTTTGTGGGCATGGCCAATGCCGATGGATTATGATGGTGATGGCGATTTTGATTTGGTGGTCTCTTGTCCCGATAAACCATCTAATGGCACCTACTTCTTTGAAAACCCATCCACCCAATCCGGCGAAAAATTCCCAGTCTTCAAACCTGGGGTACGAATTGGAGACGGGAGCCACAATTTACAAGTAAGTTTTGTCGATGATAAACCCAGAGTACTCTTGGAAAACAAGGAGTTTTTGGATTTTACAAACAATGGGTTTTCCGAACCTTTGAAAATTTATCCTGACTCTAAACTGGAATCCAACCGTTCGCGTGCACGCACGTGGCGGTATGTGGACTGGGAAGGGGATGGAGACCAGGATCTGTTGGTGGGTGTGGATGATTGGAGTGATTACGAGTGGGATCAGGCTTATGACGCTCAAGGAAGGTGGAGGAATGGCCCATTACATGGCTGGGTTTATCTCATAGAGAATTTCAATGGAGATTTCAGCAATCATCCCGAAAAGGTAAAAGCCGGAGGATCTCCCATTGATGTTTATGGTTGGCCTGGTCCAAATTTGGCCGATTTTGATGGGGATGGAGATTTAGATTTAATATGCGGTGAGTTTCTGGATGGATTTACCTATTTTCAGAACATCGGCTCAAGAGCAGAACCTCAATTTGCATCCGGCGTCCGATTGGTAGCTAGTGATGGGAAGAAACTGAGTATGCATGTTCAGATGATCACGCCAACCGCATTTGACTGGGATGGAGATGGGGATCCGGATTTGATTGTTGGCGATGAAGACGGTCGTGTGGCTTTTATCGAAAACATCACGGAAACTTCTGATGTTTTACCAAAATTTCATCAACCCAGATATTTTCAGCAAAAGGCCGACACACTTAAGTTTGGGGCACTGGCAACTCCCTTCGCTTTCGATTGGGACAAGGACGGAGATGAAGATATTCTTTGTGGTAATACTGCAGGCAATATTGGCATCTTCTTAAACATGGACGGGAAAGGCACTCAGTGGTCCAGCCCTGAGTTGTTGGAGGTGGACGGGAAAGAATTCAGGGTAATGGCAGGTGCCAACGGATCGATTCAGGGCCCTGCCGAAGCCAAGTGGGGATACACCACCTTTTCCATAGCTGACTGGGATGCGGATGGCTTGGATGATTTCGTTGTGAATTCGATTCGAGCAGAATTGCTCTTATTGAGAAACACAGGATCAGACTTTACTTCAATACCTTTACCGTTCTGGACAAAAGAATTTCCTCCCGATTTTTATTGGTGGCAGACAAAAGCAGAGAACTTTCAAACCCAATGGCGTACGACTCCTTTTGCAACAGATTTTGACCAGGATGGAAAACTGGATTTAGTCATCCTGGATCAGGAAGGCTACCTGACTTGTCAAAGCAGAGCATCCAAGGAGACTCGAATTTTCGTGGATGAGGACAATCAACTCATTCGATTGAACAAGCGGACATCCGGGCGCAGTGGACGAGTCAAACTGGATGTAGTGGATTGGGATCAGGATGGAAGGATGGACATTTTGGTCAATTCTGAAAACGCTGCCTGGTACCGGAACTGTGAAGAGAGAAATGGTAAGATCGTTCTCAAAAAGATTGGAAATCTTGCCCGCCGAAATGTGGCTGGTCATACCTCAAGCCCATCCACATGTGATTTTGACAAAGATGGCAAACCAGATCTTCTAGTTGGGGCTGAAAATGGCAGAATCTATTTCATTCGCCACGACGACTGCATTCAGTATCATGGAGAACAATTACTGGCGAGAAAGCCGGTTGCTTCTGAAGAGCCACGGTTCCCCGGGTTTGTCAGCGAGTCTTTCGTGTATACAAAAGCTCCATTTCCACAATGTCATGCTTCCACCATTGTCGAAACCAAACGAGGGTTGGTTGCCGCCTGGTTTGGTGGAACTAGAGAAAAAAATCCTGATGTTGGGATTTGGTCCAGTTACAATGATGGTGCAGGTTGGAGTACTCCCAAGGAATGGGCAAATGGAATTCAACACAAAGACCTGAGATACCCAACCTGGAATCCCGTACTATTTCAACCACCGGGTGATTCTCCTTTGATGTTGTTTTTCAAAGTCGGACCAGATCCTCGGTCCTGGTGGGGAGAGGTGATGGTAAGCTATGATGCGGGAAGATCCTTTCGCGACAAGCGCAGGTTACCTGAAGGCATGGATGGACCGGTTCGTTCTAAACCCCTGTTGCTGCCAGATGGTTTTTTGCTGTGCCCCTCCTCGACGGAACATGGAAATGACTGGCGGATACATTTCGAAACATTAACCCATCTCGATCAACCTGAAATTGGTGATTCATGGGTAAGGGTGGAGCAGGATGAGCAAGCTTTCCAGGTCATACAACCCTCTTTCCTCACTCATCCTGACGGAACCATTCAGGCCCTGTGTCGCTCTAAGCATGAAAGGATTGTTCAAACATTTTCCAAAGATCAGGGTAAAACCTGGAGTCCGTTAGAATTGACTCAACTTCCGAATAACAACTCCGGTATCGAAGCTTTGACTTTAGAGGATGGGAGGCATTTATTGCTTTATAACCACATGGGAGGCGGTCGGCGGAGTGAAGGATGGGGCAAAAGGAATATCCTTCATCTGGCTGTTAGCATTGACGGGAAAATCTGGGAAGCGGCTGCTGTTATAGAAAGTGCAGATTCTGGCGAATTTTCCTACCCATCAATGATTCAGAGCAATGACGGCCTTGTTCATATGACCTACACCTGGAATCGTAAGCGAATTAAACATGTGACGATCAATCCCTCACAATTAATCGCCAAGCCCATTGATACCTTTGATTGATTTAAAAAAGAGCTGCCACGGTATCCAATCAGAGTTTCCCATATGGGAATGACATCTAAGGCTAAGAAGTCATTTCTAATCCTGCCAAGGATCCGGTTGATGAGGCGAAATGGTCCGCTTCGATCCCCATACTTTGCAGCATGGATACAAACAAATTAGGAAGTGGATAATTCCTCTTTCTATCAAAGGCCAGGTGCTGTCCGTGTTTTAGGTGCCCTCCAGCAATCATGACTGGTATATTATCGGTGGTGTGTTTGTTGGCATCCCCAAAATTACTACCGTAGAGGACCAATGTTTGATCCAACAACGTGCTTTCATGCTCTGGAATGGATTTCATGTTTTCCAACATTCCACCGATCAGTTTCATGTGCGACCGATCGATGGCATCCAATTGTTTGAGTTTACTTTCGCTTTTTCCATGGTGCGAGAGGTTGTGGTAGCCATCCGAAATGTTCGCACCATCGACTTCAATAGTGGGTGAATTGTTGCTGTCCAACAGCAATGTAATACTTCTGGTTGAATCTGTCTGGAATGCCAGTGTCGCCATCTGATACATCAATTTGGTTTTCTCCATGTATTCACTTTTTGCGGTGGGCTCTTTTGGCATGGGAACAGGGGCTTTTGGTTTCGGTTGCCTGACCCATTCGCTTGACTTGACCATTCGTCGTTCAACTTCCCTGACAGCGGTCAAATACTGATCCAGTCGGTCACGATCCGATGCTCCCAATCTCCTGGTCAGTGTCTTGGAATCTTCGGCGACGGTGTCCATGATGCTTTGTCCCAATTGAAGCCTGCGGACCTGCTCATCGATTTCTTTTTTTGATCCCTGGAGAAAAAGCTGTTTGTAGACTTCAGTTGCTTTGTTTTCACAGGGAATCAATACTCCTGATTCAGTCCAGGAAAGGCTCCGGCGACCTTCCTTGGCATTCACTCCCAATGTTAGAGAAGGAAACCGTGTCAGGTGTCCGATTTTTCCTGCAATGAATTGATCCAGGGAAATTGAATTCCGAAAACCACCGCTGGCTGGATGAGGAGCAGCTGTCAAAAAAGAAACATCAGAGGAATGGCTTCCATCTACCCCGGGGTGAGAAACACCGCTTAAAACTGTGAAATGGTCCCGGAAGTCTTTGAGTTCACTTAAATAGGGGGATAACGTGAAATCCTTGCCGGAATTTTCAGGAAAAAAACGATCAGGCAGCAATCCAAGGTTATTGCAAATTCCAAACATTCGCCTTGGGGCTTGTGGTTGCTTTTGTTGGTGTGCCTTTACCTTGAAGGATGGTTCCATTGCATTGAGGAATGGAAGAGTCAAAGCAACCCCGGCTCCCCTTAAAAATCGTCGACGGCTCAGAGGAAATGATTTGGCAATGTATGGAGTATCCATGCTGGGATAGAACTTAGGTTAAAATCTGTGATGCTTCAACCACTGATGTGTTGAGGTTTAAGGAACGCAGTGGTAAAAAGGTCCGATGCCTAAAGCCCTCTCATTCGCCCTCATGGTTAGTTTGTACTCCATTGTGCTCCAGGCCAAGGATTTACTTCCCAGAAATATTATTCTCATAATGGTAGATGATATTGGGATAGAGGGTTTCAAATGTTACGGTGGTGAAGATTATCAAACACCGCACATCGATCGGCTGGCAGCAACCGGCATACGATTCACGCATGCTTATTCTCAACCGCTTTGTACTCCGACTCGATTAGAGATCATGACAGGCAGGGAAAATCATCGTAACTGGAAATTTTTCGGAATCCTGCCGCCCGAGGAAAAGACTTTTGGTCATATGATGCAGACTTTTGGATTTAAAACCTGTATTGCCGGAAAGTGGCAATTGCAATCGTATGATCCCCCAGATTTTCCTAACGCCGAAAAACGAAGAGGCACTGGAATGCACCCCAAGGACGCTGGGTTTGACGAGTATTCCCTTTTTCATGCCCTGCATACAGAAGATAAAGGTTCTCGTTATGCCAACCCCACTTTCTTACGCAATGGGCAGCTTAATTTTCGAGAAGGAGATTACGGGGAGGATCTTTCAGTAGAGTTTATTCTAGATTTTATGAAACGGCATCGGTCGGATCCGATGTTTATTTATTATCCGATGGCTTTGCCGCATTGGCCAATGGTTCCCACCCCCATTTCCAAGGCATGGAAGGTGCCGGAAAAACGACTCGATGAAGGCACTCAGTATTTTCCCGATATGGTTGCCTACATGGATCAACTGATTGGACGTCTGGTTGATGGCATTGATCAAATGGGGCTCCGCGAAGATACATTGATTCTATTTTATTCTGACAATGGAACTGACCGTAGAATTGTTTCGCGTTTCAAAGGAAAAAACATCAGAGGTGGTAAGAACACGACAGCACAATCAGGTATTCGAGTCCCATTGATTGCCCATTGGCCTGGAAAAATATTACCAGCTGTGAACTCTGATTTAATCGAACCCTCTGATTTTCTGCCAACATTGGCGGAATTGTCTGGGAATGCCATTCCAGATGGATGGCAAACTGATGGAGTCAGTTTTGCTCCACAACTTTTGGGTAAAGAGGGAGAATCTCGGGATTGGGCGTTTTTCTGGTACGATCCGCGACCAGGCTGGGACAAGGATCAGTTTCATCGATCTATATTTGCTCTGGACCATCATTACAAATTGTTTTCCGATGGACGTTTTTTTGACATTCAAGGGTTTGATTTCCGGGAATTACCGCTGGATTTACTGCAGCTGACATCTGCTCAGCGACAGGCCCGGCATAAACTATCAGCAGTGATTACTCAGATGATGCGTGGCCCCATGTCTCAATCCGCGCTTATGGAAGTGGACGCTTTCGGTAATCCTGTAGCAGTTGAGGGATCCAATTAAGAAGTGTGATAGTGCACTGGATCCTGGCCGTAAAAGATTTCCAATTGTTGGTAAAGTTCAGGACGATGTTTTTTCAACTGAACTGGTTTTTCAAAAAAGCATTCGGAAGCAACTGCGAAAAATTCAGCTGGATGTGTGGCCCCATAGGCGTCCATGATCGTTTTTCTTCCTTTGTTTATCCGGTCTTGAAGGCGGGTATATTCCTTGCCAAGCACGCACTTCCATGCGGCGTATCGACATTTGGATCTGAGAACAGGCAGTCCGTTTGCAATCCCATCCTCTTGATCCAACTGGTGCGCAAATTCATGAATGACCACGTTCCTTCCATCTTTCATGTTCACTGCACCTTGCTTAGTTGATTCCCAGGATAATGACACCAATCCTTGCTCCCAGGATTGCCCAAGTACAGTCTGCTCGGACACGGTGACAATACCGTTTTCTGAAACGCGCTCGGAGGTGGCATGGTAATGCCTTGGATAAACAAGGATGGATTTTAATTTTGAGTACTCGCGATCCTTGTTCCCAATGAGCAGCAAACACGCTTGAGCTGCAATCATGACACGGATTTCTTCAGTGATCTCAAATCCATAGCAACCTTCGAAATTTTTTTCCGCCAAAAACACCTTCATTCTCGCAATGAGCGCTTGCTGGTTTTGGTCCGGCAATTTCAGATAGAGTGGAAAGTGCGCCCTCATTAGACTTAGCGACGAGGAAGGAAATGGTTCTGAGAGAATTTTTCTTCGGCGTCGCTTTTTAAAATAATGAAATATCATCTTTCCGTTTACCAATTCCTTGAAAGTTTCATCCTGCCAGCCTTTGGAGTTGCTTTAAAGCCATTTCAGTTTGGTCTCAGGTATTCTCAACATTGAATCATCATGGACACAGGGCGGTATCTACGATATTGAAGATCGGAAATAATGACTCCCCAAACCATAGAATCATCTGATGTAGCCAATCGCGCCAGGCGAAAGGCTTATCGT
>CAYFHO010000121.1:0-9020 GCA_964342825.1 uncultured Verrucomicrobiota bacterium
ATGGGAGATCCCATGTAGATCGCTCCTACATCTACTTCATCCTGAATGATCAAATGATCTGATTCAATCGTCGCCTCGACCGGATGCACCCCATGAGCATCGAGGCGGAAGACCTCTTTGATGCGACTGAGATAGGCAGGTAGCGCGTATTTGAAGGTTCCCTTTCTTGCTTGAAATCTGAATACTCGTTCCTGTGGATCAGGTTCATAAGCAAGGTCCAGAGCAAAGAAAACTCCGACTTGAGATCCGGTGATGGAAGACAAATCCCAGGAGGGTTTGTCACCATCCAAAACACGACGGTATTCAAAAGCATCGCCCTCCAAAAGGAATTCCTCAAGCATTCGGACCTCTCGATTGATTTGGGTAATGGGATCGATCAAATCCGGAAACTTCATTAGTGATTTCAAGCTTAGATTGAACCAATACAATGATGTGATGCGGCTGCTCACTCCATGATAAGCCTGAGACTTTAATTCGTCTGGTGTGGGTGAAGTACGCGAGCGAGAAAAGCTGCGCCACCCCGAATGCGCTCCTTGAGACCAATAGGCAATGGGGCGAGGACGGTTTAGTTCGCGGAGACTTCGAGTCATGACTCCGATGGTTTCCAATGGAGCCCCCCAACGAATGCGATCGCCTCCCCATCGATCATAAGACCTCCAGGAATCGGCCGCCGGAGCGCAGACCCGGTAAGCGTCATAGTGTGGATAATCCGATAGACCGGCATAGAATCTCCAGTTTCGTTCCTCGCTCAGGGTGACACTCGTAGGTAACCGAGTAGTTCGATACTCGGAAAGAGCACGCCATACTTCCATCGGTGGAACAGGTTTCCCTCCTCCGTACTGTGGTTCTCCCAGAAACTCCACAGCATGAACCCTGGGGAGTACCAAATCATTGTCATAATTCTCAAATGGACGGCACCGGTTCATGTATTTCAAAGGATATTTATCGAAGAGGCTTTTCTGATCGGTGTATCCTTCGACATGATCGTGCATCCCAGCATTGATATGCATGCGTTTCAATGTTTTTAAGTAACTCTCCTGATGAAGGGTATTTCCTCCTTTTGGCAGCCCCGAAGCAACCCATCCGCCACTGATATCAAACTGTTCCTTCTTGATCCGCAGGTGAGACCAAATCGAAGTTGATTTCCCCTGACGATCTTCCAACTGAACCTCAACAACAGCGTAGTTCAGAGGCAAAGCTTTCACCCGAATTCGAGCCCCTCCCTTCTCCCCTGCAGGAATCCATCCATTCTCCGGAAACGATTCAAGGTCACTCATCCAAGTTTGCGGGTGAAAGACACGAAAATCAGCTTGTTTAGAAGGCAACCATAAACGGCAAGCTTTGAGGGAAAGAGAAGCTCCTGATTGATTCGCAATATGAAGGACGAATTCATCAGGGGTAATGGCATCATCATTTCCCAAAAAAGTAACTGCAGATATCCAACTGTGAGGTGATTGGATTTTGAAGGGATGGGACTCAGATAGAAATTGAATTTCGGCGGTAGTATTCACGCCCCAAGGTGCGCGTTTGCCATTGAAACTCCAAACCGTCATCGCACCTGGAGGCAAGAGGTAGGACTCACCTGAGGAACTTCCTGGAAAATCATGCCAGGCCCACTCATCAGATTCCATCCAATGCTCGGGCGTTTTGCCTCGAATGAGAATTGGGGCGTCTTTTCCAAATGATATTGGCTCATCACTTGGATGGATCACGAACAATTCAGTACGAGCCCCTAAGCTGTGATCCGGTGGACGTCGATACCTCATCTCATCAGATTGCAGATGTGGCGTCGTAGATATGCCAATCAATTTCAGCTGATCTCCGACACAAAGACTGCAGGTGAAAGCGATGACTGATAAAATGATGAATGACAGGTTTCGGTGATGATTCATCTCTGAAGGGCTTTGGTGACGGCGGTAAATTTAAAAATTGTATTCTGCTCTTGTTTCAATCGGTGACTTCGAAAATCCAATTACTTGCAAATACTGGGCACCTTGATAGGTGATGATCGCTTCAATGGGAGTCGATCCGATATAAGTGATGCCGGGTGCGAAGAAACAGCGAATCACCTACGACCGCAGGAGATGCCATGAAGCCTGGCCCTCTTCTCGGATCATCGTTGGGTGTATTTTCCTCCAGGCGGTTAGTTGCCAATATTTCGAAGGTTCGGCCCGGCTTGATCACCGTGGTCACCCCCTCCAGGCTGAAGAAATAGAGATGTCCGTCTGCATAGATGGGGCATGCCCTGAATTTTCCGCCCACGCGTTCTTTCCAAACGGTTTCACCGGTATCGGCTTCAATGCAAGCCAGAAAACTGTCGTCCAATGCCAGATAGATAAGGTCTTCGACGATGATGGGTGAGGAGTATTTTGGAAATGGAGTTTTAATTTTCCAGTTCACATGCGTATCCGTCACGACACCTTTACCGCCAGTCCTGACCGAACACATCTCCGCCCCACGACTGAACCCGGTCACGAATAGGGCATGATTCTGAAAGTATAAAGGCCGAGGTGCGGCGGAATAGGCTTGATGATCCATTCTCCAAAGCTCCTTCCCGCTGGAAGGTTCGTAGGCGTAGGCCGCCTTGGCTCCAACGCTGAACATCGTCGCTCCGTGGTCCAGCTCCACAATGAGCGGTGTGCTATGGGCCTTGCGCCAGTCACCATCCTTGACCATTTGATTTTCAACATGCTCATCGTTCCAAATGGCGGAGCGATCTGTTCGCCATACTGTTTCACCGGTGTTCTTGTTAAGGGCAATATGGTATTGCTGGTCTGCCCCATCAAAGGTAAGGATCAATAAATTTTCATGAAGAACCGGGGAGGAGGAAGCACCACGGTAATGCCAACATGGCATGTCATTTCGTTTCCAAAGAACTTCAAATTTTTCAGCATCCAAACAAGCAGTTCCGGAGCTTCCAAAATGAACGTAGGCTCGGCCTGATTCCAGAACGGCGGAAGGTGTTGCATAGCTGTTATCCTGACGACCATTCCCGAGGGACTGTGGTTCATCGATGTGAAAAATCTTTTGCTGGTTCAAAATGTCCCCCGAGGTTGCATCCACGCAAATCACGAAGTAATCATGACCACCTTCATCCGCAGTGGTGATCCACACACGATCATTCATCACCACGGGAGAGGAAAGGCCCAACAGGGGTATTGGGGTCTTCCATGTGACATTCTTTTGATCCCCCCAATGCAAAGGAACACCATATACTTTCTCATCATTTTTGGCTGCTGCATGCCCATCCCCCCATGGCCCTCGAAAATCCGGCCAGGAATCTGCCGCAAACGCAATGTGTGTGACCAATAGATGTGAAATGAATGCTGATTTAAAAAACCTAGGCATGCTGAATCGATGAGAAATCATGTATGCAGACTGTGACGATCTGTTGATTATGTCAATCTGATGACGGCCTCATTTTCCAAAGAACCACTGTGGTAAAAAGGATGTTATAGAAGCGAGTCCTTCAATGCTCGGACCAATATGAACCCTCTTTCTTGAACTGGTTTTCTAAAAGGTCGAGTTCATTTAACATCTCCATCACCAACTGCTCCTGCTCTCCTGCGCGATCAAATCTTTCACCCAGGTCCTGCTCGACCTGAAACAAGAGAGGCGAACTTCGCGAGGCTTGGAAGCCATAGTTGTTTCCTGTTTGGGAATACAATCTCACATGCATTTTCCAGGGACCAACCCGAAATGCGGAAGGTCTGTTGTCAGCAGCTGAGTATAAGAACTTAAAGGGAGGGAAATTCTCTCCAGTTGATTGTGAAAACAGATAGGTTCGTATATCACGGCCATCGATCGACCTGTCATTCGGTATCTCGCCACCAGCCAATGCAATTAAAGTGGGAAACACATCCAAAGTGCTAACTGGCGACAATTCTATGCCGCCAGACTGGATGACACCGGGCCAACAAAAAACACCTGGCACTCGATGCCCGCCTTCCCAAGTGGAACCTTTTCCGTCTCGGAATGGAGTCGCGTAACCAATGTGCATACGAGCCTCTCCATACTTGGGGTGTTCTACCGTATCTTGAAATCGTATCCATGGTCCATTATCCGAGGAAAATATGATCAGCGTATTTTTAGATATTCCATTTTCCGTCAAAACGCTTCTAATGCGCCCCACTGCATCATCAATTTCTGCCATCACATCACCCAAGAGTCCGCGCCTGGATCTACCCTCAAACGGTTGACTGGCATGGATACCGAGGTGCGGCATGTTAAATGGAATATAGGCCAAAAACGGGTTCTGCCTGTTTTTCTGGATAAATGAAATGGCTGCGTCGGTGCACCGTCCTGTCAGTGAAGCACAAACGTCGTGTTTCGATGGCAGATCCCTTGCGAGCACAGTGTATCCTTCGATGGGATCGGTGCCTGTGGCATCTGATTTCATTAGCATGGCATTATTGTAGTCATGTGAAACATTGGTCCCGATCCATTCATCAAATCCATGTGCCAAAGGTAAGGTATCTTTGGAAAACTCATTGCCTTGATTCGGTGAGCCCAGATGCCATTTCCCAAAGATACCTGTGCGATAGCCTTGCTGACTTAATGCTTCAGCAAGGGTGATTTCACGGGGATGCAAATAGCGTTTGGCAGAGGGACCGATCACCCAGGATCCAAAGCCCGATCTTATGGGGTAACGCCCTGTCATGAGAGAATACCGGGAGGCACTGCATGCAGGAGAGGTCACGTAAAATTGAGTGAAGTTGACACCATCCTGAACCAATTTTGTAATGTTGGGCGTTTCGATGGTCGGATTGCCGTTGTGCGTGTAGTCCCCGTAACCAGAATCATCCAGAAAGAAGATAATGAAGTTGGGTTTGTCTTGCGCATCCCTTGCTTCCACGTTCCAGGTTTCCAACAACATCAAACCGCAGAGCAACACTGGCAGAAAAGGAAAAGTTGATTTGAATAAAATAACGGCCGATCTGGATTTATTATGACTTCTGAATTTCATCTCTCTGAGTTGTAAACCGATCTTTACTTTTCCATGCTCGGCAGTAAATACGCTTCATCAATTCTTACTGAAAACTGCGTGCCGCCGGTTCCCTCCCGAAACAAGGTATGCTATCAAATCCTTGAGTTCATCCGAGTTCATACCGTTGACCGTTCCCGGAGGCATCAGGGAAATTTGTGATGGTTGAACTTCGGCAACATTGGATGCAGGAATCTTTTGTATGTCTCCAAAGTTAAATGGATTGGACGCAAGAGCCAATTCTTGATCATTTTTAAAGATGACTCGTCCATATCTCGAAGGTCCATCTTTCATTTTGACGGTGCTTGCCTGATATTGTTCAGAAATGGAATCACTAGGCTGGCAAATCGAGATGAGTATATCTTGAATCGAATAACGCTTTCCAACGGAACCTAAGTCCGGCCCTGAATAACCTCCTTCTCCCTGGAATCGATGACACGCAACGCATCGTCCCGCAGAGAACATCTTTTTACCGTTCTGGAAATCCCGACCTCTAAGGGGTTCTTTAAAGTGATGCATCGCCTTTTCAGGCGTCCAGGCAACCGGAGGTCCTGCGGGAGAGGGAAGTTGACTTAAATCGAAACCCTCAATTTCACCCAGCAACCATGAGACTGAAGAAGCAACTTCAGGTGCGAGGTGCTGTATGGCATCTTCTCTAATCGCTCTCATGTATCCGGCAAAACTTTTACCGCCACTTTTTCTCAGTGTCTCATTCATCCACGAGAAAAAGAATTTCCGATCCTCCAGTGTCCAGCCATTTTGAACACGCCTTAATGAGTATGCATACTGGATGTTTTGAATATTGGGAGTGTTGGCCATGGTATTTAAGATTTCCTTTCCATACTCATGACGAGTCAACATTTCCTGGTCATAATCAAGCGTCTTGGTCTCTGTGACCTTCATCAAAGCAATCGTTTTTTTCACGACATTGGGAGCGTCCAGATAGCACAAGACTCTGCATAATTCGGTATTTACTCTTTCATCTTCACTTGGATAAAAAGGATCCAAATTCGCTATCACCTCTTGGGAAAGTGCCTGAGAAGGTTTATTTAAACGAATAAAGCATAGTGAATAAGCTCGAAGTAGTGCCAGTTGATCTTCCTCTTTAAGAGAGTTGAATGCAATGGTGTTTAATTTCTGCAGAATCCGATCTGTAAGCAAATGGTCTCCATGCCTGCATAGTGCGATGACCCCATGAATGATCGCTCTGGAATCTTTTTCATCGAAGACAAGATCCTGCCAAGTGGCAACCGGCTGATTTTCGATGGCCAAACGTGCGGCATATCTGATGCTTCGGTCGTCATGAGAAAGATATGGCCATGATTCTTTGACAATCTCCGGGGCAATCTCTTGCTTGCCGTGGAATGATTCCAGTGAATGCCTCAGGTCTCTGAGAGGTTGATTCGACACAAGTTTCCTGACACTGCCCGACACTTTGGGGCCGGTATAGCGAATCCTGTAAAGTTTGGAATCCGTATTGCGGCCACCGACCAAAAAATACATGTGTCCATCCGGACCAAATCGCATGGCTGAAATATTAAGTGGCTGGCCATTCAAAAACTCCGTTTTGGTGCCGGCGTAGCTGGAGCCGCTTTCTTCTAATTCAACCATATAAATCGAACCAAAAGTCCAATCACAGATGAAAAGTTTGTCCTGATACATGAAAGGAAAGTTGGAGTGATGGCCAAAGCTGATACCCGTTGGGGATCCTGGTCCGATGTCGATAACCGAGCCGTTGCTGTCGGCAAAATATTTGGGCCATTTGGCAGAACCCGGACGCCATCCAAACTCACTGGCAGATGTCACATGATTCACTCTTGTTGGCCGATACCACGGGGTACCTATGTCGAACTCAAGATCGGAATCATAGGTAAATAATTCCCCCTCAGGATTAAGGGCAATATCCACGGAATTTCGAAATCCCGAGGCGATCATCACCCAATCCTTTCCATCAGGAGAAATACGGCAAATCCAACCAGCAGGAGGCCGAATCCCCACGGCATGCCCCATGGCATCTGGCATTTCCTGCAGCAAGGAGTCCGTTGCCCAAACAGGAGGTTGAAGACTGGGAATGCCTTTTGGCAAGGGAGTGTGGTTGCCGGTGACCAGATAAAGTCCCTCGCCATCTTCTGTCAAAATAATGGAATGAGCCGAGTGTTCATAACCCACTCCAAGTTTTTTGAGTAAAGTAAATTCATCGAATGTATCATCACCATCGGTGTCTCGAATTCGGTAAAATCCTTTCATCGAAGACATGTAAAGGCTGTCAAATGCGTATAGAAAACCCAAAGCACCGCCTACCCGACGTCTTCCCCAGTTGATCGGCTCGTAGGGAAATCCTTTCAGGCTTTCAACATTCACCCCTCTTCCATTCTTGGAGTCTTCGGAAAATGTGACCCGAAAAACTCCTTTGTCATCCTGATCTGAAACAATGAGTCGCCCCTTAGGATCAAAAGCCATCGCCACCCAGGAACCCTTTGATTTGGGAACATCATAAACAAGGTCGGCTTCGAATCCATCCAGTAGCGTGATCCCCGTGTCCAAATCCAGATGATACGTCTCACCTCTTGATGAATCGGCACGAATTAAGAGGTAAATCAAAGTGATCCAAAAAGGTATTGAACAATTGCGATTAGTCATGAGGAATCTAATTACTGCCCGAGTATGCTCTTCCTGTCAAAGGGTGAAATAAATGCAGCCACTGAGGGGCGAATTGAGAATTTCACCTATTTGATGACTTCGCATCAATACTTCCTCCTTTCTTCACCCCTTACGTGGATGAATAAGTTCAATAGGTAATAACTTCTTATAGTGCTGATAATCTTTATCCTTGGAAAGAATTGGACTCCTCCAAAGCACCGAACATGCACATATGACAAAATCGGTGTTTGATCCCTGAATTCCTTTGGATCGGCAGAGATTGAAGAACCTGGCAGCCAGCACATACACTTCTGATTCCAGAAATCGGTCAGGAAAAGCTCTGAGGCTGCTCTCTATAATCTCAAATAGTTTTGTATCACGCAGGCCACAAAGAATCTCCATCCGAATGGGTCCGATCATCTGAACTCTTGTCTCTTGAACCAAATGCTCCAATTCATGTCGATATAATGACTTCTTACCCTTCTTTTTGCGAAAGGCCTCAGACCACACGTCTGTATCAACAATTACCTTCACTGAACCTTTCGCTGTTTCTTGTAATCGTAACCTCCGTCATCATCAACCGTTCCGAAAAGCCCGAGGACCTTCAACTGCTCACGCCGCTGGACGTACTCGGAGAGTGCTTCATGGACTGCCTCCTTCTTGGTTCGAATGCGACCTAGTTTCATCGCCTTACCAAGGAGTTCTTCGTTTAACTCAATGTTTGTCGCCATGCACAAGGATTCGCACAAACCTACCTACATGTCAAACTCCTGAAGAAAACTCAAGGCTCAGTAACCCGGCTTGCGGAACGCCACGATACCATTGGAGTAGTTGTTGCCGATCGCTCTTTTGAGGGGGTAATGCTCTCTCCGCTATGATCGAGATGAGTTTATTCAAACTAGCCCCAGGTCAACCGTTGATCTCTTGTGCCTATTCTCCCTCGGGACTCATTCAAGCGTCGTTCTGATGCCACGGATCATAGGTGCCAAAATTCCAAACATGGCCCTCTGGATCGCGGCAAGAGTAACCGCGCCCTCCGTAGTCCTCGTTCTTTATTTCCATGACAATGGTCGCTCCCGCTGATACCGCCCGCTCATAATGCTCATCCGCATCCGAAACGATAATGTAAGGCGATTGCGTATTTGGTGAATTTAGATTTTTTGGTGGAGCCACCAGCTGGTCGAACTCGTCATCGCGGGCTGACCCCACCATGATCATCCCGTTTCCGAATACCAGTTGTGCATGTGCAATTCCTCCAGAACCGTCGGGAACAACCAAGTTCTTCTTGAACCCGAACGCATTGCACAGCCATTCAATTGCTGACCTGGCATCACGATACCTGAACGGTGTCAAAAGAGCCGATCATAATTTCGCATATAAACGGATGAGATGAGCC
>CAYFHO010000122.1:0-8827 GCA_964342825.1 uncultured Verrucomicrobiota bacterium
GCTCTTTCTCCAAAAATTAGCTTAACTCCTGGCCCAGTTTTCCGGGTCCGCCACATTTTTCTGCTCTTTTCTGGAGACATCCATTCACGGAACAACTCGACCTGCCTTGGAATGGAATCAGATCCCAAATCTTCCTTCACCCAATCTTTGTGAGCACGAATATCAATATCCACAGTTCCCCGGCGCGCGGTTTCAACGACATATAAGCGACCTTTTTCATCAAAACTCAATGCAACTGGGTTCTTCAGTAAAGGTTCCCTTGCCCAAAGTTCCATATTTAATCCACGGTCAACCAAAGGCGTGTAGGGAGGTGAAACGATTTCACTGGTTTGCCCAAATCCTTTTGGGGAAAGGAAAGCCATTACAGTGAATATTAACAAAAGGGTGGATTTACTGACTGATCGATTTGACATGAAACATCGAAAATGGATGGTGAACAAGTTCCTTCAAGTTAGTTGTTTTATTCTCTCAACCGTATGGGTGTGTCGTCACGTTGATCCAGAAGGCTCTGAACAATAGCTCGGTCCACCTTACCCTGCTCATCAACAATGATTCGATCATCTTGGCCAAATTGGGGCGTTGATTGCTGTAGACCCCAAATCTCAATGGCTTGATCTTGTGATTCGCTCAATATCTTGTCATCAGCCACATAGTCATATTGGAAAGACTCAAATCCTTGAAATGTCTGCAAAGATTGATGGGCAACATATCGAACCGCTGAATATGGATCATCCAATAATTCAGCCAGAAACCTGGGTTGCCAGTGTGTTCCTGATACTTGTTTTGAAGTCTCCCATCCAAGATGCCAGGCAGCCAATGCCCTTTGACCCGCGTCCCCCTTTAACAGTTGTTTGACCAATTGAGAAAACAGCTGATCTTCCCTATCCAACTCTGGAAGGGGTTGATCATACCATTCGTTCAACTTTTTAGCTGTCCAATCCAGTGTTTCATTGACGTGGCACAGATTACAGGCACTTGGCCGACCGGTGTCCTTGCTCACGTTTGCATTGGGGCTGTCAACTTCGTGACTTCTGATAGCTGATAGCAACGAAAATGTTGTATGCGGCATGTGACAATTATAGCAAAGACTCCCTTCTGACGTCGCGGGGTGATGGGTGTGGGACTCAAGCTCTGATTCAAAACTAGTGTGGCATTGTAAACAGGCCTGATTGCCATCCATATTTTTCGCAAGCATATCGTTGGGATCACTCTTGTGCATGGAATGACAGGACAAACAAGACATTTCCCCTGACTGATGACATGCCGTTTCAAGAAGTCCGTTGTATTCCCGGCCTGATACTCGCATCATTCCATCCGACCAAAAAAAGTCCCTCAATAAAGTGGGATTCTTTTCAACAATGTTTTGGAGCCAGGGTAAGTCATCTATTTTGGTTGGTTGAACGATTGGGGTCGTTTCCATCAAATCATCACCAGGACGATAATCGAAGCCTGTTTGACGCCATTCTTCGGTTTCATCCCACCACTTCATACCGTGACATTGCCCGCAGACTTGGGTGGAGCGATCATGTTCTAATAGATCGGGCTGAATAATTGGATCCTCGCCTTCAGGCATTCTATTTCCGGAATTCTTTGCGATTTCAATCTGCTTGCGCCACTCAACATGCTGCTCTCCTGGACCATGACAGGCTTCGCAAGAAATCCCAAGATCTGCAGCAGTGGAAATCATTTCGTCTGTAGCCGGATCATGACCTGGAATCCCTGCCGTCACATGGCAACGAATGCAGGAAAGGTTCCATATTTCAGGTTTGGAAATGGCATGAGGATCTCTGATAAAAGTCGACTCTCTGGGCACCCATTTTTGATCTTTGATCAACCAGGTAAAAGGGAACCCTATCTGCATATTTCCATGGTAAGCGGGCAACCAAAAAACCTGCATATGATGAGAGCCCGTCATCATTCCCATCCTAAGTTCAATTCCTGTTGGAGTTAATGAAGCACCCTCTCCCGCTAAAGGAGGTTGACGGTCGGTGATACGAACCCAGTATTCATCCCCCCGGGTGAATAAAGTAAAGATCTCATCCTTGGTTTCCAATTCAACACCATCAAAGTCAGCTTGAACGGTGTCATGCGACATTATTTGTGTCATGGATCTATGATACGAATCGTGCCAACTGTGATACTCACTTTCGTGACAATCAAGACAAGTTGAACTTCCTTTATATCCATCCGGTCCCTTGGCTAAAGGTAGTGTGCTGTCGTGTATTTCCTCAGGATCAAAGGCAGCCATCTGTTGCTCCAAATTGTCTTCAGCAGACTCAGATTTTACGAATTGCAGGGAATTCTCTGTTTTTTCTGAAGGATTCTTTTGCGAATCTTTCTTAAAGAATACGACAAACAGGAAAACGACAAGACAGCCAATCAGAAATACCCATCCCAATGTGGACTTTGAGTTTGGAGATGGTTGATCAATTTTCAAAATTTACCCTTATAGATTTGGAAGCAAATCGAATCACATTCAATTCATGCAATTAAATGTCGAAACTGAAAAATACACTGCGATAAAGAAAAACGACAATATCAAGGTCCAGGAAGACAAAAGGGGCAGCCAATAAGGCCACCCCTTTGTAAATGATTCATGACTTAAAATGCCAATATGATCAACGACCAGACTGCTGGCGCATCAGTCGAACCTGATTCATCGTTTGATAGGCCTTTGCAGCGTTCTGGTCCCCTTGGGCCATGGCCTGGGTCACCTCCTTGGTTACCATGCCATAAGCCACTCGTTGATCGGCAGGATCCATTTTGGTTTTGAGGACAATATCGACTGCTGAAGTGTAATTTCCAGCGTCCAAAGCTGCTTCAACCTTGGCAATTGCCGACTGAACGGCTGGATTACTACCAGCCCCAGATCCTCCTCCAGTTGATCGCTTGGCGGAAGTCTTTCTGGCTTGAGTCTCAGCTTCACCTACACTGACATCGGTGTTGATGGGAGCCGGGTCATTTGAGGCTGAGTCATCTCCGCCGCAGCCAACCATGATTGCAGCGATGGCGACAGCCAGGAACATCGACATGGAACGTTTGAAATATTTCATTAATTATCCAGGTTGATAGAGGCCTAAATTAAGGATCCGAATGGTCGATTAGTAACCACCATTTTCTTTACCAGGAACACAGTAAAGGTCGTTAGCAGGAGGGATGGCCAGAGGGATATTGATACCACTACGTGGACCGACCATCTGATAGAATTTCTGGTAGGTCAGATTTTCTGCAGCACCCATGATCACACCAACTGCGGCTCGTCCACCAACGTTGGTTCGGTTGTCTTCAGAGCGTCCACCAGCATGACGTTGAGAAATACCTTCATGTGGCTGATTACCCGCATCGTTGAAGTAAAAAGGATCATTTTCGTCTGTTTCCCACTGAAGGATGTTGGTTGGCCGGAAATCAGTGATTTTATAGGTTCGGCCGTTGGGAAGCTGTTGTGTTAAACCACTCATGGATCCATTCCAGGTGTAGCTGGTGATTTTAATTGGGCGAGCGAGATACTCCGCCTTTTTGGAACCTCTGGATTCAACCGCATCTTTAGGGCAGATCATCACCTTGTCGGCGTTTCCAAGATAATTAGCAAGTTGTCCGTTTTGAAAAGCCCTGCGTTGACCTTCCAACTGTTGCTCAAGATTGGCAGCAGTTGCTGGACGTGCAAACTGTGGCATGATGCTCGTGTCGTAGGCCCAGTTTTGAGGGCCACCACCATTTCCACCCCAGCTAGGGTGCGGCATAAACTCCTCGCTGTCACCTGTGTACATATGAGTCGCCAACATGATTTGCTTGACGTTATTGAAATCAAGCGTGTTTTGAGCTTTGTCTTTGGCTTTGCTCAGTGCGGGCAAGAGCATGCCTGCAAGGATCGCTATGATGGCAATAACCACCAACAACTCAATGAGAGTGAACGCCTTGCTAAATTTGCGCTTCAAATGAGCCGCTGTGAATGAGGTAATGATACGGTTGTTCATAAATTTTTGGATTGGGTTGTAACGTTCAGAGTCCACCAAATAGAGCTTAATTCGTCAAATACGTAATAATACTTTGAATGAATTATTAGCAGCCCTTATAAAGTGCTTATTAATACTGCAGTTTACTTATCATTGTGTGTAACTTACTCTTGATAAGAATGTTACAATACTATCGACGTACCGCGGCGAAGCAATTGAATCTCTTGATGAGAGAAAGTGGGCTCAAAGTGCAACATTATTGCTTGGCAGAGCGGAGATTGAATAAAATGCATTCAAAACACTCCATCTGCTTGAATAATGTCAACACCCCAACTTCCTGGGTAGTTTCTAATCTAGCGCTTGATTAATCGGTAGAATGCAGAACTGCCAATGATGGCCTGCAAGGATTCACTTTGACCATCCGTACCGGGAACATCTCGCCACTGTACATCCTGTAAAGTTGCTTTAGCCTGAAGTACCAAACCGGCTTCTCCATCCCATTTTAACAGAATTCCTCCGTCCTGAAAGGTAATGGAACTGATGGTCACACTTGAGACCGGAACGTCGGAAACAGTCAAAACGGCTGTCTGGCTGGTAGTGGAAGCTCCAGTTCCGTCAGTAACGACCACAGAATATTCGCCCGCATCCGCTGTTTGCACACTGTTGATCGAAAATTCGGTAGACCTTGCGCCGGGAATATTGAATCCATTGACCCTCCACTGAAAACTTAACGGAGGAATCCCAGTGGCTGCTGCTTCAAACCGAACCGATTGACCGGGATTTGCCGTCACAGATTGAGGCTCCAGGGTAAATACCGGTGCTTGGGTGACGGTAACCACAGCTACCTCGCTGGTCGCACTTCCTGCTGCATTTGATACAACAACCTTGTAATTACCGGAATCCGCGGTTTGGGCATCTGAAATAACAAATTCAGGATTGGATGCTCCGGGGATATTTAAATCATTATACTGCCAGCGATAGGACAGTGGACCTGCCCCATTAGCCACAACTGTCAACTGTATCTCAGCTCCGACAGCAACCGTCTGAGAACTCGGATGCTGAGTAATGGTGGGAACTTCAATAGGCGTTGATGCATCCACGGTCACGACAGCAGATTCACTCACTGCGGAGCCTCCGGGAGTCGTAATGATCACGCGATATTGCCCTGCATCTGTCAACTGAACGGATGAAATCGTGAGTTGCTGTTGGTTCTGTCCCGTCAGGTCGGTTTGATTGTGCTGCCATTGATACTGAATATTTCCAGTTCCCGAAACAACCACACTCAGGTTCAAGGTGTCTCCAACTTTCACACTTTGATTCATAGGGTGCGTTGTGATGACCGGCGGTGTATGCACCACAAGAGTGGCAGCCTGACTGGTCACCAGGCCTCCCCGGTTGCTGACCTGAACCTGGTAGGAACCTGAATCGACAGGTTGAGCGTCAGCAATGGAGAAGCTGGACTCTGTGGCATCCTCAATGTCAGCTTCGTTGAACTGCCACTGAAATTCGAGTGGCCCCTCACCGGTCGCTTCAACTGAAAACACTACCTGACCACCTTGCTGGACTTCCAAGCTCTGAGGCTGTTGAGTAATGACAGGAGGGTCCGGCAATGGTGTTGAACCTGGAGGTGCCAGCGGTGCAATGAAGTCCACCCAGGCAAAATAAAATTCAGTATCTTCCAAAGGTGTGGAATTTTCATTCTCATAAAAACGGGATTCGATCACAAATTTGCCTTCCTCCGTCTCTTCATAGGATAGGAAAGAGCGAGAAGCTGCAATAGTGTCCCTGTTGTTAAGCCGATACCTGCCAGTGGTCTGTAACAGAATCATTCCATCCTTGGCGGTTTTATTAGGTATGGAAAGTTCATACTGCCCGGTTCCCAGTCGTTTCATAGCGAATCCGCCCCGCCCATTGATGACTGCTCCATCGCTTCCTCGGATATGACCTCCAACGAGTCGATCAGAGTCATAAGGAACATACAAAAACGAAAAATCCAAATTGGCTTCTTCCTGGAATAAACCATCCGCTTCTTCACTTCGTCGGCCCCAGAAATCCCAACCACTTCCGTCATCTTTGGCTGCGACCGAAATCATCATGACTCCGACTCTTTCAGGTTCGACTGAGGTGGTAAAAAGCATGCCATCCGTCTTTGAATTTACGCCGGGCAATTTGAAAGAACCCGGAACCAGCCAGGTGGCAAATTCACGTGTCCATTCCATCAATTCGCTGGCATCATCAGGTAAGTCGCTGCTGTGAAATGAAGGATCGATCCACGATCCAAATTGTGAATCTATGTTTGCCGACGCCATATAACCACCTGTCCACCCCTGATCAAACGGAAACCAGGCCACACTAAAATCAATCGCGGCAAAAGAACTGAGCCCCACTTTATCGGTGACCACGTCCATGTCACCTGTTCCAAAAGTCCCATCCACCATGCTGTAACCTTCCCCTTCGGATTGATGATAAGGAACCGATAAAACACCATGGAACGCGGGCGTACCATCGTTCCACTCTTGTCCGTTCTTCCGGATGGATCCAAGCATGACCCCTTTGGAAGGATGAGGTCGCCACGCAGCAGCAGATGGAGCCCAAAAAGTGAGATCAAACTCCCATTCATACCTGAATCCGTTGAAGACAATATCAAATGGAATAGTTCCCAGATTACTCGTGCTGGCATCCTCATTGATGGGTCCAATACGGGGAGAAACGTATGTGCGCCCGTAACTGGGCAAGGTCCATGGGATAGGCCCCTGCCCTTCTATTCCAAAGATAATATCATTCTGACCATTACCATTATGAGATTCCACATTGGAGGCATCCACCGTGTAGCTCACTGCAGTCACACTGTAATTCGGATACGCACCGGGAGCTAAGGCTTCGGGATCACTCGGTATTTGAGGGTTTGGCCCGGGAGGAAGTTCAGCTGATCGGACAGAAATTGAAATAGTTGCTAGAGACAGAACCGCGCCCAGATAACGACGAGACAATAATTGCAGAAAATGATTCATAAGCTGGATAGCTGTTTTGATGTCTGAATAGAGATCATTGTTAATGATTTCAAAAGTTGAGCAAGCATTTCTCACAGTTGAATCATTCCAATAAATCAAAATGAATTCGGTTTCGTTCCATCCGAGAACGATTTCCCAGCATCAATCTTCTTCCTTGGCTTCACGTGAGAGCAAATCCTGGACGGCCGCTCGAACTGGTTTTCCTTCATGCAGCATGGCATGTACTTCACGAATGATGGGAGCATCCACACTTTTCTCGCAGGCAAGCTTCCAGGCGGCTTTCGCCGTGTGATAACCTTCAACCACCGACTGCGTGTTCTCCAAAATCTGGGATGCGTTTCCCCCGGAACCTATTTGTTCTCCAAAGGTACGATTGCGACTGAGAGAGGAAAAACAAGTTACCATTAAATCTCCCAGCCCCCCCAATCCACTGAAGGTCTCCGGTCTGGCACCACAACTGACTCCTAATCGTCTAATTTCAGCAATCGCTCTTGTGACCAACGCGGCCTTGGAGTTGTCACCAAAGTTCAGTCCCTGGCAAATGCCCGCAGCAATGGCGATCACGTTTTTCAAGGCACCACCCAATTCAACCCCTATCGGATCATTGGAAGTATAAACACGGAAATGAGGCAGGTGGAAAAGGGTTTGAACTTGCCTGGCATCTTCCATTTCTTGAGCCGCAGCCACAATTGCTGTCGGCATGCGCTGGACAACCTCAGCGGCCAAGGTAGGCCCGGACAACGCGACGGATTGAGAATGGGGCATGCAATCCTGAATGATACCCGTCATGGTTTTGCCGGTCGAATAATCGATCCCTTTGGTCACACTGACGGCAATGCCTTTAAAAGCAGATAACTGGCATGCGATGGACCTGAATCCGCTCGAAGGAACCGCTAAAATCAGGACAGCCGCATCCTGTGATGCCATATCGAGGTCATGTGTTATCTTCCAGGATTTCCCCAAATCTATCCCTGGCAAATAACGTTGATTGATGCCCGTTTCGCGAATTTGATCGAGTAAGGACTTGTCTCTTCCCCAAAGAGTCACCTCATGGCCATTTTCATCCAGCACTTTTGCCAGAGCGGTCCCCCAGGCTCCTGATCCTATGACACTGACATTCAAACCTCCTCCTCCTCTTCCTTGGTTTTCTTTTGGCCGATTTTGGGTTCAGTACCAGCTATCATTCTGGAAATATTACTGCGATGTTTAAAAACAGCCATGGCCCCCATTAATACACATATCCCTAAAACAGGAAGTGGTTCACCTCGCCACCAGACGACCAATGGCAGAAAGACTCCGGACATGATTGAGCCAAGGGAAACCATTCGAGAAATACCCAAAGCTACGAGGAAAGCGATCAAAGCTCCCAAAAACCCATAAGGCGTCAGAGCTATCAAAACTCCAGCTGAAGTCGCAATACCCTTGCCACCTCTAAAGCGCAGCCAGGGTGTATAATTATGGCCCAGCACGCTCGCAAATCCTCCAATAATCAGAAGCCATGTTACATCCGCACCAGATGCATTCGCAAAAAGCAGTGCAGAGCGGCAGCCCAAGAATCCTTTCAATCCGTCCATGAGCAATACAAAAACCCCGCACTTCCATCCAAGAATCCGAAATACGTTGGTGGCTCCAATGTTACCGCTGCCTTGTGCACGGATATCCACCCCGAGTCGCCTTGCAACTAAAAAGCCCGTTGGGATAGATCCAAGAAAATACCCTGTCAGCGTTGCTAGTAGATAATACATCATTTCAATTTAGGCGAATCCATGCTTACGCTCATTAAAAGCAACATCAAGCTGGAATTAACATCACAGCCATCCCATAGGGTGATAAAAAAATGGGCTGGTAATCTTTTTTGAACCC
>CAYFHO010000123.1:0-8672 GCA_964342825.1 uncultured Verrucomicrobiota bacterium
GCGCATGATGATCACGAATAGTTGGGTTTTATTAAACGCTTACTTTTCTCTCCTTTGAGATGGTTGTATTTGAGTTCACTGCATAGTGAAATTACATAACGTGTGTCCGTTCCTTTAAGTTTATAGACGAGTCGCGTTTTTCCAGGTGTATATTCGGTGCGAGGAGGGCCGATCCACTTATTGAGAAAATTTTCGAGCAGGGTACCTTTCCATGGAATGAATTCCCCGTGAGGGTAGAGGCGGCATTTTGATTGAGTGTTCGTAGATTGGCCTTCAACCGGATCGAACAAGACTGCGGCATTATGCCTTTCAAAAGCCATTTGACTGTCCTGCGGGCTTTCCAACCATGCTTCCATTCCTATGGTCACGGGAACCCCCAAGGATTCAACCCATTGTTGGAAGGTTGACTCTATTGCCATTGCCTCGTTTTGGAAATTCTCCCATTGAAGACGCAGAACCTCTTCATTTTGAGGGAGTGCACCCGAGTTGAAAAACTGATTTTTAATTCGATGATCGAAATTGGAAGATAGAAATGCCTTGGACTTTATCGTGCTTCCCAACATGCCTTCAGGCCATACAACCATCTTTGGCTCTGGTACAAATTCAACGGATTCTTTCGTGTAGTCTTGTAGTTTTTTCAGGAGTAAATCCGGATCATAACTTGACTGCCCTCCAGGAAGCGCCACGATATCAGTTGCTATGACGGTCAATGTAGGCCCTGAATTTAAATTAGATTTAATCTCTTGGAGCCTCCAATATCCATAGGATGTCACCCCAATCCAGGTAACCAACAAAGCCGTTGTTGAGCGGCTGACAAAAATACGCCTGAGAATGAACCGATGGCGGTCACGCCCTGGGGATACTTTCCAACCTGCAAGGATAGCATCTGCAAACCAGCCTTGAGTCATTGCCAACGGAAAAGCTGCAATGCCTGCTCCTGCCAAATCTACAATTTGAAGCATCCATGTTGTGGTTGTTTCTGGGACAGCTAAAGTTCCGAAATTAGTTCCCAGAGGCCCCAGAGTTCGCAGGCATTCCCCAGCACACCAGGCAATGGGCCACGATATGGTCAGCGGGAATTGGTAGCATCGCCACAAGGATCGAACGCCGATGGCCATTGGAATCCACGTCAGACCTTGATAGCAGGCAAGAAAGGCGGTCCCAGGCAAGGTAACCACCCACAGAGTGTGTTGAGTCAGAAAAGATCCAAGTGCTCCCGTTCCCCATGCCAGAGCTACCACCAAGCGGAATCTTTTCGCAAGGCAAAATGACAGAATTGCCGGAGTAATAGCAAAGGCGACCAACGGACCCCAGGTGTGAATAGCCAAAGGATAAAGCAATGCACTAGCGAAACATCCCAGGAGGGCGTATTTTGAATGGCATGCCATTCCTTCAATCCACAGGGGTCGTTCGGTAGAATACTTTTCCATTATCCGTTGCATCAACAGCCAACGAAGGATGGTCGATTATTGTAAATTCTCCATCAATGGCCGACACCAGCCCAATGGGGATCCAATCGGCCAAATTTCTTGAAGCTTCTACTTCATATTGTCTTCCCTGTTCACCTTTTCCCTCAATAATGAACTCATTCGAGTTAATGGAAATGGATGGTTTCAAACTAACCGGTGAATTTTGAAATGGATGTGCAGTTTTGGTTATTGTCACCAAATTTTCATTCACGATCATGTCAATCATGGGCAGTTCTTTTTTGCCCGCATTGCGAAGATCAAAAGTACTTAAGTGCACATGCCACTCTCCTTCAACCACGGGAATGCTAGCCACCCCTTCATTGTCGGTCTTTCCAAAGGCATCCAACTTTTTATTTTGCGGCGTGGTCGACATTGCGTGCATTTTTATTCCCGGTATCGGGTTTCCATTTGGATCATTAAGTATGAGTCTAATTTCAGATGTAGCCTCTTCCGTTGTTATAGAAAACTGAGTCCTTTGGGAACCATCCGCTGAGATCTCTGCCATTGGTAGATCCGAAAACAGTAAACCTCTCTGCGCTGATTGATCTGCGTCAGGAACCACAAACCAGGTTCCTGGATTCAAGTCAAAATGGTAGTAGCCATCCGTTTCATAAGAGGTCTGAATGGATGATTCCTGATTTCCCGATGTTTCGTTGAAAGCGATTAACCGGAGTTTACCAATGGGTTGATTTTCGTGGTTTTCCACAAATCCTTCCATTCTGCCTTTCGCTTCCGGGGCAACCAAATCCAGCCGAACTGATTGGTCTGTTCCGGTAAAATGTACAGGGTGGCTCGTTGATCCTGAATGCCCAGAGGCTTCCAAATCATAGGAAAAAGGAAAAACCGACCAGTGCCCTGGAGACACCGCGAGATTAAACCACCCATCCTCGTAGGTGACTCCTGACGCCGTCAGGTTATCCCGAATATTGAATGCGAATATCTCTACACCTTCCAGTGGAATTGGGTCACCATTGTCATCCCTTAATGTGTCGCTGTGTAAGTAGCCAGAAATCATGCATTCTCCGCGTGTGAGCGGGACTGAAATATTTGTAACATCATCCAGTGTGGTATCCACCGTCATGGAGGCTTTTCTCAGGTCCACGAGGAAACTGCGCGAACTGACTTCACTTGGTTTAAAAGTGATACCCCAGATACCTGGAGTGACCATTACGGAAAAAGTACCTTCCTGATCCGTCCATGCATGAGTGAAAAGTTGACCGTTTGGCACACCGGAGACATCGCTTGTGATGAATGTAACTGGAAGACCAGGAATAGGTTCGCCTGTCTGCTCGTCCACAATCTTACCCGATATTTTCCGTGTTCCTGGAACCATTTCCAGATCTTGTTGAAGATTTTGGCCATTCTTTATATTTCTCTCGGATCCAATTGAAAAAGGGCTGACATAACCTGGAGCTACTGATACCAGGTCAAACTCCCCTTCAAAAGGGACGTTGAGGGTATAACGCCCATCCGAATCTGCCGCTACGACTGTTCTGAGATGAGAGTAGCCCGCCACAGACTGTAACAATGCGACTAATGCTCCCGATACGGGCTTTCCATCGCTCATTACCTGACCAGTGAATTGCTGATCTGTTGGTATATCCACAATGGTCAATTGTTCTTGGACCGGTGTAAAGGATCCTGCAGGACTTGAAATCCGATAAACATATTCCCCAGGTATGGCCTCCAGTCCTCCTCGAATGGGGAAGTAGGATATGATCTCACCATCGAGAAATGTTACCGCCTCAAGGTCTATTTCAATATAGTCCAATGTTTCATTGTAGTTGGGTTCTTCTCCGGTAAGCGGAAGATATCCGTCGGTAATTAATCGACTATCCATGAGAACCGCATTTGCATTGATGTCACCATTCGAATTATCCACAAGAAAACGCTCCATCAATATGGTCTGCCCTTCCGACAACCCAGATACTTCGATCTCCAAATAACCCAGGTAATCTCCAGGAAGGACACGGTCCGATAACTCAAATTCTACAGGGCCTGTGCTTTCAGAGGTAGGCTCCGGACGAGGCTCATCGATTCCTTGAAAAGGGGTATTCCATGATGGGCGTAATAGTCGCTCGGTTGCGGTTGAATACCACAGGCCATCATTTCCACATTGTAGTATGACTCCTTGAGTCATGTTGCTTAAATTGATCAACCCTAAAAAGAGAAAGAATGGCATCCAACGCATGGCTGACTTGTCAAAGCGTGGCACACTCCTCGTCGAGCTTCTTTTTTCATTATTTGGACTTTCCATAGGTTTTTTGAGGGGAGATTCTCTCCAGATTTTTCCAATAAGCATGGTGAGTAAAAAATTACCTGAAGAGCATCCAATAAGTATTGTCACCTAAAAGGGGGACAGTGTGTCATTCAGTAGAGAGTTGAAAATAATGCAGGTGCTGTTCATAGGTTTTCGTGAGTTTGAATTGCAGAAGCATGCCTCTCCTAATGTTCATTGATAAAAGAACTTATGGACGGTTTGTTTCGCTGAAAACTTATCTTCAATTCAAGCCATCGCAGTATGGATTCGTGAAGAAATTTGAGGCTTCGCTCTTGATTCATTTTTGCATGACACCTGTATTGGGGTGACTTGGAAATTGGAGTTAAACCATGACTTGATCCTTTGTTGCGTTCCGTGATTTAGTAACGATAAGTCGCTCAAGAGGAATTTGTTTGCCTCAGGAGTTTTGAGATGAACTGCAGTGTTTTTTGGGAAATCGTTCCTTATGGTGAACAGTAAATTGCATCAAATACATGATTTAGAGGGGTGCAATGGAGCCATTTGTTTTGGACTAATCTCACTCTTTTTCGTGGTTTTTCCCTTACTAGTCATTGGTCAAGCCCCATTGAGTTCGGTCGACCCTGCCGGTACTGAGGAAAAATTCCCTCCTGTTATTTCAAAGTTTCTTCGCATGCAAATAACAGAAACCAATGGTGGCGAACCTTGCCTGGATGAAATAGAAGTTTTTGGGTCCGATCAGCCGCTGAGAAATGTTGCACTTAAAACTGAGGGTACCATCGCAACAGCATCCAGCTTGATTGCTGAAAAAAACCGTTGCTGGCCACCAAATTGACCATCTTAACGACGGAAGGTATGGGAATGATTCCTCCTGGGTAGCTGATTCTTTGAAAGCCTGGATTCAGCTCGAATTCAAAGAATCCATGTTGATCGATCGAATATTTTGGAGTCGCGATCGACAAATGCTTGAAACCACCCGTACTCCAATCAAATACGTGATCGAATCTTCGATTGACGGAAAGAATTGGGCTTTGGTGGCCAGCAGTGACCAAAGGACTCCATTCAAGGAACCTAGCGCTGGAAACAAACAGCCTTTCGACGCATTGCCACCCATTCAATCCGTGATTAATCATTCTTTGGAGAGTGCCTATCAGGTAGATCGATGGCACGTTTCAGATGGATTGCCGGATGGAAGCATACGTGCCATTGAACAAACTCCTGATGGATTTCTTTGGCTGGGGGGTGAATTCGGATTGGCAAGGTTTGACGGTTCCCGATTCGAAATCATTAATCCCGGCAATCATGATCAGCCACCGATGGGACCCGTCTCCTCTTTGTTGGTAACTTCGGACGGGCACCTTTGGGTGAGCAGCTTTTCCAGGCAGATTTCGGTAATGGTTGATGGTAAATTTTCCACCAAGGAATGGAATGAAGGAGTGATTCACCGAATGCAACAAGGTAGTGATGGTCGTGTGTGGGGTGCGTCCGAATCTGGAGTGATCTCAATGACTTTGAACGAATCCAAGGTCACCGTAATGGATGGAGCTGAATCCTCAAGATTGTTGGCAGTCGATCGTGAGGGGCTGATTTATTATGGCCGGTATGGTGCCGTCCGGCAATGGGCGTTGGGAGGGGCAAAGGTATTGATGGAGAGTGGGACAGGGCAATATTTTACGAGCGCTGCAATCCACCCTAGATCCCAAGGTGGAATTTGGTTGCTGGATCAGAAGGGTCAGTTGCGGGTCAGTTTGCCTGGGGCATTGACTACTTTGGGTAGAGAATTGCCTTTCAAAATTGACCTGAGTTCAGAATACCAATTATTGGAGGACCAAAAACAAAATCTCTGGTTTGCTGTCAATAATGATGCTGTGTATCGAGTCGGAATGGATGGCTCCTGCGAGCGCTTTTCTTTGTCTGGTGAACTTGAGCAAGGAGGTGGCGCACAAATTCTGTTTGAGGATCTTGATGGTCATGTTTGGGCAGGTGGCCATGATTGTGGTTTGGTACGATTTCGACGAAGCAAGATAGAAATCATTCGATTGGGTGATCAGCCTTCCGGGGCTGTTTCGGTTGTCGCAAGTTCGAACGGCGAGTTGTTTGGCTTGGATCGTATTGGGCGTTCCTATCGAATTCATGAAGGAAAGGGGGTTCCAATGAATTTGCCACTTTCCTCACTTCTTGCTCCAGTCGGACAAGGAAAACAATTCATGATTTCACCTTTGGTCTGGGCAGAAGAATCCATCCAGCTTTGGGGATTCGATGAGACCAAGGATCCCTTGAAGTTGGCAGATTGGAGTTTATACGGGCAACGTATGACCGCTTTTGATATGACTCCAAATGAAACCGTTGTGTTCGGTTTGAAGAATCAATTGGGGATTTATCAAAATGGCACCTTTCAGTATTCAAGTAGCCCTGAAACTTCTCAGATAGGCCGAATTAAGTGGGTTTCTTTTATGCAGGATAATCAGTATTGGGTTGTCGGAGAAAATCGTGAACTTTACAAGTTTGATGGTGATACCTTTTCTGAACCCATCAGGCTGGATCGCCATCATCCGGCACCTGTTTCGACTTTATACCCTTCAAAGGAAGAAGCTCTCTGGGTTGGGACGCTGGGGCAAGGGTTATGGTGGTTGAGTGGAGATCAAGTCATCTCGCTCAACGCAACTTTCGGATTTCCGGCCAAGTACATTCGGGCGATTACGGGAGATGGAGATGGGATTCTCTGGGTGGCTGGAAATAGTGGGTTTTACAGAATTAAACTCGGGACATTTGATCCTCATCAAAGTGTAGATCCAACAACTCTCAATTGGTCTTTTGTCGAGGGTGCAATGGGAGACCGGGATGCACTGGTGACTTTAGATGCCCAGCCTAATGTCCACATGGCCAGGGATGGTCGTGCATATTTTGCCACTTCCATGGGAATTGCTGTCTTGGATCCTGCTGTTTTGTCTGAAACTGGCATGACTCATTCCGTGTTGATTGAAAGCATCGAGGTGAATGGTGACACTGTTGACCATGATCATGATCAAGACGCATTGATCCAGGTGAATGCAGAAAAAAACAGTGTGGTTATTCAAATTGCCGCACCTTTTCTGTATGATAAAAGGCATTTACAGATTCAGCACCGCTTCACCGGTTCTGACAACCCTTGGCTTGATCTCAATGAAACACGTACTCTCCAATACGAGTCATTAGTTGAGGGTGAATATAAAATACAGTTTCGATCCAAGATTGCAGGAGGGCCTTGGATGGATCAACCTGGATCCATAACGATACGCAGTCTGGCACCGTTTTGGGCTACGGGGCATTTTGGCCTCATATTGACAGGGGTATGTTTGGTCAGTCTCATGGGTAGTGGTGTCTATCTGTATTTCAGATCACTCAAACATAAGTTAAAAGCTGCTCAAGAGATGCAGACAGTGGATCGCGAGCGAGCCCGAATCGCAGCTGACATGCACGATCGTTTGGGAGGTCGCCTGACACATTTAGGCCTGATGGCACGCCAGCTTGATGCGGATAAAGAAAATAGTTTGGGGCGACGCATTCAACAATCGGTCTATGAATCAGCTCGAAATCTGGATGAAATTGTGTGGGCGGTGGATCCCTCCAAGGATACATTCGAGAGTCTCATTGCCTATTGTATGAACCTGATTGATGAACGCGCCGAAGATTCAGAAATCAGGTGGCACATGGAAACCCCTGACAAGGCCAATGGTTTGACGGTGCATGCAACGATTCGCCATGAACTATTTCTGGCCATTAGCGAGGCCGTCAATAACGTCATTAAACATGCGGGTGCATCACATGCATGGCTGCGAATCAAACTCTATCAGAATTCATTGCTGGTGGAGATTGAAGATAACGGCAAAGGTATGTCACCGGACCGAGATCGCTCTATCTTATCACAAGGAAATGGATTAAAATCGATGCGCTCAAGGATGGCACGCATTGGCGGAAAATGCGATGTGACTTCTAAGTGCGACCAAGGAACCAAAATTTGTTATACTCTGGATGGGCTGCGGGAAATCTCGTCCCCCAAATGGGGGACTTGATGGTCGATATGTTTTGATTCAAGGATGAGGAAATGAGTATACGTGTGGCCATAGTGGAGGATGATAAATCTGTCCGCCAGAGTCTTTCTCAATTAATTGATGATACACATGACATGCATGTCATTCTGAGATGTGCGGATGGAGGGGAAGCCATCCAACGCCTGGCCTCGATGAATCCTGATGTTGTGATCATGGATATCAATTTACCGAAGGCGGACGGCATCGAATGCCTCAAGCATTTGAAACCTCAATTGCCAGAAACCCAGTTTATTATGCTGACAGTTCATGCTGATGATGAGCGTATATTTGAGTCACTCAGAAACGGTGCTTCCGGGTATCTATTAAAGCGATCTTCGCTTGATCAAATATTAAGTGCCGTTCGGGATGCCGCTCAAGGTGGAGCCCCCATGACTTCCTTCATTGCACGTCGAGTCATCCAGACATTTGCCGAGACTCCGAATCGTGCAGACCGAAAAGAAACTCTGCCATCATTAAGCCCCAGAGAACGAGAGGTTTTGACCATGCTGTCCAGAGGGGATCGGTTTAAAGAAATTGCGCACAACCTTGGTGTGAGTATTGAGACAGTTCGGACCTACACCCGTCGTGTCTATGATAAACTCCACGTTCAATCTCGAACAGAGGCCGTCGTAAAATTCCTGCGTAGTGGGGGATAGGCGCTTTTTAGCTTCGAGTTAATTAACATAATCGATACCAGGAGGCAGTTTTATTTCATTCAACAGGTTTTCAGTTCAGGGAAAATACTTGCTAGAAAAAATCTTTTTTCATTTTCTAAATTTCCCGTGAACATTTTGACGTCTCAAAGCAACGGCGATGTAAGTGGATGTCCATAGAGCCGTTTTAGCCCGAATATTTCATCAGAACAAAAAAAAATAGCGAAGTTTCCGGGGTAAT
>CAYFHO010000124.1:0-8640 GCA_964342825.1 uncultured Verrucomicrobiota bacterium
TAGGCTACCGAACTCAAATGTATCCTTTGAAGGTTCGATACATTGGTCATGAACCCGGCCTGGCGGGATTGGCTTGAATGTCCAGTGAAGACTTTTCACAATGTCTCAATCCTTATGCCACAAATTGATTCAAAAACGAAAAGCAGGCATTGCTATCTTGCTTGTGATCTTGGTGCGGAAAGCGGTCGATTGATCAAGGGGGTTCTAAAGGACGGTATTCTTTCTTTGGAAGAACTACACCGTTTTCCAAACATTCCTGTTCGAAACGGTGATTCACTCCATTGGGATCTAGAGTCACTTCAGTCAGAAATCGAGTCAGGTTTACTAAAGGCGGGGAATCAAGATGAAAACTTCGACAGCATCAGTTGTGACTCCTGGGGTGTTGATTATGTGTTGTATGATAGCGAAGGAAATCGAATGGATCCGACCTTTCATTACCGTGATCCACGGACTGCCGTAGGCGTCAAATCGATTTTAGACCGTCTTCCATGGGAGACTATTTTTCACGAAAGCGGTATACAATTCATGCCTCTAAATGCCCTCTTTCAAATGGGGGCTGAATCTCAAGATAGATTAGAAAAAGCCAGATGCTTCGGTGGTGTTGGGGATGCATTCAATCATTGGCTGGGAGGACGTGCTGTTTTGGAATTATCCATGGCCAGTACTTTTCAGCTATATAACCCCGTCAAAAAGGATTGGTCAGACCCGTTGGTTCAAGCTGCAAAGTTAAACAAGGAACAACTTCCCGATATCGTCCAGCCAGGCACTGCGATTGGATTCCTATCAGACCGGCTGGTAAAAAGCACCGGACTGAATCGAATGCAGGTGGTTGCCAGTTGTTCACATGATACCGGTGCTGCTGTCGCTGCCGTGCCCGCATCGGATGAACGCTGGGCCTATTTGAGTTCGGGGACATGGTCACTGATGGGAGTAGAGCTCAAGAATCCCATCATCAATGATCTTTCTCTTAAATTGAATTATACGAACGAGATTGGTTATGGAGGTTCCATCCGCTTGCTCAAGAATATCATTGGCATGTGGTTGATTCAGGAGTGTCGACGAGAGTGGGAAGGGCAGGGGGATCCATTGGATTATGAAACCATGACTCGCATCGCAGGGGAGGCAGAGCCTTTCAAATCGCTGATTCATCCTGCCGATCAACGTTTTATTCCTCCAGGAGGTATGCCGGAACGCATAGCCGGGTTTTGTCGAGAAACAGGTCAAGCCGCCCCGCAGACAAAAGGAGAGATCCTGCGTTGTGCCTTCGAGAGTCTGGCTTTGCTTTATCGCAAAACGTTGCAGGATATTGAAACCATGACCGGCAAAAGAATCGACGTCCTTCATATCGTGGGAGGAGGAAGCCGAAATCGTTTGTTGAACCAATGGACTGCCAATGCCCTAAATCGGAAAGTAGTAACAGGCCCCGTTGAGGCGACCGCCGCGGGCAATATTCTCATCCAGGCATTGGCTTTGGGACATTTGGGTTCCATCGAAGAGGCACGGAATGTGGTGTCGAATTCTTTTCCAACAGAAACCTTTGAACCTGCGGATCAATCCGAATGGGATAATGCTTTCAAACTATTTCAATCACTCGAATCCTCCATCGCAAAATGAATGCGAACATTTTCGGATAGTAATAGATCCATTGTGATTATGGATTTCAAGAAGAGGCCATCTCCAAATCCTTCACCAAGTAAGGTTCGAATTCATGATGGCATTGCGGTGGAATACGCACTTTGAAATATGCATCATTGTCTTCAAAACGCCGTTCCTCAACCTGACCAACTTCATAAAGCCGTGACATGACTTGTGTCTTCTCAATGGGAACTTTGAGTTCAAGGAATTGTCGAATGGGGCGGAGTTGTCGACCAAGTTCGGCCAGGAAAGAATCAAATCCTTTCTGCGTTTTGGCTGAGATGGCAACGGCCGGGCGATGTGTCTCCAGGTAATGATCAATGATACCAGGACTTTCGACCTGATCGATTTTATTGAAAACCATCATGCATGGTTTTTCATGAGCATGAATCTCCTCTAGAACCATGTTCACCGCCTTGATCTGTTCGTCGACTTGTGGGTGGCTTAAGTCAGTCACATGGATGAGGAGGTCGGCTTCAACCACTTCTTCCAGGGTCGCTTTGAATGCTTCGACCAGTCGATGGGGTAGTTTACGGATAAAACCAACCGTGTCTGAGATCAGCACGTTCTGATTGGTGGGTAACCTCAAGCGACGTGTGGTTGGGTCCAGGGTGGCAAACAATTTGTCTTCTGCCACGACCTCTGCGCCGGTGAGGGAATTCAGCAGTGTGGATTTCCCTGCATTGGTGTAACCAACAATGGAAGCCAATGGCCAAAGGTTGCGTTTACGGCCGGAGCGTTGGGTTTCACGTTGTTTGCGTACTTGCTCTAATTCTTCAAGTAGTTTGGTGATACGTTCGGATATCTTGCGGCGATCGACCTCCAATTGAGATTCACCCTCACCGCCACGCATACCGATTCCACCCTTTTGGCGGGATAGGTGAGTCCAGAAACGTGTCAGTCGTGGTAACAAATATTTAAGCTGTGCCAATTCGACCTGAAGCTTTCCCTCTCGGGTTTGAGCTCTTTGGGCGAATATGTCCAGGATCAGGGATGTGCGGTCCAAAATCTTGCGTTCAAAGATTTTTTCAAGGTTCCTGGCCTGTCCTGGAGAAAGTTCATCATCGAAAATGACGGTATCCACATTCTCAATTCGGCATTGCTCAGCAAACTCTTCCGCTTTGCCTTTGCCGATGAACGTGCTGGGGTGCAGGGTTTCAAGTTTTTGGTAGCCTTGGCCAATGATTTCAGCCCCTGCTGTTCCTGCCAGCTGACTTAATTCTGCCAATGAATCCTGGATTTCCCACGCACTGTGGGATTTGAATTGAGCGCCAATTAGGAACGCGCGCTCAGTGGTTTTTCCGAAGTTATCGAGTAATGCTTTCAAACAATGTCAGGCAATCGTATTGATTTATCGGAAACCTGATACCTTATGGAAAAGATTAAATCAAGCTTCAGTGAGATTTGAGCGAACAAATCATTCCTCGAGGATTTCCAAACGAGATTCAACGGATTGAACGCCTTCGACACCCTTCGCAATCTTGATCGCTCTTTCCTGGGTGGCCTCGTCGGGTACGTGACCATTCAGAGTCACTATACCTGAGTGAGTATCCACATCGATATCCAATGCTTTGATTTGTTTATCGCGAATTAGTTTGGATTTTACGCTGGCAGTTATCCCGGCGTCCTTGGCGATGGTTCCTGCAGTGCGTTCATCCTTGGCGATTGCATATCCAGCCGCTCCGGCACCACCCACTGCCAACCAGAAACAACCGGTTGAAAAGCTTAGAAGCGTGATGAGTGCGATGTTAATGATCCATTGTTTTTTCATTTTCATTCTTAATAAGCGGCAATTCTCATGCCAAAAGTTTTTTCACCACATTGCCGTGGATGTCAGTCAAACGAAAGTCACGGCCCTTAAACCGGAAGGTGAGTCTCAAGTGGTCCATTCCCAGGCAATGTAAAATGGTGGCTTGAAGGTCATGCACGTGCACTGGATCTTTGATCACGTGGTATCCCAGTTCATCCGTTTCACCCAGCGTCTGCCCTTTGCGGATTCCACCCCCTGCCATCCACATGGTAAAGGCGGCAGGATGATGATCCCGTCCGTTTTTGCGACCCAGCGTGGCATTGGATTCCACCATGGCTGTTCGTCCAAATTCACCCCCCCACACAACCAGAGTATCTTCAAGTAAACCGCGTTGTTTTAAATCTCGGAGCAACGCAGCACATGCCTGGTCTGTTTGTTTACATTGGCTCTTCAATCCACCTACGACATTGGAATGATGATCCCAACCTTCATGGTAAAGATGAATAAAACGGACGCCTCGTTCAACCAGGCGCCGGGCGAGAAGGCAATTGTTGGCAAAAGATTCTTTTCCAGGTTCGGCTCCGTACATATTCATTGTAGCTTCGCTTTCCTGGGACAGATCCATTAATTCCGGTGCACTCGACTGCATGCGGTAGGCCATTTCGTAATTGTCTATCCGCGTTTGAATCTCGGGATCTTCCCAATCATTCAACGTTTTCTGATTCAATTCATTGATTAATTGAATGGATCGTTCCTGGGTTTTCCGATCAATTCCTTCCGGGCTGGTGACATTAAGGATGGGATCGCCTTTTGAGCGAAATGGAACACCTGCATGTACGGAAGGCAAAAAACCTGCACTCCAGTTGGCTGCACCACCGCTGATACCTCCGGCTGACTTCAACACCACAAATCCTGGTAAATCCGATGATTCACTTCCCAGTCCGTAAGTGGCCCAGGCTCCCATAGCAGGACGACCAGATAACGGGCTTCCGGTGTTCAAGAATATTTGGGCCGGGGCATGATTGAATTGATTGGTGTGGACCGATTTGATGATGCTGATCTCATCCACCATTTTTCCAAGATGGGGGAGCATTTCCGATAACTCGGCTCCAGTTTGACCATATTTGGAAAAAC
This sequence comes from uncultured Verrucomicrobiota bacterium, assembly GCA_964342825.1. GTDB lineage: Bacteria > Verrucomicrobiota > Verrucomicrobiia > Limisphaerales > AAA164-E04 > AAA164-E04. The sequence continues at coordinate 4,520 of CAYFHO010000124.1, forward strand.
TAAATTGCGGACCCAATACTCCAGCGTCTGGTTCAATGAAAGCAAAACGCTGCTCGCCTACAATGGATTTTGGCAGGGGCTTGCCCTCGAGTTTTTTGAGTGCGGGCTTGTAATCGAAAAGATCCAATTGACTGGGCGCACCAGCCATGAACAGATAAATGACTCGTTTGGCTGTTGGATGGAAATGTGGTTTTTTCGGCGCCAGGGGATTTTGCAGTTGCGAATCTGCTTCCGCAGAGGACGGGCGCAAAAGGGAGGCCAGCGCCATCGATCCGATGCCCATTCCACAATCCTTGAAAAAATGGCGTCGAGTTCGTTGATGTAATACTCTCATCGCCTCGTTTTGATGACTTTCGTTGAACATGCTATGATCAGCTTTTGGTGATGACTTCATCCAGATTGAGAAGGACCCGACAAACCAGTGTCCACGCTGCCAGATGGATGGTGCTTGGATCTTGTTTATTTGCACCTGATATAGATCCCGCTGCTTCCGGTTTTTTCTGAAGCGCAATCATTTCATACTGAAGGTAGCGCTCTATTTTTTCGACCGTATCTTCATCGGGAGGCCTTCCTGTCAGCTTTATCCAGGCGCGATGGATGCGTTGTCGATCACTCAGCTCAGATTGAGTTAAGAGTTTTTTGGCCAACGCATTTGCGGTTTCCATGTAAACCTCATCGTTCAGAAGTGTCAGGGCTTGGAGCGGTGTATTGCTGCGTATGCGCCTTGCACAAGTCCGTTCAGGATTGGGTGCATCGAATGTCATGAACGATGCATAGGGAGTTGCCCTCTTCCAATAGGTATAAAGACCTCTTCGATATCTGTCTCTGCCTTGACTGACTCGGTAGCCGCCTCCGCCATAGGCAAGGTCTGTAACACTCGCGGGTTGCGGGGGAAAAACACTTGGGCCACCTATCTTGTTTTCCAACAAACCCGAAGCGTGTAATGCGATGTCTCGCACCATTTCTGCATCTACCCGAAAACGAGGTCCGCGTGCCAGGAACAAGTTTTCAGGATCTCGATTTTTCAAGTCTTCGGTGAGTTTGGAGGATTGCTTATAGGTTGCGGATGTGACGATCAAACGATGCATGTGTTTCATATCCCATCCGCTTTGTTCAAACTCAACTGCCAACCAGTCCAATACTTCGGGATGTGTGGGAGCAGCTCCTTGATAACCAAAATCCTCCAAAGTGCTCACGATTCCCTTTCCAAAGAAGGCCTGCCAGGTGCGATTCATGATGACTCTGGAAGTGAGCGGATTGCCGGGTTGAAACAGCCATTGCGCAAAGGTGAGACGGTTGACTGGTTTGTCCTTGGGCCAATCATGAAAGAGTGAAGGTACGCCCGGAATGACTGATTCCCGAGCTTGAAGAAATTCGCCACGATGTCTGCGATGAGTGGTTCGGGCATGCTCCGGAGATCTCTCCGTCATCACCATACTCGTTGGAAGTTTTGGGAGGGTCTTTTTTAGGTTGGCTATCTCCTGTCGCGCTTCTTTCAGTTCCGGGGCTTCCTTTTGGAATTGGGATTGTAAAAGAGCGAATTCTTCATCCGCCCATTCGTTGCTCTCCTTTGTTAAAAGAGATTCGATCTTGGCTGGAAGACCGCTTGCTTTTGGGGCTTCCTGGCTGGTTGCAGATAATCTAAATCGGCCGAGTGTCACTTGGTGGATGAAAGATTGATCCAGTGTGATCCTTAATCGAGTGGATTTGCCTTCTCGGTGAATGGGGTTTTTCAGGCTAAACACTGCTTGATGATCCTCACCTGTGCGACTGCCAATTTGCCAGCCGGTATCCAGTTTGCCATCAATGGATCGTTCTGCTTCGTGACCCTTTTTATGGTGTGAATCGCTGGCGGCATGAATAGAGTGTGACTTCCAGCTACCGTCTGATTGCAGTGTCTCGACCTTGAATTCCGAAAGTAGAAAATCGCCCGTTTGAAAAAAGTGAGCCCTTCCTGGACCTTCTTGAGGCAGGGAAGGGTGTGCGAGTGCTTCCAACCGAAAACCACCAATGTTGTCCAGATTTGTATTGAATGTCAGGGTGTAAATGTCTCGATTCGGCTTGTCTCCCGAAGCCAGGACGGAATGATCAGGAAGTTGAGTCAAGGTTGCGTGAAATTTGGAATGCATGGAATCAGGTTGTAGAACCTGCCAATTCACTGCCTTGCTTTTGGATTTGTCGATCCATTGATTCAACCTTTCCTGATAATATTGACCTTTTGCATACTTCGTGATGTTGGTCTGGGCATCATTGGGTGGTTGACTAGGGAATTTCTCTTTCAGTGCGTTTTCCAGAACTTGAATTTTTCGCGAGATTGTTTCTCTTTTTCTGACGATTTTCGGATCTTGTAACTCCAGCTCAGGTTCGTCGGCATTATTGAAAATGGCAAACAACTGCCAGTATTCCGTTTGAGAAATGGGGTCAAACTTGTGACCATGACATTGCGCACAACCCATGGCCAAACCCATCCAGGTGGTGCCTGTGGTGTTGACTCGATCAACGACGGCTTCAAATCGAAATTCCTCCACATCGATGCCGCCCTCTTCGTTGATCATGGTGTTTCGGTGAAAGCCTGTTGCGATTCGGTCCGCCTCGGTTGCTTCCGGCAGCATGTCTCCGGCGAGCTGCTTGACTGAAAACTCATCAAAGGGCATGCCTTCATTGAGTGATCGAATGACCCATTCACGATAGGGCCATATGCTTCGGTATCGATCCTTTTCGTATCCGTTGGTATCTGCATAACGCGCCAGATCAAGCCAGCGGCGAGCCCAACGTTCACCATACCGGGGTGATTGGAGAAGGTCATCGACAACTTGCTCATAACGGTTTGGATCGGGGTTTTGTATATAGGCTTCTACCTGTTCGATCGTTGGCGGCAAGCCGATCAAATCCAGATACAGCCTTCGAAGGAGTACATATGGATCGGCTTCTTGACTGGGCTCGTATCCGTTCGATTCCATTTTGGAAAGAACGTGAAAGTCGATTGAGTTCTCAGGCCAGTTCTTTAAGTGAACGGCAGGTTGCTTTGGCCTCATTGGAGGAACGTAGGCCCAGTGTTGTTCGTATTCAGCCCCTTGAGCGATCCAATTTTTTAAGAGTGATTTTTCTTCCTCTGTTAAGATCTGTTCTTTTTCGACTGGAGGCATGATTTCATCCGGATCAATTGAAAAGATTCTTGAGATCAAAGAGCTTACATTCGGTTGGTGAGGTACGATGGCCCGGTCTCCAGATTTTAGTAGTTTGGCTGCGCTTTGGGCGTCATCCAATCTCAACCCTGCTTTCTGTTGATCCGGTCCGTGGCATGCAAAACACTTGTCCGCTAATATGGGTTTGATGGATTTCGAAAAATTAACAGATGCCTCAGGTTCTGCATGTAAAAAGAGCGCTAGAGACATAGTCAGGACAATGCACAAATGAATGATGAATAGTCTCAATTTCATGTTAACTATTGGGTTTTATATTAGCCTGATCATCAGGACCTGTCCATGTTACAAAAGAAGATTTGGTTTGCTTGTTTTGTCGCAGGTCGTTGAATTTGCCAGCTGAATTAAGAGTGCTTTTCAGGAAAGGCCAATGCAACCAGACTATGAGGTTTTCTGGTTAAAAAAATACCTGTGATCAAATAGCCCACGCTCATGACTAACACGGTAATGAATTTGGGGTTGGTGGGTGGCACTGTGATTCCAACCAACGAGGGTATCGTTTTTTGGGGGAAAACCGGAAACCAAATCGACGAATCCATTGGTTCCATGCCAAATGAGATACAGTCCGACCAAGCGCACCACCAGTCCAAAAACGGAACCCGGAGTCCAGGGGGCGTCCGCTGCCAAAAGGTTATCCGTGCTTAATGTGGTTTTCTTGGTTGGTTGTAAATTTTGTTTTTGGTTTTGCTCCCAAATGAAGGCGTTGATGGAAACCCATTTTTCTCCATCTTTGACGGTCCAGGAGGAATCAATATTAAGTTGTTTGATCAACTGGGGTGATTGCATTTCCTCAAAGGTGAGATAGTAGGTCGTCCCGTCCGGATGCTTGGTTGCGTATTTCATGTCTAAACCTTTAAATATTACTAGGGCAAACGCATCTAAATGGCCAATAACTTGAGAAGGTAAGCGTGGTCCCAG
>CAYFHO010000125.1:0-7940 GCA_964342825.1 uncultured Verrucomicrobiota bacterium
GCTTTGAGCGGCTCACATAATCAAGCCTCCGGTTCTACCGGAGGTGATTTGACTTTTCTAATCTGCCTTTGAATAACCTGTGCCCACCCATTAAGAAAATTTTGAATCCATTGAATTATCAGAATCTTTGCCAGCAGTGTTCGATGAAAACCGTTTATTGCAGGAATCACATTTGAAATGCACGTCGCCGATGGGTAATGGAATCAGGCCGCAAATCACAGAGAAAGGGACTTCAATGAAATTAGATAACCGAGCCCAGTCATAGCTCATGGAGGCTGAACCGCATTTCGGACAACCGGCTGGTATCACTCTAAAAGTTCCCATTGAATTTTAATTTATTACGCTAACCTTAATAAATCAAGTAACTTCGATCTGTCACAATCCACTGTATCCACAGTCATTTTCTCAAAGATTGCACGCATCTCCTCTTTGAGCGTTCCACCAGCGTTTTTGCTCATTATTTGAGGCATGTTTTTCAGGAGAGCCTTACGAAAATCCTCCCGCTCGTTCGAATTAGTGCTCTATGACGACTTTCCGCGGTCCTGTAAAAGGAGCCGTGTCTCAAATTTCAAGACATGTTGATGTCTGAAAAACTATGGGAATAGACCTTAGAAATTCTTTCGCATATCTCGGGATCATGAGTGGGGGTCAGGCATCAAATTACAAATTTACCCTAATTTATCCCTCCAAAAAATGGTTGCCAAAATTATGAAGACTGAATCTGGCCTCGAGATTAAATGTTCGAAGTCGATATTACTTCAGATGACAAGGCAACGCAGAATGAATTAAATGCATGTGAGCTGGTGCGAAGAAACCTGAATTCGCCATTTACTCTCCTCATTGCCCAGAAATTGATATTTATTGCGATGCTTCAAAATGGAATGCAGATTGCTGTCTTACTTTTAGTTTCAAAGGCCTGACAGTAAAAACAATCAGTGCCTGGAATTGAAAATCTCAAATGAAATGAATCGCTCAATCAATTATCTAGTGCAGATTTTGGGACTGGTCCATCTCATAGGAATAACAGCCAAGTATAATGGGCACGGAGATGAACCCAACTTATGGAAGTCGGATCATGTGTATTGGGGAGCTTCTACCCAATACTACCAGCCATTGTTTGATGATCCTGAGCCTTTTGATTTTAATGTAAACGATGTCGAGGAAAGCGCCGGGCAATGGATTGCTGTTGGAGAAAACAACCAAGCGGCCATTTCAAGGGATGGTGTCTCCTGGTCCCCACTTGTCACATAGATCCGGATCTCGATCTCAGCAAAATTCCTCCCAAGCTATATGGTTCGGTTAACAATTTGTTGCGGATCCTCAATCGAGGTGGAATATGGTTGGCGGTTGGCAATCTGGGAGAAATCTGGAAATCGGATGATGGGATTCGTTGGGATAAAATATACACTCTCTCAACTGCTTCTTTGGTGGAAATAGATCATTCCATGGGCCGTTGGGTTGTGATAGGCAGTTCAGGTGGTGCCGGGATTTTACTTACGTCCACGAATTTATCAGAATGGGAAACATACGAATTCCCCGCAAATCCCCTTCTGGACATCGCGGTTGGTGAAGGAACCTGGTGGGTGCAGGGACAGAGGGAAAACCTTCATTCAACCAATGGAACTGAATGGAAAGCTTACCCCACCGAAACATGGGATCACTTCATTGACCTGGCTTACGGGGACTCCTATTGGTTTAAATCATTGGCATCCGGAACTGGAGATCTGATGGCAAATCTCTTTCGGTCTGAGGATGGTTTTCGGTGGGAGCATATACTTGGCCCTTTCCTCCGGGTTGGTAATGCTGGGCCTGTTTGGTATGAGGGTGGCCGATGGTGGATGATGCCCGTTTCACAAAAACAGTCATTTCCTGAAAGCATTGTCCAGGTAACTGACGATGGTGTGGATTGGCATAAAGTTTATGAACCCTTCCATCCAGCGGATATTCTGGAGGATGTCGTGGTTCGGCATGACAAAGTCCACCTCTTTTACTCTCACTATCTGCAGGTATTGCATCTCAGGGAGACTTTTCCGGTTTCTAGTGTCGCCCTCGGAATTGATGATTGGATGGCCATTGGGCAAGGACGTATTGAAACTTCAGTCGACGGAATCAATTGGCATGTGGATGAATCAATCCCGGATTTACTTAACGAACTCAAGCACGCATTGGCATTTGGGAACGGCCAATGGGCTTTTCTGGAGTTGGATTCTAATAGATCTATTCCACGGCTCCGGTTTTTCACTTATTCAGCTGACGACGGCTTGAGGTTGGAATTTAATTTAAGTAGACGGAGGGAAAGTGAAGTCATTCCAAGGCAGTTTCTGCATACCCTTGATCTATGGTGGATAGTCACCTCCAAGTTTGTCGTTACAGCAGGAGAATCACTGGTTCCTACAGTTGTCTTCAACGGCACCAATTTCCTTCAACCATCTGAGGATCTGCTAGGATTCGCCCATTCCTCAAACCGTGTCATGACGCTCTCAAGTGATGGCAATTTATTCGTTACTGATGATTGGTCCGGGGACAGGCCCTGGGCAATGGTGACTCGCGAAAAATGGTTGAAAGAGCCTGCACCTAGTGCGGATTGGAAATTTCATGAATTTGCCTGTCATAATGGTATTTGGCTTATTCTCGCGACCTACAAAGCGGAAAGTCATACTCAGTTTTGCGTGATAAGATCATCCGATGGTGTTCGATGGGAAACCATAAAGGTGGAGGATACTTTATTTGGTACAGACACCGAACTTAAATTGGCATACGGCAATGGTTGGTGGGTGCTCATAGGGGGAGGTGGGGAAGAAAATAGGCTGAAGGTTTTTATTTCAAAAACCGGAGTCGATTGGAAAAAGGTACATCAACTCGAAACAACTGCAGTTCCAGTATCTCTCCAATTCGGGCTGAACCAATGGATCGCGGCCCTTTCCGATGGTTCTCGGCTCAGATCCGGGCCTGATTTCTGGCTTCAAGCGAATATTCAACCTGATTCAGGAAATCTAACTGTACGCATCAATGGAAAGGCACATGCTACGATCAGGCTCGAAAGGTCGATCGATATGAAGACTTGGCACACCTGGGAAACCGTCACGACACAATCTTTACCCACTGAGTTGGAAATGTTGAGTGATCAGAACACGGACCAAAGTTTTGTCCGCGGAGTGGTGGTCACTGACCAGTGAGGCGTGATCATGGATCCGACGCATTAACTCCGACTTTATGCGCGGCTATCGTCAGTCGATTGGTGTGTTATGACCTTCACTATAAGATGGATGATTGACTTTATGATTGAATGTGTCACGATTGACACATGGCTACGAATTTAAAGATAGATACTGAGCTTTTGGACGAAGCTCTGGCGCTTGGAGGGTTTGAGACCAAGAAGGATACCGTGAACGAAGCACTCAAATCGTTTGTTCAACACAAAAAGCAGCTTAAGATCTTGGAACTTGCAGGAGCATTTGAAGAGTTTGACGACTTTGATTACAAGACCTACCGAAAGAGTCGATGAGCGTCATTATTGATACTTCTGTTTGGTCTCAATTTTTCAGAAGGAAAGATCCTGAAGATCCCAAAGCAGTTCAGATGGTCGGCGATTTGATTGTTCAGCGTAAGGCAGTGTTGATTGGAATTGTGAAGCAAGAGCTGCTTTCGGGAATCAAGGAACCTGAGAGGTTCAAGAAGCTTCTATCGGTATTATCCAGTTTTGAGCCACTTTTGGCTTCTGATGCAGATCACGTTCTTGCGGGTAGATTTTTCAGTAAGTGCCGATCTGAAGGAGTCCAGGGCTCGTTCTCAGATTTTCTCATTTGTGCTCAAGCATCGAATCATCAGATGTCTATTTTGTCCTCTGATGGAGATTTTCTTCATTACTCTAAGCATTTACCGATCATTCTGAGTCCAAGGCAGTGAACAAAGAAGGCAGCCGTGCAACTGGGGCGCGTCTAAGCTAAGCTGAGTGCCTCGCCCCATTCGATGGAGGATTAATTCGTATTAGTATCGCAGAGTGGATCTCTTTGACGGCTCGGAATTAATTTACTTTTTTATATGAGAACTTTTGTCCTCCAACGGTCGCTTCATACATCAAACCGCCGATCTCGACGGTAAACACCATCATTCCTTGATCAAAAGAAGCATCGTCTGAAGCCCCTGCAGTTGCTGCTACCGCTGATACCTGGGCGCCAAATTCAAAATTACCGCTTTTAAATTTTTCCAAAGCCTCCTGATCGTGGAAAAAGATTACTTCACTGTAGGCTTGGCCGCCTAATTGAAATCCCACCGTTGCCTGCTTTAAGGAAGTATCTCCGACGTGCTTTCCTGCCTCATACACGCGACCTTTGCCAATGGCTCCACCGAAACCAATCCCTGCCTTGTAAACCTTGGGGAAAATGGCATAACCCACAGAACTCTCAAAGCGCTTCATTAGACTACTGTCTTTTTCTTGAAATCGGGCGATAGTCTCCCTGATCTGCTCCTCCATGTCGGTTTTCTTCTTCTTTCCAAAACCGAACTTGGCTGCCTGGGGGCTGCTGACGGCCAAGCTGAATCCCAATGCACAGATGAATAGCCACCTAAATTGAATGTATGAGGTCATGATCCAAGAGGTTAATGTTATCACTTAAAATTGTCTAATATCTTTCACAGCCTGCATTTTTGAGACTCATCAATCCATTGCAAATATCCTTGTTGTCGTTTTGGTCAACGCTCGCTAAGCTGTCCACGCAATCACCACCCATTGAATCTCATGCAGATTGGTGTCCTAACTTAAGACTTTATTAAATGAAACTTTCGGTCTGTTCCCTGAATTTGGTTTTGACGTTCCTCCTCTTCATTCGCTCACATGCAGATGAACCCTACGATGTCGTTATTTATGGTGGTACCAGTGCCGGTATCATTGCGGGGATTCAGGCGGTTTCCATGAGGAAATCTGCCATTGTGATCGAACCTTCCGCTAGAGTGGGTGGGCTGACTACGGGTGGACTTGGCCAGACCGATATAGGCAACAAGCATGTGATCGGCGGTTTATCGCGCAATTTTTATGAGCGTATTGCCCTGCACTATGCGGATGACGCAGCATGGAAATGGCAAACGCGCGATTCATACAAAAGTGGGGGGCAAAGTCGAACGGTTGAGGGTGAAAGCACGATGTGGACTTTCGAGCCCAGTGCCGCCGTCAAGGTATTCAGATCATGGATGAAGGAAGTAGGATTGACGTTGGTTCTGCATGAACGATTGGACCGGGAAAACGGAATCTGCAAAGTGGGTAATGTGATTCAATCCATTCGCATGGAATCAGGCAGAACCATTCAAGGATCCATGTTTTTGGATGCAACCTATGAAGGAGACCTCATGGCAGCGGTTGGGGTTCAATACACGGTTGGTCGTGAACCCGCCCATCAGTATCAAGAATCCTTGAACGGCGTGCAGACACGCATGGCCAAATACCATAATTTTGTGGACGGAGTAGATCCCTACGTGATCAAAGGAGATGCAAGCAGTGGATTCTTACCTTTCATCGATTCCAATGGACCAGGTAAGGAAAGGGAAGGGGATCACAAGGTGCAGGCCTACTGTTTCCGGATGTGTTTGACCGATCACCCGGACAATCGTATTCCATTCCACAGGCCTGCTGGATATAATCCAAGCTGGTACGAACTACTCCTCAGGAATTTTGAGGCGGGCGAGCGTGGGATGCCCTGGATTAATTCGAGCATGCCGAACCGAAAGACAGACACCAACAATCGCACAGGTTTTTCAACCGATTTCATAGGTCAGAACTATGCCTATCCGGAAGCCGATTATGATGAAAGAAAAGAAATGGTCAATCGCCACCGTTTATACCAACAGGGATTGATGTGGACTTTGGCCAACCATCCGCGGGTGCCCGACAAGATTCGTAATGAAGTGGCTCGCTGGGGAATGTGTCGGGATGAATTTATTGAAGGAGCAGGTTGGCAGGAGCAACTTTACATTCGAGAAGCTCGCCGTATGGTCAGTGATTTTGTCATGACTCAAAACCATTGTCAGCAGAAAGAAAGGGTGAAGGATTCCATCGGTATGGGGGCTTATACCATGGATTCTCACCATGTACAGAGATATGTGAACGCAGAAGGCTTCGTCAAAAATGAAGGTGATGTGGAAGTGGGAGGTTTCCCTCCTTACCCCATCAGTTATCGATCCATTATTCCACGGAAAAAAGAAGCATCCAATCTTTTGGTTCCTGTTTGCCTGTCTGCCAGCCATATGGCTTTTGGGTCCATACGGATGGAGCCCGTTTTCATGGTTTTGGGGCAATCAGCAGCCACTGCAGCATGCATGGCACTTGATGCTAAGGTTGCCGTTCAGGATTTGGAATACGCCGAGTTAAAAATCAAACTGGAAGCAGATGACCAGATCTTGAATTATTAGAAATCTATCTTTTAATCCCCAAATTACCGCACCTTCTAATGTTATGAAATTCCTACTGAAAATATTCTTTTTGTTTCTCTGCCTATGTAGCTCGGCACAAGGACGCACGGACGTGGCCCAAAGGTCCCCCAACATTCTTCTCATTTTTGCGGATGATGTTGGTCAGGAAGTGTTGGAATGTTATGGAGGGCAATCTTATCCCACGCCACATCTGAACGAATTGGCGCGCACTGGAATGAAATTCAATCATGCTTACAGCATGCCTGTCTGTCATCCTTCCCGATTGACATTGATGACAGGAAAATATCCATTTCGTCACGGCAAAGTGGCCTGGGGTGATTTTCCAAAATCAGCTGAAGAATTCACTTTTTCCAGATATTTGCAGAGAGCGGGTTATCGGACGGCCATCGCCGGGAAATGGCAGTTGTGCCTTTTGCGCGATGACCCATTCCATCCGCAACGACTGGGTTTTGATCAATGGGATTTATTTGGGTGGCACGAAGGACCTCGTTTTTATGAACCCATGATCTATCGTAATGGAGAAGTCAGAAAGGATACCCTCGGGCATTTTGGTCCGGATCTTTACCAACGCAGCTTGATCGAATTCATGAAAGCCAATCGTGATAAACCTTTCCTGGCGTATTACTCGATGGCCGTTGCACATGATGTCACCGATGACCTGGATAAACCGGTTCCCCATGGTCCTTTCAATCGGTACGATAGTTATTCCGAAATGATAGCCGAAATGGATCGAGGTGTGGGCCGGTTGGTGGCAGCTTTAAATGCCCTTAAACTCCGAGAAAAAACACTCATCTTATTCCTGGCGGACAATGGCACTCCACAGCAAATGATCATACGGGCAGAAGGTTCCAAATTGATCAAAACACCTGTGATCTCCCGACGTAATGGATTGGATGTCCCCGGCGGAAAGAAACTGCTGACCAATGCAGGGACAAATGTGCCTATGATTGCAAACTGGCCCGGGACCATTGCTCCAGGATTAGAGGTCGATGATCTCGTAGATTTCAGTGACATCCTTCCAACGTTTCTCGATTTGGCCGGGGCTCAACTTCCTGCGGGTGAGAAGATCGATGGCGTTAGTTTTGCAGAGCGATTAACAGACCGCGCTTCTTCCCGACGTAAATTTGCATATTGTGAAGAGGCCGTGTTGCCCAAGCCCGGCGGTGTGGAACCAGACGGAATCAGCTCAGGACTTCGGTGGGTTCGAACGCAGGACTGGAAACTTTATCAAGACGGTCGGCTCTTTCACATGGCCGAGGATTCCTCAGAAAAATATCCATTCACCTCAAACCACGATAACTCTAACAGTGCAAAAATGCGGCAACAATTGATGCAGGCTTTTGCTGATTTATCAGATTAAATCCCATCTTGCACAAGTTCAATTTGGTTGCGTCCTCCAAGGTGGGTGCGATTAAAACTACGGGGCAAAAAAACTTGAAAAAAATGCATTTTAAGCTTGTACTAACCTAAGTTCGTCACTTTTGTTAAGTTACAAAAGTGCGGTTGTTGTAAATCAG
>CAYFHO010000126.1:0-7420 GCA_964342825.1 uncultured Verrucomicrobiota bacterium
AGGCACACTCACCCTGAGTGACTGGAGCATGGAAATCACGGTTGTCCCGGAGCCGCACCGGTATGCTTGCGCCCTAGGAGCCAGCTTACTCATATGGGCTGTTTTTTACTTCAAGCGAAGAAATTCAAGCTCACTTCCCTAAAAAATAAAGATTGGCTAGGTGAAAAATGCTTCGTAATACGACAGAAGGAACATGTTTGGTCTAAATTTCTGGAAATATTTATTCAGGGAATTAATTCCCTGCTTTTTTTGTACGCTTGCGTTCACTATTTATGGCGCCTCACCTGGAGGTGTTTCTTCTGGGAATGAGCTGTGGTTGAAGGCGGATGCAGGTACTTCTACAACGACTGATGGAGATTTTTTGTCAACTTGGTCAGACCAAAGTGGGCAGGGTCGGGATGGAGTACAAACTGAGAGCACCGATCCTCCGAAATACCGGAACTCCTCCCTGCAGAATATGAACTACAATCCCTACATTGACTTTGAAGGAGCCGGAGATCGAATCAAGGTTGATATCAGTGATTTGCGAGATCAGAGTAATTTTACGGTTTTTGCGGTTGGCGAAATCTCTGGAGAAAAAAGCATCAATCCTATTTTTGGGGCTTCTGTTTCGAATACAACATTTTCTTTGGGATTTATTGACGATGAAACGCTTGCGTTTTACATGGGAGATCCGGGTGTTGCCAATGAATTGACGATTTCTTCTTCATTTCGTGGCGATCACTTCCTCTTGACAGCCATAAATAGTGACGCAACCGGCAACTACCTTCAATTTGATAATGATAGCCAAACCTGGAACACAGAGATCTCAAATAATGCGCTTAATCAACCGAACCTTTGGATAGGATTTTCGAATAATCAGTATCTGGAGGGGCAAATTGCTGAATTGATTCTGTATGACAAGAAATTGAATGACAGCGAATTAAGTCAAGTTTCATCCTATCTTGCCATCAAGTATGGTATCTCTTTAGGTCAAAACCTGGCAGGGCAAAATTACCTCAATTCAAATGGAACCGTGATTTGGGATGCTTCGGAAGCTGGTGATTACATTCACGACATCACCGCGATTGGACAGGACAATGGGTCTGCATTATTTCAGGAAAAGTCGATAAGCTCATCCTACAAAAGACCTCTTGTTGAAATGGAAGAAAGCAGTGGAGGAATCCATAATCAGGATTTTCTTTTTTGGAGTCACAACAATGATTCTGAAGAAGCTTCCAGTACGGTCGACCGACCGACCGGTTTTAACTACAGGATTCCAAGAGTGTGGAGGATTCAGGAGAAAGGGGAAGCTGGTGACGTCAACATGAACGTTCGCTTTTACTCATACATGTTTCCAGATGGTATGCCTTCGTCCATGGACTTGTATTTGTTGGTTGATTCGGACGGAGATTTTTCAAAGGGTGCGACTCACATTGCCGCGACGAGTATTGACGGCAACCTTGCTACCTTCAGTCAAGTCAGCGGCGACTTACTTGAAGACGGTGTATATTTTACTTTTGCCACAACAGGAGAATTTGTTCCGGGTGGGGTTAAAAGTGATATTAAACTTTGGTTGAAATCAGACACGGGAGTTTTCCTTGATGCAGGGGTGGCAAATGCCGCCAACGGAGAAGTTGTTCAGGAATGGCATGATCAGAGTGGCAATTCCAATCATCTCAACCAGTTGATCTTGGATAATCGTCCGACGCTGATTGATGAAGGTGATGAAGCAACATTCAATTTTAATTCTTTCTTAAGTTTTGATACTGATCGGCTGGCTCGTTCAAGCCTGCTTTCGTCGAATGATGATGCTACAGTCTGGATCGTTTTCAGGAGTGAAAATTTAGCTGAGGATCAACAATTGTTTCAGTTCGGATTCAGTTCGCCGCTATTGAATTTGGAAGGTTCGGGCTCCGGACAAATGAAATTTTCCATGCAAGGCAGCGTCCCTTCAGAGGCAAGTCACAGTCAAATTTTGTTGAGTCATTCCACTCATATCGGAGGGGTAAGATGGAAGGGGGAAGGCATTGACAAGGATGTAGGCTTGAATATCGATGGAAAGGAAGAAGTTGTCTCTGGAATGGATATCGACAGCAAAGTCGCCAGCGATTTTAGCTTGGGCGCTCACTCTGATCTCACGGAACACCTGCAGGGTGATATTGCCGAAGTCATTGTTTATGCATCAAATCTCTCTGATTCAGGTCTTCGCGGTCAAATCGAATCCTATTTGGCGCTGAAATATGGGATTAGCCTGGATCAAAGCACACCCCAGAATTACCTCGATTCCAGTGGGAATGTGATTTGGGATGCCAATGGTGTGGGAGTTTATCAATCGGATATTGCGGGCATTGGGCAGGATGACGGATCAGGTCTGGACCAGGTCAAGTCAAGAAGCGGCAGCAGCGATGCCATTGTGACTATTGCCGAAAACGGGGGAGGCATGTCCAATGGTGAATTCATGCTCTGGAGCAACGATGGCGGCGCACTGGATTTGGTGCAAAGTGAGCTGTCTTCGGGGATTAATTATCGTGTGAGCCGAGAGTGGAGAATCTCAGAGATAGGAGAGGTTGGCTCCGTGGATATCAGTTTCGACATTTCAGGTATTACTTTTCCCTATGGAGTGGCCTTTGTTGGAGATCTTTTTCTATTGACCGATGGAGATGGGGATTTCTCCGCCGGCGCCACCGCATTGGCTGCGACGAGCCTGGAAAATGATGTGGTTGCATTTTCAGCATTGAGCGAATCGACATTGGACAACGGAAAATATTTCACGCTGGGATATGTCATTCCGCCGGCGCCCGGTGGTCATAATCAGGACCTCGAGCTTTGGCTCCATGCAAATCAGGGAGTTTATACTGATGGGGGTGTGACCATCGCGACCCATGGGCAAGCGATTCAGGAATGGCACGATCAAAGCGGTTACAACCGAGATTCTGAACAGGCGGAATCAGCCCGTCGCCCAACACTGGAAACAGATTCGATCAATTATAATCCCGCATTGAATTTCGATGCCACCAACGACCTGTTGTCATTGAAAGCCGTTTTAGATGCGGGGGATGATTTTGATTTCTTTGCAGTGATACAGCCGGACATCTCCGCACCGGTAGGGATATTCGATGGAGGTCCAGGAGAAAGCGACGCATTTCGAAACCATGCAGCTGGAGAATTTGAAATCGAAAGTAATGACCCCGAAGTCATCCTGGGGTTAAGTGATACGCGGGCACACATTATTCATCTGGACGTGGATCAACCGGGTAAAATCAGTTTGGATTATTTTCTCGATGGCGCACAGGTAGGATCCACTGTGACAGGCTCCGCCGCGACCTCTGTGAATTGGCCGTCAGGCATTCCCGCTGACATAGGCGCAATCAATGGAGGCGATGGCGGATACTACGACGGCCGCCTGGCTGAATTGATTATATATGATTCGGAGGTGTCAACCGAGAAGAGGGATCGAATTCACAGTTATTTGGCGCTGAAATATGGGATTAGCCTGGATCAAAGCACACCCCAGAATTACCTCGATTCCAGTGGGAATGTGATTTGGGATGCCAATGGTGTGGGAGTTTATCAATCGGATATTGCGGGCATTGGGCAGGATGACGGATCAGGTCTGGACCAGGTCAAGTCAAGAAGCGGCAGCAGCGATGCCATTGTGACTATTGCCGAAAACGGGGGAGGCATGTCCAATGGTGAATTCATGCTCTGGAGCAACGATGGCGGCGCACTCACCTTTTCAACCGCTGAATTGCCATCAGGCGTCGATCTACGGCTGGCTCGAGAGTGGTATATTTCAGAAACAGGAGAAGTGGGGGAAGTTGACTTTAGTTTTGATTTAACAGGCATCACAATTCCGACGGGATTCGTGGATCCTGATGAATTTTTACTTCTCATCGATGACGACGGTGATTTTTCAAGCGGCTCCACCACCATCTCGGCCACGAATTTTGAAAACCAAATTCTGAGTTTTGACACCCTCGGCCAGGATCAATTAGAGGATGCCCGTTATCTGAGTCTAGGAATCGTTGACTTTACCGGGCCCGCCCACGTAGCCGGCCACCTTGAACTATGGTTGCGAGCGGATGCAGGCACTTCGACAACCACCGATGGGGCGACCGTAACGAGTTGGTCTGACCAAAGCGGGCGCGAAAATCACGCCACTGAATCAAACCATCCACCTGTTTACAGAAATAACTTGACTGATAATTTTAACTTCAATCCCGTGATTGATTTTGATGGAGTGGACGATCAACTGATAGTTGCGCTCGATAGTATGGTAGGAGCCAGTTCCTACACATTCATTGCCGTGCATCAAAGAATGGACTCTGATTTCAATCCTATTCTTGGGCATCCAAGCCGTACTCTTACTTCCGGTTCAGACAAATTCGGTTTGGCTTATTTTGAGGCTGGCGTTGATCCGCGAAGAAGCGGATTTGCGATTGCCGTGTCCGGAAATACCTCAGATGTTGCTTCAGTTGCCGCTTACGACTCATTGGCTCCTTCACCTGCAATTTCATTTTGGAGCAATGCAGCTTTGCTAGATGAGCGGGATGGCGCTTCGGTTGGTCGAACCTGGAGCTTTGATTCGCTCAATAACTTTTCTGAGCACTACATAGGCACTGGAAACAACGATTTTTTTCATGGCAAAATATCCGAGATAATTGTCTACAAAGATCAACTCAGCGATTCCAAGAGAATTAAGTTGCTTTCCTACCTGGGCATAAAATACGGCATTTCTTTGGGGCAAGCATCGGCCCAAGATTATGTTGATTCTCTCGGTAATGTAATATGGGATGCATCCTTGGTGGGGACGACTTATGACGAGGACATCACTGCTATTGGGCAAGACGATGATGCGCCTTTAAATCAGGTTCAATCCAGAAATGCCAGTTCCGACGCCATTGTCACGATGGCGGAGAATGGCGGAGGCATGGATCATGGTGAATTTTTATTTTGGAGCAACAACGGTGCGGTGAATGAGTTTACCGATGCAGACCTTCCTTCCGATATTGACCAGCGATTAGCGCGTGAATGGAGAATTGTTGAGCAAGGAGAGGTAGGAGCGGTGGACTTAAGTTTCGATCTGAGTGGAATATCCATTCCTACAGGAGTCGCTATTGCCGGAGAATTCTTTTTGTTGACCGATAATGATGGTGATTTCACTAGTGGCGCAAGCAGTTTGATTGCTTCTTCTTTTTCAAACAACGTTGTCACATTCGCTGATATCGATGAGAGCGTTTTAGAAGACGGTATTTTTTTCTCATTGGGAGTGAGTGATATCATGGCGCCCGCTAATGTTGTCTCCGGAATCCATTTTTGGCTTAAGGCAGATTCTGAGACTTATAGCGACGGAGGTTCCACGTTGGCTGCCGGTGGGCAGGGTGTTCAAGAGTGGCACGATCAAAGTGGATTCAACAGAGATACAGAGCAACAAGATTCGACATTTCGTCCAGGCCTTTCAACCCAGGCGATTAATCACAACCCTGCTCTGGAATTTGATGGCAGCAATGATTTCATTACATTTAAAGAGGCCTTTGACGCGGGCAGTGACTTCGACTTTTTTGCAGTCATTCAACCAAATACAACCTCGCCGGTTGGGATATTTGATGGCGGGGCAGGGGAAGATTCTGTATTTCGAAATCATGATTCGGGTGAATTTGAAATCAAAACAAATGATCCTCAGATCGGTATGGGACTCGTAAGCGCTGAAGCGCAGTTGATCAATTTTGACATGGACCAACCCGGGAGATTGAGTATGTCATATTTTTTAAATGGAGCACAGGTTGGTAATGAAGTCATAGGAACGACTGCATCTTCCGTGAATTGGCCATCAAATGCTCCCGCCATGCTTGGAGCGATTGATCAGGGAGTAAACGGTTATTATGATGGCAAGATTGCCGAACTGATTCTCTATTCATCCGAAGTTTCCGGCCCCGACAGAGCAAAAATTCAGAGTTACCTCGCGGTAAAATATGGCCTTACCTTGGACCAAACCACACCGCAAAACTATTTGGACTCTAATGGAGCGATTATTTGGAATGCTGCTTCAGTTGGCGCAGCTTACGACGAAGACATTGCTGCTATTGGCAAGGATGAGGCTTCAGGTTTGGATCAGACAAAATCTACGAGTTCGCATTCCGACGCAATCGTTACGATAGCTGCAAGTGGAGAGGGACTGTCTGATGGCGAGTTCTTGTTTTGGAGTAATAATGGTGATGCGAACTCATTTTCCGAGTCGGAATTACCCTCCGGAATCCAGCAGCGTCTATTTCGTGAATGGAAAATTGCCGAAGCCAGCGAAGTAGGGGAAGTTGATCTGACCTTTGATGTCTCAGACATCACAATGCCCACTGGGGTTAATGAATCATCTGAAATCTTTTTGTTGATTGATGCTGATGGCGACTTTTCCAGTGGAGCGACACTTTTGGAGGCGTCTTCTTTCAGTAGTGGTATGATTTCCTTCACAGCTTTGGGCGAGGATCTTTTGGATGATGGGTTTTTTTTTACATTAGGAGTGACGGCCACTTTCGGGCCAGTAGATGTATTTCTGAGCTTGGAACTCTGGCTCAAGGCAGATGCAGGAGCACCCTCCTCGGTTGATGGGGCAACTATGGGATCGTGGAATGATCAAAGTCCTAACGGTAATCATGCCACCGAATCAACCCATGCTCCACTTTACAAAAACAATACGACTGACAATCTTAATTTTAATCCGGTAGTTGATTTTGATGGTTCCAACGATCAACTGATAACTACGTTGAATGATATGGTAGGAGTCAGCGGCTACACTTTTTTTTCAGTTTCAAGAAGGCGGGATGGAAATGTAAATCCAATCATCAGTCATCCAAGTAGAGGGCTTTTTCCCCCAAATTTATTTGGCTTTGGATATTTCGATCAGAATGGTACAGGTTTCCCGACGGCATCCAATAATCCCAATAAATTCATCACATTACGTGATTCGACGGCTTTTGATGATCCAATTCCATCGCCATCGATTCTTGTCGTTAACAGCCAAATTTTGTTTGAGGAAAGAGACGGGCACTCCGATCAAATTGCCTCAGGATTGGGCAATCTTGATAATTTTTCTGAGCATTATATTGGATCGGGCGGTGGCCAGTTTTTCAATGGAGAAATTGCAGAGATCATTTGTTACAGTGTTGACCTTGACGCCACGCAAAACGGAAAAATTGTCTCCTATCTGGCGATAAAATATGGAGTATCACTGGGGCAAAATGATTCTGCACAAGATTATGTGAACTCGGAAGGAACCATCATTTGGAGCGCAAGTTCGGTAGGGACTGATTTTGATGAGGACATTGCAGGCATTGGGCAAGATGATGGCATGGTATTGAATCAGACCCGGTCCAGGAGTGCGAGTCCAGGTGCCATTGTCACGATCGCAGAGAACGGTGGAGGCATGGACGATGGGGAATTCCTT
>CAYFHO010000127.1:0-7335 GCA_964342825.1 uncultured Verrucomicrobiota bacterium
CGAAATTGAAGGAAATTCGCTGCCAATTCCCACTTCAGTGACGAACTTGGGTTAACACCGATGGAAAATCTCAATGCCAAACCTCCACCCTGGAATCCATTGGTGCTGGATGCCCTTCGAGAGAGAGAACCTTCATCCATGATGGAATTGGCGGAAACTTACGGTGACCTGTTTGCAAAGATCGAAAAAGAATGGGTGTTGGAAAAACTAAAAGCAGCCGAGGAAGCCTCACCGGCTGGGACCATTATTCCGGATCAAGACAAGCGTCACCAAGTGATCAATAGTGCCATTCTAAGGCAGTTGCGCAGACACTTGTATGCCGAAGGGACTCCTACCCAATTGCCGATACAATTGGGCACTCGACTGCTCAACCGCACAGTCAAAGACCAATTAAACGGAAAGAGAAACGCGATTCATCAATTGCATCTAAACCATCCTGGTTCCCCTCCTCGATCCATGGCGTTATTGGAAACTGATCCAAATAAAAGAGATATATTCCATGTGTTCAAGAGAGGAAATCCATTGAGTAAAGGAGAACGTGTCCAGCCACGATTCATGACAGCGCTCAACCAGAGAGCTCCATCAAATTTCCCTTCCAAGCGGCAAAGATACCATTTGGCTCAATCGATAGTTTCAGAGGAAAACCCTTTAACGCGCCGTGTCATTGTAAACTGGGTCTGGAGACACCATTTAGGTCATGGCCTGGTAAGGACACCTGATGATTTTGGCACACGAGGAGCCCGTCCCACTCATCCTAAACTTCTGGATTTCCTCGCTTCCACTTTTTCCGAAGATGGTTGGTCGATCAAAAAACTCCACAAACGAATCCTACTATCCCGGACATACAAGCAAGCTGCTGTTGAAAATCATACCTCGAGAGTCATGGACCCGGAGAACCATTGGTTGTGGCGCAGACCACGCAAACGGCTCAGTCTGGAATCGATGAGAGATGCCATGTTAAAGGTATCCGGAGAGTTGAACCTGGAGATGGGCGGCCGTCCATTCGATATGATGAGCGAACCGATCACCGCACGCAGAAGTGTTTATGGATTCGTTAATCGCGATGTTCCTTCCACTTTATCAACAACCTTTGACGGTGCAAACCCCAGTGCCTGCACCGCAAAACGCCCAGAAACAACGGTTCCCCAACAAACCCTGTTCGCTTTAAACTCAACATTTATTCAGGATCGAGCAAAGGCAATCATGAATCTGAACTCCATACAGAAAGCCCCAACAGCCGAAGAAAAAATTCGTCGACTATACCAGCAAACATTATCACGACTACCAGAGCCGATGGAAATCGAATTGGCAGTCAATCATGTTGAAGCAGAGAATCCAAAATCAGGAATGGCCCGCTGGCAGCAACTGGCTCATGCACTTCTAGCATCCAACGAGTTTATTTTTGTGGACTAATTCAAATGAATCCATTCAGCACACAGTCACGGCGCAATTTCTTGAAGCGCTCAGGTATGGGACTGAGCAGCCTGGCTCTCAACGGCATGTTGACGCGAGAATCCTTGGCTGCACACCAAAGGGGAAACCATTTTCCCGGCAAAGCCAAACATGTCATTCATGTCTTTCTCAATGGAGGCATGTCACAAGTCGACACCTTTGATCCCAAACCAGAACTGACCAAACGAGGAGGTCAGATGCTGCCTTTCGACAATTTACAGACTGAGCGCAGAACCGGAGTCGCACTCCCCTCGCCCTTCGAGTTCAAGCAACATGGAGTTAGCGGTATTCCTGTCAGTGACCTTTTCCCCCACCTGTCCAAATGTGTGGACGATATGGCAGTCATCCGATCCATGTATGCCGAATTACCGAGTCACGAACTTTCCCTGATGTTGATGAACACCGGAACCCAGCGACTGGTTTGGCCAAGTTTTGGTTCCTGGCTGACATGGGGCATGGGCTCGGAAAATGAAAACCTCCCCGGTTTCGTCGCGCTTTGTCCCGGTGGGATGCCTGTTGGAGGTGCGGGAAATTGGCGCAGTGCATTTTTACCTGGAGTTTATCAAGGCACTCATATTGACACCTCAAATTCGGATCCGAGAGCTTTGATTTCCAATGTAAGAAATGATCGGTTGAACAAAGAAGAACAACGCCGACAGTTCCATTTGCTACAAGCAATGAATCATCACCACCTGAAGCAGCGCCCGAATGAAAAAGTATTAGAGGCCCGAATCGAATCATTTGAACTAGCCTATCGTATGCAGTTTGAAGCGACTGACGCTTTTGATATATCCAGGGAACCAGAACATATTTTAAGACAATACGGGGAAGGCCCCCAGAACCGTCAACTGCTCATCGCACGCCGTTTGGTGGAACGTGGCGTAAGATTTGTACAAACGTGGCACGGAAACATGCAGCCTTGGGACAGTCATTCAAACATTAAGGAAACCCACCGAACCGTCGCCAACCAATGTGATCAAGGTTTGGCTGCTCTGATAAATGACTTGAAACAGCGAGGTCTTCTGGATGAAACCCTGATTCTCTGCACAGGCGAATTCGGGCGCACCCCGTCAGTTGAGATGGACCAAGGTGGGGGTGGCGCCGCACAGGGACGTGATCATAATCATTGGGGATTTTCATTATGGATGGCAGGGGGTGGCATCAAAGGGGGAACCACCTATGGCGCCACAGATGAGTTTGGTTTTCGTGCGGTTGAGAATCCGGTATCCATCCATGACCTGCACGCCACCATGCTTCATTTATTGGGCTTTGATCATGAAAAACTAACTTACAGATATGCTGGAAGAGATTTTAGGCTTACCGATGTATTTGGTGAGGTCATTCATGATATTATCGCCTGATGGCGCAACCTCCAGCTCCCACCAAATGACAATTGCCCTTTTGACAAAGGTGATGATGCATGTTTCTTTTGAGTTCTGATCCGAGATATGAAGCAGCTAAAAATCGTTATCCCAATCCTAATTTGTTTGGCTGCTTTTGCCATCACACTGCTTTATTTGCTCACTACATCCAGGTTCAAACCCACTTCGGTTGTTTGCCCTGACGGAACAGTGCTGGAGCTAACCGCGGTTACGTATGGAAAGTTTCACAATTGCCCAATGGAACATCCATGGAATCGCTTCCTTCAAGTTATCCCCACCCTCATCCAACAAAAGCTCGGTGTCGTTACCAGAAACAAATTTCAATCGAAGGAAGACTCGATGGTCGCCTGGTTCAGGTGGAAAGGAAAGACTGCACGTTGGTTTGGCAGAAAAATGGTGATCGACCCTTCTGGATATCGAAGCAAAATCAATGGATGGAGTTACCAGGGCAATCCACCTGCAAATTCAGGTCTGAGCGAAATCTGGCTTGGATACGAGATTAAGGTTTTTCCACATCGAGCCAAATCCTTCACTTTTCAATTCAGTAACTGGAATGATCAAGTTTTGGCTGAATTCGAAATTAGAAATCCTGTCCGATCCAACCCTGCCCCATTTCCAGCTGATCCGCTTCCGCAAAGTCAAACTGTCGATGATATGGAATTCAAGCTGATCTCTCTTGAAGTGCCAAACACCGACCACGCATCGAAAGAGGTTGAACGCATCTTCCGAAACGGTGACGTTCGGGCGACTTTTGAAATCAAACAAAACGGGCAAGTCGTTGAAAACTGGCAACCGGTAAATATCTGGTTGGAGGATGCGACTGGAAACAAATCCAAAAATTCATCCTGGAGCAATCGAGAGGAAAAAGGCAAAGCATCCATGACTTTTAGTCCTGGCTTATTCTCTGATGAAGCGTGGAAAATCAGAGCGCAGTTTGCACGCAAATCAGACTTCCTATCCGAAGACTTATGGACTGCCACCGTACCACTCCCTCAACATCCTCAGTATGAAACGAATTTGGTGAGTCATGTCCTGCATAACAAAAAAATCATTCTGAAAGGAGTGGCGGACGAAAACAACATCTTGCTCGATGGCACAAAGGGTGACGGTGTACGCAGCCAAAGAAACAACAAGAGCAAACAATTCCGCATCTTTGTGGAAGACATGGATACCGACCTCAGACTCGATCTGGTCCGTGTAAAGGATGATCAGGATCGCGAATGCAAGGACTCAGGCAAGAGCTGGGGTGGTGGCCAATATGATTACGATCTGGAAATAGAACCGGATGCCAAGAGCCTGACGGTAACAGTGGCATTGCACCGATCCAAATTCGCAAACTACACCGCTGAACCTCAAGAGATAAAAACGGTGGCCCAAGAATGAATTAAGATGCGCCCTCCCAAGACCATCCATGGTTCCGGCTTGCTATCTCCACACCAAGTCGGTGCAAAGCGGCTTATTCTTCCTCTGGGATGTCAATCGTGATGGTCGAGGCAACGGTCATTTGAATGGCACCTGATTTCGTGACCACTGGAACGACTCCGATTTCAAATTGCCCTGGGGCGGCTGCTCCGTTTCTAGGGAAGGAAACGGAAGTTCGGACTGTAGCCTGCCTGCCATCCACAGTCACGATACTGGGTGAAGCCAAAACGACCGCACCCTCGGCTTTTTGAATACCCTGGAATAACATGTTCGCCTCATCAGCCTCAAAACCTCCGGCATTATCGGTTTCATTACTACTGGCACGCATGTTCTGAAGATGAAACTGTGAAAGACTTTCATCGTTCAAGTCTGCTATTTTGGTGTTGATCTGAATAAAACCATCTCCATCGGGAGATGTCCCTCTTGTAGGCGTCATGAAAACAAAAGTTCTGCGTCCCGGCGCCGTCAACCAACCTCCAGTGATCAAAGTCATTCCATCATCCACTTCAACATTGACAGTAGCCGCATAATAGTCTGCTTCTTCAAAAACCGGCTCCGGCTCTCCATCCTCCAACTCTGAGAACTGAGTTTCGTTTGGATCAGGTTTAGGTTTCGTGAGTTCCTCAACCTTGTTTCGCAATTTGGCGGCTTCTCCCCTCAAACCTGCCAGTTCGATGCGTTCCCTTTCAATTCGCTTTCTTTCGGAATCGGAAAGCTGCTTGCCTCGGAGCTTTTCGAGTTCCTCGGCCATTTGACGTTTCTCTGCCTCAAGCTGCCGGACCATGGTCTGAGCAATCTTGAGTTTGGGGGAGATCATCATGCGTCCACCAACAAAGGAAAGGATGGCGATAACGAATATGGAAAAAATAAAAACAGGTTTCATACAAATTGATACACCATTCGTTTCTTAAGTTGCGTGGAACTTCTTCCGATATTGCGAAATGAAATCAACTATGCTCTCGAATGAATCGTGATAAAAAGAATATTGCCAAGAATGCACCAATATGGGCAAATCAAAAGAATCTCAGATCGGGCCATCTGAAATGATACCTAAAAGTGAGGAACATTGTTACTGAACAATCCCAAATTCGACACTAAACCAACCACCCATGAACAATACCCCAATCAAACTAACACAGGCTTTGGCACTGGTAGCCCTCGCAAATATCCCGAGTTCTTTTGCCGAAGGATTTCGAAATCCGACCGCAGGTGCGATCAATCTTGGCAGATCAGGAGGAAGAATAGCTCATGTTGATAACGCCAGTGCCATCACCCAGAACCCAGCCAATCTGATGGATCTGGAAGGTCCGCAAGTCTCCGTCAGTTTTAATCCGGTCTACATCAGTGTGGAGCATGACAATGTTTCCGGCGCGACCGCCGAAACTGAAAATGCGTGGAAATTTCTTCCCACCGCATACGCTTCCATGCCCATTCTGGATGGCAAATACACGGTTGGCCTGGGGATCACCAGTCCTTACGGATTATCCAACGAATGGAAAGACACCGGAGGTTTTGCCGATGCTGCCAATCCCGCTTCACTGAGATATACCACCCCTCATTTCAGTGAATTGCAAACCATCCTGGTGAATCCAACCGTGGCCTTTAATGTGAGTGAAAATGTCTCGATGGGCCTTGGATTGGATATCCAGTGGTCTCAGCTGACCTTCAAACAGCATGTGTTCCCGAATGGTCGTTTTGTAGCGGAGTCAGACGGAATTGGTGCAGGTGCTAACCTGGGGATTACCTGGAAAATCGCTGATCGTCACCGACTGGCCTTCACTGCTCGTTCTCCAATTACCATTGACTACAAGGGTGATTTCGATATGAGCGTCCCCGCTGCGGGACTCAATGTAAACACCTCATTCGCGTCAGAAATCGAGTTCCCGACCCAATTGCACCTTGGCTATGGTATTGAATTAACCGACACCATTCGACTGGGAGCAGATCTCGAATTTCTGGAGTTCTCAAATTTTGACAACCTTCCTACTCAAACGGGAGTCCCCCTGCCAGGACTGCCAACGTCATTGCGGCAAGACTGGCATGACACATACACCATTGGTATCGGTGGTGACTGGAAATTCGCCGAGAATTGGATCCTCAGGGCGAGCTATCAATTTTTTGAAAGTCCGGTTCCAAATGCAACATTCTCCCCAACCATTCCTGATTCCAACCAGAACGTACTCACAGCAGGTATTGGGTATGGCACTGAAGATTATTCAATTGATCTGGGATACGGCCTGGTGATGTATGATGAACGAACAATCAATCAAGGAGGACTGTATGATGGTACTTTCGATTTTACCGTTCATTTATTCAGTCTCACCTACACCCAAAAGTTTTAAAAGCACCCCACATAGAAGTATCAGGAAGCCTGAATCTCTCCGAGATTCAGGCTTCCTTGTGCCCCCAAACGCACTGTAAGCAAGCTCAAGATTTCTTGATTTGACCATGAATTTCAGGTAACACACCGATAACAAAACCCAATACTACGCAACCATGAAAATAAAAAATTCAACTCAACGTAAAAGGGAAAATCGATTTGTGAACCACGGGTTTACGCTGATCGAACTCCTTGTGGTCATCGCCATTATAGCCATTCTGGCAGGCATGCTCTTACCCGCACTCAGCAAGGCCAAAACCAAAGCTCAAGGCATCCTCTGTATGAACAATAACAAACAGATGATGTTGGCCTGGAGGTTTTACAGCGACGATAATGAGGATAAACTGGTGGGTGCCGCTGGTTGGCAGAATAATGGCCGACAAGTTCCAAACTGGACCGGAGGAAGCTGGCTGACCCTTAGCAACCCTCGTGATCCCAACAACTGGGACCACACAAGATACACTCACCAGAGCCCACTTTGGAATTATACTGGGGGGAGCGAAAAAATTTGGAAATGCCCTGCCGATAGAGCGCTTGGGATCAATGCCCAGGGGCAGAGAGTTCCCAGAATTCGAAGCATGTCGATGAATAACTGGGTTGGCGGACCTGCCTGGTCAGAATCCGGACGTGGGTGGAAGGTTTATAGTCAAATCACCTCCGGTAGAACCGGAGGCTTGATTATGTGAGCCGCTCAAAGCG
>CAYFHO010000128.1:0-7329 GCA_964342825.1 uncultured Verrucomicrobiota bacterium
TTTTTTAATTCGGCTTTGAATGGATCCAGTTTTAGGTCACCGATCAATTTGGTGGCAGATTGGATCAATTGCCCCGATTCATTTGGGGACACCTTGGGCATTGGGGCTACCGAAGGTGTCAACCTGCCCAATGCCAACCAGGCATAGGCAGGACCTTCGTCCGAGTCCACGACTTCCAGATGAACTTTCCTTCCCTTGAATTCGGTCAAATCCCATTCAACTGGCTGGGCAGTGTCATTTCTCGGTGCAAAAGTTATTCTTAACAACTCTTTTGACACTACGTCCACCAATCGTACGGCATTCTTTTTCTGGCGTTCTTTGTCCGGGTATCCATCGTGGCCGGCCAGATAAAAGCTTAATTTCTCCGGGCAAACGAAACTTGGTGATCGCAATATTCCCGTATAGGACTCACCTCCTGGTGGCAGGCTGCAGAGGAAGATCGAGTCTTTGTTTCCATCCGCGGAACTTCGTTGTTGCAAAAACCAGGGGTTAGGAGATTTTTTTAAATTCGGAACGGGATGGTAAGTCCACGTATTTTCCTGCGAATGTTGTTGCTGGATGATCTTGCTGACCAATTGATTACCCCACCCCTTGATGGCAGGGCTCATATTGCCTCCGCGTGCCAGTAATCCTTGTTGAACAGATTCGAACAACTCGAGCTGCAAAGCAAGTTGGTCTTGAAATTTGTCAGGGACCAGGCGAGCCATTTGGATTAAACCGTCCTTGGATGCATAGCGAGCGGCATGTCGAAATGCTTTCGATAAGAAGGGTTTTTGGGTTTCAAAATTCGAAACAAACCAAATCAAGTAGTCCCCTGCTCCCTCCTCAGGGATCGCGACTGCGACATCAGCGATAAATGCGGAATGTGCTTCACTGAGGCGGGATTCCATTAATTCATCCCACACTTGGTTCCCTTGCCTGAGCTGGTTGCGAAGTGCCAATCGCATTCCGTGCATCCATTGGGGGTCGTTGAGTGATGGGGTTTCCCTTATTTTTAGCAGAGGTACAATTTGACTTTCGTGTGGATGAAGGCTCAAGGCGTTCGCAGCCGCTCGCTGCACATTTGGATGTTCGTCCTGCAATGCCAGAATCACCCAATTTCTCTGCTCCTGGTTCCAGTTCTTTTTTTCAGCCATCAAATGCATCGCGTGAGTGCGAACTTCCATGGCTTCGTCATGAACAGCATCCCCCAACAATGGGTGGTTCAAAATTCCCAAGCGGTGCATGACCCAAAGGCTGTGGACTCTTTGTTTCCAGTTCGACAATTCTCCATTGTTCCACAGCTTTCGAATCCGCTTGCCCAGCTTTGGACTGGCTTCATCTGACAAATAGTGGGTGGCCAGCATTCTGCGGGTGATATTCGGATGACCAAGTTGGGCGATAATTTCACCTCCGCTCATTTGGGTGAAATCTGGCAGACCATGTCCAGAGGCCATTCGTCCGGGGGCTCCTTTGTAGGTCAGTTTCCAAATTCGACCTCGTTCGCGATCTCGTCCAGGGTGTTTGAGTGGCACTTCGTAATGACCGATGATGCGGTTGTAAAAATCGGCAATGTATAAAGAGCCATCCGGTCCCAATTGAAGATTTACCGGACGAAACCACGGGTCCGTTGTCTTCAAAAGGTCCGGTTTCTCGATGGCCTGCCTGGATGATCCTTTGGCTATGAGGACGTCACGATTGAGCCGAGATGTCATGACATTTCCAATGAACACGTTCTCACGAAATTCCATGGGCCATTGATCGTCATCATAAAAGACAATCCCACAAATCGCGGTAGATCCATGTGCATGTGTCATCAATGCAGGACCAAATCCTAATCCGTCATGGGGTTTACCAAAACTAGGGTAATAGGCTCCCCGTAATAATTGATAGACGGGTGCGCTATGGCAATCGGCGGTATAAAAATTACCCAGTGGATCCAAACACATGCCAAATGGATTGACCTGCCCGTAAGTATGTTGCTCCACCCTGCTGCCATCCAAATGAATCCGGTAGGTGTTCCCTGAATTCATCACAACCTCGGATCCGTCCGAACCTCGAATGGTGGTGTTGTTATTGAATCCATGGGTGGCGTAGAGCCATCCATCAAATCCTCTGGTGAACGAGGAATTCATACCATGAGTGTCACGTTCCCACCCCAAAGGTCCGTACCGCTTTTCCCGTTTGTCCGCTACTCCATCTCCATCGGTATCTTCAAACCACCAGATGTTTGGTATGCTCCAGGCAAGCACACCATTTTTGTAAGGATACAATCCAATGGGAATGTTCAATCCTTCAGCAAAGGTGGTGATTTTATCAAATCGACCATCCTTGTCTGTGTCCGTAAATACTTTGATGCTGTCTCTGCCTTCCTGATCCAGAGGAACTGGAAACGGATATTCGAGCGTATCGGTTACCCAAAGACGTCCCTGGACGTCAAACGCCATATTCATGGGCTTGGCAATGTCAGGTTCAGAAGCAACCAACTCAATTTCAAATCCGGGTGGAAGAATGAAAGCATCCTTTTCTTTTTCGGGAGATAACGGCTCTGTGTTTCTAACGCCCGCAGCGAAAGGATCGCCCTGCGATTGCCCTTGCGAAATCGAAAGTAGGAGAATCATGAGCTTGAAAACCCAAGCCATGCGGATGAAGTGGTTGATCAACATATTAGAACGTCTTGAAATTTTAGCGGTCTTATGGTTTGGCCTGATGAACAACATTCGATTCATTCATCAGTTTTTCCTGCGATTTGCGTAGTTTTTCCAATCGCATTTCTTCCCTGATCTTGGGTAATTCATTGCGTTTCATGTCTACGATGACAGCCATGATGGCAGCAGCCAATACAGCCAGAACCAGAAGTGGCCAATTTGTTTTGATTATTTGGGTCATGAAATTGTCTTGGAAATTAACAGGGAAAGCAATGACCTTGAATCATACTTGATGAACGGAATCATTGTCATAGTGCGGTTCCATTATTGGGATGGATAAATGGATTACTCCGGCATGCCTTGCATCCACAACGGCCACTCGGGTCTTACATTTTGAATGTCAAAATCTCGGTGCCACTTTAAACCCCATAAACCCTTCAAGCGAACGGGGCGAGCTGATCCATCCATGAACACGCTGTTGACAAACCCGCTATGACGATTCATGGCAAATCTTCCCATCCCGTTTTCATGAGCATCTTCGGCTGATGGAGGCCGATGGTTGACCCCGCGGTCTTGTGGATGCCCACCCCAGCGCCACCCCCCCATGAAGAGAGGCACATTGGTCATATCGTGACCCGCAACGGAATGTTTTCTCCAGTTGGGTTCTACCGGGTGGCCCCAGAGCCGGTTCATGCTGTAGGGAATATTGTATACCCAGTTATTGATGGCATAACTGCTTCGGAAAACTTCCGGAATTTCGGTGTGCTCGTTAAGCACATCCCAGGCAGCCAAGGCTCCACGAGCCCCCTCCTCCGTGGTTTTGATGGCTCGTGGACAAACGCGAATGCGCTCTCCTCCGCCAAAGTAATATGGGCGCAGGGGCTCGACCCATACACCGGCATCTGGAAACATAAAACTGTCTTCGTGATCCATGGTGTAGAGAGTGAAGTAAACTCCCCATTGCTTAAGGTTGGAGAGGCAATGCACTGATTTGGCCTTGAGTTTTGCCTTGGACAGCGCAGGTAGAAGCATTCCTGCGAGGATGGCAATGATGGCAATAACAACCAACAACTCGATCAGAGTAAAACCAAGCTTTGCTTTGGATTCACTCCGTAAGATCCCCCTGAATCTTGAAAATTGCATGGGAGAAAAGTAATTGCTTCTGCTGCAAAAAACAATCATCGATCTGCAGATTTCATCAGCCAAGCGAAACTATCGAAATGTGGGATTAAATTTGGAATTGATCCCCTCTGCCTAACTGCTATTTTGAAACTTCGCCTCCATGTATCATTGTTTTGTTATGGAAATACTGGATGCTTTTTGGACTTATCTTCGTCAAGTTAACGAAACTTTTGTAAGTCTTGGATCATATTGTAAATCGCTAAGAAAGAAACTGAATGAGTAACACGAGCCCTAAATTGCATAACGCCATGTGGCCTGGTTTGGTCGGAAAAGGAACCGATGAAGGACAAGAACCTCCCATCAGCCTTGAAAAAATGCTCGATCTGACTGCTGCAGCAGAGGTCAACGGTCAGAAATTTGAAGGTATTGACTACTTCCTGTTTCTTCCTCACACCAATCCGGAAGCCACCGATGATAAACTCAAAAAAATTGCAGATTTAATCGCTGGTAAAGGATTCAACGTCGGGTCATTGGTGGCTCCTGTCTGGCCGGGTACCGTAGGAGATTCCGCTATGGGAGATGATGAGCAGCAGGGTAAATTCCTCAGTGCCGTCAAAATGGCATGTCGCATTGCCCGTATCTTCAATGAACACGGAGTTCGTAAATACGGATGCATTCGTATTGATTCTGCTGAGTTTGGTGTTGCGAAATGGAAAGAAAATCCAGGCGCAAATACCGCCCGAATTGTCCAGACATTCAAGGAAGCAGCCAAAATAGCCGCTGACCATGGCGAACGTCTGGCTGCAGAAGGTGAAATTTGCTGGGCCGGAATGCATTCCTGGAAAGATATGCTCGATTTGCTCGAAGGTGTAGGAATGCCGGAATCCCTCGGTTTCCAGGCTGATTTGGCTCATACTTACCTCTACACTCTTGGTTACAACGCACCCGAACACGCACTGATCAAGGAAGGGTACGGAGAGGATGAGTTCTGGGCTGCTTATGAACAAATGACCGATAAGCTTCGTCCGTGGACCATTGATTTCCATGTCGCACAAAATGACGGAGAAGTGCACGGGGCGGGTTCCCATGATAAAACGGGTAAACATTGTCCAGCGGATGATCCAAACGGAAAACTGGACATCACACGTTGCTCTGGGTACTGGCTCAAAGATTTCCAGGACCGTGGGATCAAGCATATCTGCTGGGATGGCTGTATGTTCCCTAATGCAACACTGGAAAACCCTGCGACTTGGAACACCATTCTTGATGCCATGATTAAAGTGCGTGAAGCACATGGATGCTGAAAATCGAGAGTATTAACTGAATTGAGTTTTTAATAATTAATGACAATGAGTGATAAAAAACCTCTAAATATAGGGCTCGTGGGTTACGGCTTCATGGGGAGAACCCACTCCAACGGATACAAACGGGTCAATGATTTCTTTGCAGATGTGCAGCATCGCCCCGTGCTGAAAGCGATTTGTGGTCGCACCGAAGCAAAGGCAAAAGAGTTTGCCGATCAGTGGGGTTACGAATCTGTGGAAACAGATTGGAAATCTTTGATTGCGCGTGATGACATCGATGCAATCGATATCTGCACACCCAATGACACGCATTCCGAAATCGCGATCGCAGCTGCCGAGGCAGGTAAAATGATACTTTGCGAGAAACCGCTGGCACGCACAGCCGCAGAGTCCCTGCCCATGGTGGAAGCTGTTGAAAAAGCGGGTGTCGCAAACACCGTTTGGTATAATTACCGCCGTGTGCCGGCTGTGACTCTTGCGAAGCAAATTATCGATTCAGGTAAGCTGGGTAAGATCTTTCACTACCGAGCGAATTTCCTTCAGGATTGGACCATCAACGCAGATCTGCCTCAAGGAGGCGCCGCTCTTTGGCGACTCGATGCTCAAGCCGCGGGTTCGGGTGTGACGGGCGACTTGCTGGCACATTGTATCGACACCGCAATTTGGTTGAACGGTGGTATCAAAGACGTATCCGCGATGACCGAAACTTTCATTAAAGAACGCGTTCATCAGGCCACAGGTGAGAAAATGCCGGTGACCATTGACGATGCCTGCGTTTTCCATTGTCACTTTAACAATGGGTCATTGGGTCTATTTGAGTCCACGCGTTACGCACGCGGTCACAAGGCGCTTTATACCCTGGAAATCAATGGTGAAAATGCTTCCATCCGATGGGATCTTCACGATTTGAACCGTTTGGAATATTTTGATTATTCTGATGAAGGAATTGTTCGCGGATGGCGCAGCATCCACATTTCAGACGGTGATCAGCCTTACATGGGCAATTGGTGGGTACCTGGGCTTTGCATAGGATATGAACACACCTTCGTGCATCAGGTTGCGGATTTCCTGCGAAGCCTGGACAAGGGTGAACCCTGTTCTCCTACCTTCAGAGACGCTTTGGAAACCGCAAAAGTCTGCGATGCAGTCTTGGAGTCGGCCAAGGATCGTCGATGGGTGGATGTACCTTGATTTATTTAAATTATTTCGAATAAGAATCTAAACGTAACGTCTATTTAAAATTGTAGGCTATGATGAAAAAAATTCCAAGCATAACGGCGACCGCCATGTTGGTTTGCGGTCTGAATGTCAACGGTGCGGAAGATGTGGACGTCAGTAAGTTACCACCCGCATCCGACAAAAAGGTGGATTTTGTCAAAGACATTAAACCTCTCTTTGAAAAATCCTGCTTCAATTGTCACGGGGTGAAACCTCGGGCCAAAGGTAAATACTTCATGAACAATCGTGAAAAAGCCATCGCAGGTGGTAGCAGCGATGAAAAAGCGATTATTGTCGGTAAAAGCGATAAGAGCCCCCTGGTCCACATGATTGGAGACTTGATCGATGAAATGGAAATGCCACCTGTGGACAAGCGCGACAAATACAAAGCATTGACCAAAGCCCAGATTGGACTCGTCAGAGCCTGGATTGACCAGGGTGCCAAATGGCCTGAAGGTGTCGAACTGGAAAAAGTCGAGGAATAACCTAACCTTTTTTCAATCAAGAAAAGCCACTCTCAAACAGAGTGGCTTTTCTTTGCGGAAGTCCTCTATTATTTCGTATCCACCTCACTAGAGAACTTGATTCATTAAGAGGATCAAAAAGGACAGAAGGAGAAGCTTGCCAAGCCAATTTTTTTGTTGGTAGATTGTTCTTGGTTGCGCGAGTGGCGGAATTGGCAGACGCGCCAGATTTAGGATCTGGTGCCCTCGGGCGTGGAGGTTCAAGTCCTCTCTCGCGTACCATTTATATATACATCCTACCGGACATGGTAGGGCCCAACTGCCGTGGGGCTGTGAGCGCATTGGTAGTTTACAATAGCCTACAGCAATGTGCGGACACGCCACTGGACGCGCAGCAGCTCGTCCCTAGCAAGATGCAGGCTTTTATCCTCCCACTCTGAATCGTGCCCAATGAACATTCTTTTTGGGGTTTTTGCTTGACTATGAATTATCCCTGAGCCACATTCGGCCGATCTCCTCCGCCCATTCCTTTAATGTATTGGCCAAGGTTTCCATGGACTCGAGACCGCAATCCAGTAACTCTTCAATGAGTTG
>CAYFHO010000129.1:0-7252 GCA_964342825.1 uncultured Verrucomicrobiota bacterium
CCTTCGGCTTGGGTAAGCGACAGCGTGATTTTATAAGTCCGTTTTTCCTCGGCCTACCGATTTGTTTGGTAATATCTGATGAATAATCCTTCCTGAGAGGAATGTGTGGAAATTAACTATGACAGATTGACAACATGCAGTCATGATGGCATGTTTATATGCAGTCAACCTGTCACTCTATCATTATAAGGATATTCATTGAAAACCGTTGCTATTCTTTCACAAAAAGGCGGAGCCAGCAAAACAACGCTTGCTTTGCATCTGGCTGTAGCCGCTGTAGAAGACGGAAAAACTGCGGTAATTGCAGATCTTGATGAACAAGCTTCAGCTACAATGTGGCATCGAGCCAGAGAGAATCCTCTCCCCCATGTTCAGCCCACGCATTCTGCGGCATTGCAAAATTTTCTTCCAGAAGCTGAGAGGCAAAATGTTGATGTCTTGATCATTGATACAGCACCTCAGTCAGATAAACCTGCCATTGATGCGGCTGAAGTTGCTGATTTGATACTCATTCCGTGCAAACCATCGGTGATGGACCTAAGAGCTGTCCAAAATACGATTAGGCTGATCAAATTGGCAAATCTGCGACCAGGAACACAGGTTTTTGGTGTTTTGACACAGGTTGAACCTTTCGGAAAGTTGCACGAAGAAGCCAAGATAACGCTGCAAAAACTAGACCTTGAAGTATTACCACACGGACTTGGTCGTAGAGTGGCATATCATCATGGCTTAATTGACGGACGAACAGCCCTTGAATTTGAGCCTGATGGAAAAGCTGCCGTAGAAACGAGAGCACTTTATCAGCATGTCTGGAAAATTCTAAATGAGCAGTCATGCAGTCGTGACAACATGACTGCAACTATAGAAACGAGGTAAATTAATATGTCTAACAATAAAAGACCAACTCTCGACCTTGGGTCACTTGGTAATGCGGCGGGTCAAACAGAGAACCCGGTTGATAAATTAGTTGTTCAGCGATCAGGGAAACCAAAGACCCGTGTTGGGAAAAGGGTTATTCAAGGTTATTTTAACCCCAAATATCGTACACAAATGAAAATGCTCTCTGCACGCTGTGATAAATCAGTTGAGGCACTGCTTCAAGAAGCCATGGACGATCTTTTTTCCAAGCATGGTATTGATGGCGTGATAGGTTGACAGCATGAATGCATGCCTGCATGACAGCATGAATGCACTAAACAAGTGTTCTAAATTGATTAGTAGTGCTATGATGAGCAATTCAAATCAGACTTTAGACCGGAGTTGGGGTTATGAAGCGACATTCTAGCAAAAAGAGACATACTACAGCTATCAAAGTGACCGAGCTGGATAGCATGCCGATACTCAAGCAATTATCGCTTTTCAGTAACTTCTTAGGGGACGCCGATGAGCTTTCAAATACTGTTGAACTTTGGGATGCAATTCCCAAATACGCTGTGACACCGAGACGGCAAAATAAGGCTCGGACAGCAGAAGGGAGACTTTCGGTTCATACTTACTCTTTTCTTTATGCCAAACGCTCTTGTCGTATTCAGATACAACCTGCCAGCATCCAAATGCCAAACGGATCGTTCAAAGACTTCTACCCAAGTGCAGATGAAGAGCTTATTGAGGAGGTGTTACGAAAAATTTTTGCGGACCAGCAATTTGGGCGACATGACGTTCGAGAATCTGAAAGCTGGGTGAAATTTTCACTTCAGATGATCAGGAAGGAACTCAAAAAGAGGGGCAAAACACGCAGCATTGACGAAATTAAGCGATCTTTTGAAATACTCTCTAAAACTCACATCAGCTTCTATGTTGGCGATGATAAGGATCCACTTTACATGAATCCGATTTTAACGGACGTAACGCGGGTAACACGAGCGAAGTTTCTTAAAGATCCGTCGGTTATGTGGTGGGCCAAGCTACCTGCATTGATTTCGAAAAGTGTAAATGAGTTGACTTACCGACAGTTTAACTATGGTAAGCTTATGCAGATGCAAAGTCAGCTTGCTCGTTGGCTTCATAAGAGAATGTCGCACAACTACACACAAGCAGATCTTTTAAATCCTTACTCAATTCTGTTTTCAACGATTCAAAATGCCAGCGGCCTTCTGGAATATTCGCGCACGCATCAGAACATAAAATCATTAGAACACGCTCTTGATGAGTTGAAAGAATCTGAAATTTTACTTTCGTGGGGAAGGGAAGAGCGGAGAGGAAATTACAACAGGATTACGGATGTAAAATACACTCTTACACCTCATCCTGAATTTATTTCAGAAGTCAAAGCAGCAAATGCACGCTCACGAAACAATCGCCAAGAAATCAGCCCAAAATAATGCAGTCATACGATCATGACTGCATAAAATGGGTGAAAGTGGTAGGTAGACGCTGCAACTGATAGCAAGATGGTAGGTAGACGCTGCAACTATACCCGAAAAGTGGTAGGTAGATGCTGCAGCTGGTGGTAGGTAGATGCTGCAACTGCACCTTTGATCAAGATGTCCACAGAGATATTCACTAATTTTGGTCAGCAAGATGGTAGGTAGACGCTGCAACTATACCCGAAAAGTGGTAGGTAGACGCTGCAACTATGGTAGGTAGACGCTGCAACTGGCAATGAAAGTGGTAGGTAGACGCTGCAACTGATAGCAAGATGGTAGGTAGACGCTGCAACTGATATTATTGAACAAGTTGAAAATCAAAGCACTCAACAATTCTCACCTCTCCTATCCTTTCCTTTATCTTAACCTTTACTTAACCGTGCTTAAAAGTGATAGGTAGACGCTGCAACGAACCCAGCATATTGCAATTCAATCCTGCTTTTCTTAAAGTGATCGCCTACGGCTCACGCCTAAAATAAAATATTCTCAAAGTGTCGCCCTACCGGGCGAAGACAAACCATTTTCCTCCGGAATAGGGGCAGTAGGAAAAGGAAAGTTGTCGTGCGTTGCGGAAAGAATTCTTTTCCTACTGCCCCGCAAGGAGTGTCTTCGATGATGAGGCGTAAGGATGAACTGGAAGCGTTCAAGACGCGGATTAACCTGACTGAGTATGCGGCTCAGATCGGGTACTTGATCGATCGCAAAGCGACCAGTCGCAACAGCGCGGTCATGAGGCATCCTAATGGTGACAAGGTTGTCATTGCCCGTGGTTCTGATCGGCACTGGATCTATTTTTCGATCAGGGATGATCGCGATAATGGATCCATTATCGATTTTGTCATGAAGCGCAAGCGCATGAACCTGGGTTTTGTGCGTCAGGAGCTACGCCCTTGGCTAGGGCAGGGGAGTAACATTGCCAGACCCATTGCTCAGACCTTTATTCAAAATTTGGAGCCTGTTACGCGCAATATTGCCAAGGTTGCGGCAGAATTCCATGCGACTGAGGATGTCGCTTCAGGAAACGAGTATCTTGAAAAACATCGAAGCCTTCCTTCAGAAACGTTTCTGGATCCCGTGTTTGCTTCGCAAATTCGCGTGGATGAACGGCGTAATTGCCTGTTTCCGCATTTCAATCAGTCCGGATTGTGTGGTTACGAAGTCAAGAATCAGGATTTCACAGGATTTGCTTCTGGAGGAGAGAAGGGGCTCTGGTATTCAAAGCCCCGATCCACCGATTGCTACCTGGTGATTTGTGAAAGTGCGATTGATGCGCTGTCCTATGCGACGCTTAAAACATCCGGCAAAAGTCGCTTCTTCAGCACAGGAGGGGAGCTTAATCCTGGTCAGCCAGATTTGATTCAGGCGGCCATTAAGAGGATGCCATCGGGATCACAAATCATTGTGGCCGTCGATAATGATCCGG
The DNA here is from genome assembly GCA_964342825.1 of uncultured Verrucomicrobiota bacterium. Classification (GTDB taxonomy): domain Bacteria; phylum Verrucomicrobiota; class Verrucomicrobiia; order Limisphaerales; family AAA164-E04; genus AAA164-E04. The sequence goes on from CAYFHO010000129.1 coordinate 3,790, forward strand.
GTGGGGATCAAATTCTGGATCGCATCAGGTGCGTTTTTGCCGATTTAAAGCTCCCTGAGTGCGATCTGGTGGAAGACAGGCCTCCGCGTAGGGGCGAGGACTGGAATGACGTTCTCCGGTCATCTATGAGGCAAACAGACCCTGTTTTGAAAATGGGATAAGGTGTGTTTTACCATTTCCGGATCATTTTTAGCGTTTTATGGCCACCAGGGCTTTCTTGCCCAGTCACAAAATGCATTCCGTTGTGGATCATCCCACGTTCCCAGGGCATCCATGACATCAAATTTTCCGGTTTTCCAGTCATGTCTCGAGTTCCAGACGTTCAGGAGGAAGGCAATGGAAAGTTTTTCGCCGTGGCTTGCGCCTTTGGAATTGGAATCCAGCAATTCGGCATCAAATGGATTTGCGCCTGATTTTTTCAGGTTGAACTGGTCGACCAGCCTTTGAAATCTTTCCTCGTCGTTCATTGGGTAACCATACCATGTCCGTCTGATCTGGCTAAAGCCATTTGATACAATCCTTGAATTCTTTACACGTTTCTTCAAAACACTGTGACAATTCGGATTGAAACTCCGACTGTGCTTCCCTGACGCAACTCTCAAGACACTCTTTCTGATCCTTGGACATGAGGTCCTTCCCGGTGGGAACGCCTATTCCAACCGGAAAGGATTGTGATATAGTGATGTAGCAATAATTTTTCGTGCAAGTATTATTGCTCGACTTCAAAAAGTGGTTGCATACAACAGCATCCGTTATGCAGATTGCGTTTTTCAACTTTCTTTCGACGATGTATTCAAGCACGTCATCAAGAACTTCCGAATCCACAATTTCTGATTCCAAACCAATATCCCTGGCGTATTCCAGCCCCAATCCACCCTTGCTTGAGTAAACTTTGGTTTTTTGGTCACGAAGGGTCTGAATGGAGAAATGTTTCTTCTGAAGAAGTGTTCTGTGTCCAAATAATGCACATGGAACCCAGTGGGTTATGCATTTTGTGTTATGGATAGATCCTTCCGATTTCGAAGTTCTTAAAACGGGCAAAACAATGTTTATTTCCTTTTCCAGCAAAAGTTGTCTGGTGTACCCGTGATGGCAAAAAACGAACTTATATTCGACAGGTTTTCCAATACGGTCGGCCAGTTTTTGCGATGTGTATTTCCAGAGTTTTGCGTAATATCCCGTAGGAAATATCTGTTTTGCATGAGGATCAAAATCCATCAATGGAGGCCAATAGATGAGGCCAACTCTTATTTTACTTAAGTCTTTCGGTGGTTTAATGGGGTTGGGATCAATGATATCGGTTATGAAAATCGGTTTGGTATCCTTGAAATTTTCCCTGAATTCTTTGAGTGAAAAAACAAACGATATAATCGTTGTCAGTTCATTCTTTTTGTCAAATTCTGAATGTTTCCAAGACTTTTTTTGAAAGTTATTCAAAAAATCAATTAACAGTGTCTTATTTTTAATATCTATAAATAAATTACTTACATTGTTTTGTTTTTTCCTGAACACTTCAAAATCTTTATTATTATTATTGAAATAAAAATAAAATCCGTTGGATCTGTGCGCAATGTCATTAAGAGTGGGAAGTTCAGATTCGTTCTTGATGATATGAAATTCTGTATTCAACAGATTGAGGAACATTTCAACAGCATCTTTTCCCTTCGTAATTCTACGTAAACCACTTGCGTAATGATGTAATCTGGAGGGCTTGTTTCCTCCGAAAAGTTCCAAAGATGCGTGATCCAAATTATCGTATGACGCTACAAACGACTTAAAAAACTCCAGGTTAAGTCTGTAGCTGGATTCCGGTTCGATATCCAAATCTTTAATGCTGCTGTTTGTCATGGGGAAATTTACCGGTAAACCCGAAACGGTTGCAGATCCACTTCCTGTCGTCAATGGTCATTCAAGCCGGAATCCCTGTTAGGTCGCCAAGTGCGAAAACGGGATTCCGAGTAATCCATGCATTACCAGGACAGTGAGTTATGGAAGATATCCTTTTCAATGGACTGAAACGCGGGGTTCCGGGACAACCTGGCATTGCCCCGGATCAGACCTTTGTGGAACCGGACCTTTTTATTCGGCATCCCAAGTTTCATAACAGGTCAGGATCCCTGTTTCTGGGAGTCATTCATGGAACCGTCCACCAATCGGATGATGGAATGGATCGGTGGGTTGAAGACGGACAACCGATCTGGTTTAACGACGATCGTCATATCATCACCATCGCTGGTTCCCGCGCCGGGAAGGGCAGGGGAGCGATCGTTCCGAACCTCTATGGATATACTGGATCGGTTCTGGCAATTGATCCAAAAGGGGATCTTGCCCATTTGACGGCCTTGCGACGATCTGAACAAGGACAGGATGTTCATGTCCTGGATCCCTTCGAAGTGTCCGGTGCAGAGGCCTTGCAATTCCGGTCGGCGTTCAATCCCATGCGAATGCTTGATCGCATGAACAAATCCATTGTTCCTGATTCGGGTGTGATTGCCGATGCTTTGGTGGTTTCCTCAGGAGATCAGGAATCCCACTGGGATGACAGTGCCCGCAATCTGATCGAAGGCCTGATCCTTCACGTGGCCACGCATGAGAAGTATGAAGCGGATCGAAACCTGGTCAAAGTCTATGAGCTCCTGATGAAGGCCGAGGAAGAATCCTCCAGGGACGTGTGCTGGATGGAAGAGGAAATGCGCGACAGTGTCGAGGCTGGTGGGGCGGTCCGGGATGCTGCTTCGGATTTCTACGACCGTCCGGATAATGAACGAGGTTCGGTGTTATCCACTGCCAGGCGGCACATGCGGTTCCTGTCGTATCCGAATGTCCAGGAGGTTTTGATCGACAAACCTGATCAACGCAGCCTTGAAAGCCTAAAACAACTCAAGACGCAGAAAACAACCATCTACTTGAGTCTTCCGGCGATGCGCATGGGCACGTGTTTCCGGTGGTTCCGCTTGTTTGTCAATCTCACCCTCATGGCGATGGAAGAGGAAAAGACACAGCCAGAAGACAAGGTGTTGATGATCCTTGATGAGTTTGCCGTCCTGGGACACATGAAGGCCTTGGAAGACGCTGCCGGACAGATCGCAGGGCTTGGCGTAAAACTTTGGCCGATCCTCCAGGATTTGGGACAGCTCAAAGCCTTGTATCGAGATCGATGGGAAACCTTTCTCGGCAATGCCGGAGTCCTCCAGTTTTTCGGGAACTCAGATATGACCACGCTGGACTGGATTTCGAAACGGATGGGGCAGACGACTGTTTACAATCTGTCCCGAAATCTGAAGTCGCCACAGGATCGAGTTCGCCAAGGCAATATCGGCGAAAGCATCAGTCGTCACACCGAGGCCTTGATGGCTCCGGAGGAGATTGCCCAGGTGTTTGCGCGCTCAGACAGTCTTTTGCGCCAGTTGATCCTGATCCCGGGAGCGGATCCCATCATCCTGCAACGAGCATTCTACGATAA
>CAYFHO010000130.1:0-7124 GCA_964342825.1 uncultured Verrucomicrobiota bacterium
AGTCAGCTTCCAGAGGTTGAAGCTTTCGTAGATAAATTTTTACTGGGGAAAAAGGAGGTATCAACAAACGTCTCCAAGCATCCGTTCCCTGACACGAATGTTGGCCATTGGATAGATTGGTGGGGCAAAAGCAAACCCGAATTCCCAGGAGCTTCTGATGCATACTCGATCTCTCTTGAAGCCGAGTGTGGCGAGATTGGAAAAAATTGGAAAGTTATCCAGAATCCTGAAACATCACAAAGTGCTTTCGTGACGCCACTCGAGGGACTACTGAGTGCAGATCAACCTCCCACGGGATCGGATAATCAGATTACCATTGCCTTCAGTCTGGATCGCGGAGGTGAATTTACCATTTTTGCACGGCTGAATTGCCCATCAGCAGAGGATGATTCTTGTTGGTACCAAATCAATGATGAAGAGTTTATCCTTAGAAACGGACTGGGGACCTCTGGATGGCAGTGGATTACGTTGGGTAAACATAGCCTTCAAGCTGGCAATCATCATATCAATATTGCCTACCGTGAAGACGGATTTCAGCTCGATAAACTCAGCATCTCCACCTTTTTCCTCGCACCCAATGACTTGGGACCTGAAGCGGTTAATCTTTGTAGCGAATAAGTGACTGCAAGAAAGGCACTGATGAGCCGATTACAAGGCAAGACTCCCCCTCTCCTTCCCGCTGCACAGGTAGCCATTATTTTTGAATAGGGCACACGTGACAAGGTGATCAGTCTGTTGTAGGGTCGGGAAGTGTCAGAGAATCGTTTTCATTGCGTCATTTTGGGATTTGTCATTGGATGGGTTGCGACCATCAACGGAATGACTGAGAACCATGCCGTGTCATTCGAGGATTTGAAGAAGACCGGAGCGCAAAAATCAGCCCTAAAAAAGAGAATCGTCCCTCTGTCTGATTCAATAGTACCCGAACCTGCCCTGGAGCAATTTAAACTGCGCATCCACCCCATTCTCAAGACTCATTGCATTCCTTGCCACGGTCCTGACAAATCTAAAGCCCGCCTGAGAATAGACGAGTTGAACCCGGATTTGACTCAAGGTAATGATGTGGATTGGTGGCTGGAGGTTCAAGCGGTTCTCAGCAATGGAGAGATGCCTCCCCCAGAAAAGTCAAAGTTATCCGGTGAAGATAGAGGTAAGGTGATGGAATGGTTGGCAGGCGAGATTCACACTGCATCCATCATTCGTCGAGCTTCTGGAGCACACTCTTCCTTTCGCCGAATGACCAAATACGAGTATAATTACGCCCTGCAGGACCTGCTGGGGCTTCCCTGGAATTTTGCACGAGATCTTCCTCCAGAATCCAGATCGGAAGATGGATTCAAAAACAGCTCCGAAAACCTCCATATGTCGGTTGCCCAGCTTGAAATTTACCGACGTATCGCCCGGAAAGCCTTGAAGCGCGCGACCGTGGACGGACCAAAACCGGAACTCGTTTATTGGAACGCTTCTATGGAGCAGATCGGAAGCGTTGAGTGGAATCAGCACAAAGCTGAGCTGGAAAAAATCCGCAAAGAATTCAAAAACGATCCTGTGGAGCAAAAGAAAAAGGTTGATCAGTTTCTGCTTAAATCCACAAAAACTCCCTCCAGAACTTATTTCAAAGACTTATCTAAGGGCACGATGATCGAGCACCGCTGGAACTATCGTGGCGCCAAATTCGCCATTGAACCATCAGATGCTCGGGATGATGTTGTTTATTCTCCTGATCAGGTGGCGATCATTCCACATGGAAGGAGACAAAAATTAGTCATTGAGCTGGGGGAGAAAATTCCAGATGAAGGAATCCTCCGAGTTCGAGTGCTTGCCTCCAGGGAATCCACTTTGAATAAGAATGTTCCCTATATGGGATTGGAATTCGGCTGGCAAGCCAGCAATGAAGGGCGAGCCCTGATCCAGGTCAGTCAGGAGGACATCAAGATTGAGGCTCCAATGGATCAGCCCAAGTGGTATCAATGGGACATCGTTCTTGGAGATATTTACCCACGGAATTCCGTTCGAAAAACGTCTCGATTAGGAATCACTCCGAGCCCATCCGAACACATACGCTTGGTCAATCATTCGGCCTCAAAAGCCGATATTATCATCCATCATGTCGAAGTCATGGGACCGATCTATGATGAATGGCCTCCACAGTCTCACCAAAACATTTTCCTTGGAAGAACGGGCGCTCAGGATGAACTGGATTCCGCCCGGGAAATATTAAACCGCTTCATGCCTAAAGCCTGCCGCCGTGATATTTCCAAGGAAGAAATAGATCGAAAGTTGAATTTGTTCCAAAAAGTTCGCCCGACTAGCAAATCATTCGAGGAAGCCATGGTTGAAGTTTTGGCGACAGTTCTGTCCTCACCCCAATTTTTGTATTTAGGCCACCATACATCCGCAACTAACGATACTCTTCAACCGCTTTCACAAGAGAATCTGGCGTCCAGGTTATCCATTTTTTTGTGGTGCAGTATTCCGGATGAACGTCTGCGCTCTTTAGCCAGTGCAGGCAAATTAATGGACAAAAACATCCTGAAGTCAGAGGTCAACAGAATGCTGGCTGACCCTCGGTCCAAAAGGTTCGTCCTACATTTCGTGGAACAGTGGCTCAATATGGAACTTTTGGAATACGTCGAGTTTGGAAACAAGGTTCCAGCTCCAACCGAAAAAGCCATGAAGCAGGAGTCCATTCACTTCTTCCAAGAGGTCCTGGCCAAAAACGAAAGTATCCTCAACTTCATTCATTCGGATTACACGATGCTGAATGAACACCTCGCAAATCACTACGGACTTTCAGATGTTCACGGAAATGAATTTCGTCGGGTTCAACTGAAGTTGAATCACAATCGGGGTGGTTTATTGACTCATGCAGGGCTATTGGCAATGAATTCCAGCGGAAAGGATTCCAACCCACTCAAGCGAGGCATTTGGATGCTGGAGAACATCCTCAACGACCCTCCTCCCCCTCCTCCGCCGGCGGTTCCGGAAATTGATCTGGCCGACCCTGAAATAGCAAAGATGACCTTGAAAGAGCGTATTGAAAACCATCGTGATCACGCTGCCTGCATGTCTTGTCATATCAAAATCGATCCCTGGGGAATTGCGTTTGAAAACTATGATGCCCACGGACGCTGGCGAGACCAAATCGAAGGCAAGCCGGTTGACTCCACCAGCCTTTTATTCAATAATGAACCCTTGGAAGGCATCCATGGTTTGAAGCGTTTCCTGTTGACCCATCGCCAGGATCAACTAGTGCTCGCGTTAGCTCACAAGTTGTGCGTTTTTGCTCTCGGTCGGCCACTGACATTTGCCGACTATTCGTTGCTGGAAGAAATCGCTGCCAATGTGCGCCAAAAGGATGACGGTTTGAAGACTTTGTTACTGGAGATAGCAACCAGCAAATTATTTCAATCAAAATGAAATCGATCCCAATCTCTAAGCTGTCCACACTAGACCGCCGTCGTTTTCTGTTTGGAACGAGTTGGGCACTGGCACTTCCCCTGTTTGAATCACTGCCGTTTGTCAATGCCGCAGTATCCAACAAAAAACAAAATCCACGAAGGCTGGGTTGTTTTTATTTTCCCGACGGAGTCCCCATGCCTCTGACCAAGGATCCGGCCTTCAAAGACTGGGCATGGTTTCCGCACGGCAATGGCAGGAATTTTGAATTCACCAAGTGTATGGAGCCCCTGAAATCCCTCAAAAATGACCTGACCGTCATTTCAGGATTATCACATCCGGCTGGCCGCAATGTCCATGGGCACAACAATGCCGATCAGTTTTTAACGGGAGCCGCCACCGGGTCGGGAGACATGGACTATAAAAACACCATCTCCCTGGATCAATACTATGCACAGCGTGTAGGCGACCAAACAAGATTTGCCTCCTTGGTAATGTCCACCGACGGAGGTGCCGGCACGGCTCGAGGGGCACACACGATTTCATTCAATCCTCAGGGACGAGCCATCCCTGCCGAAAATCGTCCGAAGCAAATTTTTGACATGCTGTTTGTTAAAAATGATGCAAACGCAGCTCGTCAACTGGCATACAGTCAAAGTGCCCTCGATGATCTTCTGGATGACGCTCGTCGTATGAAGAAACAGCTTTCCAAACATGATCAGGGAAGCCTGGACGAATACCTACAATCGGTTCGCGAAGCTGAAATTCGAGTTCAAAAAGCAAAACGATGGTTGAACACACCCCTTCCCAGTGTTGAATCCAATCATCTCAATCTCGAGATTACACCTGATGAACCACGTCTCTACCTTCAAACCATGTTTGAATTGATTTATCTGGCTTTCAAAACGGATTCCACCCGAGTTGCCAGCTATCAAATCGGTCGAGAAAATGGAGTCGGGATCAGCGATCACCTCTCCCTAGCAATTGGATTTCCGGCGGCACATCAACTATCGCATGAAACCAAGAAACCCGGTGGTTGGAAAAACTTTGGCACTTACTGCCGTTTTCTACATGAAGAATATGGTCGCTTTATAACACGTTTAAAAGAAACACCCGAACCCGGAAGTGACGGGAGTTTATTGGATAACACGCTACTGCTGTTTGGTTCGGCCTCGAGTGCGTTCCATTTATCGAGGAACTATCCGTTGATTCTTGCGGGAGGCCAACGCATGGGGATCACGCATGGGCAATATCTCAATCATGCCGAAGAGCATGCCTATCGCGGAGGGTGGAAACCCGGAGACCCCGAACCATGGACAGAAAAAGCAAAAGGAGAAGACCTTCCCCTTTCCAACCTATTTGTAGCCATGCTGCAACGCCTGGGTGTAGAAACAGACTCATTTGCCGACAGCACAGGTAAACTTGAAGGGGTTTAAAATGACTATCTACTTTAGAAAGGAAACCTTCAATCCTTTCAAACGGAGATCAAAAAGAAACCGAAGAGAAAGCATATCTTTTTATAGAGATAATTAAACAATACTATAGCCATTTTGTGTAGATGTGGTAAGTTCATTGCGTGAGAACTCTATCAATGGACCTACGTGAACGAATCCTTCAATCCTACGACAACGATGAAGGAACCCGGGAGGAAATCGCACATCGCTTTAAGGTTTCCCTGGGGATGGTAAAAAAATTACTTCAACAACGTCGCCACACCGGTGACGTTGGCCCCAGACACAATCGCTCCGGTCGTAAACCGATCATTCTGCCCGCTCACTGTCAAAAAATGCGCTCCTTGCTCAGCAAAAAACCAGACATGACTTTGAGCGAGCTTAAGAAAGCCCTGGGTTTAAAATGTTCTCTTCCAGCCATTCATTATGCACTGGAGAAAATGGGGCTGACATATAAAAAAAGACACTTCGCGCCAGTGAACAGGACCGTCCAGACATAGCCAAGTCACGACGAAAATGGAAACGTTCTCAACTGGGTTTTGATCCTGCACAATTGATCTTCCTTGATGAGTCAGGCGCAAAAACAAATATGACTCGTTTGCGAGGGCGTGCCAAACGCGGTAAGCGAGTTCACGCCTCTTCACCCCACGGCCATTGGAACACCATGACGATGATCGGTTCCATTCGGATAGATGGAACCAGTGCATGCATGACACTCCCTGGGGCAACTGACACGGCAGCTTTCCAATCCTATGTTGGCCGCGTGTTGTGTCCTACATTACGGAAAGGGGATATTGTCATTATGGATAATCTATCGCCTCATAAAAACCAAGCGACCATTGATTTGATTGAGAGTAAGGGGGCATCGGTAATGTTTCTTCCACCTTATTCACCGGATCTCAATCCGATTGAAAAAATGTGGAGCAAAGTCAAATCACATCTTCGAAGCGCTGAAGCAAGAACGCAGAGCCAACTTGAAAAGGCTATTGGCCAAGCGCTGGAAAAAGTCACATCTCAAGATGCCATGAATTGGTTTGCATCATATGGATACAGTTTTATTTAATTTGCTCTAGTTAATGAAATAGACCTCTAATAAATAAAACAAACCTAACCCCATCTAACCCTCCTTCGATATTTTCAATTTTTATCAAATAATTTTTATTCTTTATAATACCAATACTTTGTATATTAACAATATTGTAGTAGTCGTATTCACTATCTTTATTCATGGAAGTATTAGACATTTTTTTCAATTCAGTTAAATTGAATTTATTTTTCAGGATTATGTGTTTTGACTTTTGATCAATGATAGTTATATTCAATACACAATCCTGCAGAACCTCTCCCTTTGGCATACGAATACCCAAGTGCAATAACTCAGGATTATGCTTTATTGAAAATTTAAATACGCCTGTGTCGATTTCATTAGGGAACACTACTCCACCAAATACTGGGCTTGATAAATGCTTGATAAAATATATTATTAGTATTGTTAATAAAAAAAGACTGCCAATAATTGCACCATGGTTTTTCATCACAAGCCCCCGTATGGTAATATCAAATTATCAAGGTTCCTACAACTCCTCCAGATTACGTTATAGTAGCCTGGATTAGCTTGAAGATCGTATGCATTCCGAAGAACATCGTTACCGTAAGCGCTAGGGTCATCACTACCATACAAACAAGGTGAAAAATATACTTCGTGGCACGTATCACTTGAAACTGGAAGCCAATCAGAAATATCGACTTGAGCTGGACTCCAAAAAACCCCAGGTAATGTTCTATCATCTGTGGAAAAATCAACGCGCAAACCATTTACGACCACATATTCGTGTCCATCCCACCCCGGTTCATTGCAAACATACACACCTGAAGGAATTTTCTCCCACCTAGAATAATATGTATCATTGATGCAACACCCACCAGTATTAATCCCCTCAAGTCCACCGAATGAACTGCCCAAGCCAAGTTTATCCCAACCATTCGGACATCGATTTTCAACAAACGCAAAGAGGTTTGTGCCCCCAACCTCTTCCAAGGGATCTCTATTCAACCATCCACCCATCTCGGGATTGTAGTACCTGAAGCCATAGTAACTGAGTCCAGTTTCACCATCCTGATATTTCGTAGAGAACTGGAATTGTAATTTTGGTGTCTGGGTTGCGTTGAGCACGGTCACATTGCCAAAAGGATCGTATTCGTATGCTGCAGTTGTGGCTCCGGTGTTGGCATCCACGTATTGGACGATGTTGCCGTTGGCGTCGTAGATCGTTT
>CAYFHO010000131.1:0-6512 GCA_964342825.1 uncultured Verrucomicrobiota bacterium
ATTCGCCCGCCAGAGGATATCGAAAACTGTCTAAATATTCCAAATGATCATGATGCCCGACTACTTTCATCAATGCCTTGATGAGGGGAGTCACCAGCAAACGGGCGACCCGACCATTCATTTTTCCATCGGCATATCGTGCATAATAACCTTTACAGAAACGGAAATTAAAAGACGGATGAGCCACTGGGTACAGCAAGCGTGCCAGCATGGATCGATCATAGGTGGTAATGTCACAATCGTGCAGCGCGATGGACGCCTGTTCGTTGGCAGCTGTCAGATAGCCCAGGCAATACCAGACATTACAACCCTTGCCTAATTCAGGAGGAGCGAGTGATTCGGCTCTTAATTTTTTATCAATGGCCTTCATCCTTGGCCCATCATTCCATATCACGACATGGTTTTGAGGAAGCACCGCAAAATATTCCAAAGCGTGTCGGTATTGGTCTTCCGTTGCCCGGTCCAGTCCGATGACTATCTGTGACAGGTAGGGCACTTTTTTCAATTCCTCCAGAATGTCTTTTAGGGCCTTTCTTTCCAGTTCGGAATAAAGACAAGGAAGCACCAGCGTCATGGGGTGATCCTTGGAGAAATCCATCAATTCATTTTCAAGGTCTTCCAGGCTCCTGTTTCGAAGGTGATGCAGAGTGGTGATGATTCCGTTTTGGTAAAAGTCAGTCATTACGATTTGATTAAGTGCCTATTCAATACGATTAATAAATTGTTTAGCGATTGATGTGCATCTGCTCCAGGGTGCCCAGGATAGAGTCATTCCAACCATCGACTCCCACTCGCGTGGTGGTGACGATCATTTTGTTTTCGGATTTTAGTGGTGGGTTTATAGGCGATCGGATGCAAATGGAAATATCCGCAGCTTCCAGCATCGGTAGATCATTCTTTCCGTCTCCCAGTGCGACAATTTTGATCCGGTGATGCATATCAGGATTGAAATGATTTCGTATCCATTCCAGACAGGTGCCTTTGTTATGCATTCCTGACACCAGGTGAAACCGTCCACCCTTGACCACATGAAGATTCTTCGTTTTCAGTTTTTGCCGAAACCATGCCAATTGTTCAGGCGTGTCCTGCCAGATGAGAGGCTCAGAAAACTCACGAGATTTTGCAGCGGTGGCAGCTGAGGCTGATAGGCCCGTTACTTCCTGGAGTTTCTCCTGCGACATCTCTGAAAACGAGGTGAACTTTAAATTTCGCTTTTCTTTCAGTTCTCTGATTGCTTTTAGAACATTGGTGCGATTGACGCCTAGCGGGATCCATTCGCTTTCTTCCAAACGTTGCGGTTTGCTGGACCAAAACACCCCTTCCTCAGCTAATTTGGGGACAAAGATACCGCCCCCGTTTTCCACAATGATGGGGCTCAGGGTTTTCAATTCAGAGGCAATCTCACGGCACTCCCGCAGCGTTTTGCTCGTGTTTAATACCAGAGGAATATTGAGTGCCTGTAATTGCGCCAACGCAGATTGCGCGGAATCAAAGGAATAGGTGTAGTGATCGAGCAAGGTGCCATCCAGATCCGAAACAATAATCCATCTAACCTGAGCTTTGCTTCCGGTTGTTGATACCCTATTTTGCACTTTCCTTAATTCAGTGATAACCATTCAGTTACCACCAGGGAGCAGGGGGAATGCCATTTGGGGTATTTGACCTTGGTGAAATCGTATCGTTCCTTAGGTAACTCTCACTGAGTTAATGGGATGCGGTATATGGGTTTAACCTTTTTTCTTTTATTGACTCGCGGATACCAATCTTTTTGCGGCTCTAAATCAGCGGTCTATGACCAAAATTAGACATGATGATTAAAATCATTCATACAATGAAAAGGTCATTTTCGGAGGGGCTTTGTAGGATGCCAATATCCTCCTCATTTGTGGAATGACTCCAGAAACGTTACAGGCTGCGATTCAACTACTCATTTGAGTTAAATCGCAGCCTGATTGGAGTGGTTTTGAGATGGGTGACTTCAGATTTCTATGAAATGAGTGTCGTGGATCGTGCTATCAATCGGCTGGGGCTGGACCTGCGTGAGAGTCAGTCCGTCAGGTAAGTCTCGTCCAAATTTCACGGTGTGTTTTCCTGTTGAAAAAACCTTTGGCTTGATAACTCCACCCTGGCTGCGCGTCGTGTAGAGAATTTCACCGGTACTTTCTTCGATGACCTGAACCACATGATCCTTTCCATCAGGGAACCTATATTCCGGCAGAAAAGCTGCGGCCTTGCGACCATCATTGGCTGCCTGATGAATGATCACAGGCCAGCCAGGAAACTGCGCCTTGTTTCCCTTGCGGACATCGCTGAACCTTGGCCAGCATTCGAAGGTAACGGCTCGTGTCTTTTTGTTGAATTTGGCAATCCCAATACCGTCTGCCCGTTTCTTTTCGTCTTTGATATTTTCTGGATTTGCATAGGCCAGCATGGAGATTTTATTTCCCAGACCATCCTTAAAGTCACCCGTCCAAGGAAGTGGACTGTTTTGTACTGGGTTGGGTCCAGGTTTTTCATCTTCAGGATGCCACCAGCGACCATAGATCGTATTGACCAGAGCGGGGCCGGTGAACCCGTATGGACCGTCCCCATGTTTGTCAATCCCATGTTTGACCACGACCGCCAGGTGTTGATCTCCACACAAATGGACGGCTTGGGCTTTCCGTATAATGGATAAAGCTTTTCGGCTTGGGGTTTGAGGCCAGCCATTGCAATCCAGATCAGCCAGGAGGCGGCTGTTTCTGCTCCCATGCATATGGACCGCTCCGCAAAAAGCCGTTTGCGAAAGAACACATTTCATGTCCGCACCTGTCCAATCCTCGGTCCAATTCTCAAGAAACTTTTCCTGTCTTGGGCCCAACAACTCCAAACCAGGAAGGTCAATTTTGTTGGGATCGTAACTTGGGTCATTGATGTGGTCCGGCCGTGGCCCCATTTGTGGGATTTTTCCGGCAGGACCTGTTTTAAATTTCCTGTCCTCCAATATGGCGAAGTCCACTTTCCCAACCGTCAGCCGTGTGAAATAAACGCCGATATTGCGATCGATGGGTGCCGGGTCTACAGGATCGGGCAAGCTCCAAGTTTGCTGGCGTTGCACCAGATTAACGTAATCGACCGGGAATTTGTACCCTCCGTCAGCATTTCCTGGTATCGAAGAGTGTTTACCGTTTTCCCCCCAGACATTCGGGTGTCCCACATCATGGTCGTCTGGAATGGCGACGGTGGGTCGATCCTTAATGATGTCACGGTATTGCAATCCAAACTCAATCCAACCTGCAGTGTGCTCCGTATGACGGTAAGTTTGGTCTCCACCGAAGAACAGCAAGTCAGGATTCAATCTGCGCAGATTGTCCACAATTTCCTTGCGCGGTCCAGTGGTCCTGCTGGAATTGCAGGAAAGGTTGGCGACGACGATCTCTTCTTTCTCTTTCGGGTCACGACGAATCAGGCCTTCGAACATGGCTTTTTCCCCATGGCGAACGCGGTATTTGACGTTTTGTGAATCATCCCATTCTTCAATGCGAAAATGAGCATCCCAACCAGGGTATAGAACCTCTGCTTGCGCCACTTCTTGCCAGTCTGCGTTAGGAAATTTTAATTCCAGACGCACCTGTCGCGATTCTCCAGGCTTTAAAGGGAAGAGCTGGGCGGTCAGTTTCAAAGTCCCGTGATGATGAGTGTATAGCGCAAAAACGACGACCTGATCCCTGGGCACATTCATGTTGGGGGGCGCGGCTTTCCGCCCGTTTTTGAGGGGAGTTTCGAGATTACCTGGACGTTTCCACCATTCACCGGTCGTGAGGGATTCCAAATTGGCAAATTCTTCACCAAAAGGTTTGGCTGCTTCAGCAGCTTTGAGAAATTGGGGAGCAATCACCAGGCTGGTCAAGCCTGTGGCCGTGGTTTTTAGCGCATTACGCCGACTGATTTTCATAACTTACAAATGGGTGAGCTGGAATGCTAATAAGAGGGTGGGGCAATGAACAGCAGATTCTTGAGTTGTGAAAATGGAAATTGATATTCCGGAGTACATTTTTACCAAGATTCAACGTGTTGATTTTCCCTTCAATAGCAAACAAGGATCTGTAATCATCTTTGGCATGGATAAATTGGTTTCGGGCGAGGATGATCTGAGCAGCAAATTTGATCTGAGTGAATTGGATCGACTTGATGATACTGATGACAAGGACAGGTTATCGGATATTGCTAAGGAGTTTAGAGCTTCTGGTATGCTTTGGCTCCAGGGGGTTTTTTCTCGAGACCTACTGAATCAATTAAAAACAGCCTATTTAAAGGAATACGCTGTCTTAAACGAAGTCGACCACCCTGAGGTTTGTCAGGATGTAGGGGATAAGGATCGTAACATGTACACCGTGGTCAAGCGTCCGCCTTTTGATCATCCAGATTTACATCAATCCCCTTTACTATTCCCCGTTCTTCGTTCCATCTTGCAGGACAAGATGATCATCCAAAGCTTTGGGATTGTTTCTGCATCTCCGGGCAGCAGACGTCAGCATCTGCATGTGGATCATACCGAGCTTTTCGAGGAAGCCTTTGGATTTGGAACTTTTTTACCGCCTTATGCCATTACCTTGGTGGTTCCATTGTTGGACTTGGATGAACAGACAGGCACGACCGCTATTTGGCCGGGTAGTCATCGTAACCCTGCGAATGTCCCCAAGGACGAGGAAAACCTGACTTATGAACATGCCGTGCTCCCCAAAGCCAAGGCTGGTGATTGTGTCATGTGGGATTTTCGAACCTGGCATTGTGGTACGGCTAATCTGACTCAAGAGGAAAGACCCTTGATATACATGACGGTCAGCCGCCGATGGTTTGAGGACCGTTGTAATTATCATCGACTCAATGGGAGATACCCGCTGCTCTTGAGTCAGGATTTTATGCAGGGATTGGACAAGGATCAGAAAAAACTTTTTCAAGCAGCATCCATCTTTGATGGGTACGGCTCTTAACCACGTCACGCTTCTGAGTTCTTCCGGCCCTTTTGCGAAACTATTTGCAGAATTTAAGTAGTTGTTTGTGTTCTTTGCATATCATTTTCGTTTCCTTCTCCCAAAAAAAGTTTTCGCATTTATGAGAATGGTGCGTTTCCAGCTTGTTATCTGTCGCTATGGAAATGGAAAGAATTAATATCTTAAGAATTGGAGCAGCTTTTGTGATCTTATGTCTCTGCGCTGCTAACGAACTACATGCTGCGACTATTCACAACCTTGAGCTCGATCATGGAAATGCTGTTGGAAACAACACGGTGGATGCGGGCACTACAATGACTCTCTTTTATGGATTTACGAATGTACCTGCTGATGGGGATGAGTATGATATTCACGAGCTTATATTTTCCGCAAAGGAGAACACTGCTTCTGCTGGCGGATTGACCGCGACGCTTTCAAAGAGTGCCGACGGCATTAATTTTGCCGATCAGGGCTCAGACTCGGTCACCACGTTTGGTGGTGGATTTGGCGATATCGTTTTCACATTTGGGACTATAGGAGCGACTGAGTTTCAGGTTCAGGAAAATGAGGTATGGCGAGTCATTCTTTCCACCACCGGTGTAGGTGACTATAGCGTCAAATGGAATGGCACCAGTCCAGTCAACTGGGATCTGTCTGAAGCGGTTGGTTCTGAGGGGGGGAAGGCCTTACCGGGTGGGAGAACAGTCTCCTCCACGGTTGGTACGAGCAGTCCAGTTCCAGAGCCTCATGAGTATGTCATTCTGACTGGATTTTTATTGATTGGTTTCGGATTTATTCGTCACAAAAAAGGACTTGAGGCTATTTAATTTTCCTTATCAGATGGATGCGGTCAGCTTGGAATCAACTGGCGCGATAATCTGATGATGAAGAGATTGCGAGAGCACATGCGATTGGGCTCAATTTGCCCGTTCTTTTTTTGTGGACTCTTCATGTTATTTCTTCTGAAAGCGGTCTGCTCAGATCTGCCTGATCAAGACTCCAGTAGGTTCCCGGACCGTTCCCTCTATTTTCAGGGCAAGCATGTTTACGAAAAATCATGCCTGCCTTGTCATGGTAAACGTGGCAAGGGAGATGGGGAGCTCGTGAATGAAGAATGGGAAGTCTTTCCGCGAGACCTGTCCAAAGCCGAATTCAAATACAGATCCACGCCTTACGGTAAATTACCTACCAATGAAGATTTGAAACGCACCGTCCTGCGTGGAATCGCAGGATCCGCGATGCCGACTTTTCATGACATGAGCCCAAAAGATCTGGGTGCTGTGGTCGAGTATATCAAATATTTTTCCAGGAAATGGCGTGTTGAGGACAATCATGCCAAAGCTATTCGAATGCCAGGCAAACCTTTAGGATTCGATTCCGAATCCGACTCATTTAAAATCCTTGAAGAGGGGAATCAATTGTTTCAGCAACTTTGTGCACCGTGCCATGGTCCTGAAGGTATGGGGGACGGACCCGCAGCTTCCACGCTCAAAGACTCCGATGAGAGGCCGTTGGCTCCTGCAAATCTTCTGATGCCTC
>CAYFHO010000132.1:0-6419 GCA_964342825.1 uncultured Verrucomicrobiota bacterium
GCTTAAAATGCATTTTTTTCAAGTTTTTTTGCCCCGTAGTTTTAATCGCACCCTCAGACGCCTGCTTTATCGAAACTATTCGGGTAGTCGTATGCACAGCTTAAGCTGACTATAAATGGAACCGAAGGCGATTGCGTGGTTGCATCATCGGCTCTGAGGTTTCACAATTCCCCATGCTCAAACTTCGTTCGGTTTTCCAGTTGGCTGTTCATATTCAATTTTGTTGCCTGAGTATCTTACTCCTGTTCCTGTCAGTTTATCTCAGCGCGGATGAATCTAAGGAAAGAAACCGACAAGTCCTGACTGGTGAGATAGATGGATACCGAGGTATTTGGTTCGATCTGGGGCAAAAATCAGATTACGGTTCCAAGTATTCAGGTGGACTGGGCACTTACACGGCCAAGCACTGTCCCCTGGCCGTCTATTCCAGCGAAGTTGATAAAACCTTTTTTGTCTATGGCGGAACAACACGTCAGAATGAACGACGGCTGCTTGCCATGATTGGCTATTATGATCATTCGACGGGAATGGTTTGCAAACCGGTCATCGTACACGACAAACAAAAGGTCAATGACCCTCATGATAACCCCTCCCTCAGTATCGATTCCGACGGATACCTTTGGGTTTTTGTCAGTGGCAGGGGCAGGCATCGTCCAGGGTTTAAATATAAGAGCAAGGAACCATTCAATATTCAGGCTTTCGAGCAAATCAGCGAGGAAGAATTCACTTACCCGCAACCCTGGTGGATACCGGAAGAGGGTTTCCTTCACTTATTTACCAAGTACACCAAAGGCCGCGAACTGTACTGGAACAAAAGCAAATATGGGTTGGGGTGGACAGAGGATCGCAAACTGGCCGGGATGGGGGGACACTACCAAATCAGTCGCCGCATCGGTTCGCGCGTGATCACTGCCTTCAATTACCATCCAGGTGGGAATGTAGATCAACGTACCAATTTGTATTATCTGGAAACAAGCGATCTGGGGGCAAACTGGAGGACCGTCGATGGTCAAACAATTGTCACACCGCTAACAGACACGAACCATCCAACGCTGATCAAGGATTACCAGGCAGATTCGCGCTTGGTCTATTTGAAAGATATCACAGTGGATGCTCAAAGGAATCCAGTCATCCTTCACATCACAAGCGATCAATATCAACCAGGACCACACCCTCGACCAAGAGAGTGGACCATTGCGCATTGGGATGGAAAGAAATGGAATCTCAACACCATCACGCGTGCCTGGCACAATTACGATATGGGATCGCTGTATATCGAACCTGATGAAACCTGGCGGCTGATTGCGCCTATTCCACCAGGACCGCAGCGCCATGGTACGGGAGGTGAAATGTCAATGTGGATTCGTCCCTCAGGCACTGACCAGTGGAATCATCTGAGAACATTAACCGAAGAAAGTCCCCGGAACCATGGATATGCCAGACGTCCGGTAAATGCTCACCCAGAATTCTATGCCTTTTGGGCGGATGGGAATCCGGACCAACTCACCCCTTCCTACCTTT
The DNA here is from genome assembly GCA_964342825.1 of uncultured Verrucomicrobiota bacterium. GTDB lineage: Bacteria > Verrucomicrobiota > Verrucomicrobiia > Limisphaerales > AAA164-E04 > AAA164-E04. Next base: position 1,522 of record CAYFHO010000132.1, read on the forward strand.
ATTTCACCAACCAAAATGGAACCAAACTATGGAGACTCCCCTACTCCATGAAAGAGCCCCTGGAATCCCCACATCGTATTTATTAATCAAAGCAAACGAAATCAGGATATTTACATTTCCCTGGATTCGATCTGCACCGCGAAAATTCCGGAATCGGATGGGGGTTGAACATAAACGGAGGTAAAGAGTCCACCTCCGGTCAGCGTCGTTTGATTCATGGGGCCCGATTCTGTTTCAGAAAACATGATGGATTGCCATGCTTCACGAACATCAGATTTGAAAACCACCTTGTAATCCACCTTGCGCCTGGCTGGAAAATCAATCTTCAAACGTTTAAAGATTCCCAGGTCAACCACTTTGGTGCTGATGGAAAACTGTAATCTGGGGACGAGAATGTTCAATGATCCATCCGGGCAAGTATCGGAATCCAGACGTTCCAAACCAAAGGGTGACGGTCCGGTGATCCTCGTGCCATCCAATCGAAAACGAGAGGCATGGCATGGGCAGGAATGGGTATTGGAACTTTTACTGAATGTCCGAACGGCACAGGATGCATGGGGGCATTCCGCGCTCAACACGATGAGGGAACCGTTTTCAAGTCGATTGATCAAGATGGGGTGAAGGGTCCCATCCGGTTGATGATTGGATCGTATCGGATTAAACCCCAAACGCAGCGATCCTCCGGTTTCCTCCAAAGCCGGATAATCGTCGGGCCGAACATTAAGCACTCCCCTGTTGTCCTCCGGTGCAGGTGAGACATCTCCCAGCAAGGATAAACGATGCATGCGTCCGACACCCGTCATCCACGCAGCATTAAACAGAAACGTTCGAACAAATGTGCGACGAGAAAAATCCATGAGGAACAAGTTAGCAGTATTCGTACCTTCTTAAGCTTGCAAGGAACGAACAAACGCATCCATTCGCTGCATTCCTTTTTCGATATTCGCCATGCTGGTTGCATAACTGATTCGAATGTAATCATCCGAACCGAAAGCGATCCCTGGAACAGCAGCGACTTGAGATTTTTCGAGCAAAAGATCGCAAAACTCGGTGGACTTCAAACCAGTGCCTGAGATATTAGGAAACAGATAAAAAGCCCCTTGAGCATTCACGCAGGTGACACCCGGCATGGCACTCAGTTTTTCGTGAGCGTATCGACGTCGTTTGTCAAATTCGGGCAACCAATCTTTGAGGTGATCCTGAGGACCGTTCAATGCCTGCACCCCGCCCTTTTGAGCGAATGAGGTTGGATTGCTGGTGCTGTGGCTCTGCATGGCATTGATGGCCTTTGCTATCGGTTCCGGAGCCGCAAGGAATCCCAAACGCCACCCTGTCATCGACCAGGCTTTCGCCAATCCGTGAGTAATGATGGTATGAGCCTGATGTTCAGGTGAAAAGGTGGCTACGGATTTGTGTTCCGCTCCGCCATATACAAGGTGTTCATATATTTCATCGCTTAAAATTAATATCCCCTTCTCGACGCAGACATCACCCAACGCCTTGATTTCCTCAGGTGAATAAATGGTGCCGGTGGGATTACTGGGCGAATTCAGAATAAAGATACGTGTTTTGTCCGTAATGGCTTCGCGCAATTGATCAGGGGTCACCTTGAATTGGGTGGCGTCGGTGGTCTCAAGAATCACCGGGTTACCTCCGGCCAGTTTCACCATTTCCGGGTAACTCAACCAGTATGGAGCGGGAATGATCACTTCATCGCCCTGATCACAGATGGCCATCATGATATTGTAGCAGGAATGTTTGCCACCGTTGCTCACAATGATCTGTGAAGGTCGATAATCCAGCCCATTATCACGCTTGAACTTTTCAACGATCGCTTCCTTTAACTCGGGAATCCCACTCGCAGGTGTATACTTGGTGAAACCGTCATTCAACGCCTTGATCGCGGCATCCTTGATGTGTTGCGGGGTATCAAAATCCGGTTCTCCTGCTCCAAAACCAATCACATCCTGACCCTCCGCTTTCAGTTGTTTGGCCTTGGCGCTGATAGCCAGCGTCAGCGAAGGAGCCAGAGATGCTGCCCGTTGTGAAATATGATAATTCATCGTTCTCAATAAACGTTCCATCCATACCCGACCCATGCCACCACAAGCAAGGGGAATTGATTAGAAATTGAAGCTGTCAAACGAACTTTGACGGCTGTTGTGGTTAAACCATCCAGAGAATGTCATCAGATAACAGATTAAAAAATAACGAATCGTGTTCATGCCATGGCTGATGCGCACAACATCGTGTCCAAAAGAACCTGGTATTTGTAATTGGCTGTATGTCTTTGTCCCTTTACCGTGAATCTATGAAGGCAAGAGTCAGCTCAGAACACGAAATGGATGAGGAAATCTGTTTTTCATGCCTGAAACCGAATACACCCGGCGAGCACTTTTGCAAGCATTGCCGCACCCCTCTCTCCTCCTACGCCACCACGGCACCTTACGAGCGCATCTTTGCCATGGGAGATGTCCTGCGCAAAGCCATCTATTCCAATCGATGGAGCTGGCCGGTGCGCGTCATCTGTTACTTGGTTATTGTTTCCATGCTGATCGGTTTGCTTTTAGGCATCATGCTACCAGCCTGAAAAAACTCATTCCCTTACTCCTCATCCAACCCAAAGATAGCTCGGGCAAATTCTCGAGCGACGAAGGGTTGGAGGTCTTCCGGTTGTTCGCCAACTCCGATGAACTTGACCGGTATTTTGAGTTCGTTCTGGATGGCGACCACCATGCCGGCCTTGCTGGTGCCGTCGAGTTTGGTGATGACCAATCCGGTGAGTGGGACAGCCTTATTGAATTCTCGAGCCTGATTCAGCGCATTCATCCCAGTGGTGGCATCCAGCACCAACAAGGTTTCGTGAGGGGCTCCTTCCAATTTTTTCCCCATCACACGATGCACCTTCTCAAGTTCCTTCATCAGGTTGTGCTTGGTATGAAGGCGACCCGCGGTATCAATCAACATGTAATGTGCGTTTCTGGAAAGCGCCGAGGAAACGGCATCATGGGCAACAGCAGCCGGATCGGCTCCGTATTCACCGGTGGTCAAAGGGACATCCAAACGCTCGCTCCAGACCTTGAGTTGATCGATCGCTGCGGCTCGAAAAGTGTCACAGGCAGCCATTCCAACAGGACGACCTTCTTTTTTCAATCGATGTGCAATCTTGGCGCAGGTGGTTGTCTTACCCGTTCCGTTCACTCCAACCATGGAAACAACCGTCAATTGATCCCCCTGATCCAGGAGTTGATGTTCGCCTGCTTCAAGTGCCTTTTCGACCTCATTGGCGGCCACCTGGATAAAATCAAAGCCATCTTTCCCTTTGGATTCGTAGGCTTTCTTGGTGGCCGCAATGATCCGCGTGGTCATGGAGATGCCGAAATCAGCCGATAAAAGAGCCGCTTCCAATTCCTCGGCACTGTCAGCCGTCAGTCGAGGCGACCGAGTCACGATCCTTTTGATCTCATGAACGAGTTTGTCCTGAGTTTTCCCAAGGCGTTCTTTTAATTTGCTAAAAAATCCCATTACTTTGTGTTGTTGTCGTTAGTGATGAACCGGAGGGAAATCAAGCCCATATCTAGGCACATTGAATCAACCCCAGTTGTTGAAGAAACAAATCCGATTGCGTTTCCGATAGAACGGCTTTTCCTAATCTGGGCCCTCCCGAAATGTGACCGTGACAATCAGAACCACCTGTCACTATCAAATTCAACTGACTGGCCAGGTATTGATATTTTTTTATCAGACTTGGTTTATGAGACGAGTGATATACTTCCACCCCATCCAATCCCTGACTGGCTAAATCAATCAAAACCTCATTTGGAATTCCCAAACCGGGATGAGCCAATACAGCCAGACCCCCATCGGCATGGATGGCCTGTATCATTTCCAAAGTCGATGGATAAGTCGAACGAACCCAACCAGGTTTTCCTTTTCTCAAGTATTTCCTGAAGGCATTGGAGACATTGCTCACGACACCTAATTCAACCAAAGCCCGAGCCACATGAGGACGTCCGGGTGAAGGACTGCTGATCCCATTAAACACTTCTTCGACATCCCAATCAATACCTGCCTCTTTAAGACGAGCAATCATCTCCCTGATCCGTCCCCGGCGTCTCAGCTGAAACGCATCGAGCTTTTCAGGCAAAACCGATAGTGAATCCTTGGGGAAATACCCAAGCAAATGAATCTCCAGATCCTGAAATGAGGTGGATAATTCAATGCCAGGCACCCAACGAATCCCCTCGGCACGACAGGCCTGCTCCATGTCATGCCAACCATTGACCGTGTCATGATCGGTCAACGACAAAGCGTCCAGTCCCAGTTCCACGGCACGTTTCACAATCTCTTCCGGGCTGAACGTGCCGTCAGAGAACACACTGTGAAGGTGCAAATCGGCAGGCATCAGGTGGGATTGTCCGTTTTCAGGGGTGTCCTGGCTGGTCGAAGAATATCCTGACGGATCCGATCCAGAAGGCCATTGACAAACTTACCGCTTTCTCGCGTTGAAAATCGTTTGGCAATTTCTATGGCCTCGTTGAGGCTGACCACTGGTGGGATGTCCTCCCGATAATACAATTCGTATATGGCCATTCTCAAAACATTCCGATCCACCACAGCCATCCGGGTCATATCCCAATTGCGCAGATATTTCTGCAACTTGAGATCCAGCTCTTCACGGTTCTCCAAGACCCCACGAATTAAATCTTCGGCAAACACACGAATCGAAGCATCGCGCGTAGTGGGCTCGGGCAGGTCAACCTTCTTACCCCAGGTTGCCTTACCTTTTTCATAACCGGCATCGGACAATCGGTGGGTATCCCAGAATTGATTCAAACTCTGAGCCAGTTCCTTTTCATCTCCCGGGTTCAAATCATATTGAAACAGAAACTGAACCG
>CAYFHO010000133.1:0-6319 GCA_964342825.1 uncultured Verrucomicrobiota bacterium
AGAGAATACAAGTTTCAGCCTTGACCTCGGTATCTTTAAGAATCGGATCGAGCATCTTAATCTCTTCACCTATTTGCTTGATCTCACGATAGGTTCGAGTGTCGGCCTTACCGGTGTGCGATAATACACCGCCATAAAACTTCTCAGATCCGATACGCGGTTGTCGCCAAAAAAAGTAAAGTACTCCATCGCATCCTCTGGAAATCAATTGGTAGGTGAACAGGCGGACAACTCCAGGTCTTACCAGCGAATTGACTTTCTGCCAGTTCACATTACCAGCCTTTTGTTCCATCACCCAAAATCCATTTTCACTCCCATCAGGAAGTTTGCGTCCTTCCTTTTTAAGGCTTCGGAGAATGTCCACTTCCATGGCATTTTCAGCAGGTTTGGATTTCAAGGTCGCGTAGCTGTCGAGTGAGGTAAAATCCAATGTTTCCGCCACATCAAAGTGATCATAATGCCTAGAAAGAGCACGCATCATGGTGGTGACCGGTTTGTCGGGGGTCAGTTCCTTGAGCAATCCCGCCTGCATCCCGATATAGGCCACAATGGTGTCGCTGGAAAACCGCATCCAATCCAACACCAAAGCCGGATTATGAACCGTAGGCGCTCTGCGTGGCATTGGAATTTCGCTCCAATCATTGACCAACTGCCCCCAAAACCGTCCCCCCATGCAGTCATTATAATTTTCAATGGACTCATACTTTGCTTCAAGCCAAGCATGCCAGTCTTTCTTGGTTTCCTCGTTGAAAGAAAATTCAGTCGTATGCCCACCTACGCCAGAATCAATTTGCCAACCTATCAGCTGCTCGTGGCTCCCTGCCGCCTTGGCCAGTTCGGAGACAATGCGCTTACTGTATTCCCAAAAAATACCGCTGTTCAAACAAGCGGCATGTCTGGTTCCCTCATGAAGCAGCAGGCCCTTCTCATCAACAGGAAGGATCTCGGGATGTTTGTGAGCCAGCCACAAGGGGGGAGCGGCTGTTGGGGTGGACAAAACCACCTTGATTCCATGATTTTTCATGATGTCCATCACACGGATCATCCAGTCAAAATCATATTTTCCTTCCTCCCTTTCACAGATTCCCCATACATACTCGCCAAAACGAACCACATTGACGCCTGCATCAACCATCAACCTTGCATCTTCTTCCCATCGTGCTTCGGGTTGATCTTTGGTTCCAGCATATGGAAATACCCAATGCTCCGGATGGTAATCGACTCCAAAATACATAGCGTGTGAACGGGGTTAACACCTGAAACTTACTTCAAATGGAAGCTTCCTGCAACGTTAATCCTTCCCGAAAAAACGGAAAACGAATCAATCTTACTCCTGAATGGAGCCCATTGGCTCAGGAAACTTAAACCGGGTTGCCAATAACCGAGTTGCTTTTCTTGTATCCAAATCTGCTATCAAACCCCCCTCAGTCCCATGGGGCTGGTAGGAGACGAGGTTACCGTCCGGATCCACAAGCACTGAAGTGGTCAAGGTTCCCGATGGAAGGGCACAATTGACGGTTGCGAAAAAACAAGTGTTTTCAGCGGCGCGGCAGAGAGCAGCTTTTTCATGGAAGGAGTTGGAAGGATATGCAAATTGATTGGGCAAGGTTTTTGTTTCCCCAACGATCTCCACATGCGGATGAAAGACAATTTGTGCTCCATTCATCGCTGCCCATCTGACAGTTTCAGGGTATCGCCAGCCTTCATGGCAGATCACGATACCGAACTTGATTTCTCCTATTTGAAAGATTCGGCGCACCTTCCCCGGAACATAGGTTGATTCTTCAGAAGGATCTAACTGGCATTTATCTTGAAAACCTTCCAATTTCCCATAGGAGTTTGTCACCCTGGCAGTGATGAAGAGTCCCCCTTCTCCAACTCGCTCGGTTCCCAGAACCACCCAAATCTTAAGTTGACCGGCCAATGCATCGACTTTTGCCCAAGCTTCCTCCAACCAATGCGGATCAGGTGGTTCAGATTCCTGTCCCAAGCGATAACCGGGAATGATACATTCGGGAAAACAGATAATCTCAGCCCCTTCGGAAGCCGCCTGCTCCATTGCATCGAAAACAATGGCGATCGATTCTTCTCGATCTTGCGGAAACCGAACGTTTCCCAGGGCAATTCTGAGGAGACTCATCCTTCTTTTGAATTCGTTAGAATTCAATGGTATCCAGACGTTCCGGCACGGTGACTTCGGCACCAGGTAACAGGTCTTTCAATGTTTGAGAAAATGCGAAGGCTTGATCCTCTTCACCATGAACGACCGTCACCTTGGCCAAGCGTCCTGTCAATTGACGCACATAATCGGAAAGCTCCTTACGATCAGCATGACCTGAAAAAGCATCCACACGAGCAATCTTGGCTCGCACCTGTACGGGTTCCCCAAAAATGTTAACCGGGTTTTCCTTGTTCATAATTTTTGAACCCAGCGTGTTTTGAGCACAATAACCCACGAAAAGAACCAAATTTCGCGGATTACCAATATTGTTTTTCAAATGATGACGAATCCTACCAGCCTCGCACATTCCTGAAGAACTGATGATGATGGCTGGGGTTTTAAGATCGTTGAGTTTCTTCGAATGCTCGACCATGCGGATATAAGTCAGGTTTTCCATTCCGAACGGATTCGCCTTCTCATGAAGGAATTGATAAATACTTTCGTTGAAACATTCGGGATGGAGCCGGAAAACTTCAGTTGCATTCACACTGAGCGGACTATCGACAAAGATAGGAACTTTGGGAATAACCCCCTCGTCCGTTAATTGATGAAGTGTGTAGACAATTAACTGTGTTCTGCCTACCGAGAAAGCGGGAATAATAACTTTCCCTTTTTCCTGCAAAGTTTCATTCACCAATCGCCCAACCTCTTCTTTAGCTAACACCCTGTCCGTATGGTCGCGTCCACCATAGGTGCTTTCAATCTGGAGGAAATCCACGTCCTTAACAGGTTGGGGATCACGAAGAATCGCGTCTCCACAACGTCCAATATCACCGCTGAACAAATATCGAAAGCGTCGTCCATTTTCCTCCACATCAAAGACCACCTGAGCTGAACCGAGGATATGCCCGGCGTCAACAAAGGTCACCTTGACCCCCTTCCCTACGTTGATCGGCCTATCATAATTAATCGCCACAAACTGAGAGACCGCCTGCTCGGCATCCCTGGCCCCGTAAAGTGGCTGCACCGGAGGGAGCCCTTTTCGTGCCCGCTTGCGTGAAACATATTCGGCATCATATTGCTGAATGTGTGCCGAATCTGCCAACATGATGGCAGCCAGATCCCGAGTTGCAAATGTGCAGTAAATATTGCCCTGAAAACCCTGTTTACAAAGATTGGGAAGGTTTCCGCAGTGATCAATATGAGCGTGACTTAACACCACAGCATTTATTTCCGAGGGATTGAAAGGGAACTTTCGATTGCGTTCCAATGTCTCATCGCGTCTTCCCTGATAAAGGCCACATTCTAGAAGAATTTTTTCCCCATTGACCTGGAACAAATACATCGATCCTGTGGTCGTCCGAGTTGCCCCTATAAATTGAACCTGCATGAATTCAGCATGCCGTAATTGCGTTCTGTGCTACAAGGAAAAGAAATTCTAGAAAATTCCCTGAAAGAAACTAGTTTAAGAGCACTCCTACAAAGATGATTGAGAAAAAAGATTCAAGAAATCCTGAGCACTTGCAAAAGCCATTTGGGTTTTCATTGAACCTGCTTGGTTCCTCGCGTGAAGAAAGTTTGGGAACAATTTACAAATCCATTCCTCTCGTGATTTTAATTTTCGTTTTAATTACATCCAATGCATGGGCATCTGGGGTGAATCATCATTTGTGGAACGAACTCCTTGAGTCCCATGTTGAAAATGGATTGGTCAATTACAGCGCATTAAAACAAAACAGTATAAATTTGGACGTTTACCTGAAAACCATCTCCAGAGTTCCAAAAACTGACTTCGAAACATGGTCCAGCCATACTCAGCTTGCCTGTTTGATCAACCTCTACAACGCGGCGACGGTTCGATTAATTCTGGATGAGTATCCCTTGAAAAGTATCAAAGATATCGGTTTTTTGCCTCACGCTGCATGGCGAAAAAAATTTATTCAGTTGTGGGGAAAAACTATCTCCCTGAATGAGCTCGAACATGAACTCATCAGACCACGATCCAAGGATTTACCCGCCGTTCATTTTGCACTGGTTTGTGCAGCAAAAGGATGCCCTCCTCTCAGATCGGAGGCCTACACCGGAGAGTTGCTCGTGAAACAACTTGAAAACCAGGGAGAACTTTTTCTGACAGACACCTCCAAAAACAGAATTTTCAGTTCCGAAAAAATTCTTTATCTCTCGCCCGTTTTTGAGTGGTATGCAGAGGATTTCGAGCAAGTTACAGGTTCGGTAAAGGAATATTTAACGGAAAAATATCCTGAAATTTTCCCAGTCGATCTGGATCGTTTTTCAATCAAATATACCCACTACGATTGGTCCCTGAATGAAATGAAAGTTGAATAACCATCGATCCAACCGAGTGTCAAAGATAGGGTGTCGCCAGCCTTGTTAAGCCATCTCTTAATTTTATGGGGATGGAACGATTGTTTAAATCATCCAAAGTCACTTCCTTGGAAGCCCTGATTTTATCGAACAAAATAGACTCCAGCATTTGAACTGTCTCCGGATGATAACACTCGACATTGAACTCAAAATTCAAACGGAGACTTCGGGCATCCCAGTTGGCTGAACCAACCAAGGCCCAGTGACCATCCACCAACATGAGCTTTCCATGATCAAAAGGTGGAGGTGTCGCCCACACTCTGCATCCTTTGATCAAAACCTGCCATAGCATGGCATTGGCCGCCCATTGCATGAATGGTAAATTATTCTTTTCAGGTAATAAAATATTCACTTCCACTCCACGCATGGAAGCCAGACACAATGCGGAAACAAGAGTGCTTTCCGGTAAAAAATAGGGTGTCATGATGATGATGGATTTTCTGGCCACATGACAGGCACTCAGCAAAACCCAAAGCAGCTTGTCCAAATCCTCATCCGGCCCATCCGATATGCCTCGTGCGAATACCTCACCCTGTTGATCAAGGGCAGGAAACCATTTCTTTCTTGGAAGTTTTTCTCCATGGCTAAAAAGCCAATCATCTACGAATGCCTCCTGGAGATGGGCAACCACAGGACCTCTGAAACAAAAATGGATATCCTGGACAGGATTCTTTGCTCCACTCTCCACCAAATGTCCCTGGCGAATATTCATCCCCCCGGTGAATCCAATCCGACCATCAATGGTTAAGATTTTTCGGTGATTGTGTAAATTGAGTGTGAGTGGCCGTTTGATCGTGCTGAATGGCAGAAAACGAGCACAAGGAATGTTTGCATCTTTCAGAGCCTTGAAAATGGACGGCCACGAATACCGTGAACCGGTAGAATCAACCAAAACTCGTACATCCACCCCACGCTTGACCGCTTTCTCAAATGCATCGACAAATTCCAACCCTATCGGACAGTGATCAAAAATGTAGGTGGCAAGACCAATGGATTCAGCGGCTTCATTCATAGCCTGAATCATCGCAGGATAAGCTTCTTCTCCATTCTTTAGAACCTGGAGGTCATTCCCCGGGAGGAGTGGTCTCTCGGTAATCTGCCTGACCGCATGAAAATGGGGGTGCCACTGCTCAAATTCTGAACCAAACGAAGTATTGAGATGCTCCAGGTCTCCGTGTTCAACAGCTGGTTTGGAGGCTACATGTTCCATATCGCCACGTAACATCAATGCGCGTCGTTTGACTCGATTGATTCCAAAGAAGGCGTAAAGAAAGGAGCCGGCGACGGGCAATATCCATATGAAGGCCACCCAGAGAATGGCAGACCTGGAATCGCGCTTGTAAATAAGTGCATGAGACGAGGAAAAGGTAGCCAACAGCAAGCCAAGCAAGACTCCGGCTATCTGCCATCCATTCTGGAAATATGACTGCAGCTCACCCACATGAACAGCGTCTATCCGGATGACTAAAAATTCAACACCCAATACGGACGGAACCACAAAAGTGTGGACTCAAACGATTCACTGAAGGTGAATCGGCAAACGGTTCATGATAACTTTCTGGTTGGCCATGATAGCTCCCGTTTGCTCGGAAAGGACATTGGTTCCAAATTTGAATCGTTTGGTGGTTTCAATGGATTTCAAAACGGCACAATGAGTGTTGTTCACCATGATTCCTAGAAGTTCTCCGGTTTTACTGAATACCAAATCGCCGCGTGATGGGGAAAATTTTCCGACAAGTTTACGGAATGCCTGTTTTTCCATTTTGACATAAT
>CAYFHO010000134.1:0-5206 GCA_964342825.1 uncultured Verrucomicrobiota bacterium
AATTTTCAAGATCATCCAGGTATTCTGCAGTCTTGTCGTAATCCGTCGTGAAGTGATTTTCCCAGAACTCACCCATGACTGCCTGAAGTTGCCTCTTGCTGAACATACCCTGGGCATGAATGAGTTGTTGAAGCGATTCAATGTCGTTGATTCGATCATACTCCAGGCCTGGGTGGTACTCTCGGTGCAAGAGTTCGGGGGCCAGGATGGCATCATTGCTATCATAACCTCGGTTGTGCAATTGAATGGCCAATACATTTGTTCCAGGAACAAGCAGGTGTTTGTCATCGGTGATATCAAAAACAGCAAAATCAGGGTCACCTCCTGCAGAACCGGTCGCTCTTGCACGATAACTAGGACGCACCGTGTTCCCCATGTTATCTCTTGCCACCTCCTGACCGTTCAAATAAGCCACAAACCCGTCATCATAGATCAATTTAAGTAGCAAGCCTTCGAGCTGCTCTGGGTCGGTAATTTCAAATTCACGCCGCACAAAGAAACTGAGATAGCCAGGGCGGGCATTGCTGCCTTCCTCTATCCGTCTCATATCGTTTAAAGTATATCGGAAAAAATCTCTTTCGCTTCTATCAGTGGAAAACCCAAACCCGGAAGGTACAAAGTCCCAGCCCTCGTCATCGGTGATCTTGTAGTCCAGACGATTCCAGTTGGCAGGAGGAGCCACGTTTCCCTTTCGCAAATACCAGCGATCTCCATCAGCAATGAGCTTGGTATCGATACCGGGTTTGTATTCATGGAACAAGCCACGGAGCAACCCGGTCAAATTGGAATTGCTCTCATCATCGATTGATTCAGGATTTAATTGGGTGTCGATGTATTCTTCGATCCCAACTTCATCAATCCATGAAAGGTCGGAAGGAGAAGGACCATATCCCAGGCGGTTTAGGGTATGATTGGCGGCTTCTGAAATACTCAAAGGACCTCCCCCGAGAACATCTGCCTCGAAATGGAAGTAGCTTCCGCCCATGAAGGTGGCTAGGGGAGGATCGGTTTCAACACCCGCTCGGATCTTGAGAAACATTGTCTGTCCGGGTTCCGGAATGAAAAACGATGCAGTCCCTCCGTAACCGAAAAGGCCCCCGGAAACCAGAGGATGTGAAAGCCCTTGGCGAAGATCACTTCCTGATTCCACGACAATATGTCCGTAACCATCAGGCACATCGACCTGAATGCTCAATTGCCCGGATTCCAACTGCAGGGCCTCGATGGCGGGTCGCTCTGCCGCAGAAACACCCTGACCTAACAAACCAACCAGTGCCAGCAGCCCTAAGCCGCTCCGATTTCTCCTATTATTCATAACGTGGTTCCTGTGGAATAATCTTCTGATCCCCAATCGTTGAAGGCAATATTATCAATCCTGATAGCAGGAATTTGAAAGCTTAATTCGTGCCGCTTTTCGCTTTTTTTGCCTGTTTTTAACATTTTTAGCGACTTGAACAACTTCACCCGGGCTCATCCTATTCCAAATTAGGCTTTCGATTCAGTTCAGAAAATTCCCCCATCAAGTAATCAGCCATATGCAATCCCCTCACTTGCGGAAAGCAATGGGTTTGAAAAACACCTGCAGGTACTCATCAAAAAGGCTTTCCCATACATCTGGATCAGGTAGGATCTTCAAGATCAACCCGATGACAAACGCATGAAATTCGTCCACCTGCCCAAAAAGCTTAAAAGAAGCATCAATCCCCAAAACGGCTTCACTTTGATCGAATTGTTGGTAGTGATCGCCATCATTGCCATTTTGGCTGGCATGCTTTTACCGGCACTGTCAAAAGCCAAAAGCGCGGCACATGGAGCTGGTTGTCTCAACAACTTGAGACAATTCTCCATCGCAAACATGGTCTATGCCACCGACCATGAAGATCAGGCGGTCCCATTGATTGCCGCCAATCGAAGTGGTGACACCCAAATATGGATGGCCAATCAAAGTTTCCGGGACATCATTGGATACAACCAAAACGCCAACTCGTTGGTCCAAACCCCCATTGACTACCGGTGCCCAGCCGACAAACAAATCCGCAACCCCTCGCAGTTTGCCTATGCAAACAATCCCAATGCGTCCAACGAAGAAAACAGGGGCACCCTTGCGAGTTACAGCTACAACTTCGAAGATTGGTTTCCATCGGACGGACGTGGCTGGGCTCTGGCGAGTAAAAATCACGCAGGTCATAAGCTGACTTCGATTGTTGGCCCATCGGAAAAGTTGATCTTCCACGATGGTCAGGATTGGTGGTCCCGTTGGAAAGGGGCCGATTTCACTTTGGGTTGGGATAAGCTTGGACAACTTGGCAGCGTTCAGGAATACAAGAATGCAGGAACCGGCGGCCCAACGATGTATCGTCATAACGAAGGAGCGAATATTGGATTCTACGATGGACATGCCGAGCGCATGCGCAAGGAAAAGGTCTGGATAGCCGATAACTGGAACGCAAATCCAAAAAGACCGGAAATGTGGGTGGCGGTCCCTGAAGTTTGGAACAAGTATCGTTGAGCAAAATCCACGCATGACCAACATGAGGAACTGGAATTTATATGTGCCGCTGATAGCTCTTTTGTTTTCAGCTCAAATTTCTGCGCGAGAAGCCAAGGAGTATGACAAGGACGTCAACTATGACGAAGAACGGCTCCCTGATTATGATCTGCCTCCACTGCTGGTTTCTTCGCAAGGCAAACCCATCAAGACACCGGAAGAATGGTTTTCCATTCGCCGTCCTGAGATTCTTTCGCTTTACTCCAATCTGATCTACGGCCGCGTGCCAAAACCGGCACATCCGGTAGAAGTCCGATTCGAGATCGCCAAAGAAGATCCTCAATTCATGGACGGGAAGGCCACACGCAAGGATGTCAAAATCATCCTGCAAAACGAAAAAGGAACGATGTCCATGCACTTCCTGGTCTTCGTTCCCAATCAGGCTCAAAAGCCCGTTCCGGCGTTTTTCAAACACAGTTTCAACAACACGCAATCAAGAGATTTCGACGCTTCAGAGGATCGCCCCGGTTTACTGCGCAATGGTTGGCCACTCGGGGAATTCTTCAATCGAGGTTATGGTTTCTGCGCGGTTTATCACGAAGACCTGGTTCGTCACAATGAAGTAGAGTTTTTGAAAAGCATTCACAAACTTTTTTACCCAGAAGGTCAAAGTTTCCCAAAAGCACATGAATGGGGCGTTCTTGCGGCTTGCGCCTACGGGGCCAGTCGCGGAATGGATTATCTGGAGACAGATCCGGATATTGATCACACCCGCATCGCCATCATGGGGCATTCCAAAATGGGCAAAGCCACTTTGTGGACGGCTGCTCAGGACACACGTTTCGCACTGGCCATCTCGGCTCAATCGGGATGTGCAGGTGCGGCTCTCTGGAGAAGAAAATCAGGTGAAACACTCAAGAAAATGGTCACCCGTTTTCCATACTGGCTCTGCAGGAATGCCTGGAAGTTCGTCGAACAGGAGGACGATTTACCGGTCGATCAGCACATGTTGCTGGCCTGCATCGCACCCAGACCGGTCTATGTGCACAGCTCGACCGAGGATACCTGGGCCGACCCTCGGGGAGAATATCTGTCAGCCTATCATGCCAGCGAGGTCTACAATTTTCTTGGCAAAAAGGGACTCCAATCCCCTGAAACGCCAGACATTCGACAGCCCATATTTAAATCCGATGTAGGCTATCACATACGTGAAGGGGGACATTCCATCGACACTTACGATTGGATGCGCTTTATGGACTTTGCGGACTACCACTTTAAAAGGTAGTTCATATCCATTCGAACCTGACTCAAATTTCCTTATCCCATGACACCGTGGGCTGATGAAATTTTAGTCATAAAAAACTGGTCTTTAGGTCAGCGCTCATCTGTAATCAACCCGACTTTGGTAAAGGGTCCTTCTGTCTCATAATACAAACGATCTACAACATGATGAAAACGCATCGATTTAGCCTGCTCTCCATGCTTTTTGGCATATTGCTCTTAACTTCACTTGAACAAGCATCTGCCCGTAGTTTCAGGGTAAACATGATGCCCAACGGTAACGTCAACAGCTGCGCAAATTGCCATGTAAACCCGAGAGGAGGAGACCAAAGAACGGCATTCGGACAAGATGTCTTTGCCATCACGGGGCGCGGCAACGCACCCTTTTGGAGTGATACACTGGCAGCAATGGATTCCGACGGAGATGGTTTTACCAACGGGCAGGAGTTGGGCGATCCGGACGGAGATGGCACAGCTGAAACCGGCGCACAGGTGACTCACCCTGGCGATGCCAATGATTTCCCTGACATCCCAGATCCTGAACCCGTTTCAACCACCTTGTTCATTCAGGCAGAGGGTAAGAACCTGACCTTGACTTGGGAGGAAGGCGGTACCCTGGAATCGGCCGACAGCCCACTCGGGCCCTGGTCGCCGGTTGAGCGAGCCATGAGCCCATTCCAAACCACAGCCGATGGTCCAACGAAATTTTATCGTGTGGGAGACGGTTCAGGAGGCCAGACTTTCACGGTATTGCTAAGCGGAGGCCAGGAAGTTCCGGCTGTCTCAACAGGAGCCCGGGGGTCAGGAACGGTTTCCATTGATGGCAATATGCTCTCTATCCATGTCAAATATGAAGGTCTGGAATCCGATTTCACCGCCGCACATATTCACGGTCCGGCTGGAGCCGGAGCCAATGCGGGGGTTCTGTTTGGATTGAGCGGAACGGACCTGCATCAGCCAATCGATGCGAATTCCGGCATGTTTACCGGCAGCATGGAAGTCTCTGATGAAACCATCCAGGCCATTCAGGCAGGTGAAGCCTACATCAACATTCACACCGCCGGCAACGGAGGCGGAGAAATCAGAGGCCAAATCAATCCCTGATCGTTCTCAATTCAAACTGGGTGTAAAACAGACGACATTTCGGTAGGACCGAGCAGCAGCTCGGCCCTACCAAGATTTGCGTGGTAGGGATCGCGCTGCTGCGCGTCCTCAAAACATTCACATAGGCAAACGGGTTCTCTGGATTATTACAGAACAATCGAATGCGAAAGGTGGATTAGTAGCCGAGCGGCAGCTCGGCCCTACCCATGGTTTGTTCGGTAGGGATCGCGCTGCTGCGCGTCCTCAAAACATCCACATCGGCAATCGGGTTATCTGGATCATTCCAGAATAATCAAATGCGAATGGTGGATTCGTAGCCGAGCGGCAGCTCGG
>CAYFHO010000135.1:0-5127 GCA_964342825.1 uncultured Verrucomicrobiota bacterium
TTTTGAACACCAACAACCATAGGGGATTACCCCGGAAACTTCGCTATTTTTTTTTTGTTCTGATGAAATATTCGGGCTAGCAATGGTCAAAAGTCGGCGGGTAAGATTATCTTGTTGTTAGTTAAGTGACAAAAGTATGGGATGAGTTTCAAGGTTGAAATTTCTATGCAAACCCAGGCTTGAGCTCTGGATTTTCTAAAACACTGCACCTCGGTGATTCCCGGGACCATGGTAATTGAGTCGAGTCAACTACTCACAGGATTTTTGATCATCACCTTTCTCTGGATGAGTCAGGTTGTAGAAACGCATGAATCAAGATCTAGCTGAAGGATTTTAACGCTAATTTTAGGACGATTTGGATTCACTTTTAGCGGCCATTCTGTTGGAGTACGGAGGTCATGAAATCCCGCATGCGATCCATTACCCTATGCTTTTTAAACTCCATCTGTCTTGTAGGCGCTACCTTCTTGTCGGCAGCAGACACTGAGCATCAACCAAAGAATATTGTTTTCATTCTGATTGATGATTTACGTTTCGACACCTTTGGTTTCATGGGGCATCCCTTTGTGGAAACGCCGCATATTGACAGGCTGGCGCGGGACGGAGCGTGTTTCAGGAATGCATTTGTGACGACTTCGCTTTGTTCTCCCGCGCGCGCCAGTTTCCTGACCGGACAATACATGCACCATCACAAAGTGGTGGACAACTCCACACCTATTTCTGAAGGAACCCAAACCTTCCCCATGCTTTTGCAGTCAGCAGGTTATCAGACCGCCTTTACCGGTAAATGGCACATGGGGGGAGCATCGGATGCGGTCAGGCCGGGGTTTGATCACTGGGTCAGTTTTCGAGGGCAGGGGACTTATGCTCCAGATAACCAAACAATCAACGTCAATGGCGTAAGAGTTCCACGAAAACAATACATGACCGATGAGTTGACGGACTATGCCTGTGACTGGTTGCGAGAACGGTCGGATGACAAACCCTTTATGTTGTATCTATCGCACAAAGGCGTGCATGGGCTTTATGATCCTGCTGAAAGGCATCTGGATCGATACCACGATTCATCCTTTCAGGTGCCAAACACCGTTTCCAATCCGCCGGTGGTGGGTGAGGGGAAACCCATGTGGGTTCGAAATCAACGCAACAGTTGGCATGGAGTTGACTTTCCATATTACGGTCGATCCGGTCAAACTCTGGAAGAAATGTATCGTCACTATTGTGAAATGATTATTTCCATTGATGAAAGTGTGGGACGCGTGCGGGAAACGTTGCATGCAACCGGTCACGCCGATGACACCATGGTCATATTCACCAGTGATGGGGGACATCTTTGGGGGGAACATGGATTGATCGATAAGAGATGCGCGTACGAGGCCTCCATGCGAATTCCCCTTCTGATTCATTCCCCCGGATTAACTTCAGTTGAAGCCAATGTTGAATCTCTGGTGGTCAATCTTGACCTGGCTCCGACAATGCTGGAATGGGCAAGGGTTTCCATTCCGGATTCGATGGACGGGAGGAGCTTGCTTCCTTTGTTGCAGGGTGAAGATCCATCCTTGATAGAATGGAGAAAAACCATTCTTTACGAGTATTATTGGGAACCCGCTTTTCCAATGACACCGACGACATTCGCGTTAAGAGGTGAGAGGTTTAAATTGATCCAGTATCATGGTCTTTGGGATATGGATGAGCTCTACGATTTAATGGAAGATCCGGATGAACAGAAGAACTTGATCCATAATACCGATTTCGCTCAACAGGTATCTTCCATGCGTCGACAGCTATACCAAATTCTCAAAACAACATCCGGGCTCACCATTCCGTTGGGGTACAAAGCCGGCCATGGGGCGCACCTTCGTCATACAGAAGGTTCCCCGGCCTCAACCTTTCCTTCCACCATGTTCAGGGAATGAATCAGTGTCGTATTAATAATGGCTTAGGAGGTTTCGATGACACGATCATGGGATTTGGATGTGCTTTGTCTTGGATAAAATGTTTTTCAATCCATTGCCTTTTGGGATTGTGAAATGCAAATCCACTCGGAAATTTATATTCTTCCGACAATTTTGCTGTCATGGATCCCTCTAAAAAAGGTTCACCAAACCCGTATCCAAAGGTTAGTCCGGGCTTCGCAACCAGCGTGGGACATTTCGTGAATTCTTTTCAGATGGATCCAATGAGAACGACTGATGACAGCATAAACCAATCGTCGTCATTCTGTTTGGTTTTAAACTGAGATGGTTCCGTCAGATCTTTTTCATGACTTGAAGAATCTTCTGATTGAAGTTGACACGACTTGTGTGCGGATTGAGTATCAACTTATGTTAAACGTTTAACAAGATGTGAATCCTATCTTCCTAATCTTTATTCATTGAGAATTTGTGACGCTGGAGAATTAAACTCATGACTACGATTCGTGATGTAGCCAAACAGGCGGGTGTGTCTATCGCTACGGTGTCCTATGTCCTGAACGACAAACGACGCGTTTCCTCCGCTGCAACTCAGCGTGTAAGGTCAGCGGTCAAGCAACTCAATTACACACCCAACGGGACGGCTCGCAAACTCAAGCGAGGACGCACGTCGGTCATTGGGTTTGTGGCGGACAATATTTCGAATAGATTCCCGGCACATGTGGTTCATGGCGTGGCTGGGGCAGCGGCGCAACACGGCTACAACGTCCTGATCTCAGATCTTCATGACCAACCTTCAAACGAAAAAGCAGCATTGGATTTGCTGGTTCACGAACAGGTTGATGGCATGATATATTGCGGATTCGGCGCAACGGAGGCTCAGCTGCTTCGCATCCAAAATTCCGGAATGCCTGTCGTTGTCGTTGATAAACCTCCACGCTCCAGGCGCCTACCCGCCGTGCTGGTGGATAACGAGCAGAGCATGGAAAGTTTACTGAAGCATTTCAAAGAATTGGGGCATCGAAAATTTCGTTTTATCAGCGGTGATGCGAACAACCGTAACACGAAACTACGTAATATGGCCTTCCTATCCTTCCTGAAGAAACATCGGCTTCCCTGCTCCTCGACCCACATCATTACCGGAGCCTATTCCACCGAACACGGCTATGCTGCTGCGTTGAAATTGTCTGATGAGAAGCAGAAGTTTTCAGCCGTTCTTTGCGGTGATGACATGATCGCGTTCGGAGCTATGGCGGGATTTAAATCACGCGGATTTCGCATCCCCGAGGACGTTGCAGTTGCGGGCTTTATGGACGATCCCTTAGCCGTTGTGGCCGATCCCGGACTGACAACCATTCACCATCCCATGGTTCAAATGGGAAAGCGCGCTTTTGAAATCATCCTCGATTTACTGGAAAACCCTCGCAGGAGTGTCCCGCGTGAGATGTTAAAAACGCAGTTAATCATTCGAAGGAGTACCGATATCACACAACCCCTTTATTCAAAATCAGGCATGGTCCGAATTTCATAACCACTTTAGAAGAAGAATATGAGTAACTTAAAATATCTAATGTCTTATTTCGAACGAATCCTGCACCCAAAGTTTTTGCGGGCGTTCATTTTCATATGCATCGTTTTTGGGGCGATCATTTCGGTTGCGGAACCTACACCCTGGTACACCCGGGTTCTGGTAGGCATGGAGGTCGGTCCAACGGGTGCACAGTTTGCCGGTGGCAATTACGCACCGGACTATGCCTCCAAGTTTAATGGTCGTGACATCGTTCGCCGCTGTCTGGAGGCGAATGCTGAGTATCTTGTGCTTTGGGTTCGGGACGGTGAGTTCACTTTTCACCATTCCAAACTCCTGCCCAGGCCACCTGGTCAAGGTGAGCGTGACGTGCTAAGGGAAGCTGTTGAAGAAGGGCGCAAGGCCGGCCTGCCTATCATCGTCTACTGTCAGCTTCAATACCCTGCCTATGAATTACGAGAACATCCGGAATGGAAAATGCGTCAAACCGATGGCAACCCAATAAACCATTTGGTTTGCTTCAACTCGCCCTATGGGGATCGGGTGGAAGCATTGCTTGCCGAAATAATGGAGTACGGTGTTGACGGGTTTCATCTCGACATGGTGGACCAGGGATTCGGACCACCGACCGGCTGCTGGTGTGAGCACTGTCAAAAACTGTTTGAAGCCGAACATGGGCGGCCGATGCCCAAGGAAGTCAACTGGGAGGACGAAGACTGGCATCGAATGGTCCGATTTCGATATGCAACCAGTGATCGGTTTGAAAAGCGGCTTACCGATTTTATTCGAAGCAAGGATTCAAGCGTGACCGTGGATTTCAACTACCATGGCAATCCACCTTTTTCCTGGGAAGTAGGGCAGAGGCCGGTAATGCACGCCAACAATGGTGATTTCGTGACGGGCGAAGCAGGTCTATGGGCTTTTGGAGCACTCACGGCGAGTTTCAATGCGGCATGGTACCGTGCGGCCACTCCGGGTAAACCCTTCCAAGTTGCCGTCCAACGTGGTGTGCGAATGTATCACGACCAAACAACACGACCCCTGAATGACATGCGCTGGGAAATGTTTACTCTGCTGGCTCACGGAGCCTTTGTGACCATGATTGACAAGACGGCATACGATGGCTGGCTCGATCCGGTCGCTTATGATCGCATTGGAGCTTTATTAGGTGAGGCGCGTCGCAAGAGCGTTCATTTCGGTCAAGCACCGGTACCCGACGTCGGTATTTATTTCAGCGCTCGCACGCGCGATTGGATCGGACGAAATCAAGCACCGGATTATTTCCAAAGTGTCCAAGGCGCCCATAAGGCCTGTGTTTATGAGCATTTGGGATTTGGGTTTGTTTTTGACGAAAATGTCAGCTTGGAATCTCTTCAGGAATTTCCAGTCATCAGTCTTCCACATACAGGAGTTCTTTCGGATCGAGAAATCAATTTACTGCATCAATATGTGGAGCAAGGGGGGCATCTTTTGATCACCGGACATGCCGGTCTATTCGACAGAATGGGGCAGCCCCTGAATGAGTCCAAATTGAGAGGTCTCATAGGAGCCAATGTAAGCAAGCGTCTGGAGAGTACCGACAATTGGATGCGTTTTCCAGGCACAGAACCCCAGCAGCAATCCTATCGAGGATTAACCCAAGTTCGTCACTGAAGTGGGAATTGGTAGTGAATTTCATTTAATTTC
>CAYFHO010000136.1:0-4979 GCA_964342825.1 uncultured Verrucomicrobiota bacterium
GTCATCAATTCCATCAGTTGTTGGTCTTATTTTCAGTCCTCATGAAATGTTCGGGCTAGCACTCAGCGAGGGTTTGAGGAAGATGGTGGATCCATGGCTACGACACGGAAGAAGACGGAAGGCAGGGATGCGAGGTCGTTAAGATACCATTCCATCCCTCCAGAAATGGAACGTGCATCCGAACCCACCGAATACCAATTGGGTTCAGTCAAACTGTGCGTGGCTTGGAGTTGCCACGATCCGGCAGTTCCCAACAGTTGAACGTTAACTTCATTCGGGTTCAGTCTGTTGATCTTCATCTGGGCTTGAAACGGGACCAGGTCGGACGACAACCGTTCGATAGTTTCAACGGATGATTGTTGCCTCAACGTCATGAGACTCGAACTTTTGAATGCATTCTGAGTGACTCTCGTATCATCGCCTCCATCTGTGACCAAGTTGGGCATAAATGCCCCTCCGTCCTCCACGTAAATTTCAATCTGCATGGTCCGTGGCGTGTAACCGGCGTGATGGGTGTAAGCAGCGATTATGCGCGCTTCGGACGAACCGATGGCCGGAGCGCCTATGGATGCCTCATTGGCATAACTGTTGCTAGTCATCGTGCCTCCTGAAACGGAGGACGTGTCGGTTTGTAAAGAATAAACATGGTATGCTTGGCTTTCCGCAAAAAGTGAAAGAGAGCGGGTCATTCCTGAGATCAGGCAGACTGTCGCCAGCATAACACTGGAACTTCTGAGAGTATTTTCGAATATGTTCATGATCCTGTTGAATGGAAGGTTTTAGGGTTAAGCATTCCGAATTGTCCAACGGTCCGGTTCAAGGGGGCCTGTGGGCATTCGAGGAAGGTCATGGTTTTGAGGAAGCAACTCGTTCTGGATGGGTCATGCAGACACGCAACAGGGCCGTCAATGATTTGACGGATGCCTCCAGATCCTGGATACGGCGTTCTTGTTCGGCCAAGCTATCGCGCAGCCCTTGAATCTCTCGGTCGATCTTTTCGCCGGACTGCTCTACCTTCTGATTCAAACCCTGGATAGCGGCAAGAGCCACACCATCGGCGTCAACGGTCGCAATCGTCTTGTCATCGATTCCCAATCCAAAAGCCGCACGAAAATCCTGTGCCATAGGGCCCATGTGACGGGAGCCGTTTTGGTCTGATTTGTAGACCCATGTTTCGATGGGGAGACCAATGACTTTATGGAGTACTTCCGTTGTATCGACTTCTTCAAATTCAGTTTTGGCGTCTCGGTCGCTTTTCTCCAATATGGTCTCAGCAACAAGATAGGAGGATGCATAAACATTTTGGCCGAAAATCGTACTTGCTAGAATGTCCGCCTTTCCATATCGATCCAGCCACCCCGCCCAACGCTGATGCAGATCGGTCATTGTAAAATCTTCACCAAACAACACCTGGTTCCCTTTGGGATTAATCCGAAGGGGTCCGCCATAGCTCTGAATCCACTTGTAGGACGCATCACCTGCAGAGCCCAAAAGCAGGCCATTATTGCCAGGAGCCAATCCGGTAGGGGGTTCTTCTTCATGCACAAGATGCAGTTTCCCCCGGGGTTTGGTTGTTCCCAATCCGATCCTGCCTTGGGTGTTGATCAGGAAATGTTTATTGCTGATGCCGTTGACATCCAAACTGGCCAACTCCAAGCCGGCGCCAGCTTCCATGCCGTGTTGACGAAACACCCAGGGCCTTTCGGTTTGAAACTCCAATAACCGAGCGCCATCGCCCTGGTTGGCGATGCGAACCCCACCACCGGCACGGATGGCAAATTCGTTGGGATACACCGACTCGAAATGCCCCCCTACTCCCCCTCGATAGTCCGACCACACAAAGGAACCATCATGAGAAGCCTTGGCATAACTACCTGCCGCCAGGCTCCCCATTCCTTTTGCTATGTTCTCCCATCCTCCAGGAATGGCGGCATACAACCCTTTCGCCAAGTTGGAAGTTCCTCCGCCAATCACAGCACTGGCGCCACTGGCAATGTTGTACTCTCCTCCCCCAACGGTGGCGGTTTCCTGGGCAATATTGTTCCGTCCCCCCCCCCTACGAAGGCATACATGCCATTGGATTTGTTTTTCCTTCCACCACCGACAACAGCATAGTGCTCTCCAACTTCATTTTCTCTACCACCGCTGATCGAGCTATACTGAGTCCGGTTCAAATTCCTGTTCGAATAACCGCCTCCAATGGAAGAATACTTGCCGGTCAATATGTTTCCTTCTCCTCCACTGGCTGTCGCATGGTTGGCCAAGACTCTGTTGCCCCGGCCACCAGCTATGGTGGCATATTCTCCCTTGGTTTCGTTTACATGGCCACCTCCAATCGTCGCATGTTCTCCCGAGGCAGTGTTCCCCTGGCCTCCGCCAATACTGGCATGTTGGCCGTATGTGAAATTCAAAGAGCCTCCGCTAATCGTCGATTTACTGGCAAAGGCTCCATTTGATCTGCCTCCTCCTATCGTGGCATGCTGGCCTCCTGCTTGATGGTATTCTCCTCCGCTCACCGTCGCAAAACTGTTGAGCGCCATGTTACCTCTTCCCCCCGCGATCGTGGCATAGGATACGCTCATGTCTTCGTTTCCAAGGTAATTTTGTGCGCCTCCCGAAATGGTCGATCCAATCAAATCGGCAGGTTTTAAAGTTTGGTGATTTTCGATCAACTGATTGGAACCACCATTGGCCAGCATATTTGGAGCTGAAGTACGTGCAATGGTGTCCGATCGTGGAACAATTGTGATAGCCGGCAGATTGTTTGCCCGGATTTCGAAATTGCTGAGGTCGGTTGTTCCGATGAATTGGTCCCCTTTGACACCGTGATTGCCTCCCATTTTCCAGATCCCGCTCAAGCCCGATCCATCCCCCTGAGCACCTTTCGCGAGAGTGCCGGCCTTTTCAGCCATCAACGCATAGCCGGCACTGAGTAATCGCTGATCCGGTGTAAGTTATTGAGACCCGTTTAGACCGTCATCAAACCAAACACGCAACCAGATATTCTCATTTTCAGAGAAGACATCGGGCGTGATGGAATGGGACATGCCATCCAAAGTGGTATCGCCCAACGCCAAGGCATAAAGCCCCTCCACCACTGGCAGTGAAACAGGCGATGTCGGCTCGCTTCCTTGACCGCTGGAACCATCATTTGACCAATAAGTGATATCGCCCTCGGCGCTGACAATGGCAAATTTAAAGAAGCCCGTACCTGAAAAAGGAGCTCCGTTCACCGAAATTCTGCCTTGATAATGGATCATTCCGGGAACCGCCGCCTGCAAAGCAATTCCGAGGAGCACAAATGTGCCGAGAAAAAAGCGAAGTGCAAGATGGGAGAATCGGAAGAATGTATGTAACCGTAACATGCCGGCTGAGGTATTCGAAATGCTTAAGTTGTCCATGATTCCGTTGTGTTTCATATGTAATATTTGATTTTGATCAGGCGGATTTGTCCGAAACATTGCGCCGCCTTCGAAAGGGTAATCGCAAAGAGGAAACATCACCCGACAGGGAAACTTTATTTTTCACAATGAAGCACGAAGTAATACGAAGAGGTTCACCCCGGACTTGGCTTTCCGTTGATCAAACGAGTATCTAAAAAATTAAGGGAGTTTTTGAACCTCCAGAATTTGGAGTCACTCTTCTCAAGGAAGGGCTTTATCGCTTACTTTTCACTTTTTGTCTTGGAGTGAGATTATTTACCCACAAATAGCGTGTGCTCAACGAGCAAGCTTTAGAAGTTTGCTCCGTGATGCCATACGATCTTTGGCGTCACATTCTATTCAGTCACAGCCGGCACCACATGGACTTGATAAAATATTTTCAGTTTCCCTCCCACTTGAGATAATATTGCAATCTTTGAATGGGAATTTTAGGTTCTAAAAAAAGCTCATGGAGATACGTACCTTAATAAATTGCCTCGTGTCATTCTGTTTGATCTGTGGATCCGTTTCGGTGGCTTCTCAGGAAATCAGGTTGGTCAAGAAATCTCCACTGCCTCAAGGAGCCGGATTGGCTTCCAAGTATGATTTGGACCAGGGAATCGGCAAGGCACCCGGTGTCATTTTTTCGGAACATTTCGAAACAGAGCAGTATGTGCAGAACTGGGATGAAGCTAGAAATCGTGATGGTAAAGTGCTGTCTCTGGTTAGGGCTGAGGATGATGCCCGCTTTGGCCAGTGCCTCAAAGTAACCGCTCAACTTGGAAAGAATACAGGAGGTGGCCTGACCAAGTGGTTTGAGTCCGCTGATAAACTCTTTATCAGGTTCTACACTCGATTTGCCCACGACAGCGATTACATCCACCATTTTGTCACGCTTAGAGCAAACAAGGGACTCACGGGCGGTGACCGATGGTCGGGTTTTGGCGGTGCAGGGCTGAAACCTAAAGGTGATGAAAGATTTTCAACGGCATTAGAACCCTGGGGAAATTGGGGAAGATGGGAAGCCCCAGGGCAATGGAATTTTTACAGTTACTGGCACGAGATGAAGGCCAGTGGCGACGACAAATACTGGGGAAATGCATTTCGACCGGATTCACAACCGAATATCAAAAAGGGTGAATGGATCTGCGCTGAATTCATGCTCAAGCATAATACCCCGGGTCAGGCTGACGGGGAACAGGCTTTCTGGATCAACGGCGATCTGCGAGGTCACTGGGTAGGCTTCAATTGGCGCACGTCAACCAATCTTCTTGCCAACGCCCTGACCCTTGAAAGTTATGTCACCGATCGATGGACGAAGAACCAAACCAACATCGTCTACTTTGACAGTTTAGTCGTTGCGACCGCTTACATTGGCCCCATGAAAATGGATCAATAGAGATACCTTTCTGGTGCCAATATAAGTGCACTTAATTCAATTTCTCATGATACCCAAACATGCCTGAGCCCCTGGAGACCATTATTGATTCAAACTTTTGTATCCACGGCTTTTTGTTTTGAGGGTTAGCATGCCTTGAGCATGGCTAATGTTTCGGC
>CAYFHO010000137.1:0-4764 GCA_964342825.1 uncultured Verrucomicrobiota bacterium
GCCAGTTCCTTTTCATCTCCCGGGTTCAAATCATATTGAAACAGAAACTGAACCGCCCGTTCTCGTGCTTCTCGTCTCAATCCCATGGTGCAGAAAATCTTTGATGGGTTGAATGGTTCATGGCCCCGGTCATCACCGCCCCATCAGAGGTCATTCCGACCTTGTTGGTGCAGGCAGGATGGAGGAAAAAATCGCGACAGGACATTTCAATAATTAGGAACCGAAGGGTCAATTTCTTGTGACCAGGCGGAAATCCCACCCTTGACACTCTTGAGGTGTTTAAACCCTTGTTGCCTCAGGAAATTTAGGGCTTTCATCGAACGCACACCCGCCTTGCAATGGATGTAATAGCTTTGATTGGGATCCAGTTCGGTAAATTTCTCATGCAGCGTGCTCAGGGGAACCAGAGGCACATTTTCCACTCTGGCAATTTCATATTCATCCGCTTCACGAACATCAATGACCTGGATGTTCAAGGAGGCATCGTCAAGTGCCTTCTTCATATCCTGAACAGTCACCTCATCAGGATGACTACCCGGATCTTCGGGTTCATCCGGTATACCGCAAAATTGATCATAGTCGATCAATTCCGTGATGGACGGATGGTCGCCACAGATTGGGCAATTGGGATCGCGACGGAGTTTAAGTTCGCGGAACTTCATCTCCAGAGCGTTGTAAGTCATCAGACGTCCAATCATTTTATCACCAGCATCGAGTGCCAGCTTGATGATTTCGGTGGACTGCAAACAACCTATGACACCGGGCAATACTCCCAGAACGCCACCTTCTGCGCAGCTGGGCACCATTCCTGGAGGCGGTGGCTCGGGATACAGGCATCGATAACAAGGCCCGCCCAGATGAGGAGCAAAAACACTCAATTGTCCCTCAAATCGAAAAATGCTTCCGTAGACATTGGGCTTCTTCAACAAAACGCAGGCGTCATTGGTGAGGTATCGGGTTGGGAAGTTGTCGGTACCATCCACGACGATGTCGTAGTCCTTGATAATATCGAGCGCATTATCACTGGACAACCGCGTGTCATGAATCACGACCTCGGTGTTGGGATTGATTTCTTCGAGTGATTCTTTGGCGGACACCGCTTTCGGACGATCAACATCTTTGGTGCCGTGAATGATTTGGCGTTGCAGATTGGAAAAATCAACCCGATCGAAATCCACGATGCCAATCTTGCCAATACCGGCGGCTGCGAGGTACATGGCGATGGGAGAACCCAATCCCCCTGCTCCAATACATAAGACGGAGGATCCCTTCAATTTTTTCTGCCCGGCCATCCCGACCTCCGGAAGGATCAGATGGCGTGAGTAACGTCGTATTTCGTCGTTGGTCAATTGCATATTGCCTTATCAATAAGGGGACCATGATACCTCAACACCATCACAAATCAAGGTTCACACCGAAAAAAACAACAGCTGCGAATTCATTACTACGCGTATATTTGGACAGGTGTTTTAGGGAGCTGTAAGGATTCAATGAACCCTGTACCTATGCTTGGAATTTTAAATAAAGAAAACTGGGGCAATGACTCTACTTCAGATTTTGATACAAGGTTTCCCTGATTTTGTTTTCAATGCCATCGTGAAAAGGATACCGGCGGGTCATGAACACACCATAAAGCTGCTGCTCCGGATCCACCCAAAAATAGGTCGAGTGATAACCACCCCAACCGAAACTGCCAACCGGGCTTCCTGTTGGATCCTTGGCAGCATCTTTGAGCACATGAAATCCAAATCCCAGAACGTAACCTGAATCCTTGCTCCCAAATCCTGGAATATTACCCAACTGATCCTTCAACATGAGGTTTAAGGTAGCTTCGGACAGAAGAGCCCTTCCACCCGGAGCCTTCCCTCGGTTAAGCAAAAACTGGCAAAATCTGCTGTAATCTCCGATGCTGCTGACCAGACCTTCTCCCCCCAACTGCAATCGGCTTCCCGGTTCGTAATACAGCTCATCCTCCGCTAGTGTGCCCGGGCGAAACGATCCACTCTCTCTCACGAACAAAGGTTGAAATCGTTTTCGATCTTCGGGTGTCAAATGAAACCGCGTGTCTAGCATACCCAGGGGTTGGAATATGTTTTCTTGAAAAAATGTATCCAATGATTGACCCGAGTGTTTTTCAATCGCATAACCCAGCACCGCCGTGCTGAGCCCATAGGTGTGTTTCGCTCCAGGCTGATGTTCAAGGGGCTTTGCCACCAAAAGTTCAATCAAGCTTTCCAGATCCTTCAACTCCATCACTTGTTTCCAGGTGCCCTCTTCGTCAAAAGAACCATCATAACCGGCAATCCCTGATGTATGGAGCAAAAGGTCCCGGTAGGTGATGGAACGTTTTAAAGGTTCCTGACCATGTTCCGTTTTGACTTTGAACTGATCCAATTGGGGAATGATCTTCGAAACCGGATCATCCAGTTGAAAAGCTCCTCTTTCAAAGAGGATCATGGCTGCAACACTGGTGATAGGCTTGGTCATCGACCATAACGGAAAAAGCGTCTTTTCGGTGATGGGTTGATCCCTTGGATCTTTTGAATTCTCGATATGTTGATAGATGATTTCATCCATCATTCCAATCTGGAGAACGTTGGACAAACATTCTTCCTGAGCGATCAACGATTTTTGTAGAGCGATCAACGATTTTTTGGGGAATGATTGAGTGAGCTTACCCCGTTCCAGATAGGATTCCGCCAACCTTTCACCCAACACAACAATACCGGGCGTACGGATGACGAGGCGTTGCTCACGGCCTGGTAAATCGAAAACTTTGAGATGGTGCAGATTTGGATCCGATTCGGCCAAATCTTCCATGGCACCCACGACGTCGATTTTATTCAGGTTTTCATGATCTGTTGGAGGTTGCTGCGATACATACCAATTGAGCTGAGGTATCCCCAAATCTTTCCGTGATTGTTTGACGAATGATTCTACCCATGTGGCCGCACTTTTTCGATAATGCCCCATGGACATATCATTCTCGCCCAGATGATAAAAAATACCTTCCAATGACACGTCATGCCCCTTCGCCTCCAAATCTTGTATGGTCTCCTGAATGAAGGAAATAAAGGATGGATATAGGTTCCTGGTTTTTGCTTCGCTGCCTTCGGGTGTCCAGTCGATGATCTGTGATCCGCTGTGGGTAAATTTGGCGATGGCAACCTGGTCCATTTCAGCAGCTTTCAAAGCGGAACCAAAACTCAATTCCGGCCCAAAGTTGTCATAATATCCAACAGCCCCCAAAGGTTCCCATCCATCCGATTTTCGATAAGCCCCCCCGATGTTGTATTTGAACGCAATATCATGTCGGTCCTTCAAAAGGGCCGCGTCCGACTGAGAGGATTGTAATTCCTGAACAAATGCACGTTCTCCTTCCATGTTTCGATGGCCGGCAAGAATAAAAAGTTTAATGGGACTACCTTTGGTATAGGGCCACTTTTGAAGTGGTCGTTTGATATCTTTCAACAATCCGATGTTTCTGAGATAGGCATCCGCATAGTTGATCCCATGTTGGAGTTGCCCCAGAGTGCCGTAGTGATAATGCAGTCCAACAGGGTTCCCAATTTCTACTCCCACTTGTGATGTAGGTACATATTCTGCCAATGGATCTGCCAGCGCCACCTCTTTCTGACCAAGACTGATGGCATACATCCTGGGTCTCAAATCCATTCCCCAAATGGTCTTGGTACAGAGTTCTCCAATGTAAAATCTCAGGTCCGGAGTTTTGAGATCCCTGCGAATACAGGAGAGGAAATTGGCGAGATTTTTTCCATACTGCGGCATATATTCCTTCACGAACATGTCGTTTTCACCCTGATGCCACATGAAGCCTTCGATCTGGTATGGAATCCCTTGTGCTTCCAGTTCGGAAAGGGATTCCTGAATCAATTCCATCAGCACCGGATAGAGTTTGAATCCTGTCGGCTCATCCGGATTCCAGTCTCCACCCAAAGTGGTCCCTCCGGCTGCACACTTGATGATTGCGATGGGATGTTTGGAAGATTGAGTGACTTTGCGGGCAAAGCTCAATTCGGGTCCTACGAAATGATTGACCGGCTGCAGGTCTATCCAACCGTTCGACCGCGTCTTGTTTTCCCGTCCGATACAGTATGAAAACCTGACTTCAGGTTGTGGGTTTTCTAATCCGCGAAAAGGAGGAAAGCGTTGAATGTCCCGGACTTTGGAATCGGCTCCAACCATGTTCGATTGCCCCGCAAAAATGAACACTCGAACCGGAGTTTGCTCGGTGTCAGCATGGATCCATTGCAGGCCGACAAATAAGCCAGCAAGCAACCCAAATCGCTTCAATCCACGAACAATCAGATGAGCACAAATTCGCTCCCACATAGGATGAAATGACCAACGGTAAATACCCATGACTGAGGGTAGTGGGTAAACGAACCACAAAGCAAGTCAGCGACGGTGACAAATGGGTGCGATTCAGAGCGGGAGGAAAGCAGCCGGCATATTGGCAGGGATGTCCACGACGTGTCAGAACTGTGCGTCCGTGGCGTGTCCGCACATTGATGTAGGCTATTTGTATATTCCCAACGCGCTCACGGCCCCGCGGCAGCGGTGCCCTTCTACCGTGCTGCCTGAATCTTGGTAGGGACGCGCTGCTGCGCGTCCGGTGGCGTGTCCGCACATTGATGCAGGCTATTGTATATTCCCAATGCGCTCACGGCCCCGCGGCATCGGTACCATGTTAATTCCCCCCCCCCAGTTTGAATCGCCCCCGTGACAAATCAATTTCCTGTT
>CAYFHO010000138.1:0-4755 GCA_964342825.1 uncultured Verrucomicrobiota bacterium
ATGAAATGTCCACACGATTTACCGATTTCCATGTGAGTCCAACTTGTGCCCCCACTAGATCTTCCTTGCTGAGTGGGCGTCATGAGTTTCGAAATGGAGTGACTCATACGATCAAGGAGCGGGAGCGTATGGCTTTGAGCACTACAACATTTCCAAAACTGCTTTCCAGATCAGGCTATCAAACGGGAATTTTTGGGAAATGGCATTTGGGGGATGAGGATGCTTATCAACCTTACAACCGTGGATTCACCGAAACATTCATACACGGAGCAGGGGGAATAGGGCAATCGTATCCGAGCAGTTGTGCCGACTTCCCTCCGAATCGTGATCCTGATGGACGCTATTTTGATAATGTCATCCTTCACAACGATAAGATTGTTCAAACAAAAGGTTTTTGCACGGATGTCTTTTTTCAAGCTGCTCTGGGATGGATTCATCAGCAATTGGAAAACAAGACTCCTTTCTTTGCCTACATCACACCAAACGCCCCTCATGGCCCCATGATCGCGCCCGAAAAATACAAGAAGCGTTGGCTTGATGCGGGTTGGGATTCATCTACTGCAGGGCGTTACGGAATGATCGAAAATATCGATGATCAATTTGGTTTGCTGATGAGTAAGCTCGATGAATGGAATGCCTGGGATGACACCTTGGTGATTTTTATGACTGACAATGGCCAGGCGGGGCGAAGTGGAAAGTTAAACGGGAAGCGAGTTCCGATGTTCACAGCAGGATTTAAGACAGGGAAAGGTTCTCCATATGAAGGAGGGACGCATGTCCCTGCTTTCTGGAGATGGAAAGGAAAACTCGGCGAAGGCATTGACATTCCAGCTTTGACGGCACACATCGATATCTACAAGACCATGCTTGAACTGGCTGGAATGGCTCTACCTGATTCCATTCAGCCTATCGACGGCAGATCCATGTTACCTTTGCTGGAAAACCCTAAAGCAAAGTGGGAGGACAGGACTTTGTTTGTTCACCAGGGCCGTTGGGAAAAAGGATCGGATCCGGATAAAAGCAAGTTCAAGAATTGCGCCGTTCGGACAAGTCGTTGGCGCTTTGTGAATCACTCCCTGCTTTACGACATTTCCTCAGATCCATATGAAAAAAATGATGTAGCCGATCAATTTCCGGAGGTCATTTCCAAGTTAAAAAAAGCATATGATGTTTGGTGGGATAAAACATTGCCGCTCATGGTGAATGAATCAGTACCATTGGCAAAGGAACAACCACAGGCGGTCAGGTATGAAAAACAGCTCAAACAAATTGGCATCCCAGAGTGGAAGCCTCTGCCATTTTGAAAATTTGGATTTGAACTGATTCACCCCATCCAATAAGATTATTATAACCCCTCACGTCTGGCGAACTGGAATTAAATCTAGTGGTCAAATATGATTCAAATCGATAACGCAAAAATGAAAACCATAGATTCCATTGTTAGAATATTCGTTCTGCATATCTTGCTGCTTGCTTTTACAAGTTTTGCGGAACCTTCAGTCACCGCTATTAAACTCGCTCATGGAGGCATTCGACCGCAGGCAGTGATGGACCAATCTGGAGTGGTTCATATTGTGCAGGCAGATTCGAAAGTTCGAGGTGACCTGGTCTATATCAAGCACTACCCTGATCAAAACAGGTTTTCCGCACCAATGCGAATATTGCATCAAGCTCAAGGAATGGCGGCAGGCTTCAATATGGCTCTGGGTAAAAATGGAAGGGTGCATGTCATGGTTCGACCAAACCCCAAATACTCCAAAATGACCATGGGTGATGAGGCTTTTGGAGAAATGTTCAATTCCAAGGCAAGATTCTTTGTATTGAGATATATGCTGCATACAAGGCTGAATGATGAAGGCACTGAATTTGAAGAGGAGAGAAATTTTATAGGAGATACAATAGGGTTCGAAGGGGTGGGAGCTTTGGCAGCTGATCCCAATGGTCCAAGTGTCTATGCCTTTTGGGCAGGGCAAACTGAACCCGGTCCAGAGATGGATCGCGATATGTATATGTCCGTCTCCCATGACGAAGGTGCCAACTGGTCCGAACCTCAAAAATTGAATTTGGACATTGAAGGTAATTGCAGGTGCTGTCCCCTTCAGGCCTCCATGGATCATGAAGGTAACTTATATATCATTCATCGTAATTCGGTGAAAACTTCACCCACATCCTGGGACAAAGACACCTATTTGTTAAAATCAGAGGACAAGGGAAAGACTTGGACTAAAACAATGATTCAAAAATGGGAAAACTGTGGTTGCCCTGGGGCACCTTACTCGCTGGCTGCTGGTCCTTCTGGGTTGGTATTAGGCTTTCAGACTCGA
This sequence comes from uncultured Verrucomicrobiota bacterium, assembly GCA_964342825.1. Classification (GTDB taxonomy): domain Bacteria; phylum Verrucomicrobiota; class Verrucomicrobiia; order Limisphaerales; family AAA164-E04; genus AAA164-E04. The sequence goes on from CAYFHO010000138.1 coordinate 2,325, forward strand.
GGTGTTTCCTCCTTCGCGAGAGCCGGCGATCCTCTTGCAATCATACCTGCACCGGATTCCGGAAAATCAAGTTCTCGTCCGATGGTGGCAGTTAACAAGAAAGATGAAGTTATTTTTTGCTGGGTGGAAGCTCAGGATGTCGTTTGGCAAGTGTATGATAAAAAAGGACATCCCATATCCGAGTCAACGAATCGACTCAAAGGCGTGGCAGCCAAATGGAGCAACGCAGCGGTAGTCGCAACAGCTCAGGATAATTTTCTGGTGTATTACGACGATTTCTCTCCAGCACCACCTAAATCAAAATAGACCCCATATGTCGGGTCCTTCAGCTTTGTGGATGCCTTGAAAAAGTGGATTCATATTATCTTCCGGGGAAATAAACCGACCTCAAGGCAACGTTGTCGTTTCGAAGGTGCGTTGATCGAGTGTCTTTTTCTTGTCGCCTGGGGGCTCCTTTCTTGGCGTTGTCTTGGAGTTGATCTTCCCCATGATTCCACCCCCGCAGATGACAAAGCTTCAAAAAAAACAGAACTCAGGGATTCCATTGAGAGAGGGCATGAATCTTTTTATACCTACGGATGCTGGCATTGTCATACCCTGGGAGATGAGGAGGCACCAGGGCTGCGGAACGGACTGATAATTGGACCTGACCTCGCCGATGTTGGAAATCGATTGAGTACCGAAGAATTACTTCAATCCATGATTGACCCAAACGCTGCAATTCCTGAACCAAAACAGGAGTATATGGAAAATGGCTTATCCAAAATGCCTTCGTTTAATGATCCAGCAGCCATGGCAGATATTCGGGACATGGTTCGTTTTCTTGAACAATGTAAAATAGCGGAGAAGAAAAATAGCAACATTCTCGAGGTGACCGATGCCAGTTTCAAAGACTTGATGGAAGAAGGTCATGAGGGATTTGTGCTGCTGGATTTCTGGGCCGAGTGGTGTTTTGCCTGTTACGACGCCAACCCCGCCCTGGAAGCAGTCGCACCTGAGTTTTCAAAGCACTGGAAAGTCTTCAAAATTGAAGTCGATGAAAATCCTGTCCTGGTGGATAAATATGTCCCCGACCTCATGTTCCCCTGTTTTGTGATTCTTCACAAAGGGAAAGTGATTGACCGAAAATACGGTCTGGACAAAACAATGGATGCCAAAGATTTTTTCCGAAAATGGCTCTCCAAACATGAACGGAATGAAAAGTGAAAACCCTGTAATTTGGTGTAGACCCGAGGAAAACAGCCTGCATCTTGGTAGGGACGCGCGGCTGCGCGTCCAGTGGCGTGTCCGCACATTGCTGTAGCTATTGTATACTTCCAACGCGCTCACGGCCCCACGGCAGTGGGGCCCTACCATGTTAGTGATGGTACGTGAGAGAGGAATTGAACCTCCACGGAAGCCTTTGGGATGCTTCGCTTCTGTTCGAGTTAATGCCTACACTACAATAATGTTATGCGTGCTGCTCCAATGTGCTTTTGCGCATGTTCTCCCCTTTATTACTAAAAAAGTGTCAGGAATTGTCAGGAAAGAATTTTTCTGATTGCTGCGTTATAACGTTTGTGATTACATCTCGATCATGGTATTGGAACTCAAATTACGCAAAGTTGGCAATTCAATGGGGTTTGTTTTACCGAAAGAAGCCATGGCTAAATTGAATCTCAAAGAAGGAGACTCTATTTGTCTCACCGATGCTCCTGATGGAGGATTGAGAATGACCACTGTCACTGAGGGGCACGAGGCTTTTGTTGAGCAAATGAATGCAGCCGAGAATGTGATTCGAAGATACCGAAACACCCTTCGTGAATTGGCAAAATGAAGGAACCCATTTGGATCTTGCCGGAAACAGTATTTGCTTTGCAGGAAAGATTGCTATCTGAGTTTGGTGGTTTATCAGGACTTCGCGAGGAAGGATTGTTGCAATCAGCACTTTCTCGACCTCAGCAACAATTCAGTTATGGTGAGACCGATCTGTTTTTACTCGCAGGAGCATACGCTCACAGCCTCATCAATAATCATCCATTCCACGATGGCAATAAGCGCATCGGATTTACCGTCGCTGTCCTCTTTATTGAAATCAATGGATACCAATTCTCTGCTTCTGAAGTTCAAGCGACGCTCAAAACATTAACCCTTGCAGCGGGAGAAATAACCCACTTGGAGTATGCCGAGTGGCTCAGGGATAATTCATAGTCAAATGAAACCCCCAAAAGAATGTTCATTAGGCACGATTCAGAGTGGGAGGAAAACAGCCTGCATCTTGGTAGGGATGCGCTGCTGCGCGTCCGCACATTGCTGTAGGCTATTGTAACTACCAATGCGCTCACGGCCCCACGGCAGTGGGGCCCTACCATGTCCGGTAGGATGTATATATAAATGGGTTCTTGATCAAAGATTGGGGATTGGGCTTGAAGAAGCCGATTCCTAATCCATG
>CAYFHO010000139.1:0-4467 GCA_964342825.1 uncultured Verrucomicrobiota bacterium
CGGAGTATTAACAAGACCTTTTCCAGCGAAGCTTTCCTGATCCCCAGGTAGTTTTACGCATCCAAAGCAGCATTGGGTTCTACTCCAGATCGGTCTATAGTTGATGACCTATTCGGATGAAACCAGAGCTAAGCATTTCCGTGTTTATTCTGGTCCCCTGTAATCAGTATGGATAGCAAATCTTAATTGCCTGAATTTACATGAAATCTCCTCAGAAATCTTCGACTGGTTCGGTATCTTATCGGGAGGTTGGCAGCGACTACTTTGAAAAGAGGCAGCTCAAGCGATTTGCCAGAGTTTTCCACTTATGGGCTTTGGGTGTGGGGGCTGTTATTTCTGGTGATTTTTTCGGTTGGAATTTCGGGCTGTCTTCGGGAGGTTTTGGTGGCTTGTTCATTGCAACAAGTATCATCACATTGATGTATGTCGGTTTGTGTTACAGCATCGCTGAAATGACTGCCGCCATGCCGCACACCGGAGGTGCTTATTCCTTTGCAAGAACATCCATGGGGCCGTGGGGTGGATACCTGACTGGTTTGGCTGAGAACATGGAGTACGTGCTGACTCCGGCGGTCATTGTCGTAGGGATTGGCGGTTACCTTGGAGCCATCTTCGGTACTCCGGACAGTTGGGCTCCTTTGTGGTGGCTCGTTTCTTATGTCATCTTTGTCGGACTTAATATCTGGGGAGTCGAAATCTCCTTTCGATTTTCCGTCATGATTACCCTGATTGCCTTGCTGATTCTGTTGGTGTTTTATATTGGGGCTATCCCTCATTTTGACCTGAAACATGCCTTGAATATTACACCGCAGGAAGGCGGTAACAGGTGGTTGCCCTTTGGGATCAAAGGTGTTTTTGCCGCCTTACCCTTTGCCATCTGGTTTTACTTGGCGATTGAGCAATTGCCGCTAGCCGCGGAGGAATCCCACCAACCACAAAAAGATCTTCCCAAAGGCATCATTACCGGACTCTTCACGCTGATTTTGTGCGCCTTCGCCACCTTGATTCTTAATGCAGGCATCGCACCGGGGGCTTCTGTTATCGGTGGATCGGATGAACCATTGTTTGAAGGTTTCAAGACAATTTTTGGAGCGGGGATTGGAAGTCGGGCTTTAGCTTTGGTGGCGGTTGCCGGATTGATTGCCAGTTTTCATACCATCATTTATGCCTATGGGAGGCAGATATATTCCCTGTCCAGAGCAGGGTATTTTCCCCAGGTGCTTTCATTAACCCACACCTCCCGCAAAACCCCCCACATGGCACTCATAGCCGGAGCCGCCATTGGTTATTTGATTGCTCTTGTGATTCACTTCGCAGGATCAGACAGCCCCGTAGGTGCCGCCTTGTTGAACATGGCCGTTTTTGGAGCTGTGATTGCCTATATTTTGCAAATGCTCTCCTTCCTCCGTCTGCGCAAACATTTTCCCCAGATGAAACGTCCTTATCAAAGTCCGCTCGGGATGGCCGGAGCCTGGTTTGCATTGATCGTTTCTCTCATTACTTTGATCGCCCTGTTTGTCGTGGATGCATCCTATCGATCTGCAGTCCTGGGGGCCGCGCTCTGGTTCGCTGCCGGAGTGATCTGGTTCGCCGTCATCGGAAGAAAACGACTTGTGCGCGCCCCAGAAGAATCCTTCGCTCTTCAAGAAGAGGAAACGGAGATTTAGGGAGAGCTTAAGTGTTGAAGACCTCGTTACTCTTCAAATCTTGTCATTGCACGTCGTTATGGATTTTCACATCGAGCTTGTGGGGGGGCTTTAATGAAGCGGTTTTGAGGATTTGAATTTGAATCCATTCTCCGTGCCTCATGTTAATCCTCCCATAAGAAGTAAATTGCCTCCTTGCCCTGACCCGGGTCACGCCAGGAGCGCGCAGATTCCTCTTGAAGTTGCCTTTCCAGGACGTGACGGCGCATGGAAATAAACCGAACCATTTGATGAGTGACATGCTCGAACTCGAGAGCGCTGCTTTTTCTCAAGCCCTCTTCGGACACCGCGAAAGGGTGGATGCGCTCATAAATCTCACCGATGCGGTCCAGCAAGCGTTCTTCATTCCAGACTTCATCCAGCATTCGACGTACGGTTCGCCGATAGATTGCTTGGCCTTCCTCGGTCATCAACAGCGCTCTGCCAAGTATTCCGCCTTGTCCACGAAAGATGTTTTGGTCGAGTTCTTCAAACACTTGGTCGGCCCCATGTGGGAAGAAGTGGAAACGATCCGAGTCGGGATCATGATAGATTCGGTAGTTATTGATCTGGGTGTATCCGTCCCAGTGGTTAATGAATTGTTCTAGACTCAGGAAGGCCGCGAATGAAGGCAAATCTACTTTGTCACTGAGGCTTCTCCAGGGATCCGTTTCATCGGCCCGTTCAATCGCTTCCGCCAGCTCCCGAAGGTCGGATCGGTCTGTTGTTTCCTGGTTGGAATCAAGATCTAATTCCTCCCAATGCGTCACGTCTCCCGGTCCCTCGTAGAGATTCCCGCTGGCAGATTCAAACCACCGTTTCAAAAAATCCTTGGTTACCGCTTCGACTTGAACATACAGCCCATAGGCCTCTCCGTTGACGGTAAGAGTTGCATGCGCCACGCGCGGTGCGGGAATGCCTGCATCGCGGAACAGTCCATAACTGATGCACTCGCGCATGTAGGAAGGGTCCTGAACCGCGTTGTTCAGGATGATGCGTCGCAGACCATGGAATCGCTGCTTCGGTTTGAACTGATTGAACTTAATCGTGAAGGCTGTCTTCGATCGACCGTCCAGCATGCGAAAACTGCCCCATCCTCCCTTCAGACGAACGCCGACGTCTTCGTATGTTTTGCCGTTTTCACGGAACACCCCTCGCACGTACTCCTTCGGTTGATCGCGCAAAGACTCCATCGAGGCTTCTGTTAGCTCAAGATGGTAGGAGCGGACGATCGGGGTTTCCCAAAATGTATCATCAGCGGCATTCTTAACCTTTCTGAATGGCTGCGCAGGCTCGATTGTTTCCGCAATCTCAGGTTTGAGATTATTTAGTAATCCCTTTGCAGCCTGGCTCGCCAAGGTGTCTGGAACAACTGAGATCAAGATTTCGGCCAGGAGTCTGGCCTCCTCAGGATGGTTCTCCGCCAGAGCGATCACCTTTTGAATCGCTTGAGAAGATACCTCTTTGATTGAGGGCCGCTCCTCAGTATGCTTTTCCTCATCTCGCTCCCGATGCGTTTCTTCCCAACGGTGGCGTGGCCGTCTTTCAGAGACTGCAAACGCCTCATCCGACTCGGGTTCATACTGGATCAAAAAGTGAGCTATTTCCAAGGCCTCATAATCCGCGTTTGCAATCGCCAGGAGCTGTCGCCGCCACAACGCCCGCTGATGCGCCTTACGAAACGCTTCCTTGATGGAAGTTTCATCGATTGGTTTCTCAACGATACCTGATGGCATCTGAAAATGATCCACCGCCGCCAACCATCTCTCCCTCACCGAGTCCATGGGGTCGTTTACGAGATCATGGATGAGCATTTTTGATGCTTCATCCCATCGATTCAGGTTGATCAGATTGCCGACCCGCGCAATGAAGACTTCCGCTCTCTTGCCTTGTCTGCCTCGACCTTGAAGGCGTGATAGGATTTCCTGACGGGAGGCGGTTCGTACGAATTCAATTGTCAATCCTGAATCTTCGAGCCAGTGAAGGGACTCCTCCATCGCTGGTCCGGCCCCTTCGTCCCCAGCGATCGCTGCGATGATCCGCGCCGCCTCGTAGCCGGCGCCGGCCTCCGCCAAATGCCGTGCCCCTTCCAAGGCGTGAAACCATAGGTCGGGATCGTTGCCTACTCCAGACATGTCAGCCAAGCCCTGTGGATTTTCTCTCTTGAGGTCGTTTTCAGGATGGGGAGGAGAATCACCGACGAGCGAACAACTTGTCAGCAGGGCTCCCAACAGCCACAAGTGAAGAGCCCACAAGGGCAAACTCTTCCCGAACCCTGAGTCCTCTGATTGGGGCTTCGTTGCTTTCGAGGCATGGGCGGATTGAATCGCGTCGCATGTTGCTTCCATATGAGGAAACTATGCCGCAACTGCCTGAATGCTCAAGTCTCGCACTTTGCATCAAAATATCGCGCTGGATTTTTCCAAGCACGTCGGTGAGACGTAAATCCCGGCCTTGATTAATACCGATGGGTCAGTAGCTCGTGGTCATAAACCAGCAGTGCGAGTAGGGTGGAGCAATACCGTGACAACGGGTAAGGTGCATCGCAGGGATCGCGAGTTTTGATTAACACTTGATGCCGAAACGGCTCTCAAGGTAGTGTTTCATTGATCTTGCGTACGAAGAGATAGTCCCGCTGAATCGACTGTCCTGACTCGCGGTGCATCCATTGCATTTGCGTTGAAATTAAAATTGACTCGATCATGAAGAATTACGCGTATCTTGGGATGCTGATTGAAGTGCCCCCCAAAAAAGGTGCCAGTAGTTAAGAGAGAATTTTCCG
>CAYFHO010000140.1:0-3867 GCA_964342825.1 uncultured Verrucomicrobiota bacterium
GCAAAAACACCTGAAATTTGCAGTTTTTGAGGTCGAGTTGCGAAAGTCGGGCTAGTTTCATTTCGACATGAATAAACAAATGCAAATTCAAGGAAAAATTGCCAAAACTGTTCTTCTAATAAGCCTACTCATACCTTTGAGCGCTGCAGGTGAAATTATTATAACATCATGGTATACAAAAGATTCAGGTAAATATGCGAGGATATGGGCTACCATTGAAGATGAGACCGCGGAGAAAATGTCTGGAAACGGTTTGGTGACATCCCAAACGACTTGGAACCGGGCGGATTATCCAGGGAACAACATTGGTATTGCCTCGGGGGATCAAACGCTACCTGTCTATGCTGGAATCCAGGGAATCATGTCAACTGATACGGACGTTTACATTAAATCCACCGGACTTGCTACCCACACCATGGGGCCCTGGTATGATAATATTTACGTGCGAGACACTCTCTTTGCTTCTTTTCCCGGAAACGCTGCAATCCTCTACCGTTTTCCTCGATCAACCAACTACGGTCCAGATTACATTAGCACGAACCAAGGGAGCCATCCTGGAACCTGTGGTCTCTTCGTAAACGGTGTTCCCCTTTACAACACTACCGACACTTTTGGTTATGTGCATGCCACAGGAGCGGATGGAGGTCCAGGAGCGGCAGGGAGCCAGGGGGATGGAGTCTGGAATTGTGATGCTTTTGTCAATGAAGGCCCCACATTTGATGCGGGATTCTCCCATCAGGCTATGGAAGCACACCATTACCACGCCAATCCGCCTGCACTTCGTCACTTGCTAGGAGACTCTGTGGATTATGATCCAGACGTTGTTTATACCGGGCTGGTTTCGCAGGGAGGAACCAACCCGTACACCGAAAATTTCAATGGTATGCACAGCCCGATCATTGGTTGGGTGAACGATGGGTTACCCATGTATGGTCCGTATGGTTTCAGCGATCCAGATGATGCATCTAGCATGGTTCGGCTTATGGTGACTGGTTACCAGAAGAGGGATGGAAGTAATGGAAGTTATAACCTGGTTGAAAATGGTCGTGACCTGTTGCCAAAGTGGGTTGTTTCACTTGGTATTGCAGCAACAACTGCAGTGGCTGCAGATGAAACAGGGCCGGAAGTCAGCGATAGCTTCGTCCTCGGGCATTATATGGAAGACAATGCATTCAAGGGAGATTTAATTTCTGAAACTTCAGGCGTTGCATTTGAATTATACACTGACCCAATGACTCAAGGTGCTTTCGATCCCTCCAAACACTATGACCTTAACCTGTATAACGTTCGATATTGTGTAACACCTGAATTCCCTGAAGGTACATGGGCCTATTTCACAGCCATCAGTGAAAATGGAAATCCTGTATACCCATACAACCTTGCTCCGTCATATTTTGGTGACCCGACCTTAGCTGGCGGGGTAAGCGATATTCCTGAAGATGCCAAAGTTGTTTTTGCGGGAGCAGCTTCCACCAACCCTGGAGGAGAAAAAATCATGCGTGGGCCGGGAACAAATGAAATCACTGTTGTTTGGGAAGTGGTTGAAGGTGGACAGTATCGAATTGAAACCAGCAGCAATCTCGAAACCTGGGATACAAATGGAGCCTCAACCACTTCAGAATCGACAGAAATTAGAGTGATAGATTCGACAACTGGAACCAGTCAGAATTATTATCGTATTATTAAAACAGGCCTAAGCGAATTTGATGAAACCGAATTTGGGACTGGAACAGGAGGCCCAGGAGGAGGGGGGCCTGGTGGTGATAGGCCGGGGCCTGGCGGGCTGGAACCAGCGACGGAAAGTGATGAGCCTGGAACTGGCAACCCTGCAGATGGTTTTGTTTTCAGTTTTGCCGACCTCCCACCACAACAAGATCTTGCACTCAACATCCAAGTTGGCGATATGCCTGCCAGGGTAATCCATTATTCTTCTCAAGGCCCTCAGGGAGGAACGATGACATTGACCTTTGATGCAAGTGGTTTTGAGTCTGGAAATGAAGTGCCTGCAACGTTCAGTCATCAACCACCCGGGCAAGGGTCCGTTGTGGAATATTCCACCAATACATACAAGCATCCCTGATCCAGAATTTTATAGACTCTCTGGTTAAAGGTTTTTTAGATTAAGGATCTAATCCATGAGGATTTCTTCGATCTGGTGGACGTTGGTTCCTGCAGTGACATTAGCTAGCAATTTTTGATGTTGGTTAACAAATTCATTTTTTCCGGTTAAATTTTTGACGTCCCAAAGGACGCGTACAATACTTTATGAAATGATCGATCGATTCCCATGAAACCAAAGTCTGGATTGGTTCGTATTCGCAAGCGTGCTGCCTTTTTTGCACTACCTAATCTGGCTCTTGGTATTTCCGCGATGCTATTCAGTCTGACGGAAGAATCCTTTGGTTGGACTTTTTTCGTTTGGATGGCTGGGCTTGAGGGAATTGCCATTGGTTTGCTTGCTGGTGCCGGGTATTCTCAGGTTCTGCTCGGCTCCATACCTTCAGATTGGAAGATGAATCCGATAATGGGATTCCTCTGATCAATTCTCACCTTTTGGGCTCCGGTTCTTCTAACGTTCTTATTTGGAATCATGCTTTATTCGACTTTACCTGAGGCAGCGCGACCCAAGTCTTCTTTAGAGGGAAACAATGTGGCAGGAATGATGCAATCATTCGTGACTTTCTGGAACGCTGGAGGCTGTGTTTGGCTCATGGTATTGCTTGTTGCCAAGAAATCCGAACGATTGATGAATGAATCCACTTCGAATTCGTCCAATTCTGTCGATCAATGACAACCACAGTAGATTTCAAATGGATTCGATCATTACGATGAAGAACAGTGCTTCAATTTTGTGTTTTCTGTTATTCGGTGCCAGTCTCCTAATCAATGTACTTCAGCACATCATCAGTCACATTCGATGAGATGGTTCAGCAAAATCTATAGTCGTGAGATTGTTCCATTGAGGTTTGGGGCAATCTCACTTTTGTTTACGTACCTTTCTCTTCAGATAGGTCTGGCTGATCGCGAGCATTCGCACAAACTTTACCAGGATAAGATCATACCTTTTCTCCGCGAGCATTGTCTGGATTGCCACGGTGAATCCAAAGCCAAGGCCGGTCTGCGTCTCGATCAGTTGGAGCCCAATTTTCTGGAAGTTAAAACAGCTGATCGTTGGAAGGAAGTGATGGATATCATCAATATCGGTGATATGCCGCCTGAGGATGAACCTCGTCCGGATCCCCAGGAAGCTTTCACTTTGGTGGAATGGATCTCTGAGGAACTACATCACGCTGAAAAAGTGGCTGCCTTGCAGGGAGGGCGAATCCCGGCACGTCGACTGAATAAAAGTGAATATGCCAATACCATTCGGGATTTACTCAAACTGGATCAAAATTTCGTTGATCTGATTGAAGAAGACTTACCCGCGGATGGTAAAGGGGAGGGTTTTGACCGATTAGGGGCGGCACTGTTCTTTGACGAAACTCAATTGAGTACCTACATCGCACTGGCTGAGCGTGTCGCGGTGAAAGCCATTGTGGAAGAAACCCCACCTGCAAAGCAGATCCTTCAGTGGGAACCTGAGCTGGACATGGAGGACTTTGAATCTTTGGCACTGTTTACCGAGATCAGCGGTGTTGAAGGCCATGAGGTTGATTCAGGCCCGGCTGCGTTCATTAAAAGAGATCAAAATGTCGAGTGGATTTATGGAATCGATACTAGAGATAGTGAATCCAGCGACAGTCAGTGGATGCGGATGGCATGGTTATGTCCGGATCTTCGAGAAGTGGTGACTGAACCTGCCTGGTATCGCATTCGGGTGCGCGCGGGTGCCACGCGTGGACAAAGAGGACAGCCCATTCGGATGAA
>CAYFHO010000141.1:0-2502 GCA_964342825.1 uncultured Verrucomicrobiota bacterium
CGATCTTCTTCCGGATCGCCTGCTCTTCAGCCGGATCAGAGGGACGGAATCCCATTGTCCGGCATTTCTTTTCTTCCACGCTTTTGGTCGGTCGCGCCATGGCTATTTCAAGGCGGTTTACGCCGCCGCTCGCTGTTTTTAAACACGTGATACCCGCGCTGTTGCTCGGGCTCTTTTGATCCGGTGTGAACCGGGTCGGGGGGTGCACGGGGGGCTTCGCCTCCCCTGCCAAGATAGAGTTTTTGTTAACAAAACCACATCTTGCTTAATACTGCCTTTCGCTTTCCCTTTTCTCAAGTCATTTCCTCTCTCGCTCCGGGGTTCGTGCACAGCCTTTTCAAGGGGCAGTAGGGAAAGAAGTCGACCTTTCTCTTGCTTGAGATCCTTCTGCTCACCCTCGCTGACAGACTCCGTGCTCCGGGATATCTTGGCTCTTCCCGAACTTTCAGGCGTGTCGTTAAGGCTCCCGATAGGGCAGGGATTGTAATCCAGAATCCCCGTGTAAATAGAAGAGGAGACAAACAAATCTCCCAAATAAATCATGAACAAATATAATATTATCACTGGAGGATTAACAGTCGGGTTAATAACCAGCTCGTTTGCCATATCCTTGAACCAACCTGAACTCATAATCATTGGCGAAGTCATAATTCCACTGACCTCATTGGTGGCAAACATCGGCGATTGGGAAGATGCTTCTTCACCCGTTGTCAGCGGATGCATGTATACGACTTCAATATCTGGAGTTTCAGGAGTAATGGACTAGCCCATTCTTCGCACCCCCCTGATTAATCGTCAGGGGGGCTTTATCGAGAAAAGTTCCGATGGTAGATACATCGTCCAATGGTGACCGTCATAGCCAACCCACAAATGTGCTTATTGTGTAAATGTGGGTTTTCTGCTACAATATCACCATGAGCCGAATCTCTATCGATGTGTCCACAGAAGATCACCAGAAGCTCAAGGCTCTGGCCGCACTTCAGGGAAAGTCCATCAAGGACTATGTCCTGGAACGTGCCCTCGGTTCACCCGAACAAGACGAGATCCTGGCACTGGCCAAACTCGAATCCTTCCTCGATGACCGAATACGACAAGTCGGGCATACAGGGGCCAGCTCCCGATCCGTTGAGGATGTCTTCCAATCCGTCTGCGCAGAGAAAGGCATCACTCCTTCCAATGCCTGATCCCTGTCAACTCGCTCCGGATGTCGTTCAGGACCTGGAAGCTGTCTTTGACTACACTATCGATCGATGGGGCATCGAACAGGCTCACCGCTATAAATCCAAAATCGTCCAGCACCTCAACTCCATCGCCCAGGGCAAAGCCCGCCTGAAAACCTTCCTGGAAACCAGGCCAGAACTCCAGGTGTCCAGGTGCGAACACCACTACGTCTTCCATCTCGTCCGTGAAAATCAACCACCCCTCATCATCGCCATACTGCATGAGCGTATGAACATGATTGATAGAATCAGAAACAGACTCGATCCATAAAAAGTCACCATGAAAATATCCCTCAAGAAAACTTCATCCATTATCGTGCTTTACTACGACACACACCACGATTCCGTCACGGCGGAGGACTTCCAATTGGAAAAAGGGACTGAGGTAATCACCCTCCACTTCGATATTGGTAACAATCTGCGCTCAAGAATCAGAACCAACGCCACTGACGATGTCGAAGACTTTGTCGACAGTAAGCATGCTCAATTGCAAAAAGTGCAGATCTCTGATGATACCATCCTGAAAAAGCTCCAACGGGCCTTGTCTCAGTGGGGAGCCAATCAGGACTGGAAACTGAACCTGGTCATCTCCACAGGAAAAGAATTCCATTACGTGGTAACGGAGCCGGAATACGATAACCTATCGCTTTTCTTGAAGGTCTCCCCTCAGTAGAATTCTTATCCATGTTAGAACCAGAATGGATCAGCCTGTACATTGCCCTGCTCGCCGTCATCATCTCCACTATTTCATTGATTCGAACAGGCAAACTGGGTAGGGAACAATTAAAGCTTCAACGCATCTCAGCCAAACTTACGGAAAGGGAACTCGAGTTAATTGAACGATCTGAGATAGAAAAGGATCTTCCAAAAATTTCAGTAGAAATGCTCAAATATGACACATCCTACAAATTTTTGGTTAAAAATATCGGCAGTGGCACTGCCTTCAATCTGCGGTTTGATATCATTGAAACCAGGGGCGCATGCCTTTATCTGGACACACTGGACTCAAAATTCCCACACCAGGAGTTGAAGTCCGGCGAAACCATACGCCTCAACGCAATAGCTGAGGCTGGTATCCCCACCAAATACGTTGTTCAATTGGAATGGGAAAATTCAAAAGGAGTGGAGTGCAGTGAGACATACCACGTGACTCCCAAGTGATCCTTGGATTGCGGAAAAAAGCGAAACAGAACGGTTAGAAAACCTGCTCCGGATTTTTCCGGTCATGGTGAGCTTCTGTTTCGAAGCCGTTGATTTCTGAATGGAAGTTTGGTTTGATCGA
>CAYFHO010000142.1:0-2499 GCA_964342825.1 uncultured Verrucomicrobiota bacterium
TTCAATTTTCCCAGACAGGGTGACCTGTCAGATCAAATACTAGCTAGTACACATCAGGTAGTTTTCATCGAAGCTGAACCCATAAACGGACCGTAAACCCTTTACCTGATATTTCAATGGATTCCATCAACATGACTACAGTTTCCCTCCAAGAAAACGCGACCAAAAAATCTCTCTCCAAAAAGGTTTCTTTAGGTCTGATATTTTTTACCATCTCCATTTTAGGTTATTGGAAATACGGGCATTTCCTATCCATTGATAACCTCGTATCCAAAGAAACGGTCCTGCGCGATTATCAAATACAGAATCCCTCGATTGTTTTTGGTCTCTCGTTTTTAATCTATGTGATTGCCACTGGCCTTTCACTTCCGGGAGCTGCCGTTCTTACCTTGTTTCTTGGTTGGTTTTTGGGCTTTGGGAAAGGGCTTTTGATGGTCAGTTTTGCTTCTACCGCAGGAGCCACCATGGCCTTTCTCTTAAGTCGCTTCTTATTGAGGGACCTGATCCAATCCAAATTCGGTGATCGACTCAACCGTTTCAACGAGGCTCTTGAGAAAGAAGGTGCATTCTACCTTTTCACTCTCAGGTTGATACCTGCAGTCCCTTTTTTCGTGATTAATTTGGTGATGGGGCTGACACCGATTCCCGCACGTACCTTCTGGTGGGTTAGCCAGGTTGGAATGTTGCCGGGAACTGCGGTTTTCGTTTATGCAGGCTCCCAGTTTCCAAGCCTGTCTGAACTGGCGGAAAAAGGAGCTAGCGGCATCTTGACCCCTCAATTGATTCTGGCTTTTGTTCTGTTAGGAATCTTCCCGATAGTAGTCAGAAAAATCATGGCGAGATGGCAGGCTCACAGATAGTCAATTTCAAGGTCTAATCTCGAATGCATCATCACAAACACTTTAATCATGAAATCCAATTCTTTCGAAGCGTTGCAACCGCTGGATATTCACAACACAAAGCTTCAGTCAAACGTTCATCCCAAAGATTATCAAAACCCAAAACCTGCTGATAAATATAATCTCGTTGTGATTGGGGCAGGCACAGCAGGCCTGGTTGCTGCCTCGATTGGTGCAGGGTTGGGGGGCAAAGTGGCCTTGATTGAACGTTCGTTGATGGGAGGCGATTGTCTCAATGTTGGATGTGTTCCATCCAAGGGGATTATCAGTGCGGCTCGCGCGGCAGTTGCAGTCCGGGATGCAGGTCAGTTTGGGGTGAATGTTCCTGAAGGAGTGTCTATTGATTTTTCTGCGGCCATGGAACGCATGCGAAAACTTCGCAGTGACATTAGTCCCCATGATTCTGTGAAACGATTCAATGAACTTGGAGTCGATGTCTTTCTTGGGCAGGCGAGTTTTTTGGATGAACGGTCTGTAGAAGTAGACGGACAAATACTCAGGTTCTCCAAGGCGGTCATCTGTACGGGAGCTAGGGCGTCCGCACCACCAATCCAGGGGCTGGATTCCGTCCCTTATTTAACCAACGAAACTTTGTTCTCTCTGACTGAACTTCCGAAACGATTTGGAGTTATTGGAGCCGGTCCAATTGGCGCTGAAATGGCGCAGAGTTTTGCACGGTTTGGTTCCGAAGTAACATTGATCACATCCAATCGTGGATTCATGCCGAATGAAGACAGAGAGGCTGCTGCAGTTGTCCAGTCTTCAATGGAAAAGGATGGAGTCCGATTTTTAGCGGGGGCACGTGATGTGTGTGTGTCGAAAAGTTCGAATGGTTGCATTCGATTGAAATATGAAGATTCTTCTAACGGATATGAAATTGAAGTGGACCAATTGTTGGTTGCGGTTGGAAGGGCTCCAAATGTCGAAGGGCTAGGTTTGGAAAAAGCCGGAGTCGAATACAGTGCCAAGGGAGTTAGAATCAATGATACTTTCCAAACGACTAACCGGCACATCTACGCTGCTGGTGATATTTGCTCGCCTTATCAATTTACTCATGCTGCTGATTTCATGGCGCGTTCGGTCGTAAGAAATGCACTTTTTAAAGGAAGGGCCAAACACAGCTCATTGATTATTCCGTGGTCCACTTATACTTCACCTGAGTTAGCTCATGTGGGACTGACTCCTGAATCCGCTGAGCAGAAGGGAATCGAGTTGGATACCTATACTCAATCCATGTCGGGTGTGGATCGAGCAATCCTGGAGGGGGAAACCGATGGTTTCGTCAGGGTTCATGTTAAAAAGGGAACTGATCAGATAGTTGGGGCTACCGTTGTTTCAACCAATGCCGGCGATTTAATTGGTGCGGTGTCGTTGGCGATGACGAACAAAATTGGCCTCGGTTCCATTGCCAATGCCATTCATCCTTACCCCACGCAGGCAGAAGCCTTGCGCAAGGTAGGAGACCTATACAATCGAACCAAACTAACTCCTGCCGTTGCTAAAATGTTCAGCAAATGGCTTGAATGGACTCGCTGATGGCAGAGGCACGGCTTTTTGTTTTGAGGGTTAGCATGCCTTGAGCATGGCTAATGTTTCGGCC
>CAYFHO010000143.1:0-2375 GCA_964342825.1 uncultured Verrucomicrobiota bacterium
GTAAGCGTTTAACAAACCCCATATGGCAACATCGCGTTGATGGGGGGTATTTGGTTGAATTCAAAAGCCGAAAATCAGGCTTTGGTTGTCCGGCTTGCCTTCCAGGTCAGCGGTGTCAGATCACTGAGGTCTGTTTGGCCTGTCTTGATTCGGTCGGCAACTTTGGGGAGAACTTCCTTGAGGTAGTCTCTGGGGCGTATTTCCAGTCTGAGACAGCTTTCCAGGATGGAGATGATACCTGCCACTTTCGGTCCGGCTTCTTCACTCCCAAGGTGGATCCAGTTTTTCCGACCGATGGCTATCGGTCGCATCGAGCGTTCGCAAGCGTTGTTGTCGATGTCAATTTGTCCGTTTTCCAGGTAATGCTCCATCGATTCCCATTGGCCCAGGGCATATTTGCATGCTTTACCCAGTTTGCTCTGGGGTAATACTCCGGACATCATTGCGATCTCAGTGATTTTGGCTTTGAGCTTTTCCATGATCGACACACTTTGGGATTGCCTGAGTGAACGGCGTTGCTCGTGGTTGAGTTCAGATTCCCTGGCCTGTTTTTCCACGGTGTAGAGTTCTCGAATCATGTCCAGCACTTCCAAGGCTCGCTTATCTTTACTTTGCGCCTTGTAGGCTTCGTCAAACTTGCGACGAATATGCGCCATGCATCCCACTCGAGTGATTTTATCGGTGGAAAATTTCTTATAAGCGCTGTAGCCATCTGTTTGTAAAATCCCCTCGAACCCATCAAGCATGACTTCGGGACCTTCGCGCGAGCGTCCCATGCTGAACTCGAACATCACAGGGCCATTGGGCCGACTGTATTCGAAGAGATAAGCTTGATGGTTTTTGCCTTTCTTGCGCGGTGATTGCACCCAGATGGGCGTTTCATCTGCCTGGATATAGCGGTCTTGAAAAAGTTCGGGGCGCATCGCCCGGGAAAGGGGGGCACACAGCTCGCCAACTTTCATGAGGTTGACGCATAGGGTGGAACGGGATATTTCCAGATCGAAATCTTCGACCAGATTGACCGACTGCCGGAAGAGCGGTTGGTGGAGTCGGTATTTCCTCAAAAGTGTCTCGATGATGAATTCATCTGAGAACTTGCCTTTGTCGACGATACGTATGGGGGCTGGCGCACATTGGACACCGCGTTCCGGGCAGTCGGGGCAAGCTCGCTTTTCACGTTTGATGACTTTGACGAAGTAGACAGCCGGTTTGATGTCCAACACTTCGCTGGTCTCATAATCAAACACCCTGGTTTCTTTGCCACACTGCGGACACTGGCACTGATCTTCGCTGCAGGGGATCACCTCCTCGACCCGCTCCAGGTGTTCGGGAAAGGAAACGCGCCCCGGATTGGGATTACGTTTTTTGGCGGGCTTGACCGGCCGGGTCTCTTGAGCTTCCTGTTCTATCTCTTTCCTGCTGACTCCCGGTTCAGCATCAAGTAAAAGGAGTTGATCTTCGGAAAGCCGCTCGCTCTTGGCACCATATTTTTTAATCTGAATCAGACGGATGTGTGCGGCCTGGATTTGGACCATTTGCTCCAACTGAGCAATCTTGGCAGCCTGCCTGAGAGCAAGTTCTCTCAAGCCTTTCCTGTCCGATGGTATGGCGATCGCTGCTTTGGTCATCAACGAAAACAATGATAACAAAGAGCGTTTAAAACTCAATATAAAAGTGTAATTTATATCCTGTTTTATACTGCTTTACGATACCAATTCTTGGGGTGTGCCCGATCCAGTTCGATACCATCCAAAAGCATGGTCAGTTGTGCATTGGAGAGCTCGAGTGAAATGTCACTATCTTGGGGCCAGCTGTAACGACCGGACTCCAGCCGCTTGGCGCAGACCCACAGGCCACTTCCATCCCAGAAGAGCACCTTCAGACGGTTACGCGACCGGTTGCAGAATACAAACAAATGTCCGCTGGTCGGATCCTTGCCAAGCACCTGCTCCACCAGGCCAAAGAGACCGTTGAATCCCATTCGCATGTCGGTGACACCCGGACGAAGAAAGACACGTGTGTTTGGATTCAACGAGAACATGATTCCATGAGTTGTTGGATGAATTGAATGTCAGTCTGTTGAGGAAGATGAATACTCCAACCCGAAGGACTCTCAAGTGTGATCCTGGCCTTGGTGTTATCAACCAAACTGCCATGATCAGACACTTCAATGAAGTGATGATCCTGCTTTTTGCTGATTCTGGATGGGCGATTATCACGGCGCCACTTGGTCAAAGTTGATAACCCGATTCCATGTAAAGCAGCAAACTCGCGTTGTGTCATTGAAGATTGCGCGTATGCATCAAGCAATTGAGCTCTTTCCATTTCAGTAAACCTGCGTGGTCTTTTTGAGTTAATTTTCACCCCCCAATTGT
>CAYFHO010000144.1:0-2263 GCA_964342825.1 uncultured Verrucomicrobiota bacterium
TCATTCGCTTCGTCTTCATAGGCTAGGGCTTAAATAGTAGGTTGATGGTGTGAGTCTTGAGGGCATCTTCAGCATCTTCCAAATCCCCCTTTTGAGAAGGATGCGATGGAAAGCCAGCATCCCCCCACAGGATGTATTCGGTCATGAAAGATTCCATGGCTGCGATGATTTTGGCTTGCGTTGCAGGATCGCCGTTGGATTTGGCATTGGAATTCCAGGGGGCATTTAAAAACATATCAGCCACAACCTGAAGGTTGAAACCACCAGGATAACCGGCATCTACCCCCTGAAAGCGTGCTCTCCAAATTCCCATTTCAAACACATAAGAATCGGACTGATAAACCACTTCATAGGTTTCCAGATTTCCACTGGAATCATGCAGACCTAAAACTGTTTCAGTGATGAAATAAGTTTCGATCGTTCTCGGCGTTGAGACTGGCATACTGTTAGTAGCCAACGAATCGATGGAATATTGCCCCAATGAGTTGTCATCATTATTCAATACGATAGGTACGAACAAATCGGCCAAATGTATGCGCTGTACGCGCAAATCATCACCTCGCCCATTGTTCCAATTGGTCCATGTATTTGGGATAGCACCTTCGCTCAAAGACCATAACTCTTGAAAAACACTCGAAGAGGAAGCAACACCGTTGGTAATGTTTACTGGAAGGTCCTCCCCTAAACTCGTGACAATCATCAAGCGAGGACTCATGGGCTCAATCGACCCCGCAATATCCTGAACGTATGGCAACACCTGATTCGTGTTTACTCCCATTCTTAAATCAGGATCAATGACCAAAACACGAGGACGTCCTTTTGGATTTTCAACGATGTCCAAGGTGTGAAGCCCCATTTCATCTGAAAGTGCTTGCACAAAATCATTGGCACCAGGTACGGCTCTGTTTCTGATCACACTTTCCCGAAAATTTTCAGACATCTCCAGTAAGAATGCATCTTCCTTTTCCAGAGTTACTCGGTCCAATTTCTTAATGAGCACAGGTCCAAGAATCAGTGAGAACACAAGTATTAAAGTGATCACCCCTAATAGCTCAATCAACACAAGCCCTTCTGATTTCTTTTCAACGAAAGAAATGAATGGATGATTCGATTGCCAGGAGAGTTTCATTTCACTGAATTAAATTGTCTGCAAAATCCTCGAGTCGGTCTTGTGAATCGGTAACAGCTCTATAGGCTGGCACCTGTTGATCAGAATTGGAACCGCCCTTGGGAAAACCGTCGTTGGCCCACAATGCATAGCTCCACATATACCAGTACATTTCGTTGACAACGGCTTGTTGATCCGCCCCGAAGACCCGATCGGGTGAAAGGGGTGCATTAAGGAATTCCTCCACCAATTGACCAAAGGCTCCAGTGCCATCTGTCCCCTGACTGAACTTGCGACTCCAGGACCCGTTTTGAAAAACATAGCTGCGATCACTTACCAAGACTTCCTGCAACTGAAGGGTTCCATCGGTAAATCTCAATCCAATGTTCGAATTTTTCAGGTACCACCGTTCCACAAAATTTGTTGAAGGAAGAGTGACAGCTGAAAACGCGTCGATGGAGAACTGAGCATCCAGCTGGGTGTCAATATTGTTTAAAACCAGACGATGAAAAAGATCCCCAAAGTCCATGCGTTCAAACTTCAAATCTTCGGCTGATCTTTCCCAATCTAAATCCCATGAGGCTGGAATGTCTCCCGGGTTGGCGTCCCACATGGCATCAAAATGGTTGGTGGTTAAGGTGGGTAAACTTCTCGTCAAACATGAAACCAATATGGCGCGAGGACTAACGGGTTGAATCGTTCCCTGAATCGTCTGATCAAATGGAAGGATCGAAGTGTTGGTAATCCCAATACGCAAATCGGGGTCCGGCATAAACACCCGACTCCAGCCAGCTTCATTAAATTCGATTCTATCTATTGGCAATTCGAGTTCATCAGCAACTATTTGAATCCAGGTGGATTCATCAGGAATGGATCGCTCTCGAAGTATATAATCTCTCAAACCAGAAGAGATGGCTTTCAGATTGATTTCTTCATTCTGGCGTTCGCTTCGTTTGAGGCTAGCCATAATGGCTGGAATCATCGCTGCGGCAAGAATGACCACAATCGCTAGAACACCTAATATTTCAATCATGGTAAAACCATGCAAATCAACAATGCGACGTGAACAATTGCTTATCGATTTTTGATGTCCAGGGTGAAGTTTCATCGGCTGCAACTAGATGTGGTCCATCAAAGTGAGTAAGGGTAAGAACA
>CAYFHO010000145.1:0-2184 GCA_964342825.1 uncultured Verrucomicrobiota bacterium
CGCAGAACGCATGATGGAAGCTTCTGGTTTGATACCTGTCCAATAATCGACACTGGTGATGCCTTGGTTGACGATCATTCCAAGGCCGTCAAGGACAGGGCAGCCCTTTTGTTTTGCGTTTCGAATAAGCCAGGTTTCAGGTGGGCTGAAAATCACATCTGCTACCACTGTCGATGCATTCAGTGATTCTAAATCCAGATCAATTTGAGCTTCTGAATCGTAGAGCCCAATGGATGTTGCATTGACCAAAACATCGGTTCCACTTGGAATGTGGTATGTTCCAAGCCAGGGAACAAATGCGGTATCAATACTCAGTTTATCGGACAGGAGATTGCTCAAATTTTGACCACGTTCCTGTGATCGGTTGACGATGGTGATTTTACCGGCATTAGCCAATCCCAGTTCAACTGCAATTGCACGCGCCGCTCCTCCTGCACCCAGGATGACGATGCTTTTTCCTGCAGGAGAAATGACCGTTTTTAATGATTCGAGAAATCCCTTTCCATCGGTGTTTTCTCCAATGAATTTATGATCACGTTGAACCACACAATTTACAGCACCCATGATTTCTGCTGATTTTCCAAGTCCATCCAAATGTTGAATCACTTCGACTTTGTGGGGTAGGGAACAATTAAATCCTTTAAATCCCATGGCCTTTGCTCCTTTTACTGCATCTGCCAGATCGTCAGGCTTTACCTCCATATTGATATAGCGATAGTGAAGTGAATGGTGACGAAAGGCCGCCTCTATCATCTCAACGGTTGGATTGCCCGCGGCTCCCTCTGACATAGATCCCACTAATGAGGGTAGAAAATCTGATTTTTGCTCACTCATGAGACACTTTATGTTAAAGGTTGGATGCCAAAGTTATTGGAGACTTGCATCCTTGAGCCCGTCCTCCTGTCGATAGAGACTGGTGGGAATCAGTTGCTCCGGGGGAACTTCATCACCTCTCGAGTGTGCAATAATGGCTTTGACAACTTCAATTCCCATCTTGTCTGGGAATTGGATGGGGTCAGCATAAATTTTTCCATCCTTGATGGCTTGTTTGCCCTCAGGCTGCCCGTCAAACCCGACAATCTGAACCTGGTCCTGTTTTCCCGCCTTTTCCAGGGCTGCGCGTGCTCCCAAGGCTGCCGGATCATTGATGGCGAAAATTCCTCGCAAATCACCATGTGCCTGGAGTGCATCCTCTGCTGCTTTGTAACCCAGATCCTTTGCTGCGCCACTTTCCAATTCCATGACCAGATCAATTTTGGAGGGCGAGGCAGCGTTGTGTGCATCGATGACTTCTCTGAATCCTTTCACACGCAGTCTGCAGGATTCTGCTTGCCTGTAATGCAGGATGGCTACCTTGCCTCCAGCTTCCCCCAAAGCTTCAATCATGGCTTTTCCTGCTTCCTTGCCGCCACCGTAATTATCGGTAGCGACCTGAGTCAGAATATCAACACCTGGTTCATTGCAGGGAATATCAACGGTAATGACTGGAATGCCAGCTGCATTCGCTTCTTGTATCACAGGCACGATGGACCTGGATTCACAAGGGCTAAGAACAATCGCTGAAACTTCTTTCACAATAAAGTCTTTGACCTGATTGGATTGTTTGGCGACGTCCTCGTCGGCGCTCAGCACAATGGTTTCGTAACCGTGTTTTTGCGCCTCTGAAGTGATATGATCCCCAATGACTTTAAAAAACGGATTCTTGAGCGTCAGTAAAGATACACCGATGGAGCCTTTTGGGTTATCTGATGGTGTTGGTTTAGTTCCCTCTGAAACGTTAGACTGGTTGCCGCTGTCACAACCTGTCATGAAACCGAGCAGCACTGAGCAGCTCAGAATTAGTTTTCCTGTTTTTATCAACGATTTTGTCATGTCCATTCTCATTAAAAAATCCATAGCCTCCTGAAGCATCTGGGTGCTTGCATCGGGTTCTTTTTAGGTGAATTCAGTTGATTCTGAATGAATGTCTTCCATTCTGCAAGTTTCAGACTTCTACTGTTTTTAGTTCTTTCAAGTTTTCATGACATGGAGGTTCCTTTCTTTTCTTGTTGTCGTGATTGAAAAACGACCCTCTGCTTGGGCATGGTTTGAATTATAACTCATTTGTTATTTTGTAGATGCAATTCAAGGTTAACCCAAGTTCGTCACTTTTGTTAAGTTACAAAAGTACGGTTGTTGTAAATC
>CAYFHO010000146.1:0-1834 GCA_964342825.1 uncultured Verrucomicrobiota bacterium
CCGCCAAAGTCAGGGCCCTGACCGAGGGTCGATTCAATGTCAGCTTCGACGATATTCAACAATCGATTCTCCCCACACTCAGGCATCGACTCATCCCCAACTTTGAAGCCGAAGCGGAAGGGATCACCACCGACCACATTCTCAAAGAAATCCAAACCAAAGTCCCCCGCCAAGCAAGCGTGACGACTTCTTGAAGAACAATTTATCCAGAATTGATCCCATGATCTGGTTCGGGATGCACTGCAAAAGAATTTTCAATACCAATGTACTCTTTGGCCCGCAACTTGAGTTAAATCGTTTTGTTTAGTAGAGTAAGTTTATGAGTGAAATCGTCATTGAGGTTCCGGAGCGCAGCCTGGCTGCCTTGAAGCTTGGCTCCTCTGACGCTGGAGAGGAATTACGGATGATGGCCGCAATGAAACTTTTTGAACTGGGCCGTTTATCCTCGGGAGCAGCTGCGGAATTGGCCGGCATCCCGAAACCCCTGTTTCTATCCAAACTATCCAATTACAAAATACCAGCAATTTCTCTCTCTCGACAAGAGCTGGCTGAGGACTTGGCAAATGCTTGAGGTCATTTGCAACACTTCGCCAATTCAATATCTGCACCAAGTCGGACACTTAGATTTATTACACCAACTTTACGATAAGATTACTCTACCTGAGGCGGTTTGAATTGAAATTGAATCGGGCCTGGTAGCGGACGTTGATTTACCCAATGTAGATTCCATTGCATGGATTAAGACTGCACCTGATCATGGAATCACCAAACTTGCGCCAGCGGAATTGGGTGCTGGTGAAATCGGTGTCCTCCAACTGGCATCGCGAAATCAGGAAACCTTGGCAATTCTGGATGATCTTCCAGCCAGACTGCATGCACGTAATTTGGGAATAAAAATTACCGGTACTTGTGGTGTTATTCTGAAAGCCAAGAGGGAAGGTTTAATCCCAAGTGTTCGATCTCCGATTGATAAAATGACCCAACTAGGATTTAGATTGGCGCCGGCTACAAAGAAAGAAATGCTTAAACTTGCAGATGAACTGGATGACTGAATTCGGCATTTGAGATGATTTGCTCTGCTTACCAATTTCAATGCACTGGAGACAAATCCATTTACCGTGTTTGCGCTTTGGATTAAGCTTCAAACATGGTCTCCAAAATTTGGCATCGATGTTTTGCCGTTTCATTGATTGGGGTAGTGTTGCAGTGCGGGTTTCCCACGACCCTCGCCGATGAAAAGTCTGCCCGCCCCCCAAGACTATTGATCATGACCGATATCGGAGGGGATCCGGACGATCAGCAATCAATGATTCGGTTGATGCTTTACGCCAATCATTTTCGCATCGAAGGACTCATCGCAACCGCTTCCGGAACTCCTGGTGAACTGAAACAAGCCGTTACGCGTCCCGACCTTATCGAGGAAATCGTTGAAGCCTACGGCCAGGTGCGCCCACGACTGCTAAATCATGAGAAAGGCTGGCCAACAGCAGCACAACTTCAATCCCTGATCAAATCCGGGAACCCTCAACGGGGCCGCAAACATATCGGAGCTGGGAAGCAGACCGATGGCTCGAAATGGATCATCCGCTGTGTCGATAACGGATCGACCGATGATCCACTCAACATCGCGATCTGGGGCGGTCAAACAGATCTGGCCCAGGCCTTGTGGAGTGTTCGTGAACAAAGAGGCCTTGAAGTTTATCAGACCTTTGTCAACAAAATGCGGGTGTATGACATTGCGGATCAGGACGGACTTGCCAAGTGGATGCAAGATACCTTTCCCAACATGTTCTACATTTTGAACAAAGCACCGGACGGCAGAGATAAACGCGAC